>NZ_RPDH01000001.1:1821658-2428877 GCF_003813775.1 Chitinophaga lutea | reverse complement strand
CCACACGGGCACCGGTATACTGTAAGCGAAACTGCTCAACCACTGCTGCATGGCGTACCAGGCAATCGGCGTAGCGATCACGATGGCAATCAGCACCAGCTTTAGAAAATCTTTCGAGATCAATTGTATGATATTCGGCACCGAAGCACCCAGCACCTTGCGGATGCCGATTTCTTTGGTGCGCTGCGATATGGAGAAGGTGGCCAGGCCGAAAAGCCCGAGGCACGACAGGAACACGGCCACACCGGCGAATGTCAGGAACAGTTTACCGGTACGGGCCTCGCCGGCGTACATGGCGGAATAGCTCATATCCAGGAACGACGGCTCAAACGGATAATCCGGGTTATAGCGGCTCCAGATCTTCCCGATGGAATCCACCACGGCGGCCGTGCGCTGGCCATCCGTTTTTACATAGAGCTGCCATCCTTCCGGCTTGTAAAACATCACCAGCGGCCTGATTTTATAATGCATATCGCCGCTGTGAAAATCTTTCACTACACCGATCACGGTACCCTCGGTATCATACAGCCTGAACCGCTTGCCGACAGGATCTTTGAGGCCGGTCAGCCTCACTGTTTCTTCGTTGAGGACGTATGACGCGGAATCCGCGGGGCCCGGCCGGAAAGCACGGCCCTCTTTGATCGTTAATTTCATGGAGGGAACGAAGTCGGCATCCGCCCCGATCACGGTCACATTGAGGCTCTGGCCGGGTGCCTTGCCCTCCCAATCCGTATCGCTCGTGGAGCTGCCCACATTCATGATATTGGTATGCCCGTAGGTTACCGCAGTTACTCCGGGAATGGCTGCCAGCTGCTGTTTAACGGCGGCGGCATGTTCCTGCATGTTCCGTACGGGGAAGATAAATACATTCTCTTTGTCGAACCCGAGCGGCTTATTGTGAATATAGCGCAGCTGCAAACCGATCACCAGTGTGCTGCCGATCAATACCACGGAAATAACAAACTGCGTCACCACCAGTCCTTTGCGGAAGAAACCTGACCGGCCGGCAGCGGTGATTTTTCCTTTCAGTGCGTTCAATGGATCGAAAGAAGTCAGCAGCAGCGCCGGATATACGCCGGCCAGCAGCAGCATGAATAAAATGCCGAAGCCCAGAATGCCGAGAATCCGGCCGTCGAGCAGGCTCAACGTCATATTTTTACCCGTGAGGTCGTTGCAGAACGGCAGCAGGAAATACAGGAGCGCCACTGCCAACACCACGGCAATACCAAACACCAGCACCGATTCGCTGATGAACTGCCGGAAGAGCTGCACGCGGTTGGCGCCGATGGCCTTGCGCACGCCCACCTCTACCGCGCGTTGGCTGGCCCTGGCGGTGGACAGGTTAATGTAATTGATGCAGGCAATAAGCAGGATAACGATCGCTATCAGGAAAAAGACGCGGATAACCCTGATCAGCCCTTCTTTACCGTTCACTTCGTAAAAATGAACGTCGGTCAGGGACTGCAGCAGGTAACCCCGTCTTTCGATACCCTCGTTGGGGCTTTGCGTCACCCACAACCTGCCCAGCCGCGCAGCTGTCGTGTCCAGGTTAGTCTCCGGCTGCAGCTGCAGATAAGTACGTACATAGAAATTGCCCCAGTCTTCGTCCGCTGTTTTCCAGTAACCATTGGGAGCATATGATTTGACAACGCGGTCGAAGGGGAACAGCATATCGTACCGGATGCTGGAGTTTAACGGCATGTCTTCCATTACCCCCGTTACGGTAAACTGGTGTTTGCCGTCGATGGTGATCACTTTCCCGATCGGCTCCTCGTCTTCGAAATATTTTTTTGCAATGGATGAAGATACCACTACGGAGTTATTGTCCCTGAAGGGTTTGTTACGATCTCCTTTCAGCAACGGAAAGTTGAACAGGGAGAAAAAGCGCTCGTCCACATACCCTGTCTGTTTTTCAAAAAAGACCCGGTCGCGGTACTGGAACCGGCTCATGTCCTGGTTGTACGACACGCGCACGGCTTCTTTCACGCCCGGCACAGACCGCAGCGAATGGGCGGCCACGGCTGCCTGTGTATTTATCCAGTGCACCATCGAGCCTCCTGACTCGAAAGTGCTGTGTACTTCGTATATATTTTCCTTCCCCGGATGAAATGCATCATAACTCAACTCATCCTGCCGCCACATCAGCAGCAGGGTGGTCACCGCTAGGCCAATAGCCAGGCCGCCGATGTTGATGGCGGCATACAACTTTTGTTTACTGAGCGTTCTCCAGGCAATTTTGACGTTATGAAACATAGGGCAGCGGGTTATACGTGAAATTGTTCTTTGATGTTTTCCGTAACGACTTTACCGTCGAAGAGGTTGACGATGCGGTGGGCGAAACCGGCGTCGTAGGGGGAGTGGGTTACCATGATCAGGGTGGTACCGGCATCGTTGAGCTCCTGCAGCAGTTTCATCACTTCTTCCCCGTTAGTGGAGTCGAGGTTACCCGTCGGTTCGTCCGCGAGGATCAGTTTCGGTTTGGCCACTACGGCGCGGGCGATGGCCACACGCTGCTGCTGGCCGCCAGACAGTTGCTGGGGGAAGTGATTGCGGCGGTGCATGATGTTCATTCTTTCGAGCACTTCCTCCACCCTTTTTTTCCTTTCGCTGGCAGGTACTTTCAGGTACAGCAGCGGCAGCTCCACATTTTCAAAAACAGTCAGCTCGTCGATGAGGTTAAAGCTCTGGAACACGAACCCGATGGCGCCTTTCCGCAGCTGGGCACGCTGACGTTCGCTCATGCGCGCCACTTCCTGGCCCCAGAAATGATATTCGCCGTCTGACGGGTTGTCGAGCAACCCCAGGATATTAAGCAGGGTGGATTTACCGCAACCGGAGGGACCCATGATGGCTACAAACTCGCCGTCCTGCACTTCCATATAAATACCGTTCAGCGCCGTAGTTTCCACTTCTTCGGTCGTAAAGAGCTTCTGTAAATTGACTGTTCTGATCATTGTTGTTGTTTGTTTGTGATTGGATTGGTTAAGGTTAAAACTCCAGCACTTCCTTGTTGCCGAAATTCTCATAGGGCGATGTGATCACCTGCTCGCCGGGGTTCAGCCCTTCGAGCACTTCGAAATATACCGGGTTTTTGCGGCCCAGCGAAATGTTGCGCTTCACCGCACGCTTTCCGCCTTTTTCCACTACGTACACCCAGTTTCCCCCGGTATCTGAAAAGAACCCGCCCACCGGCAGTAAGAGAGCTGAAGACGACTTCCCTAATTCGAGGCGGATAGGAGAGGATTGGCCGCGACGGATCCCTTCAGGTGCTCCGGAAGAAAAATTCATATCTACTTCAAACCGCCCGTTTTTCACTTCGGGATATACTTTGGATATCACCATGTCGTTGTTTTTGCCGTTGAACTCGAAATTGGCCTTCAGGCCGGCAAATACACGTGAAATGTAATGTTCGTCCACTTCCGCGCGCATCTTGAAACCGTTGAGATCGTCGATCTGGCCGATGTTCTGGCCGGCGGAAATGCTGGTGCCCACTTCCACGTTGATAGACGACAGCTGGCCGTCTACCGGGGCACGCACCACCAGGTTATTGAGGTTCTCCTTCATCAGCGACAGGTTCCGCTGCGTTCTGGCAATGGTCCCTTCCAGCTGGGAGATCTGCGTTTGAGAGTTGTCGATCTGGTAAGCCTGCGATTTCACTTCGATTTCTCGCTGGCGCGTCAGTTTTTCATAATCACGCTTGGATCTCAGATACTCCTGCTCGGCGATCACCTTGTCTTTGAACAGTTTGTGGTTCCGGTCGAACAGGTCTTTGGCCTGGTCTACCTGGTAATCGAGGTCGCTGAGCGTCTTTTCGAGGGCAAAACGGTCCTGGCGCAAACGCAGGCGGGTGTTCTGCAATTCGTTCAGCAGGCGGTACATTTCCGTTTCCCTGTTTACAAACTCCATCATCAGCCGCTGGTTTTCGAGGCGGAGGATGGAATCGCCCTGTTTTACCATGCTGCCCCCTTCGAGGAACTTGCGGGCCACATACCCGCCCTCGATGGCGTCGAGGCGGATGGTTTTGAGCGGATGCACCACTGCCGTCACCACGATATATTCGTCGAACGACCCCTGCGTTACGGTAGAGATCGTGATCTTGTCTTTTTCAACATTCAGCTTGCTTCTTTTGTCGGCAAAAATGAAGCTCCATAAAACGAGCAGTACCAGCACGCCACCTCCGCCAACGAGAAAAATGCGTTGTTTGTTCCAGTATTTCTTTTTGAGTTGTCTATCCATGATTGTAATTGCTGCGGACAAATACCCAATCCATGTGCCAAGCCATGCCAAAGAGCCAGATTACGCACCATGGCCCATTTGGCGGAAACGCCCAATGGGCGGCCTGTTCCAAAGCGGACAGGCGGTGTCCGTTTCCGGACACAAAACAGCCCTCCCGCCCCGCCTCAAAATAACCCCCGAATCAAAAAAATCTTTGTTTAATATTGCTTCCGGGGCCGTTTTGGGCCGTTCAACCACCCCGGCTTTCCGGCATAACCCGCCGGAACGGAATATGATTTGCAGTATTTGCTAACCAAGGAAACAAAATACCGATGAGTACACAGCAAGGAAAAATCCTGATCGTTGATGATGATGTGGATGTATTAAGAGCAGCACGCCTGTTGTTAAAAAGGCATTTCGCCCAGGTGGACTTCGAAAAGAACCCGCAGAAGATCCCCTACCTGGTAAGCAATTTCGAGTACGATGTGATTCTGCTCGACATGAATTTCACCCGCGACCTCAGCAGCGGCAAAGAAGGATTTGAATGGCTGGACCGTATTCTGGACATCAATCCCAAAGCCACCGTGGTGCTGTTTACCGCCTACGGCGACGTGGAAATGGCCGTTCGCGCCATCAAAGCAGGCGCAGTGGATTTTGTGCTGAAACCCTGGGAAAACGATAAACTGCTGGCTACCATGCAAACGGCGGTGCTGACCCACCAGGCCAAACAGGAGAAAAAGGCAGGCGGCGCCACCCTTCATACCGATAATGTACTGATCGGCGACAGTCCCGCCATGCAGGAAGTAATGGAAACCGTATCCCGCGTAGCGGGTACCGACGCCAACATCCTCATCCTCGGCGAAAACGGTACGGGCAAAGACCTGCTGGCGCGGCACATTCACACCCTCAGCCAGCGGAAAGAAAAACCTTTCGTGAGCGTAGACCTTGGCGCCCTCAGCGAATCACTGTTTGAAAGCGAGCTGTTCGGCCATGTGAAAGGCGCGTTTACCGATGCCCGCGACGATCGCAGCGGGCGGTTTGAAGAGGCTAACGGCGGCAGCATTTTCCTGGACGAGATCGGCAATATTTCCATTCCCTTCCAGGCCAAACTCCTCACCGTGCTGCAGAACCGTTCGGTGACGCGTGTGGGCTCCAACAAAGCCGCCGCCGTGGATGTGCGACTCATCTGCGCCACCAACCGCAACATCCAGCAAATGGCGGCCCAGCACCTGTTCCGCCAGGACCTTTTATACCGCGTCAACACCATCGAAATACAGCTGCCGCCCCTGCGCAACCGCGTGGAAGATATCGTGCCGCTGGCAGAATATTTCCTCGGCATGTACCGCAAAAAATACAACCGCCCCGTGGCCTTCCTGCACGAAACGCTCATCGCCCAGCTCGAGAAATACGACTGGCCGGGCAACATCCGTGAGCTGCAGCACGCCATCGAACGAGCGGTCATTCTTTGCCAGGGCAAAACCCTCATGCCGAAAGACGTATTCGTGAAAACGAACGCTGCCGCCGAGCAGTTCGACACCGGGTTTAACCTCGAAGATATGGAACGGAACATGATCTCGCAGGCCCTGAAAAAGTGCAACGGCAACATCACCGATGCCGCCAAGGAACTGGGCCTGAGCCGGGCTGCGCTGTACCGCCGCATGGAAAAATACAATCTCTGATACCCGGTGCCCGCTGATATGAAGAACGAATATTCCCAGACGACATGAACCGATTCAGCCTTAACATTTTATTGCGGATAGTGGTGCTCATCGCCACCATCATGGCCGGCTGCTGGCTGTGGTGGAACGGCTACCAGCTGGTGATCCTGCTGATCGTACCGTTTATCATCGTGCAGGTGTTCGGTTTGTATTATTACCTCAACCGGGTGAACCGCAAATTAACCCTGTTCCTGGAGGCTATCCGGTACGAGGACTTTTCGATCCGTTTCAGCGCAGACAATAAGCTGGGCAAGAGTTTCAGTGCCCTGAACCACCAGTTCAACGAAGTGCTTGAAGCCTTCCGCCAGACGCGGGCGGAAAGGGAGGCCAATCTCAAATACATCGATACCATCATCCAGCATATCAGCATCGGCGTACTGTCTTTCGACTCGGACGGCAAAATTGAGCTCATCAACCCCGCCGCCTTCCGGCTGATGGGCATCTACCGCCTCCGTTACCTCGACGAACTGAAACACCCCCACCCTGACCTGGCGGAAACACTGCTGCAGCTACCGGCGGGCAGCAAAGCGCTGTACGCCACGCAAAACGGGCAGCAGCTCACCATCCAGGCCACCACCGTGCGCTTGCAGGGGCGGCTGGTAAAGCTCATTTCCCTGCAGAACATCCATGCGGAGCTGCAGCAGAAAGAGCTCGAGGCCTGGCAGAACCTCACCAAGATCCTGCGCCACGAAATCATGAACTCCGTAACCCCCATCGTGAGCCTCATCGGCACCATGCGCGAAATCGTGGAGCACGACATGGGGCCCACCCCGGAACAGACGGAAGCGGTGGAAGACCTCAAGGAAGCCCTCGAAACCATCGAAAGCCGCAGCAAGGGCATCATGAACTTCGTGAACGCCTACCGCGATTACACCACCCTGCCCAAACCGCAGTTCACCAACGTCAACCTCAAACAACTCATCAACTCCGTGAGCAACCTGCTGCAGTCCGATATCCGGGCAGCGGGCATTACCTATACGGCGCACGTGTCGCCAGATAACATTGAGATTCATGCAGATGAAACGCAATTGCAGATGGTGCTCATCAACCTCGTAAAAAACGCCATGGACGCGCTGGAGCATACGGAAAAACCGCGCATACAGGTAAAAGGCTCCATGGGCAACGCGCAGCAGATCATCATCGAGGTGACCGACAACGGGCCCGGCATCGAGCCGGAAGCCCAGGAACGGATCTTCATCCCCTTCTTTACCACCAAAAAGAAAGGCTCCGGCATCGGGCTCAGCCTTTCCCAGCAAATCATACAAATGCACGGCGGCCAGCTGAAAGTGGCCAGTCCCCCGGAAAAGGGTACAACTTTTTACGTATTGCTCACTAATTAAAATGGAGTTAAGTTGCAGCTACAATTCCGCGATCTTATGCAACCGAAAAACTGGGCAGTACTGTACTTCCTGGTGCTGCTGGCAGACCTTTGCGTGATAGCCTTCGACATTCCCCATGCCCGCTTCGCCACCAAACCATTGATCATGATCGTGCTGGGTTTCCTTTGCTGGGCACATGCCGCTCACTTACACCTTCGTGCCAGGAACTTCATTTTTGCCGCCATCATTTTTTCGTGGGGCGGCGATGTACTGCTGCTGTTCCCGCAACATTTTGTGGCGGGGCTGATCAGCTTCCTGACGGCGCACATCCTGTACATGATTTTTTTCCTGCAGGTGCGGCCAAAGGCCCGGATGAGCTGGCGCGAAGCGGCCACCGCAGCCGGCGTGATCGTATATGCCGTAGGATTAGTGAGTCTGCTGGCCCCTTACCTCGGTGAGCTGAAACCGGCCGTGATGGTGTACACGGTGGTTATTTCGCTGATGCTGCTGACGGCCCTGCGCACGTTCGGCTGGCGGAGCGGAAAAGCCGGCCTGCTGTGCGTAGCGGGCGCCCTCCTGTTTGTGATATCGGATTCCATACTGGCCATAGAAAAATTTTACACCGCCTTCCCTGCAAGCAGTATTTTAGTCATGCTGACATACGGCGTTGCGCAATGGATGATTGTGGAAGGCAGCATCAAACACCTGAAAACCGTACCATCATGAAAAAATTATCGCTCCTTTTATTTTCCGCCTGCCTGTATACCAGTGCGCAGGCGCAGACCTGGCAGGATACGGTAGCCAGGATAGAAGCCGCTTTCAGCAGATATAAACCCGACGGGCCCGGGGCGCAGATGGCTATCAGCCGCAACGGGCAGGTGATCTTTTCAAAAGCCTGGGGGTTGGCGGACCTGGAACATAACGTGAAGCTGAGCACCGCCTCGCTCATCGAAGCCGGCTCCGTCAGCAAACAATTCACCGCCGCGGCCATCCTGCTGCTGGAGCAGGAAGGAAAACTGTCGCTCGACGACGAAGTGCACAAGTATATTCCCGAGCTGCCGGACTACGGTACGCTCATTACGATCCGCCATTTGATGCAGCATACGAGCGGGTTGAAAGACTGGGGCAGCATTGCCGCCATCGCCGGCTGGCCGCGGGGTACCAAGGCGTACGACAATCTCGACGCCCTGGCTATCATCTGCAGGCAGAAAACGCTGAACAATGTGCCCGGCGCCGAATACATTTACAGCAACACCGGCTATACCCTGATGACCATCATCGTGCAGCGCGTGTCCGGCAAAGAAATGAAAGACTTTTCACGGCCGGCCATTTTCGATCCCGCCGGCATGCAGCAATCCATCTGGCGCTCCAGCTACAAGCTGATGGTGCCGGGCAGGGCGATGGCCTATTCCACCATCGGCCCCAAATACCTGAACGACATGCCCAATGAAAGCGTGTACGGCCATGGCGGGCTGCTTACCACGGCCGAAGAACTGCTGCGGTGGACGCAGTTTTATACCACCGGGAAACTGGGCAACCCTTCGCTTTTCCCGAAACAGGTTACCACCCGGCCGCTGAACAACGGCAACCCGCACAATTATGCCGCGGGCCTGGTGGTCACCAAACTCAACGGAAAAGAAGTGATCATGCACAGCGGCGCTACCGCCAGCTACCGCGCCAACCTCGAGTATTTTCCCGAACTGGGGCTCACCTTCGCCTTTCTGAGCAATACCTCGGCGTTCGATCGGGACTCAACCGTTCCGTTTATCCTTGCCCGCAATATTTTTATCCCCGAGCCGAAACCGAAAAAACCGCAGACGGCCGTTCCGCCACTGGCCGTGCCCGAAGAAACCCTCCGGAATTACACCGGCTGGTACCAGTTTTCACGCGACGGGCGGGGACTGAAATTATCCATCAAAAACGGGCAGCTTTACGCCGGCAACAACACGGCGCTGTACCCCCTCGGGAAAAACCGTTTTAAAAACGAACGCGGCGGCGTGTACGAATTTGCTGAAGGCAGCTTTTCGGAAATCACCCCCGAAAAAGATACCCTCCAGTACAAGGCAGTCGACTTTGCAAACATCAATAACGACGGTGCCGCAGCCCGTTACACCGGGGAATATTATTCCGAGGAGGCCGATGCCCGGGTAACTATTGAGGCAGAAGGCACCACCGTGTGGCTGGTGCAGAAAGCCAACTCAAAACTGACGCTCAACCCGCAGTATAAAGACGGGTTTGAAACGCCGTACGGCCCGCTGTATTTCGAGCGGAACGAACAGAATAAAATCTCCGGCTTCAAAATTTCCATTTCCCGCGCCCGGAACGTCAGTTTTACGAAGGTGAAATAACCCATAATTGCGTATTTTTGATGCCTTATGCATCAAACAGATTTCCTGGTAGTAGGCTCCGGGATTGCAGGGCTCACTTATGCACTGAAAGTGGCGGAGCAATGTCCGGATAAAAAAGTGACCATCCTCACGAAGACGCGCGAAGACGAGACGAATACGAAGTACGCGCAGGGCGGCGTGGCCGTAGTGAATGATCTGGAGAACGACAGCTTTGAAAAACATATAGAAGACACCCTCATCGCCGGCGATGGCCTCTGCAACGAAAAGATCGTCGAGATCGTGGTGAAGGAAGGGCCGGAACGGGTGAACGAGCTCATCGAATGGGGCGCCCGCTTTGACAAAGCGCCCGATGGCGAACTCTCGCTCGGGAAAGAAGGCGGCCACTCCGAATTCAGGGTGATCCACCATAAAGACGTAACCGGCCGCGAAATCGAACGCGCACTGCTCGACGCCGTTCGACGCAAAAGCAATATAGAGCTTATCACCCACTGTTTTGTGGTAGAGCTCATCACCCAGCACCATCTTGGTTACCTGGTGACAAAATCCACGCAGGACATAGAATGTTACGGCATTTATGTGCTCAACCTGCAGACCAATAAAATCGAAAAAATCCTTTCGCGTGTAACGCTGCTGGCCACCGGCGGCAACGGGCAGGTGTACCGCACCACCACCAATCCTGTGATTGCCACAGGCGACGGGGTGGCCATGGTGTACCGCGCCAAAGGGCGGATCGAGAACATGGAGTTCATCCAGTTCCACCCCACCGCCCTGTACCAGCCCGGCGAAAGCCCCGCTTTCCTGATCACCGAAGCGGTGCGCGGCGATGGCGGCATCCTCCGCAACAAAAACGGCGAGGACTTTATGCACCGGTACGACGAACGGCTCTCGCTCGCCCCGCGCGACATCGTGGCCAGGGCCATCGACAGCGAGATGAAGATCACCGGTACGGAGCATGTGTACCTCGACTGCCGGCACATGGACCTGGAGAAGTTCATCCATCACTTCCCGAACATTTATGAAAAATGCCGTTCCCTCGGGATCGACATTTCAAAAGATATGATCCCCGTTGCGCCCGCCGCCCACTACAGCTGCGGCGGCATAAAAACGGACGAGCACGGCCGCACCTCCATCGGTAACCTGTATGCGGCCGGGGAATGTGCCAGCACCGGGCTGCATGGCGCTAACCGCCTCGCGTCCAACTCGCTGCTCGAAGCCATGGTGTTTGCCCACCGCTGTTATCTCGATGCCGTAAAAGCCATCGACAGCACCAGCTTTAAGCAGGTGCCCGACTGGGATACGCTGGGCACTACCGCCCCCAAGGAAATGATCCTCATCACGCAAAGCCTCAAGGAGCTGAAGCAGATCATGAGTGACTATGTTGGTATCGTGCGCACAAACGTGAGGCTGGAAAGAGCGATGCGCCGCCTCGACATCCTGCATCTCGAAACGGAGGCTCTCTACCGCGAAACCGCCGTGTCGCCCCAGTTGTGCGAGCTCCGCAACCTCATCACCGCCGGTTACCTCGTGGTAAAAGGCGCGATGTTCCGTAAGGAAAGCAGGGGCCTGCACTACAACACCGATTATCCTTACAAATCAGAATTAGTCCAGAATATCATCCTGTAAAGGTTTAAAGCGAGCGTGGTTCATGTATTACATTCTATTGGCATTCTGTTACAGCATTTCGGTTCTTCCCCTGTGGCTGCTTTACATCATCAGCGACGGGCTCTGTTTTATCCTGTACAACATCGCGGGGTATCGCCGCAAAGTGGTGCTGGAAAATATGCGGCAGGCATTCCCGGATAAAACCGAAAAGGAAATCAGGCAGCTGGCCAGAAAATTTTACCGCAACCTTACGGATATGATGGTGGAAACCATCAAACTGCTCACGATGAGCCGGCGATCGCTGATAAAGCGCTTCGAGTGCGACCTGACGGTATTCCACGAGCTGTATGCAAAAGGCAAAAGCTGCCAGCTGCACCTTGGTCATAATTTTAACTGGGAATGGGCTAACCTGTTTTGTATGCAGGGGGTGGACTATCCTTTCCTGGTGGTATTTATGCCCATTACGAACAAAGCGGTGAACCGGATGTTCCTTCACTTCCGTGAAAAATTCGGCACCAGGCTGATTCCGGCCAACGACATGCGCAACAGCATGGCCCCATGGCTGCGCAAACAATACCTGATCGGGTTGGTGGCCGACCAGAACCCCGGTAACCCGCGGCGCAGCTACTGGTTCCCGTTCCTGAACAGGATGACCGCGTTTTATAAAGGTCCCGAAATGAGCGCCCGGCGCTTCGACATTCCGGTGGTGTTCGGTAAAATCGCCAAGGTGAAAAGGGGCTATTACAAAGCTGAGATCAAACTGGCCTTCGAACATCCCCGCGAGGAACCGGAGGGAAGGATTACCGAGGCTTTCGTGCAGTATCTCGAACAGCATATTCACGAGCAGCCCGAAACCTGGGTATGGAGCCACCGCCGGTGGAAACATGTGTACCGGCCTGAAAACGACGAGCTACGCGGGGGGCGGGCGGAAGAGGAAGGCGAGAATGGGGAATGAAGACATATCTTACTTAAAGCCCACGCTCACCGGAAAAAGCACAAGGAAGCCGGCGTAGATGGACGAACGAATAGCTTTGCGACCGCCATTAACCATGGTGAAACATACAAAAAGGGTGTACCGTTACCGGCACACCCTTTTGTTTTTATTCGTTGGTGAGGATTAT
This sequence comes from Chitinophaga lutea, assembly GCF_003813775.1. Lineage (NCBI taxonomy): Bacteria > Pseudomonadati > Bacteroidota > Chitinophagia > Chitinophagales > Chitinophagaceae > Chitinophaga > Chitinophaga lutea. Next base: position 2,416,554 of record NZ_RPDH01000001.1, on the reverse strand, counting down.
GCTGAGGGTATTTTCAGCTTCTGGCCCGGGTGAATTAGATCCGGATTTTTGATCTGGTCTTTATTCGCCTCGTAAATCTGCTGCCAGGTGAGGCCCGGGTAGTTTTTGGCGATTTTGCTGAGGCTGTCGCCCGCTTTTACTTCGTACTCCTGTTCTGCGCCTTCCGCTACTGAAATGTTCAGTACCAGGTCGCCGGAACGCATTTCGGGATCAAGTTTTTCGTAGGTGCTCCAGATCTGGTCTTTGACCGCACCGGAGGGAGCGGTGCCGGTTACATACAGCACGCCTTCCTGTTCAGCCACCTGTAAGCCCGTTACACCGGCGCTGGTAGCCTGGTTTACCAATTCTGCATATTTATCTTGTAATGCCATGATCGTACTTTTTTAAGGTTAATGTTGGAATGAAAAGCCGGTTACTGCAGGGTGAGTTTGTTCACCACCTTTTTAGGTTTGGATTCGTTAGCCGCCTGCATTACTTTTTTCAGGTCTGCTTTCGGAATGGAGCCCGTCAGCGTCACTTCTCCGTTGGCAACGGTCGCGGTTACACCGGTGATGCCGGCTGCTTTGAGCGAAGAATCCACGCTGTTGCGCACCAGGTCGTCCGGGTTGATCACAACCGGGGGCGGCGGCGGAGCGGGTGGGGTTACCATCACGTTGTTGGTCACAGACTTAACTCCTTTAACTCCTTTGGCAGCATCTTCAGCAGTGGTTTTTGCAGCCTCATCCATCACTTCCCCGCTTAACGTGGCCACACCGCCTTTTACTTCGGCAATGACGCCCGGAGCGGCTGTCGCCAGCTTGTCGTTCACCTCTTTCTGGAGTTTGGCATCGCTTGGTTTGCAAGCGCACAATAGAATACCCATCATCATTGCGAGACAGGCGAGTAAAAAGGATTTGCGCTGTTTCATACGATTAAAATTTTATAGGAATTTAGCGAATCCAGCCGGGAATAGCAATTATTTCTTTGTTTAAATAATTGTTACGCAACAAGATATATAGTAAATGAACGCGTAAAAAAATATATGTGTATAAACCAAAAGATATATTCAATGCGCTTTCTGGGGGTTGGGGCAAGCATTTTGAATGCCCGGATAACAGCCGTTATCCGGTTTGTATTATATTAACAGGTTTGGAGCAAGGGTATAACGGGCTTGGCCATACGCTTTTGGAATTAAGCGTTACAACCTGCATTTGCCCTGAAACAAAATCGCCGGCAGCAAAGCCACCGGCGATTCGTATCTAATATGTTGTATCCTTCAACGGGCCTAGTTCAGCACGTTCTTTTCCTGAACCACGGTAATCCCTTTCTGATCTTTCAGTTTGTTGAAGCCGCCGTTCACATTGCGGAGGTTGTGAATACCTTCCTGTTTCATGATGGAACAGGCGATCACGCTACGGTAGCCCCCCTGGCAATGTACGTACAGGTTGTGGTTATCGTCAAAATCCGCCAGCGCACCGGCACGGTCGGTGAGGTCGCCAAGGCTTATGTTGATGGCTTCTTTCACATGCCCGTCCGCATACTCCGCGGGTTTGCGCACGTCTACCACCACCAGGTTTGGATCGTGGGGAATGTCCATGGCCAGCTCATCCGGGTCCACGGAAATGATCAGGTCCCTTTTCTCACCGGCTGCTTCCCAGGCTTCATAACCGCCTTCGAGATAACCTTCCACTTTATCAAACCCGACACGGGCGAGCCTTACGATGGTCTCTTCCTCCTGGCCTGCGGCAGTTACCAGCACCAGCGGCCGGTCGAATTTCAGCAAACTGCCGGCCCATTCGGCAAAGCGGCCTTCCAGCCCGATGCTGAGGGAACCCGGAACAAAACCTTCCGTGAACACATTGGCGTTACGGGTGTCGAGAATCATCGCGCCTTCCTGCACCTTTGCCTTGAATGCCTCGATGGATAAAGGCTTCAGGCTTCTTTCCATCACGGTATGCATGGCGTCGTACCCTTCTTTATTGATCTGCGCATTGATCGGGAAATACTGCGGGGGCGTGCTCAGGCCATCGGTCACCTCGCTGATGAACGCTTCCCTGCTTTCCGCCAGCAACGCGTAGTTGCTGCTTTTTTCTTCCCCGATGGTGCTGTAAGTGTTCGGGCCAAGGTTTTTACCGCAGGCGGAGCCGGGGCCATGAGCGGGGTATACGATTACGCCGTCGGGCAGCGTCTTTATTTTTGTCTGCAGGGAATCATAGAGAAAACCCGCCAGTTCCTCCTTGCTGAGGTTGCCGCTGAACAGGTCGGGACGGCCCACATCACCCACAAACAGCGTGTCGCCGGTAAAAATGGCGTGCGGTTCCCGGTTTTCATCCAGCAACAGGTAGCAGGTCGATTCCAGTGTGTGACCCGGCGTATGCAGCGCGCGTACGGTCAGTTTACCGATGCTGAACTCCTCGCCGTCTTTGGCGATATGCACGGGAAAATTGGTGCTGGTTTCCGGCCCGTAAACGATGGGCGCTTTGGTGGCGGCCGCCAGGTCGAGGTGGCCGGATACGAAGTCTGCGTGAAAATGTGTTTCGAAAATGTACTGAATGGTGGCGTTCCTTTCGCGGGCCAGCTCGAGGTAAGGTTCAATGTCGCGCAGGGGGTCAATCACTGCTGCCACACCCTCGGATTCTATAAAATATGCGGCTTCCGATAAGCATCCTGTGTACAACTGCTTAATGAACATATGGTTTTTGATTTCGACAAAAATACGAAGAAGTTCAGAAGTGACCGCTGACGGATGTCAGCGGCAGGTAAAACCATGACCAGCAACCGGTTATGGCATAAAAAAACTGCCTTCCGTTGGAAGGCAGTCTTATCAGTATGGTGCAGGCACAACAGTGCCACGGAATTGAAAAAGATTGGAGATAAATTATCTTATCCCACCAGCTCTTCGACGAATTTTGCTACTTCGGCAATACGTTGTTTGTTGATGGTATAATGAATAAACTTACCATCCCGCTCAGTGATTACGATGCCGGCCCTTCTCAGGATAGCCAGGTGCTGGGATGCCACAGATTGTTCCAGACGCAGCTTCACGTAAATCTCCGTTACTGTCATGCGCTTATGGTCTTCCAGCAGCTTGATCATCTGCTGACGCAACTTGTGGTTGATTGCTCGCAACACCATCGCGGCCTTCTTAACGGCAATGTAATCCAATTTGATCTGATCTTTTTCATTGTTACCCCTAGAAATAATAAGAGTATTAGAAGAGGTAGTTAATAATTGTTTTTCCATCGCAAAATAGTTTTAAAAAATAAATGAAATGACAGGGATCAACGGACAGTAAAACGCGACTATTAGACAACAATCACGGATATTGATTACACAAAATTATAATATCTGTCACAATAAAAAAAATTTCTATACCTTCTTTTTTAATATATAAATCGGAAACAGCCGCTTTTTCACGTATTTTGACACTCTCATGACACTTTCGGCGGCGAATTACTGTCGTTCAAACCCGTCTCAGATTATAACGCGTTTTGATGCGTAATATGATGCAGGGAAATGCTAAAAATCTGCTAAAAAAATAATGAATGTTAGGGCTTTCCGGGGTGGAAGAAGGCTTTGATGTAATAAGGGGAGAAATAGGCCACATCTTGAAAATCCTTATCTGCAAAGGCTTTCGCGGCCAGGGGGATCATATGTGCAGCGGAAATCTGGTATGAGGGAAATTCAGCATTGGTGCGTTGTCCTAACAATTCATGCCATTTCGGGGCTCCGTCACCGAAAAACAGGGTCTTTTTTTTGGCAATAAATGACGCAAACGAGTCTGTATCCAACACCATCGCCTGTGGTTCGAGCACGGGCTCCAGCCGGTGGTTGTACACCGCGGTGAATACCTCCATCCGCCGTGCATCGATCATGGGAACATAAAATACATCTTCATCTGACTGCCGCATGCCGCAGGCCATCATTTGCAGGGTGGAAACGGCGATGAGGGGTTTCTGCCAGGTATAACAAAGGCCTTTGGCGGTGGCAACGCCTACACGAAGGCCGGTATAAGAACCGGGGCCGGCGCTCACGGCAATGGCGTCGAGCTGGCTGTGATGCAGGTCATGCGTGGTCAGCAGCTGTTGTATGAACAGGGTGATGGTGGCCGCATGGTCGCGCTGCTCCATATTCTGCAGCGTTTGTAATTCTTTGCCGTTGTCTGAAAGCGATACGGAACCGATTGCCGTAGCCGTGTCTATATGAAGTATGCGTGCCAATGTTGTCGTTTTATAATTGCGCTTCGTATTCCGCCTGCAACAGCGGACTGATCTGGTACCGTTCGTTCCCTGTTTCGGCATAAACGGCCTGTAGTATTTCATACACGTTGCGGATGCCGATTTTTCCGCACCATTCGAAGGGGCCGAACGGGTAGTTGGTGCCGAGCTTCATGGAGGTGTCGATGTCTTCCCGGGAGGCGGTGCCTTCCCCGGCGGTAAAATATGCTTCGTTGATGATCATGCACACCACCCGCGGCGTAACCATGCCGGTGGCGGGTTTGATGATGCTGTAAGGCCAACCCAGCTCCTGCATGAGCGGGTCCAGCTGTTTAGTGCCGGCCAGCGTGGCCACCTCCAGCCGCGGCATCGCCATAAAACCGGGCAGAAAATTGCAGCCGTAAATGTGCGGGTATTGCGCCCAGATGTCGGGCGAAGTTTTGACTAGGCAGGCCAGTACGGGAATCTCCGGTTTCATCGTATACAACATGAGATTTTCCGCGCGCTCATCGAGGCTCAGGTCTATGACCAGGTCGGCCCCGCTGTGCTGCGGCTGCAGTTCCTGCTCCCAGCGTACGGTATGCCCGGCAAAATCCCTGCTGCGGCGCAGTTCTTCCCAGCGTTGTACATCGCCTGTAACCAGTACTTCCATACGTTATTTGATGGCGATCATGGAAATCTCCACGTTCACGCCTTTCGGCAGCGCGGCCACCTGAACGGTTTCGCGGGCGGGAAAATAACCGGAAAAGTACTTGCCGTACACTTCGTTGATCTGGGAAAAATCATTCATGTCCGTAATAAAAATGGTGCTTTTCACCACGTCGGAAAAATCCATGCCCGCTTCGCTGAGAATGTTGCGCAGGTTCTGCATCACGCGGTGCGTTTCCACGATCACATCATCCGTTTCCAGCTTGCCGCTTTCCGGGTTCAGGGCAATCTGGCCTGAAATGAACAGCGTGCTGCCCGCTTTTACGGCCTGGTTGTAAGGCCCGATAGGCGCCGGGGCATTGGTGGTGTTGATAATCTGTTTTTCCATATGTGGCAAAAATAAGGTTTTAGGCGCGGCCGGGCAATTGCCGCAAGAATATTGGGGCCGCATATACAAAATGCTTATATTAGTATTCTAGTCAACCAAAGTACCATATCCCGCAAACATTATCTGCCCGATTATGTATGTCAAAACCCTGAATGGTCTTTCTCTCAATGGCGCCTGGACACTGCAGCTTTCGCTGTATGCATGCTGGGTGCTGGGTTTCGCCGCCACCTGGTTTTTCACAGGCGATGCGCTCCCGGAGATTCCCTTCCTGCTTGCCGCTATTTCCCTGGTTTCCCTTGCTGCTGTTATAGTGTACGTACTGGTACGCCGCCAACACGAGTTCAGGCTGGTACCGAGAATCAACATCTCGCTGGAAACTTTTCTCCTGGCTTTTTCCATGGCCCTGGCATTGGTGGTGGTGAAAGATGCGCTGGCGTATATCCTGCCGCTGCCGGCCTGGCCCGAGTTGTCGTTTACCAGCATTCATACCAGCTCCTTCGCGGTCATCCTTGTGTCTGTAGTGCTCGCTGCTTTCATGGAAGAAATGCTCTTCCGGGGCATCATCATGGAAGCGCTGCTGCACCGTTACTCCGGCGGGATAGCGCTGCTGCAAAGCTCGCTGCTGTATATGCTGGCGCATCCGGATCCGGCGCAGATGCCGGGCTCCCTCTTGCTGGGACTGCTGGCCGGGTTCTTTTATCTCCGCCTCCGCGATCTCTGTTCCTGCTTCCTCATCCACCTTATACATAATGTGGCTACGGCAGTAGTGGCGCTGAGCGGCGGTTCGTTGCAGTTCGCTATCAGCGACCCCTACACGTATGTCGCGCTGGTAACCGGCTGCGCGCTGGCATTGGCAGCAGGTTTCTTCATCCTGCGCAACATCACGCCCGCCGGCCACCCGAAAAAGCAGGTCTTACTGGCCAAATAACAGCTTCGCCAGTTTCGCGTCGTGACCGTACACGTCGTCGCGGAAGTTGAGCGTGCCCTCGCTGTTCACCCAGGCGGTGAAGTAGCCGATAAACACGGGCAGCTTATCTTTCAGCGTCACATACTTTTCCTTTCCCGCATTCATCGCCGCGTCGATTTTGGCTTCGGTCCAGCTGGAATCATTCCGGAGCAGCCATTGCGCCAGGCGCTTGGGCTCCGATACCCGGATGCAGCCATGGCTGAACGAGCGCCTCGCCTCATTGAAGAGGCCTTTGGACGGTGTATCGTGCAGGTAGATATTGTATTCGTTGGGGAACAGGAATTTTACACGGCCGAGAGAGTTGGAACCACCGGGTTTCTGGCGCACCACGTACGGGAAGTTGCGCCCGGAATATTTGCTCCAGTTGATGGAGCCGGGAGAAATCGCTTTCCCGCTGCCTCCCACGATTTCCATGTTGTGCCGCGCCAGGTACGACCCGCCGCTGCGTTTGATGCCGGGTATCACCTCGTTGCCGAGGATGCCGGGAGGCACGTTCCAGTACGGACTGAACACCACGTATTTCATCTCGCGGCTGAAGATCACCGTGCTGGTGCCGGGTGTGCCCACCACCACGTTACAGCTCCAGGCCAGTTTACCGGCCTCATAGGCGTGCATTTTGAACTCGGGGATGTTGACGAGGATATAATCGGTCGATACCTCCACCGGCACCCAGCGCAGGCGTTCCATGTTCAGCAGCAGCTGGTGCATGTAATGTTGCAGCGGGCGGTTCAATGCGGCGAGCGTCTGCGGGGTGATGATGCCGTCCGGCTTGTAGCCCATGCGGGCCTGGTAATGCCGGAGGGCGGAATCGAGCACGGGGGTGTATTGAATGGACGTATCCTTGTCCTGCATATCACCGAGCAGTTGCAGGCGTTTTTTCACACCGGCGATCACCACGGAAGAATCTCCTTTTTTGTAGTTTTTCTTTTTGGCTTCGAGCCGCAGCGAATCCCACTGCGGGTTTGCTTTTACGACGGTGGCCAATTTCTGCAGCTCGTCTCGCAGCAGTTTGTACTGGCGGTTCACCGGTTCGTCTTCCGTAATGCCTTTTTGGGGATTGGCGATAACGGTATTGAGCAGGCTTTCCACGTCGATTTTTTTACGGGGGATGAACCACTCCAGGTCACGGGCATTGTCGCTGGTCATGCCGCCCCATACCTTGTTGGCATATACGAAAAACTGCCCCGTAAAGGTCAGCTCGGTGATAGGTACGATGGTGTCGTTTCGGTTGAGGGAGTCGCCCTGCGCCGCCAGTGAATCGTAGAGGGCGAGGGCCCGGCTTTTATCGAGCGAACTGTCTTTGATGCCGCTTTCTTCATCGCTCCGCATCATGTTCATGAAGCCGCCGGCCTGTTCGGTCACGCCCTGTTCGTCGATCCAGGCGTAGTGGAAACCGCGTTTTGCATAAAAATCACGGATAAGCTCCGCGTAGGGGGCAAATTCCGTGTGCTGGGCCAGGAAGGCGCCGATCTGGTTACTGTCTAGCGTACGCGCGATATATTCCTCTTTGGCGTAATGGGTGGTGTCGCGGTTCACCGCTTCGGGAGCGGGTTTCTTTTTGTTGGTCTGGCAGGCGGTCACAAACGCCAGGGCGAGCAGCAGGGGGTAGATTTGTTTATGCATCATAGCGGTATAACAATTTAATGCAGTGTATGTTGCGCAAAAGTAAGCAACAATCCTGCAGGAATAAAAAAAGGGAACAGCGGCGCTGTTCCCTTTCAATATCCTCCTGGTTGTTATAACTTGATTTCTTCGTCGTTGGCATCAAAAAAGCGGTATTCGGTGAGGTGGTAGTTGGAATCTGCTTTGAGCTTGATCCACTTTTTATACGTGAAGTACCACTTCCATTGCCGTGATCCGAGCCAGCCCTTGGTAAGGTACGCATACAGGATGGGGTGCATGCGGATAGTGAGGCCTTTGTGCTGGTGGTTGAGCAGGTACTGGAGGTTCTTTTCAATGTCTTCCACAATGAGCATGGAAGCGCCGATTTTGCCAGTGCCTTTGCAGGCGGGACAATCTTCGGCCACTGAAATGGTGATTTCCGGTTTCACGCGCTGGCGCGTGATCTGCATCAGCCCGAACTTCGAAATGGGGAGTATCGTGTGTTTGGCCCTGTCCTGCACCATGAATCGCTCCATGGCTTCGTACACGGTCTTTTTGTTTTCGGGCAGCTTCATATCGATGAAGTCGATGATGATGATGCCGCCCAGGTCGCGCAGCCGCAGCTGGCGTGCAATTTCGGCCGCCGCTTCGAGGTTGGAGGCGAGGGCGTTCTGCTCCTGGTTGTTGCTCGAACTTTTATAGCCGCTGTTCACGTCTATCACGTGCAGGGCTTCCGTGGCTTCGATGATGAGGTACACCCCGCTGTCGAGGTTCACGGTTTTACCGAAGGATGCCTTTACCTGGCGGGTTACGCCGAAGTGATCAAAAATGGGGGCGCCGTTGTGGTAGTAGGTCACAATGTCCTGCTTCTCGGGCGCTATTTTCTGGATATACGTTTTGGTATCCGTATAAATATTTTTGTCGTTGATCACGATGCGGTTGAAGCTCTCATTGAGCAGGTCGCGCAGGATGCTGGTGGTTTTGGTCTGTTCGCTGAGGATCTTCTGGGGAGCCTGTCCGCTGCGGAGGTTTTCCTGGATGGTTTTCCAGGTGTTCACGAGGGTGGTGAGGTCTTCGTGCAGTTCCGCCGTTTTTTTGCCTTCCGCCGCAGTACGCACGATCACGCCGAAGTTATGCGGCTTGATGGCTTCCACTATCTTCTGCAGCCTTTTGCGTTCTTCCGAAGAATGGATCTTCTTGGAAACGGCCACGATGTTGTTGAAGGGGGTGATCACGATAAACCGGCCGGGCAGGGAGATTTCGCAGCTGAGGCGGGGGCCTTTGGAGGAAATGGGCTCTTTGAGGATCTGCACGAGGATGTTGGGTTTGCCGCCCAGCACTTCGGTGATCTTGCCGGTTTTGATGATTTCGGGCTCGTTTTTGAACTTGGCGAAATCGAAAGACTCGGATTTATCGGAAATGGCTTGTTGGGTAAACTTGAGAATGGAGCGGATGTACGGGCTTAAGTCGGTGTAGTGGAGAAAGGCGTCTTTTTCAAATCCCACATCCACGAAGGCTGCATTCAGTCCAGGAATCAGTTTCTTTACTTTGCCCAAATAAAGGTCCCCCACTGCAAAATTAGGGTTGCCGCTTTCGTGGTGCAGCTCGACTAATTTTTTATCTTCCAGCAATGCTATTTCAACACCGGATGGTGCGGCATTTATAATCAATTCCTTATTCAAGCGTCAAAATTTTGTCCATAAATACTTCACTTTTATGCCGTCCTTTTTCTACAGGCAAAAGTACAGCATGCCCAAATGATACCGGCCTGGTGCCGGCGGTTCACACGAGAGAGGATTGCAAAGGGTTTAGTGATATATACAGGGTGAAGTCCGGATTCTTAAAGGGCCGATCTACGAAACAACCTGCATGATATTAGCAATTTAACGATTAATGCTAAAATCATGCAGGATTGTATAAAAAATTTATCGAGTCCGCCTCCGGCTACTTATACCTGTGCAGTATAAATGGCGGGGAAACAGGAGAATTATTTCTTGCCTTTCTTATGACGGTTCTTTCTAAGTCTTTTTTTCCTTTTGTGGGTTGCGATTTTATGTCTTTTTCTTTTCTTTCCGCAAGGCATACGCTTGTATTTTTTTTAATGTTTAATAATATTACTGAATACTCTTAATATAACCGTCTATTTCCGCCGCCAGGGCCGGGTCTTTGATCAGCTTGCGGCACTGACGGAGCAGTTCCACCGCTTTTGCGTTGTCCCCTTTGCTCTGATGGGCCACCGCCAGCAGAAACAGCGCTTTAGGCTCTTCCGGGTGGCGCTGCAGTACGTTTTCCATCCGCTCGATGGCTTTGTCGAACTGGCCGGAGGTGATACTGAAGTTGGCCAGCGTGAGCTGTGCGTCCAGGAAATCCGGGTTGCGCTCTGCCACTTCCCTCAAAATACCGATGCCCTTCATAGGCTCCCCGGTATTGGCGACCAATACTGCTCCCTTCTTTATCTTCAGTGTGTCATTGTTTGGTTCAAGCGCGATAGCCCTGTCCAGCAATTCTATGGCCGTATTGGCCTGCCACATTCTAACGCCCGCGTCTTGCGTATGCGAGAGATGGTCCAAAAATAAATTGGCTGCAAAGGTGAGGCTTTTTCCGGAATTTTCCAACTTGGCAGATTCCGCGGCATAATAGGCGGCAACGGGAAGTTCGTTGAGGCCGTCCCAGATCGTGTAAAGTTGCTGATAAGCAGCGATTTGCTGGCTTTTGACATCGCCGCGCACAACGGTATTTTCAAGACTGGTGATCTCCACCAGCTTGTCGGCAGGAACTTTTGACTTTGCTTTCTTTAACAGGTCTGAAAAATCAGCAGCGGCGACCGCCTGACCCATTCCCTGCGGCATGGCACCCCCTGGCGCAGCAGCATGTTCATGCTCATGCACCTTTGGCGTAATACGGCCAAACGCAAACAATGCCGTTACTATAACGACAGCCAGGCCAAGAACGAGTAGTTGATTTCTTTGCATCGCACCCTAAAATGTTAGGATGCAAATCTAAGAACTTTTGAGCTTCTTTACTTCGGCAACAAACTCTTTAGATGGCTTAAATGCCGGAATGTAGTGCTCGGGAATTTCCACGGCAACATTCTTCTTGATGTTACGGCCTATTTTGGCAGCCCGTTTCTTCGTGATAAAACTGCCAAACCCGCGGATGTAGATATGCTCGCCATTTGCTAACGCCTCCTTTACTTCCTTGAACATGGCTTCGAGTGTTACTAACACATCTACTTTGGGGATGCCGGTTTTTTCAGCAATGTTGTTAATCAAATCAGCTTTTCTCATAATGAAGCGGAGGATTACTTGTTTTCAAAGTTATTAAAAAAAATTTAATTGCTGAATTTTCAAGCAAATAAAATTTAATATTTTTTGTTATAGATAGAACACTCTAAAAATACGTTTATTTGTGCTCCCGTCAAAGCCTAAATCCCTGCAATTCAGCACGAATAAAGGCTTCCGGGACACGAATATATAGAAAAACATCGACATATATAAATTATTTTGTGCAAATGACCGATACAAAGAGATTTTTTACTGACTGTCTCATGACCTGGAACCGGTTCCAAAACACCCGGACCATGCCCTGGAAAGGTGAAAAAAATCCCTACCGCATCTGGCTTTCCGAGATAATTCTCCAGCAAACCCGCGTAGAACAGGGCTGGCCATATTACGAACGGTTCATCTCCGCCTACCCCACCGTCGAAAAACTTGCCGCCGCGCCCGATGAGGAAGTATTCCGCCTCTGGCAGGGGCTCGGTTATTACGCCCGCTGCAAAAACATGCTGGCGGCAGCCCGTACCATCGCCGGTGCTTATAAAGGGCAATTCCCGCAAACCTACGAGGGCATTACCAAGCTGAAAGGCGTGGGCGCATATACCGCCGCGGCCATCGCCTCATTCGCCTTCAGCCTCCCCCACGCCGTGCTCGACGGCAACGTATACCGGGTACTGGCCCGTTATTTCGGCATCGACACGCCCACAGACACCACTCCCGGCAAAAAACTGTTCACGCAGCTGGCCGGTGAAGTGCTGCACCGTGAACAGCCTGGCGAATACAACCAGGCCATCATGGATTTCGGCGCCGTGGTGTGCAAACCGCAACAGCCGGCCTGTAAAAGCTGCCCGCTGGCTGCCCGTTGCGAAGCCTTCCAGAAAGGGCTCACAGACCTGGTGCCGGTGAAGTCGAAAAAACTCGTCATTAAAAAAAGATACTTCCATTACCTGCTGCTGCACCAGAAAGACCGTTTCTTCATCCGCAAGCGCACGGGGAAAGACATCTGGGAAAACCTGCATGAATTCGTGCTGATCGAAACTTCCGCCCCCGCGGCAGACGAAACCGTGCTGGAATCGGCCGATTTCCGGCGCCTCATCGGCAAATACCCCTACAAAATAACCGCTCCCGCTGTGGAAATAAAGCAGCAGCTCACCCATCAGACCATCCATGCCCGTTTTCTGCAGCTGGCCGTGCCCGCTGCATTCAAAACGCCGGAAGGATACCTGCAGGTATCTGAGGATCAATTAAAAAATTACGCTTTCCCGAAGATCATCGTGGATTACCTGCAACGTTGACGGATGCCGCCGCGTTTGGTACCATACCCTGTATCCCTGTTCGGCAGGGTAAAAATTTGATGTGCTGAATGGAAAAAAATATTAACTTTAGAAAGGTTGACCGTGAGCAGAATAAATTATAATAGGACAGATTAAAACCTACAATTATGAGAGGTGTTAATAAAGTAATCCTGATTGGCAATCTTGGCAGAGACCCCGATGTTCAATTCCTGGAAGGTAATATTGCAGTAGCTAAATTCTCCCTGGCTACGACCGAAACGTTTAAAGACCGCGCCGGCAAGCTCATTTCACAAACAGAATGGCATACCGTTGTACTTTGGAGAGGCCTTGCCGAACTGGCGCAGAAATACCTCCATAAAGGCAGCCTGGTATATATTGAAGGGCGCCTCCGCACCCGCAGCTGGGAAGACAAGGAAGGCAATAAAAAATTTGCCACCGAGGTGGTAGGCGATAACCTGGTGATGCTCGACAAACGGATGGATGTTAATAATGGCGACCACCCGCTTCCACATCACCATCATTCCACCGGCGCCGGCGGCTCCTCCTCTACCCAGAGCCATGGCGAAGGTTATACAGGCATAGAAATTCCGCCTATGAGCGAACCGGCCGACGACCTGCCGTTTTAAAAGGCCGGATAACCCAGGTTTTACAGAGAATATCCGCCCGTAACGGTACATTCTTTATATTTGCATGCGGGAAAGCGATTCAATTATAGCGAACTGAATTTCTTTCCCATTATTTTTGACCAAAGCTTAAATATCTTGGTTCACCTATCGGCTGGTATTTTACCGTTCAAGAGCGTTTTGTTACAAGTGCCGGCATCTCCGTCGCTGAATATTGTGGTGTTTCTCGGCGTTATCTTTATTGTATTGCTGCTCACCTTCATTGTTTCCGGAGCAGAAGTGGCCTTCTTTTCCCTGAATTACAAGGACTTAAACGTGCTCAAGACCCGGCAGAACAACGCCGGCAAGATGATCACGCGGCTGCTGGAAAACCCGAAATCCCTGCTGGCATCCCTGCAGATCGCCAACATCCTCTTCAACATCGCCTTCATCTTTATCACCAACTACCTGATTTACCAGGTGGAAAGCCTGCAGCACCTGGCCTTCGTGTCGTTCGTGGTGCGCATTGCGGTGATTACACTGATATTGCTGTTTTTCGGGCAAATCCTCCCGCGGGTATGGGCCACGCAGAACAATATGCGCTTCGCCACCTACTTCGCGTGGTTCGTGCATATCATTCACGCCACCCTGGAGCCTGTCAGCAACTTTTTTGTGAACCTGAGCGAAAGCATCGAAGCCCGCCTTTTTCACCGCAACACCCGCCCGATCAATTACCAGGAGATAGACGAGGTCATTGAAATGAGCGTGGAACCGGGCGCCTCCCAGGAAGAAAAGAACATCGTGCGCGGCATCCTCAAATTCGGCAATATCGCCGTGAAACAGATCATGCGCACCCGCCTCGACGTGAACGGCCTCGAGTACGACGCTCCGTTCAGTGAGGTGGTCAAACAGGTAGCGGAACTGCATTACTCCCGCCTCCCCGTATATAAAAACAACCTCGACACGATCGTGGGCGTGATCCATACCAAAGACCTGCTGCAGCACCTGGGCAAGGGAGACGCGTTCGACTGGCATGAAGTGCTGCGCCAGCCTTTCTTCGTCCATGAGCACAAGCTGATAGAAGACCTGCTCAACGAATTCCAGACCCGCCACATGCACTTCGCGGTGGTAGTAGACGAATTCGGCGGCACCTCCGGCATCGTGACCCTGGAAGATATCATGGAAGAAGTGATCGGCGATATCAAAGACGAGTTTGACGAGGAAGAATTCAACTTTAACAAGGTCAACGACCATACCTACGTTTTCGAAGGCAAAACCATGCTGAACGACGTTTGTCGCATCCTGAACATCGCCCCGGACACGTTCGAGAGCGTAAAAGGAGAAAGCGACTCCATCGGCGGGCTCATCCTGGAACTGTCCGGCAAATTCCCGGAAGAGAACAGTGTGATCACGTTCGGCAATTTTGATTTTACCGTCCTGGAGGTCACTAAAATGCGCGTCCAGAAGGTACAGGTGACCATTAAATCGGGTGTTGAAACGGAATGAGAGCAGTAATTTATTTTCTCGCAGCGCTGCCCTTCCTGCTGGCTGCCTGCGCCCACCAGGGCTCTGCGCCCAAGCCACGGGGTTACTTCAGGATAGACCTGCCTGAAAAAAAGTACCAGACCTTCAACGAACCGGGTTACCCCTACACGTTCGAATACCCGGTATACGCCAGCATCGTCAAAGACACGTTGTTTTTCGACGAAAAAGCGGAAAATCCCTGGTGGATCAATATCGACTTCCCCGACTTTAACGGAAAAATATACATGAGCTATAAGCAGGTGGGCGCCCAAAACAGCCTCGACAGGCTGGTGAACGACGCTTTCAAACTGACTTACAAGCATACGTACAAGGCAGAATCCATCGAAGAGCAGGCCATCCACACCCCGCACCGCGTACACGGCCTGTTTTATGAGGTGGGCGGCAACGCCGCTTCGGCCAAACAATTTTATGCCACAGACTCAGGGCATCATTTTTTGCGCGGAGCGTTGTATTTTTACGCACCGCCCAATGCGGATTCCCTGGCGCCCCTGAACCGCTTCCTGGAAGAGGATATGTGGCACCTGGTCAAAACCCTGCAATGGAAAGCTAATTGAGCGCAAGATGATAGTGATCGATGATAAATATATCAGTGACGAGGTGGTGGAGAAAAACTTTGTGTGCAATCTCACCGCCTGTAAAGGGGCCTGCTGCGTGGCAGGCGATTGCGGCGCCCCGCTCGAGGAAGCGGAACTGCCCATCCTGAAAAAAATATTCCCCAAAGTGAAGCCATACCTGCGTGAAGCAGGCATCGCCGAAATTGAAAAAACCGGTTTCCATACCTGGGACGATGAGCATGGACATGTAACACCCATCGTGAACGGCGCCATCTGCGCCTACGCCACCATCGACGAACTGGGCGTGGTTGGCTGCGGCATTGAAAAAGCGTACAAAGACGGGGTCATCGATTATAAAAAGCCCATCTCCTGCCATCTGTACCCGATCCGCATCACCAAGTACGAGAGTTTCGAAGCGGTGAATTACGATAAATGGAGCATCTGCAAACCGGCCTGTAAACTGGGTAACCAGCTGCAGGTGCCCGTGTACCGGTTTTTACAGGAAGCCATCACCAGGAAATACGGAGCGGAATTTTACGCCGTGCTGGATAAAATCGCCACCAAACAACACCTGGAAGAAGAAGATATTTGATACGATTTTTTTGTTTACTGATACAATAGCTGCAATCTTTTGCGCGGCAAAACACCCGAACACTTTTTGACTATCTTTACAGGCATATGAACAAGACGGCAAGCACCTTTCTTTCTGAAAGTGAAATAAAAGCGGCTGATCTCGGTCACCGCAATACGATCAACTTCAACATCAGCAAATACAACGCTGCGGTGAAGAATGGCAAGCTGCAGTTTGCCGACCTGGCCACCGCCAGGGAACGCGCGAAGAACGTGAAGTGGAAGGCCATCGAGCACCTCGATAAACATCTGGAAGATTTCGAGATGCACTTCATCAAACGGGGCGGAAAGGTGATCTGGGCCGAAAACGCCGAACAGGCGCGGGAAGAGATACTGGCCATCTGCAAAGCCAAAAACTGCAAAACCGTGGTGAAGAGCAAATCGATGGCCACGGAAGAGATCCATCTGAACGACTACCTGCAGGAAAACGGCATCGAAAGCATAGAAACAGACCTCGGCGAATATATCCAGCAGCTCGACGATGAGCCGCCTTACCACATCGTAACGCCTGCCATGCACAAAAGCAAGGAACAGGTGGCGCAGTTGTTTGCGGAAAAACTGGGATCGGATCCCAAGCTGTCACCGGAAGAACTGACGCTGGTGGCACGTGAAAAACTCCGCCAGAAGTACCTCGAAGCGGAAGTAGGCATCACCGGGGCCAACTTTATCATTGCCGACATCGGCGGCATCGCGGTAACGGAAAATGAAGGGAACGCCCGGCTCAGCACGTCGTTCCCCAAAACCCACATCGCCCTCGTGGGCATTGAAAAGGTGCTGCCTTCCATCAACGATCTCGCCCTGTTCTGGCCACTGCTGGCAACTTACGGCACCGGGCAGCAGATCACTTCTTACAACACCATTCTTTCAGGCCCGCGCCAGGAAGGCGAGATCGACGGCCCGGACGAGATGTATGTCATCTTCATCGACAACGGCCGTACCAACCTGCTGAAAGACGTGGAAGCGCGCGAAGCGCTCTATTGCATCCGCTGCGGTTCGTGCCTGAATGCCTGCCCCGTGTATAAAAACATCGGCGGCCATACTTACAAAACCACCTACAGCGGCCCCATCGGCGCCGTGATCACCCCGCACCTGCAGGGTATCGAAAAATACATGCACCTCAGCTTCGCCTCGTCGCTGTGCGGTAACTGTACGGAGGTGTGCCCCGTGCGCATCAACCTGCACGAACTGCTGCTCCATAACCGGCACAAGGCGGTGGAAGAACATCACACCTCCGGTGGCGAAAAACTGGGCTGGTTCGGATGGAAACAGGCCTGCCTCAGCCGGCGCATGATGAACCTGGTAGGCGGTAAAACCAAAAACCTCGTGATCGGCAAACTCTTCGGGAAAGCCTGGGGGGATGAAGAGAGGGGGCTACCGATATTTGCACCCAAATCTTTCAACCAGCTCTGGAAAGAAAGAAACAAATCATAAAAAAAGGCGTTCCATCCCGGAACGCCTTTTTCTTTACTCCTGCTTCAGCAACAGTAGCGGCACGGTCACTTCGGCCTTTGCCTTTTTACCGCCGGAAGCAGGCACCCATTTAGGGCCTTCGCGTATGATGCGGATGGCGGCCTTGTTAGCCACGTCACCCATTGATTCCAACACATTAAAATTTTTCAGCGTACTGTCCGGCATAACGGTAAAGGACAAACGCACCTGGCCGCTCTTGTTTTCCAACAGGCCTGGAATGACCAGTTTACGCCGCGATTCGAGGTAATTGCTGTAGGCAAACATCGACACGGAAGGGTGCGGCGCCAGTGTTTTACCGGCGGGCAGACGACTGGCCCCGCGGATCATGATCCTGTCGTTGTTGCCGTACGCGACATCTTTCGCTCTACCAACCACTATCACTGTTTCATTCAGCGCCTGGTTATTGGCCGGAAGCTTTATGTTCAACTGGTTGTTATTGGCGGCTACTTCTACATTTGTCTTTTCGTAGCCGATATACTGGAAGTCGAGTTTCACTTTGTTGGCAGGGTCTACCCGGAGCGCAAAATTACCGGCGGTATCGGTTATTGCGCCTTTATTGGTGCCGCTTTCAACAACAGACACTCCCGGCAGGCGGCGGCCGGTTTCCGCGTCCACCACCACTCCACTGATCAGCCGCTCGTCGCGTTCTTCGCGGTGGTTGGGGTATTTATTCGGTGCGCCGCTGATTACGCCCTCCACTTTGCCGGGAGCCCGTTGGAAGGCATAAGTAGTGGAATCCGCTGCATATTTGCCGATGCGGATAGTATCCACCTTCTCCGTATAACTTCCGGACAAGGTCATCCTTTTAGCCGCGGGCGGAGGCGGAGGAGGCGCCGCGGCCACCACTGGCGCGGGCTGCTTTTGGTCCAAACGCGCACGTTCATCGGCCACGTCGTCCTTTGCAAATGCAGGCGCCTGGACGGTTTCTTTAGGTGCAGCGGGCTTTTTAGGATTGACCGGTTTTTGTTCCGCTTCTGCGGCAGGCTCCGTCACCTGCTGATTAGCCGCCATATCCGCGGCTGCGGTATCAGCAGTGGCAGGCGTCGCTGCAGCGGCTACCGAATCGCTGGTAGTACTGTTTTTTTGCTGGGCGATTTCACCGGCGGGCCGCATAGGGCGATTCATGAAGAAGATGGCCCCAGTAGTCACCAGCAACAATACAGCTGCGGCGGCCAGCCATTTGTAATCAAGGCGGCGCACTTTTTTTACAGCGGCCACCCTTTTTTCCAGTCTTGACTGCAGCTCACCGAGCGCTGGCTGCTGATCGGCCGGGTGCAGGGCATAACCTTCCAGCGCCTCGGCCAGGAACGGGTCGTCCAGCGCCTGTTTCTCGAGGGCGTGCATCGTCTTATCGTCCAGTGTACCTTCCAGGTACTGGCGGATAAGCTCCGCGGTAGGTTTAATATGTCCTTGATTATCAGCCATTAATTTTTCTCCATACAGATCTTCAGGTTCCTTTTACCGTTCTGTATATAGCTTTTTACTTTGTTCATTTCATATCCCGTCATTTCAGCCACCTCGCGGTAGCTCTTTTCTTTCAGGTAAAACAGGTCCACGCTCCGTTTTTGTTCTTCCGGCAGCGCTTCCAGGCACTTTTCCATCGCCTGGAGGTTGTTTTCCAGGCTGAATCCGTTATCAGGATGATTATTTTCCCCCGTTTCCATAAAACCGTGCTCGTCGATAGACACTACCCGGCCCTTGGCGGCCCGGATCTTCATGAGGCAATGGTTGCGGGCCAGCACGTGCAGCCAGCCGCGGAAGCTCTGGATCTCGTGCTGTTTCACCTTGTCGATCAGCTCCTCGAAAATCTGCATCACGGCATCTTTGCTGGCCTCTTCATCGAAGTATTTGAGGCACACACCATATACCAGGTTCATATAGCGCTCATATAAGGCCGCGAGATACGACAGTTCCCCCGTTTCCTTGTATGTCCGGATCAACTGCGCATCATCGGCTTCCTTCATCATATGTTGCTGTAAGAATGGCATCTGCGATGGCAATAATACAAAAAAAAGGTATCCCTGTATGAACAGAGATACCTTTCTATATGCCGTAAGTTATTATTAGTGGCGGAAGTGACGCATGCCGGTGATCACCATTACCATCCCGTTTTCTTTGGCATAGGTGATGGAATCGTTGTCGCGGATGGATCCACCGGGCTGGATTACCGCGGAGATGCCTTCTGCTTTGGCGATGCGTACGCAGTCGTCGAAGGGGAAAAACGCGTCCGAAGCCATTACTGCGCCTTCGAGGCTGAACTGGAACTGTTTGGCTTTTTCGATCGCGTGGCGGAGGGCGTCGATGCGGGACGTCTGTCCACAGCCTTTGCCCACCAGCTGCTGATCTTTCACCAGTGCGATTGCATTGGATTTCAGGTGTTTGCACACGATGTTGGCAAACTCCAGGTCGGCTTTCTGGCCCGCGTTGGCAGGCTGTGCGCCGGATTCTTCCCAGGTTTTGAAGCTGCCTTCGTCGTTATCCTGCACCAGTACGCCGTTCAGTACATTTTTGAACATCTGCGGCGTTTTCAGCGGTTGTTTCTGCAGCAGGAGGATGCGGTTCTTCCTGGCCTGCAGAATCTCCAGTGCGGCAGGCTCGAAGCCGGGCGCGATGAGGATTTCAAAGAAAATCTCATTAATGGACTGTGCTGTCGCGGCATCTACGGTTTTGTTGCAAACCAGTACCCCGCCGAAAGCGCTTTCCTTGTCGCCCGCCAGCGCTGCCTCCCAGGCTTCTGCCAGGGTAGCACGAGTGGCGATGCCGCAAACGTTGGTATGTTTGATCACGGCGAAAGTGGTGCCGGTGAATTCAGCGATGAGCTGTACGGCTGCATCCACGTCTACCAGGTTGTTGTAAGAAAGTTCCTTACCGTGCAGTTTGTCGAACATTTCGTTCAGGTCGCCATAGAAAACGCCCTTCTGGTGAGGGTTTTCACCGTAGCGACACACCTGGCCCTGCGGAACAGACAGCTGGAAGTAGTCTTTTTCGCTGTTTTGCAGGAAGTAGCCAGCAATAGCGGTATCGTAGTGAGCGCACACTTCAAATGCCTTTGCGGCGAAGTGCCTGCGTTGCTCCAGCGTGGTAGCGCCGTTGCCTTCCACCAACGCCTTTTCAAGGTCGGCATACTGGTTTTTGGAAGCCACGATCACCACATCTTTATAGTTTTTACCGGCTGCGCGGATGAGGGATACACCGCCGATGTCGATTTTTTCAATGATAGCCTGCTCTTCGGATGTGTTTCTAACCGTTTCCTCGAAGGGATAAAGGTCAACAATCACCAGGTCGATCTCCGGAATTTCGTACTGCGCCAGCTGATCCAGGTCCTGCTGGTTTTCGCGGCGCGCCAGGATACCGCCAAACACTTTAGGGTGGAGGGTTTTAACGCGCCCGCCCAGGATGGAGGGATATGCGGTCAGGTCTTCCACGGCCACACATTTTACACCCTGTTCTTCGATAAACTTCTGCGTACCGCCGGTGGAGTAGATGGTAACACCCTGCTGGCCCAATGTTTTAACGATGTTCTCCAGGTTGTCTTTATAGAAAACGGAGATCAATGCTGATTTGATTTGCTTTTGCATGCAAGGAAATAATTAGAGATTTACAACAAAGGCTCCTTTGTCCGGAACCGAAAAGCAGCGCAAAGGTAGTTTGTTGCAGTCACTTTTCCACTTCCGGAGGAGGAAAGGTGGGCAGGAGGCATCAAAAATTATTTTTTCGTATATGAAAAATTCTTCAAACCGGGAGATATCCCGGGGGGCGCCTTTCGACAGGATAATGTAATCGACCTTTATTTTACGGGACGGCGGAACGGGCGGCAACATGCCTTGCCACAACAGCACGCGTCTCCCATGGCAGTCGATCAGGCCATTGGGGCGGGGTATGAAGGCGGTTTTTGTGATGTTGTAGATGAGATGCGCGGGCGTAGTATATTTTGAAAATGCGGCCAGCGTATCCGGTGCGATCAGCGGCGTTGACGCAATGGCACTGTCGCTCATCAGTACCCCCCTTCCCTGGTGAATGATCTCCACCAACATCTGCCTGTGCGAATTGTAAACAATCAGCGCCGGCTGATTAAACACTTCGAGCCGGTGGACCGTTCCGATCGCGGTAAATGCCAGCAGCGCCCCTAATGCCCACCAGCAGGCCAATTTACGCTGCAGCAGCCACCATACACAGCAGGCGATTGTCAGGACGTAAAGGCATAACAGCTGGGCGAAATTCATGTAGATGTTGGCGGTCACTGCGCCGGGAGCCGCATCTATCCGCTGTATCATCCAGTTCATGCCAGCTATCCCCCATTGCAGCAAAGGCCCGAGCGCCCCACCCAGCCAGGGAACGGCTACCAGCAATATCTCACCATACAGCAATACCGTCGATAGCGGAACGGCCACCAGATTGGCGGCCAGGAAATAATTCGGGAACTGCCGGAAATAGAATAAACACACCGGCCAGGTGAAAACCTGCGCCGCCAAGGATACTACCACCATCTGCCAGATTTTGTCGAGCCATTTATTGCGTATCATCCAGGCATCGTACAGCGGCTTATAACAAAGCACAATGCCCGCCACGGCGAGGAACGACAGCTGGAAACCCGCATCCAGCAAAAAATACGGCTGGTAACACAACAGCAGGAATGCGGCGGCGGCCAGCGTATTGAAAATATTCGAATGCCGGCTGATCATGAACTGCCCGACGGCGATGGTGGTGAACATCACTGCCGAGCGCAACACCGAGGCCGACGCGCCCGTGAGCAGCGAAAAAGCCCACAACACGGCGATCAGCAACAGCGCTTTGCAGATATCCGCGGCCCGGCGCGCGGGCAGCCAACGCAGCAGCTGCAGCAGCGTGATGTAAATGAGGCCGAGGTGCAGCCCCGAAATGGCGATGATATGCACCACGCCTGTATTGGTGTAGGCCTGCACAATGTCCTGATCCAGCTCGTTGCGGTAGCCGATCAGCAGCGCCTGCGCCACGCCATGCTCCTCACGGTGCGGGATATACGCCCTGAGCGTCTGCAGGCAATAGTTTCGCGCCGCCACCAGCCACTTCCCGCCCGTACACCCGTCGTTGCCGGGCAGCTGCCGCCAGTTTGAATTGCCCAGAAATGCCTGGTGATACAGGTTCCGGTAGCTGCAGTACCGGCCGTAATCGAAAGCGCCGAGGTTGCCGCTTCCGCTGATAACGCGGACGGCTGTACGCAGAACGAGGCGGGCGGCGTAGTGAAGCGGCGGTGCTTCGCGGAAGTACAGCAATATCTTCCCGGTGCCGGCCCGGCCATCGGCATTGATCACCTCCGCTTCCACCCTCCACGAATTCGTTTTTTTGACCGGTTCCTCCGTTAGCCTCACTACCAGCGTGGCGGTGTCTTTTACCGCATGCCCGAACCAGTCGGCGCGGTGGCGGATATCTGCTTCGTACTGCAGCCCCATCCCGAGGCAAAACACGGCGCCGGTGACGCATACGCCCCTGGCATAACGCAACCGGAAACGCCATACGAGTGGCAAAAATGCCGGCAGGCACCAACCCGTGCAACAGATTATCCATAACCACCAGGGAAAAATTGCGGTATACAATCCTGTAATGATACCGGCCACCAAGGGTAGCAGCAAACGCAGGAAGGGCGTGGCCTTCCAGAGATTAACAAACATAATTCACAAACAATGGTACATCCTGAAATTAGGTTTTTTTTTGATGAGCGCCTCCAACACCGTAAAAATTGATGCCCAGAAATGATACTATTTTCTCAGCACCCTCATTTTCGCAGTGCCCACCACCATCCCGATAACACAAAAAACGCCAAACCATTATTCATGGGGCACTTCAATGTATTTGTATCCTTTTTGATTATCATATATCAAGCCTATGTTAAGCCTATGTCAAGCCTATGTGAAACCTTCACATAGGCTTGACATAGGCTTTTTACAGGGCATGAACAAGGTTAAAATAGTATTTAGACGTATTTCAAAGGGCTCGTTTATCCGAGGCACATGATGCCGTAAAGAGTCGAGAGAACTGGCGTTGTGGTGGAGCATCCGCATAAAAAAAGGCCGGCCATTCAGGCCAGCCTTTTTCTTCGTTATGTCAACACCTTATTTGCTCAGGTGCATGCTTCTTTCTTTATACAACGTCCGGAAGTACGGGTCGCGCAGGTCTTTGATGAAGCGGATGGCTTCGCCGGTCGACTTCATTTCGGGGCCCAGCGCCTTGTTCACGCCCGGGAATTTGTTGAAGGAGAACACCGGTTCCTTAATGGCAAACCCTTGCAGGTTTTTCTCGATCTTGAAATCGGTGAGTTTGTTGGCGCCCAGCATCACTTTGGTGGCGATGTTCAGGTAGGGAACCTGGTATGCCTTCGCGATAAACGGCGTGGTGCGGGATGCGCGTGGATTGGCTTCGATCACGAATACCTGTCCGTCTTTGATCGCGAACTGGATGTTGATGAGGCCGCGGATATCCAGCGCACGGGCGATTTTTTCAGCGTAGTACTCCATCGTGGTCACGATCAGCTGGCTCAGGTTGAACGCAGGCAGTACGGCATTACTGTCGCCGCTGTGGATACCCGCCGGCTCGATGTGCTCCATCACGCCCATCACATGGAAGTTCTCACCGTCGAAAATGGCGTCGATCTCTGCTTCCTGGCAACGGTCGAGGAAGTGGTCGATGAGGATTTTGTTGCCGGGCAGATGTTTGAGCAGGCTCAGTACAGACTGTTCCAGCTCTTCTTCATTGATCACGATCCGCATCCGCTGGCCGCCGAGTACGTAGGAGGGGCGCACCAGTACAGGGTAACCCACTTCTTTTGCCACTTCAATAGCATCGTCCGTATTATAAGCGGTACCATATTTCGGGTAAGGAATACCGAGGTCTTTCAGCAGGTCGGAGAAACGGCCGCGGTCTTCGGCGATGTCCATGTTGTCGAAAGACGTACCGATGATTTTGATGCCTTTTTCGGTGAGGCGCTTGGCCAGTTTCAGGGCCGTCTGGCCACCGAGCTGCACAATCACGCCTTCGGGTTTTTCCAGTTCGATGATGTCCCACAGGTGTTCCCAGAACACAGGCTCGAAGTACAGTTTGTCGGCCATGTCGAAGTCGGTCGACACGGTTTCGGGGTTACAGTTCACCATGATGGCTTCGTAACCGCATTCCTGGATGGCCTGCAGGCCGTGGGTACAGCAGTAATCGAACTCGATGCCCTGGCCAATCCTGTTGGGGCCGGAGCCGAGCACGATCACTTTCTTTTTATCGGAAGGAATGCTTTCGTTCTGTGTATCGAATGCTGAATAGAAGTAAGGTGTTTTGGCTTCGAACTCGGCACTGCAGGTATCTACCATTTTGTAGGTACGGGTGATGCCGAGGGCTTTCCGCTTTTCATACACTTCATCTTCTTCACAGTTCCCGAAAATGAGGGACAGCTGTTTGTCGGAGAAGCCCATTTCTTTGGCGCTTTTCAGCATGTCTACCGGCACGGATTCGAGGTCGTGCTCCGCCAGTTGTTTTTCCAGGGTCACGATGTCGTTGATCTGGTGCAGGAACCAGCGGTCGATCTGCGTGGCCTGGTGAAGCGATTTCACGGACATGCCTTCCATCAGCGCGTCTTTGATGCGGAAGATGCGGTCCCAGGTGGGGCGCTTCAGTTTTTCCACAAGCTGTTCGCTCTTCATCAGCGATTTGCCGTAGTAGCCGAGGCCGACAGCGTCGTTCTCGAGGCTCTGACATGCTTTTTGAAGGGCTTCCGGGAAGGTGCGGCCGATGGCCATTACCTCGCCTACCGATTTCATCTGGAGGCCCAGCGTATCGTCGGCGCCTTTGAATTTATCGAAGTTCCAGCGCGGCATTTTTACGATCACGTAATCGAGCGCGGGCTCGAAGTATGCCGAAGTGGTTTTGGTAATCTGGTTTTCCAGCTCGTCGAGCGTATAGCCGATGGCGAGCTTGGAGGCGATTTTTGCGATGGGGTAACCGGTTGCTTTGGAAGCCAGTGCGGAAGAGCGGCTTACACGGGGGTTGATCTCGATGGCGATCAGTTCCTCGTTTTCCGGGTTCATGGCAAACTGCACGTTACAGCCGCCGGCGAAGTTGCCGAGCTTGCGCATCATCATGATGGCTTTGTTCCGCATGTCCTGGTAAGCGGTATCGCTCAGGGTCATGGCCGGGGCCACGGTAATGGAGTCGCCGGTGTGGATGCCCATCGGGTCGAGGTTCTCCACGGTACAGATGATCACGACGTTGTCGTTTTTGTCGCGCAGCAACTCCAGTTCGTATTCTTTCCAGCCGAGTACGGCTTTTTCCACGAGCACTTCGTGAACGGGCGAAGCGGTAAGGCCACGGTCGAGTGCTTCATCCAGGTCTTCCTTGCCATGCACGAAACCTCCGCCGGTACCACCGAGGGTAAAGGACGGGCGGATTACGAGGGGGAAGCCGATTTCCTGCGCAAATTCCTTGCCTTCGAGCAGGGAGTTGGCAGTACGGGCAGGCGCCACGGGAATTCCCAGTTCGATCATCCACTGGCGGAACTGCTCGCGGTCTTCGGCCTTGTCGATCGCCTTGATGTCTACGCCGATGAGCCGTACGTTATTTTTTTCCCAAATCCCCAGCTCGTCTACCTCTTTACAAAGGTTGAGGGCCGTTTGGCCTCCCATGGTAGGCAGTACTGCATCGATCTGGTGTTCTTCCAGTATCTGTTCAATACTTTCCACTGTTAAGGGCAGCAGGTAAACCTTGTCTGCCATCATAGGGTCCGTCATGATGGTGGCCGGGTTGGAATTGATCAAAATCACTTTGATTCCCTCTTCCCGCAGCGAACGAGCCGCCTGGGAGCCGGAATAGTCAAATTCACAGGCCTGACCAATAATAATAGGACCGGAGCCGATAATGAGAACAGATTTGATGGAGGTGTCTTTGGGCATCTTTTTTTATTAGCAATTGATAATGAAAAACCATGCGATTTCCCAGCCCGCAGCGAACTAAAAAATCGTGCAAAGCTACGGGAATAATTGGTTTTTACGCGCAGAAAATTTGAAGAGAATAAGATGCCCTGTATAATTATATTTTATATTAAAAATATTCGCAACCTGATCAGGCGTCAGGCAGATGGATTTACCGGTATAAACCCTCGTTTATTCTTCATCACCCGTCGCATAGACATATACGAGCTTCCACCGCCCGTCTACCTTCTGGAATTCAAAGTCCTCCACAGAAGCGGACTCCTCGGTCACCAGCGACATATCATCGTCGTTCAGTGTCTTACGGGCACGGAGCAGACCGTATTTATTACCGAATTCTCCGCTGACAGGCAGTTCGAGGTAGGCATTAAAAAAAGCAGAAAATTCTTCGCGGCCAATGGTCTGCACCGCCGTATCGGTGAGACTCTTTTTCACCACCAGTGGGAATTCCGTGCACTGGCTCAACGCCTGGTAATCTTTTTTAACGATCGCCGTATATAGCTTTTTCCAGAAAATTTCGAATTCCTTCACCTCCGGAGCAGAGGCGCGCTGAGCTTTACCACCCAGCAACAAAAGGCACATTGCCAAAGACAAAAAACAGCTCTTCATGGTATAATAGGGATAATCCTGAAACAAATATATAATATGCTAATATATGTAATTTGTCTTAAACATCCAAGTGGTTCAGGAAGATACGAGCGGAAAAAATTCCCGTATACATAAATGATTTTCCCGATCCGGGATATGAGAAGGAGATGTGGGGTGTAAATTGCAGGGGATTACAATTTGGAATTGCAATATATCATCCTTGACTACTGAGACCCCCCTGGTGCCGTGGCCCGTCAAAGGCCATGGCACTTTTATGTATGCTATGCGCTCCGCTCCTGCAGTTCCTCTTTGAGCCGCGCTATTTCCACGAGCGCCCTGTTATGATCTTCCAGCAGCTTGTAATATTTGTCTTTCCAGCTTTCCAGGTCCATATCCACGCCTCCGTCTTCCAGCTGGCTGCTGCCCATAAATTCCTTCATGCCCACATCCAGTACCTGGCAGATCTTTTTCAACTGGTCGCCGGTGAAAGCCGCTTTGTCGAGCAGGTTGTACAGCGCCCGACGGCTCAGGCCCATGCGTTCGGCCAGTTTCGTTTTGTTCAGGCCCTTTTCCTCTATCAGTTCGTTGAGACGCTGGCCGTAGTGAAAGTCGGACACCGGCTGCAACGGCGTACGGCGCGGATTCGACCATGTATAAAATTCATCCAGGCTGATACCCAATAATGTGCAGAACTCCAATAGCGTGGCTCGCTTGATCGCTTCCTTGCGGAAATAATAATGCGCAATCTGGTTTGAAAAGCCCGCCAGCTCCGCAAAATCAAGGATCTTCATGCGCTTGTCGCGCACGATTTGTTTTAATCGCGCGCCCTCATGAATTATATTTTTGGAGACTGATTCCACTGTAAATAAATTTTGTTATACTTGTACTGACTGTCAATTAAATGTATGATCTTATCTATATCAATATAACATTTCTATTGACATTTTGCGCATTTATTCATTCAAACTGACAAAATTATTCGCAAATGGAATCAAAAAAACTTTCATCCTTCAACCTCCTCTCAGACATCCACACAGAAATGCTTCAGCTGCCCAAATCGTTCAGGGAGTCCGTATGCCAGGAGTGTGGCTGGAGCGAGGCTACTTTTTACCGGAAAACAAAAACCAAAAAGGCGTTCAGCAATGCAGAAAAAGACAAGATTCTGGCGGTGGGCGACAGCCTGCTGAAAAGGCTGCTGGCTCACAGCAATGCTTACAGGCCCCGCTGATGCACAATTGCGTAAACCAATGGGCTGTATCGCACGTTATTAACCCGTTTCATCACCAAAACAACAAGGACCGATGCTACACACCAATGCCTCCAATATGCATGAAGAACAACTCAGAGCGGTCATCACCGGTTTTATCCATCAGTTGCACAAAACCGGCGGCGATGCTATTTCGCATGTGACGGTTACCGTGCACGGAGAACTGAAACACTTTTCTCCCGGGCGCGAGATCAACGCCATTCCGGTTAGCCGGATCAAAGGCGTCAGCCACCTCTCCTACCAGGAAATGCCCATTGACGCACCGCTGGCCAACAGGGTCACGATCATTGCCACGGGCAACGAAGCGCTGACTGCCTGAACTAACCCCCATCAGTAACGGAAAAAGCAAAAAGGAGCAACATCCTTTTTGCTTTTTTGTTATTGATACCATGATGCCTCCTTTCTCCAGACGCCTTTGCCTCTTCCTGTTATTCGCCGCTGCCGCTGCTGTTGCGCAGACCCGGCAAAAACCCGTCGCTCCCGTCCAAAGCCCCCGCACGGATTCGGACACGGTAGTAACCGACGTGGTGGAACGGGTGGAAGACATGACCAAGATGCTGAACCAGGTGAACAATACGCTGCGTCGCGGTTTCGATACCACCGAGATCGCCGCGGAGCTTCCCGCCTCGGAACGCATCGTCAAGGCCCTTCACAACAACATCCTGGAGAATCACCGGGTGATGAACATCCGCAGCCTCTCCGCCCTGCAAGTGATACTGCTCGAAATGGAACAACTGCACAGCAGATGGCAAAAGTCGCTCTTCGCCTACAGCCGCACCATCACGGACATGAGCACGGAAATCAACAATATCCTGCACGACAGTGTGCTGAGCCACCTGCCCGACGACCCGGCCCTGCAATCGCTCTACGTCAACCAGCTGGCACAGCTCAACAAAAAATGGCTCCAGGCCGATACCGCCAACCGTAACAGCCTTATGCGCATCGGCGTTTTGCAGAACAGGGTGGCGATGAATTATATCACCATCACCGATATGCTGGATGAGGTGGACTTCCGGCTCACCAACGCCCAGCAGAATATTTTCAAACGGGAGGAGGAAAACCTCTGGAGCGCCCGCCCGCGGCATTTTATGTCGCCATTCGGCGATGCCCTCCCCCTTTCTTTTCAGGCCGCCGCCCGTGTGCTCAATTATTATTTCCGCTATAACTGGGACATTCATGCACTGATCATTGGCTGTTTCCTGGTATACTTCTTCTGGCTGCTGAACAGCATAGCGCGCATCCGCAAGTCGCACCCCGATAAAAACGGCATTTTCGCCAACGCCCCACACGCCAGCCACCGGCCGCTGCTCACCGCGCTGGTTTTCATTTTTACGCTCGGCCCGTTTTTGTACATGAATCCGCCGGCTGCTTTTCTGGGTATCCTGTGGCTCATCCAGGCGGCCTGCGTCACGATGATTCTCAAGGACAAGAGCTCACGCTGGCTGCAATGGCAGTGGTGGCTGCTGCTGATCCTCTATTCCGGCTTCGCTGTCCTGAACCTGATGCTGCTGTCGACTTTCGTGGAGCGCTGGGCGCAACTGGTGCTGCAAGTGGGCACGCTGGCCAACTGCTGGTGGTTCCTGCGAATGCAAAATAGAAGCTCCAAGCCGATGCCGGCGTTTGTGCGCGCCCTGATCTGGCTTAGTATAGGCATGACCGTTGCCGCCGTGCTCGCAAACCTGACGGGCCGTGTGATGCTGACCCGTTTCCTCGGCATCAGCGCGGTGTTCAGCCTTATCTCCGCGCAGGCACTGATCATCGTCGTACAGGTGCTGTTCGAAACATTTTACCTGCATGTGGAGGCATACAAGACCAACAGCCGCTTCTCCGCTTTCCTCGACTTTAACCGCATCAAACAAGGGCTGCACTCCACGCTTTATTTTCTCGCGGGGCTGGGGTGGCTGGTCATCCTGCTGAAAAATCTTAACATTTACAGCACCATCCGCGACCAGGCGCTCACCTTTCTTGAAACCGAAAGGAAAATAGGCAACACCACCTTTTCATTTTCCAGCATCCTGATTTTTGTGGTGGTCATCTGGCTGGCCTTTCTGATCAGCAAGCTGATGGTGTTTATATTCGGTCATAAACAACCCGACGGCATGGTGAAAAAGAACCGCTGGAACAGCGCCGTGCTGCTCGTCCGGCTGGGCGTGCTGGCGGCAGGCCTGCTGCTGGCCTTTGCCGCGTCCGGCATTCCTATCGACAAACTCACCATCATCATCGGCGCCCTGAGCGTGGGCATTGGCTTCGGGCTGCAGAACATCGTGAACAACCTCGTTTCCGGCGTCATTCTCGCATTTGAAAAACCTGTCGAAATTGGTGATGTGATCAACATCGGGCAGGAAAGCGGCACCGTGCGCGAGATCGGCATCCGGGCCAGCCGGATCGTGACAGTCGACGGCTCGGAGATCATCGTGCCCAACGGCGACCTGCTTTCGCAGCATATCATCAACTGGACCCTCTCCAGCCGCATGCGGCGCGTGGAACTGATCGTCAGCGTGGCTTACGGCACCGACCTCAAAAAAGCGCAGGACCTGCTGCGCGACATCGTGCAAAACCAGGAAGGCGTACAATCCGTGCCAGCTCCGCTGATATTGGTGCATGCGCTGAACGACAGTTCCATCGATTTCAGGATTTTGTTCTGGGGCGACATCGGCAGCTGGATCATCCTGAAAAGCGACATCCTCGCCGCCATCTGCCGTGTGTTCGCCGAAAACAACATCGAAATCCCTTTCCCGCAGCAGGAAGTGCATATCCGGAACAACGACACGCCTCCCTCAAACTAAATTTTTCTTTTTTAAACTAAATCGTTAGTTTTATCATCAGTAAACCGATCCCGCATGAAGAAAATGCTCCTATCCGCCATCGCATTCCTGTGCGCCGTTACCTTGCTTGCACAGGATAATATCGACAAAGCCCTCCTGATGGACTATTTCCAGGAGCAGCAATACGATAAAGCGATCAACTACCTCGAAGAAACAGTGAAGCCCCAACATCCCAACGGTCTCGCCCTGCTGGCCAACGCGTATTATCAGAGCGGGCAACTATCCCAGGCCGAAAAAAATTACCATAGGGTGCTGGAGCTCGATTCCAACCACATTGCCGCCAACCAGAACCTCGGCATTATGGCGCGCAGCCAGAAAAATTCGGCGCGGGCCATCCCCTATTTCGAAAAACTGCTGCAGCTGCGGCCCGACAATGCAGCTTATTACAAACAGCTGGCCTATGCCTGCTCCGAAGCAGTGGGCAAGGCCGACACCGCGTTCTATTACATGAAACAGGCGCACCGCCTCAACCCGAAAGACGTTAATGCAGTAACGTTCCTGGGGTCGGAGTTCATCGACCGGAAAAACTACGCCGCGGCAGATAGTGTACTGAAGACATATTATGCATTCGACAGTTCGCAGGTGTCAGTGAGCTACCTCCTGATACGCTCGGCCTACCAGCAAAAAAAATTCCGCGACGTCACCCTGTACGGCGAGCCGCTCATCACCCGGAAAGAGCTGCATCCTACGGCGCTGATGTTCCTGTCCGTATCCCACTACGCCCTCAAACAATACGACAGCTGCATTCGCGTGCACGACAAAATAATGGTGATGGCGGGTGCCGCGCCGGAAACGGTGAAGTATTATGCCGCGCTTTCTTATGCCGGGAAGATGCGGTACGACAGCAGCAATGTGCTTTTGCAGGAATGCATCGAAATGGCCAAATCGAAAGCGCTGGACGGTTATTACACGGCGCTGGCGGATAATTATGAGCAGATGAAACAATACAAAGCCGCCATCGCGCATTACGACACGGCTTATTTCCTTTTTCACGATCCTATGCGCCAGTACGGCATTGCGCGTATTTACGACCAGCACATGCAGGACCCGGCGAAGGCAAAGCGGTTTTACCAGCAGTTCGTCAAAAACGCGAAGCCGGAGGGGAAAGATGAGATCAACGTACACAATTACGCGAAAGAGCGTATAAAGAACCTTTAAAATTCACTGGTGTTGATACAGGCGGAGGCGGCTCAAATGGGTCGCCATCCGCCGTTTTATTATATTAAATTCAACATTCTTGATAGTAAATTCGATAATCTTCAATCTTTATTCACTAAATTTAAGCCCCGTTTACAAAAACTGTTATAAACTAATAAATCGTTTTGGGAATCATGTCGTACCCATATCAACTCAAGAATTTTGAAGACTATCAGCAGGCCTGGCAGCACAGTGTAACTGACCCGGAGGGATTCTGGGCAAACGTAGCCGATCATTTTTACTGGCGCAGGAAATGGGACAAAGTACTGGAATGGGATTTCAAGCAACCGGATGTGAAATGGTTTACCGGGGCGAAACTCAACATTACCGAAAACTGTCTTGACCGCCACCTGGGTACGCTGGGCAACCAGCCTGCCATCATCTGGGAGCCGAACGACCCGGAAGAAAGGCACCGTATTCTGACCTACCGCGAACTGCACAACAAGGTGTGCCAGTTTGCCAACGTACTGAAGAATAACGGCGTGAAAAAAGGCGACCGTGTTTGTATCTACATGGGCATGATACCGGAACTGGCCATTGCCGTACTGGCCTGTGCCCGCATCGGCGCCATCCATTCGGTGGTGTTCGGCGGTTTCAGTGCACAGTCCATTGCCGACCGCATCCAGGATGCGCAGGCAACGCTGGTGATCACCTGCGACGGTGCGTTCCGCGGCGCGAAGGACATTCCGTTGAAATCTGTGATAGACGATGCCCTGATGGCATGCCCCTCCGTTAAAAAAGTGATCGTATGTACCCGCACCCGCACGCCCGTGAGCATGCTCAAAGGCCGTGACGTATGGTGGGAAGATGAGATCAAACAGGTGGAAACCATGGGCAACCCGCCCGTACCGGCAGAAGAAATGGACGCGGAAGATATGCTCTTCATCCTTTATACTTCCGGCTCCACCGGCAAACCCAAAGGCGTGGTGCATACCTGCGGCGGGTACATGGTGTATGCCAACTATACATTCATTAACGCATTCCAATACAAACCCGGCCAGGTGTATTTCTGCACGGCAGACATCGGCTGGATCACAGGTCACAGTTACATCGTGTACGGCCCGCTGAGCGCAGGCGCCACCACGCTGATGTTCGAAGGCGTACCCACTTATCCCGACGCCGGCAGGTTCTGGGACATCGTGGACAAGTTCCGTGTAAACGTGCTGTACACCGCTCCCACCGCCATCCGCAGCCTGATGGGCTTTGGCCTGGGGCCGGTGAACCACAAGGACCTGAGCTCACTCACCACCCTCGGCACCGTGGGGGAACCTATCAACGAAGAAGCCTGGCATTGGTATAAAGATCAGATCGGCAAAGGGCGCTGCCCGATTACCGACACCTGGTGGCAAACGGAAACGGGCGGTATCATGATAGCCCCCATCGCCGGCGTCACACCGGAGAAACCGGGTTATGCCACTTTGCCCATGCCCGGCATCCAGCCCGTGCTTGTAGATGAAAACGGGAAGGAAATCGAAGGAAACGGCGTGAACGGCAACCTTTGCATCAAGTTCCCCTGGCCCGGCATGATACGGACCACCTACGGAGATCATGAGCGCTGCCGCACCACCTATTTCGCCACTTTCGAAAACCTGTACTTCACGGGCGACGGCTGTTTGCGCGATGAAGACGGTTTTTACCGCATCACCGGCAGAGTGGACGATGTGCTGAACGTGAGCGGTCACCGCATCGGCACCGCCGAAGTGGAAAACGCCATCAACATGCACGCCGGCGTGGTAGAAAGCGCTGTGGTAGGCTATCCGCATGAAATCAAAGGACAGGGTATCTATGCTTTCGTTATCTCCGAAAAACATGTCAAGGATCCGGAGCTGACCAAAAAAGACATCATGCAAACCGTGGCCCGCATCATCGGCCCCATCGCCAAACCGGATAAAATCCAGTTTGTGAGCGGCCTGCCGAAAACACGCTCCGGCAAGATCATGCGTCGCATCCTTCGTAAAATCGCGGAAGGCGAGCTGGACAATCTCGGCGACACCACCACCCTCCTAGACCCTGCTGTGGTGGAGGAAATCAAACATGGTAAGATTTAACATCACCTCTTGTTATAGAAAAAGGCGCCAGTAACGGCGCCTTTTTCATTTTCTCACTTGGGGAACCACGCGTTTTGACAAACAGACAATAAGCCCCCGCTCCCGATTATCGGGAATCAATACACACAGGCTGACTTAATTATTGTGATCGTTAGCCGGCCCGAAGGTCAGCTACGGCAGGGCCTGCCATACGCGCCGGGAGAGGCGGAGAGAGATGGTCATTTTCCAAACGCGCCCACTACGAGGTAAGTCTTCAGGTCGGTGGTGCTCATGATAGTGATGTCGTGCACCACAAAAAATCCGCTATACATCGTCGTCAGGTTTTCGTACGTCATCGTGGATACATTGGAGGCGGTAGCCGTGCCGCCGTTTCCCGTGATTTCAGCCGCAAATATGGCGGCATTGGGCGTTTGCACATACGGCAGCGGATCGCCGGCGGTGGGTGTTCTGCCATCGTGCACATGCGTGGGATACTTCTGCCCGTTGATTGTGTTGGTGAGGGTGACGGTTACCTTGGTGGTATTGTTCGCCTGTTCGTCGAGCCGCACGGTAGCGGTGAGTGTTTTTGCGTGCGTTCCGTTATACGCAGTGCCCGCGCCTACCTGGCCGGTGTTAAAAGCGTAGGTGTACGTTTTGCTGCGCATGGCCGGCGGATCATCGTCTTTACTGCAGCCGGCCACAGTTGTCACCAACGCAATCAGCAAAAAGAATCCCTGCACGCGCCGCGTGAAATAAAATTGCGTTTTCATAATCAATAAGTTTGAGTGTGAATTGATTTACGAGTTACGCGCGCCGGCGGTTTTTTAATTTACAATATTTTTCAGGAAAAGCTCAGGGACGGATCACAACAGGGGTTCCCACTTTCACCACTTCGTACAGCTCGTTCACATCCCCGTTTTTCAGGCTGATGCAGCCGAGCGTCCAGTTGATGCGCTGGTCTACATAGTTATCGCGGATGCCGGAAGCATATTCCACGCCGTGGATGCCGATGCCGCCGCCGATGTCGGCGCCTTTGCGGATAAGGCCGCTTGCCTGGCGCTCGTGAAACCGCTGGTAAGATTCTTCGTTGGGGTAGTCGAGGTGCAGAAAACGGCTCCAGCGGTTATCGTAGCGTTTGGATAAAATGCGGAAGGTACCGTTGGGGGTGCGGCGGTCGCCCTGTATAAATTTGTCTGAAACGTCGCGGTTACCGAATACGACTTTGTATATCTTTATAAGCGTCACATCTTCATAAAGATACATCCGGTAATCGCTTTTATCTATCAGCAGAAACACTTTGTCCGCATCAATCCTGGCCGGGTTCAGCCTGACGGTGTACAGATCGTTGTAGTTGTGCTCAAATGCAAAAAGCGGTAATAAGACGATCAAACAGCAATAGCGCCACATTGTAACATAGGTGATTTTCGACTAGATAAACGGAGAAGGAAACGTGAATATTGTGTTAAAAAAAAGAAGGGAGCGCAATTCAATTGCACTCCCTTCATTATTATGCTGTTGTGTTGTTTAGTAGCCGAATATTTCATCGAGCGACACCTTCTGCACCTCGCCATATTGCTTCAGATCGTCGAGCTTCACGCGTTTCTCGGAAGCCAGGATACAATAGGAATACGGCTTGCCTGCGATGTTCTGCTCATGCAGCTTTTTCACGTCGGAGAATTTCAGTCCGTCGATGCTTTCGTACACGTTTTTCCGGATGTCTGTATCCAACCCGAGTTTCTGCGCATTCAGGTAGGAGAAAATAATCCCGTCCTGCGTGATGCGCTCGGTTTCGATATCTTTTTTCATGCTGCTGCGGGCCGTTTCGAAAGCTTTTTCCGACTCGGGGATCACCGTGAGCAGTTCGTTCATACCGGCAATGGCTTCATTCATTTTGTCCGCCTGGCTGCCCACATAGGCAAGCACGGCATACCGGTCTGTTTTTTTGTTGGGCGCGGCGTAAAACGCATAGGTGGAATACGCCAGGGCCTTGGATTCGCGGATGGTCTGGAATACGATGGATCCCATGCCGCCGCCGAAGTAGTTATTAAAGAGATTCACCACCGCGGTGCTGGAAGGATCATACAGGTTACCGTTGCGCACCCAGTTCACTTCAGCCTGCACCATGTCATAATCGGCAAACAGTACTTTACTGGCCGCCTGCTGCACTTTTTCGAACTGTTTGTTGCCCTCCGTTGCTTTGAATTCGGCGGGGAGGCGGTGCAGGCGCTGAATGCCGGCGGTTGCCTTGTCCAGCGTTTCAGGACCGTAATAAATCACGGTATGTTTATACGTTGGCAGCGCATGCAGTAAATCCACCAGTTCACCGGCGGTCAGCGCGTTCAGCTCATCGTTGCTCAGTTGATTATTAAACGGATTTTTAGCCCCGTATGTTGCGTAAGAACGCAGGCCGCTCATAATCTGCCCTTTGTTCAGTTTATTGTCCGCACGGGCTTTCTGCAGCCTGTTTTTCATGCCTGCCAGCACCTGCTCGTCTGCCTTGCAGTTGTTGATCAGGTGATCGAACAGTTCCACCGCCTTGTCGAAATTCTCCTGGAGGCCTGAAATGGAGATGGTGGTTTCTTCGGCGCCAGGCGCCACGTTGAAATTGCAGGCGATGTTATAAAATTGCTTGCTGATCTCTTCAGAAGAGTATTTGTCCGTACCGAGGTATTGCAGGTACTGTGCGGCGAGCGGCAGCTTTTTATTGCCCCAGCTACCCACGTCGAAGCGGTAATACAGACGGAACAGGCCGTTGTCTTTATTCTGCACGTAGAGCAGGTCGGTGTTGCCTACTTTTCCTTTGGTGATGTCTTTGTTATAATCGAGCCATTGCGGCTTTACGGCTGTTTCGGGCATGTCGGCCACGGTTTTCAGGAAACGCGACTGTGCATCGCGGTTCACTTCCACCGGTGTGATCGGCGGTTTGTCGACTTTAACGATGCTCTTGTCTTCCCCTTTTCTTTTGTACAGCAATACATAGTTGTTCGCCAGGTATTTGTTGGCGAAATCCACGATATCCTTTTTGGTCACTTTGCTCATATCGTCGATGTACGCCACATCGTACTGCCAGTTGCCGCCCTTGTGTTTGATGAAAGCGTCCATCAGGCTGTTGGCGCGGTTGCCGTTGCTTTCCAGGCCCTGCACTTCGTACAGCTTGAAGTTGTTGACGATGGCGGTGATAAGGCCGGCATCGAAATCCCCTTTGCGGAGAATGTCCAGTTGCGCGAGCAGCAGGTCTTTCACTTCGTCGAGCGACTGGCCCTGTTTGGCCCTGCCGCTCAGGGCGAATACGGTATAATCTTTCCAGGGGAGGGTGCTTACACCGGCGCCCAGGAGCTTCTGCTGTTTGTTGAGGTTGAGGTCGAGCAGGCCGGCCTTGCCGTTGGACAGTACCTGCGACAATACGGTAAGAATGACGGCGTTTTTGGTGTCCAGCGCGCCGGGCATACGGTAGGCGATGTTCACGTTTTCCGCATCGGGGCCGAACACTTCTTTCACGATGGGGCCGGCGATCGGTTTTTCAACGGGGCCTTTGTATTCGTTGACGGGTTTGGTTTTCATATAACCAAACTGGTCGTCGATGCGTTTGATCACATAGTCCGGGTCGAAATCCCCTGCAAACACGATGGCCATGTTATTGGGTACGTAGAATTCGTTGTAAAACTTCCGGATGGCTTTCAGCGAAGGATTTTTCAGGTGCTCGACGGTTCCGATGGTAGACTGCTGCCCGTAATTGTGGGTGGGGAACAGCGTGGCCAGCATGGTTTCGTACATCTTGCGGCCGTCATTATCGAGGCCACGGTTCTTTTCTTCATACACTGCTTCCAGTTCGGTATGAAAGATACGGAACACTGGGTCGCGGAAGCGCTCCGCCTGAACGGCCAGGAACTTGTCAACAGCCGTGGAGGGGATATCTTCTTCATACACCGTTTCTTCCACCCAGGTATGCGCATTGGTGCCCTGCGCACCCATGCCCGTCATCATTTTATCATACTCGTTGGCGATGGCGTATTTCGCCGCAACGCCAGACACACTGTCGATCTGTTTGTAGATCGCCTTGCGTTTTTCGGTTCCGGTGGTTTTATTGTAGGTATCATATAATTGCTCCACCTGGTCGAGGTAAGGTTTTTCCTTCGCCCAGTCGAGCGACCCGTATTTTTGCGTGCCTTTGAACAGCAGGTGCTCCAGGTAGTGGGCCAGCCCCGTATGGTCTTTCGGGTCGCTGTTGCTGCCGGCACGCACGCCGATCAGGGTCTGAATGCGGGGATCCTTTTTATTGACGCTCAGAATAACCGTCAGGCCGTTTTTCAGGGTGTAAAAGCGGGCCTGCATGGGGTCACCGGATACGTAGCGGTATTTGTAACCGCCCGACGTGGCTTCTTTCCATGCATGTTTATTTTGGGCATACACCTGCAGCGAACCTGCAAGCAAAAGGCATAGAAACAGGTTAATAACTCTCATACAGTTGGTTTAAAAATTATTGTTTCCAAATATAAATATGTCCGGGCGATATTCCGGGGGAAACCATGATATTTTACAACTGGAGAGGATTAACGGCTAAAATCAGCGATACAGCAGGTTGGTGGCCACTATGCGGCTTCTCACCACGGGCCCCTGCGGGGTCAGGAATGAAGAGTCGGTTTTAACGTACAACACATGATAGTGGTTGGTCACGTAGAGGTTATGATCTCCGCGGTACGACTGGAAAAGGCTATCGGGCATATAAACGAGCGCCTCGGTGGCCTCCGGCGCCGGTAATTTCGGGCTGCTGCCAGGGATCGCCAATTCTGCGGCCCCGCTCTTTGCGTTGAAAGGAGTTGGGTTATCAGGTAATTTTATTCCACTTGCATGCATCAGCACAATTCCACACACCACTACAAGAAAGGTCAAAATAGATCGCATACTCATTTGTTTGTGTGTACAGTTTTATATAGGATAAATAGCAGCATGATTTTGTTACCGGGGTTACCGGGTTTTATTTTCCCTGCGAACGGACTGCAAAGTTACAGGTTAGAATCCATTAAACCGAAAACCGACTGAAAAAGGATATTGCTCGAGCCCATATTCATGCAGGGGGGTGAGGGCGAAATTGCTGTACAATTTAACCGGCCCGTAGCCCACTTCCCCTGTCAGCGCGAGGCGCCATTTATTCAGGTTGAAGTCGTCTGCACGCCTGATTTTGCCTCTTTCCTCGCTTACCTGTTTGGTACGGGCTTTCAGCAGGTAACCTCCTGACAGGCCCATGCTCATTTTAAAGGAGCGGCCGGGGCGGGCGGGATTGGAGGTATAATTCAGCATGACGGGGATGGTCAGGTATTGCACGAACAGTTTGTTTTTGGAGAACTCCACCGAATCGCGGATAACCGAAGGATGGTAACCCGGAATGTATGTGATATTGCGGGCGAAGCGGTAATTATTCATTTCCAGGCCGGCGGCATATATCAGGTTGAGCTTGTGCTTATAGAGGTTCAGCCGTTGCATAATCACCCACACATTGAAGTTGACGGACTTGCCCGTGATCACCTTGAATTCGGCCTGCGTCAGCGGTTCGCTTGCCATGCGGGGCGCAAACCTGTTCAATGCCTGGCCGGAATAGTCGTAGCTTTTTTCGACGGTGGGCAGGGTGAAGATGGGAGCACCCTGGTTCAATGAGCTGTTGGCGGGGTACAGCGACATGATCATGGCATCCGAGTAATTGCTTCTGTCGCGGTAGTTATTGAAGCCCAGGTCTACCACCAGCCATTTGGTATGCAGGTTCTTTTTCAGCTTCTGGCGGGCATACGTTGTATCCTGGTAGGCCTTGAATACATTTTTCCCCTGGGCGTTTTTCCCTTTCAGAATAATCAGTCCCTTGATCTGTATGGTATCTATCGCAGCCTGTTGGGCGGAAGCGCCCAAAGCAAGTGTGACGGCCAGCAAGGTGAGTAAAATTTTATGCTTCATATCAATTATGTGATTCACCGGTTACGGCCGGTTATTTATTTCTTTTTCTTGCAAACAATCGTGCCACATTGGTCACCTTATCCAGCACCTTGCTTTCGATGCCGTTGCCGGTAACCGACATAATGAGCTCACCTGGCGGGTTGGTCGGCGGTGGAGCGGTAGCCAGCGCCGCTTCTGGTGGGTTGGCCACTGAAAGCGGAAGGTTGGCGGCCGTTGTGGAGGTCTGTTCAGGAACTTTCTGCACTTCGGCGGTCAACCCGGCATCCACAGCCGTCTGCGATGTGGTAGATTCCGTTGGAATGCTTGTCAGGTGCATCGCCGCAGCCTTTGTCGGCTCGGTGGTCTCCTTTCTGGCAGGCCGGTTGTCGGCCAGCAGCGGGGCGGAGGCCGCATTTCGCTGCGGAACGGTTTTCGGAGTGGTGGAGGCTTCGGCAGCAGGGGCGGTTTGTTCCGCTGTACTGTTTGCCTCAGGAGCCGTCTGCTCCGTCACAGCGGGGCCGGCAGATTGCGGGGTCGGTGCCTGTGACGGTTCCACTTTTGCAATGGCCGGGTCAGGTACGGTACGGTCTGCGGGGAGAATGAAAAAGAGCGCACCGGCCACCACGGCGGCAGCGGCGGCCCACCAGTAGGCGGGGCGCATCCGGCGTACGTTGGTGGAGTGGCGGTAAAGGGCTGCTTTGCCGTCGAAACGGATGGACATATCCGGTTGCAGGCGGGTGGCCTTCCAGATATCCAGCTCTTTCTGAATGGCAGGATGGGCGGAGGTGAAGCGTTCTACCTGGGCGGCTTCGCTACCGGTCAGCTCACCGTCGATATAATTGATCAGGAACGGTTCGTAGTTCTGCAGATCGATGGTGGAGCCGCGGTAAAGGGAGGCTTTGGCATCGAACTGAATGTCCTCATCGGGCGTCAGGCGGGCGGCCATCAGCAAATCAAGCTCCTGCCTGATCTGCGGGTGCGCTTCCAGGAATGCTTCCAGGGCTGCCGTTGCTGCTGCATCCAACTCCCCGTCTACATAACTGTAGAGGAACTCTTCGTAGTTTGATATGTGAATGTCGATTGACATAATTAGCTGATTTTGAATACCTTTTTCATTTAAATCACGTTTTCCATCTTCACCAGGTATTCCTTGAGGTGGGCCCGTGCCCTGTGCAGATAAACCTTCACCTGGGAGGGGTTCAGCTGCATAATCTCCCCGATTTCCTCGTAACTGTAACCTTCGTAATCTTTCAGCAGTATCAGCGACTTCTGTACATCGCTGAGCCTGTTGAGGGCTTTTTCTATGATACTGCGCGCGTTATGGATTTTTTGCTCCGAAACCCGTGCCTCTTCTTTGAATTCTTCTACCAGCGACACCCTTTTCACCTTCCGCACATGATCGATCATATTATGGTAAGCTACCGTAAAAAGATAGCTCTTGGCCTTTTCAAAAGGCACATCATTACAATGTTTCCATAATATTTCAAACGCATTCTGTACCACATCCCTGGCATCCTCCGTATGTTCAAGATTTTTCACAATAAACCGGAAGAGGTTATCGCTATACAGATCCACGCATTTGTTGTACTCCTTTTCCGTCATCCGGGCGATAGGTGTTTTGAAGTGCTAATTTCCGACATTTTTTAATGAAACCGCTATTATCTGCCTGCCAGTGCAGGGGATCCCACAGCGAATTGTCATTAGCTCATTGACAATACCTTCAAAGCACGCTTAGGAAGCCGGATATGGGGCAAGCTCCCACCAGCAGAGAAACACTGGGGTGGAGCAGGGAGAAATCCCCGACCGGCCGCCGGTAAATCACCGGAAAACCGAGCGTACAGTACTTTTCGTCATTATCTCACCGTCTATGATAATCGTATGACGCAAACCGGCAGATAAATGTTACACATCCGTCAAACTTTTTACAATTAAGGCATTTGCCACAGGGGCCAATCACATTCCTCGATACTTTTAATACCCTAACTTTGTTATACTGAGCTAAATACGTCCTGATATGAATCAAAATTTCATCAAAAGATTACAAGAGGAGCTGGATGAAATCGAAGCCGCCGGCTTGTACAAGAACGAACGGATTATCACATCCGGGCAGGGAGCGGAAATTACGGTAGGCGGCAATACCGTTATTAACCTTTGCGCCAACAACTACCTGGGCCTGTCGTCCCACCCTAAAGTGGTGGCCGCTGCCAAGGAAACGATTGACACGCATGGTTACGGGATGAGCAGCGTTCGCTTCATCTGCGGTACGCAGGACATTCACCGGGAGCTGGAGCAGAAAATCTCCAAATTCCTCGGCACGGAAGACACCATCCTCTACGTGGCCGCCTTTGACGCCAACGGCGGGGTATTCGAGCCCCTCTTCGGCGAACAGGACGCCATCATCTCCGATGCCCTCAACCACGCCTCCATCATCGACGGCGTGCGCCTTTGCAAAGCCCAGCGGTTCCGCTACGAACATAACAACATGGCCGACCTGGAAGCCAAACTGAAGGAAGCGGCCGGCGCCCGCAGCCGGATTATCGTGACAGACGGCTCCTTCAGCATGGACGGCACCATCGCGCAACTCGACAAAATCTGCGACCTGGCGGATAAATACGATGCTATCGTAATGAGCGACGAAAGCCACTCTTCCGGCTTCCTTGGGAAAACAGGCCGCGGCACCCATGAATACCGTGGTGTAATGGGCCGGGTGGACATTATCACCGGCACCCTGGGCAAGGCCCTGGGCGGCGCTTCCGGCGGTTTCACCAGCGGCAGCAAAGCCACCATCGACATGCTGCGCCAGCGCAGCCGGCCCTACCTGTTCTCCAACTCCGTAGCCCCCAGTATCGTAGGCGCGTCTATCGCCGTGCTCGATATGCTCAGCGAAACCACCGAATTGCGTGATAAACTTGAGTTTAACACCCGCTATTTCCGCGACAAGATGACCGCCGCCGGCTTCGATATCAAGCCCGGCGACCATCCCATTGTACCGGTAATGCTCTACGACGCCAAACTCAGCCAGCAGTTTGCCGACAAGCTGCTGCAGGAAGGCATTTACGTGATCGGGTTCTTTTACCCCGTGGTGCCCAAAGGGCAGGCCCGCATCCGGGTGCAGCTCAGCGCGGCCCACAGCCAGGAACACCTCGACAAAGCCATTGCCGCCTTCACCAAGGTGGGTAAAGAGCTGGGCGTACTGAAAACAACCGCCACCGCATAAACGAAAAAAATATACCTGAAAAAGGAGCGCTCTTACCCGGAGGCTCCTTTTTTATTTGCTTACTTTTGCACATCAATCATAAAAAACTCAGATGAAAACGTTCGGCCTGATGCTGCTGACTGCCACAATCTGGCTCAGCGCCTGCTCTCCCAACAATGTGAAAGAAGCGAAGAGTTGGGAAAAACATTTCACCAAACACAAGCTGGAAGGCTGCTTTATGCTGTTCGATAACGGGCAGGGCACCTTCAGGGTGTATAACATCGACCGCGCCAAACAACGTTTCCTCCCGGCCTCTACCTTTAAAATATTCAATTCCCTCGTGGGCCTGCAAACCGGCATCCTCAGCGATACCAACATGGTTATCCGCTGGGACAGCGTGCCCCGTTCCAACCCGGAATGGAACCAGGACCTGACCCTGAGCAAAGCCTTCCGGTTGTCGTCAGTTTCCCACTTCCAGGAAATTGCCCGCCGCATCGGCCGCGATACCATGCAGCGCTGGCTCGACTCCCTGCAGTACGGCAATCGGAAAATCAGCCGGATCGACACCTTCTGGCTGGATAACTCCCTGCAGATATCGCCCGACGAACAGCTGGGACTGGCCAAGCAGTTGTATTTCAATCAGTTACCTTTCCAGCGCCGTGTGCAGGAGCTGGTGACCGGCATGATGTTGCAGGAGCAAACGCCCAAATACAAACTGGCCTTCAAAACCGGGCTGGGTATCAGCGGCCAAAAACGCATCGGCTGGATGGTGGGCTGGATAGAAGAAAACCTGCACCCCAGCTTTTTTGTGCTGAACTTCGAAACGGAAGATCCCAATCTCGACATTCCCGCAGTGCGACAGGAGATTATGCGCGGCATCCTGGCCGAAGAAGGCTTTTTTAAAGGCGAGCGTTAAACGCCCCTGTTAAAAAACTTGTTAAACCTTTTGAAGCACGCTTGTAATACGTTATAAAAAAATTATTTTTGAACTGGTACCCCGGCGCCGACCGGGGTACGCCGTTTTAACCATGTTAAGATTTCAACACACTGAATACCTCTGGGCATTCGTCCTGCTGATCGTACTCGCACTCGCTTTCGCCTGGGTAACCTGGTGGAAACGCCGGTCTATCCGCCGTCTGGGCGACCCAACGATGGTCGAAAAGCTGTTCAGCGGCTATTCCCGCCGACTGTTCACCATTAAATTCCTCTTACTGTTCATCGCCTTCTTTTTTGGGGTGATCGGGCTGGCCAACCTGCAAAAGGGCAGCCGGGTGGAAAAAATCACCCGCAAAGGGGTGGACGTGATCATCGCGCTCGACGTGAGTAAAAGTATGCTGGCCACCGATGTGAAACCAGACCGTCTCACCCGCGCCAAACAGGTGGTGGCCAGGCTGATGGAAAAACTCGATAACGACCGCCTGGGCCTGGTGGTGTTTGCCGGCAACGCATACCTGCAGATGCCGCTCACCGTAGATTATTCCGCCGCCAAAATGTACCTGAACAGTATTTCGCCCGACCTCATTCCCCGGCAGGGCACGGAAATCAACGAGGCCATCCGCGTGAGCGACGAAGCCTTCAACCGCAAGGAACGCAAACACAAAGCCCTCATCATTATTTCCGATGGGGAAGATCATAACGAAGGGGCCGT
Organism: Chitinophaga lutea; assembly: GCF_003813775.1. Lineage (NCBI taxonomy): Bacteria > Pseudomonadati > Bacteroidota > Chitinophagia > Chitinophagales > Chitinophagaceae > Chitinophaga > Chitinophaga lutea. The sequence continues at coordinate 2,371,770 of NZ_RPDH01000001.1, read as the reverse complement.
TTCCGAAGCCAAAAAAGCGCTCGAAAACGGCGTGGTGATCAACACCATCGGCATCGGCTCCCCCACGGGCTCCCCCCTTCCCGATCCGGAAAGCGGCGGCATGAAGAAAGATAAAGACGGCAACCTCGTGGTGTCCAAACTCAACGAAGAGGCCCTCAAATCGCTCGCATCCACCGGTAAAGGCATGTACCTGCACCTGATGAACAATACAGACGAAGTGGTGGAGGCCCTCTCCGACAAGATCCATAAAATGGAGCAGAAAGAATTCGGGGAAAACGTATTTACAGATTACAACAGTTATTTTCAATATTTCCTGGCCATCTGCCTGCTGCTGATTGCGCTGGAGTTCTTTGTGCCCGAAGGCAAAAAGAAACCGGCCGATGCGGACGAACTGCCGGGACTTAAAACAACTTCGAAAGCCGCATGAGGAAGAGCATTTTTCATATCGCCGCTGCCGGTTTGCTGCTGTTATGCGCAGCCGGGGAAGGCCTTGCGCAGGAAGGCACCAGCAAACTGATCCGCCAGGGTAATGCCCAGTATAAAAAACAACAATACGCCGATGCCGAAGCCAGCTACAAAAAAGCGCTGGAGCGCAATAACAAATCGGTGGAGGGCAATTACAACCTCGGCAATTCCTTTTACGAACAGAAAAGGTACGATGCCGCGCGCCAGCAGTACGCCAACACAGTGAAAATCAGTCCCCGCAAAGACGTGAAAGGCGACGCTAACTACAACATCGGCAACACTTTCATGGAAGATAAAAAATGGCAGGAAAGTATCCAGAATTACAAGGCAGCGCTCAAAGCCAACCCGTCCGACGAAGAGGCCCGCTACAACCTCGCCTATGCACAGGCCATGCTGAAAAAACAACAGGGCGACGACAACAAGAACAATAAAGACAAGGACAAGAATAAAAAAGACAAGCAGAAAGACAAACAGGACCAGCAGGATCAACAGGATAAAAAAGACCAGCAGGACAAAAAAGATCAACAGGATCAGCAGAAAGACCAACAGGACAAAGAAAAGGAACAACAGCAGCAACCACAGCCCAAGCCCAGCAAACTGACACAGGATGAAGCCAAACGGCTGCTCCAGGCGCTGGCCCAGCAGGAGAAAAAACTGCAGGAAGACAAGATGAAAAAGGTGAAAGGCACGCCCGGTACGGTGGAAAAAGACTGGTAAACTCCCTTACATAAAAAAGCCGCCTGTTCAGTCATACAGGCGGCTCGTCCTAACTTTTCTTACTTTTTACTTTCTTACTTTCCTTTCCCTAACACAAAGCGTTTTCTCAAACGCATAAAAAATACATGGTTTCCGTTTAGACGAAGTGTAAAATTAACACCCATTTTGTGCCCTGATTTGGACAAATGGGCGATTATCTGGTATTATTTGAACATTGTTTCCCTGAATTCCTGCGGAGAGGCCGCGGCGTGGTGCCGGAAAAAACGGCTGAAATAGGCCGGATCTTCAAACCCCAGCTCGTAACAGATTTCTTTAATGCTCCGGTGGCTGAACGCCAGCTGCCTTTTGGCCTCCAGCACCAGCCGGTCGTGCACCATATCCGTCACCGTTTTACCGATGGCGTCGCGGGTGATTTCATTGAGTCGCTTGGCAGTAAGGGCAAAGTGGCCGGCATAAAAGGCCGCCTGGTGCTCCGTCCGAAAGTTGAGTTCCACCAGTCTTCGCAGCTGGATGATGCGGGCGTCGTGATTCAGGAAATCCGGTGAATTGGCGGCGTTGTGTTTCTTTTCCCTTTCCGCCAGCAGCAAAAAGGCATTCAGGTAATGTTTGATGACGCTGCTGCCGGTTTCGAACTGCACCGCCAGTTCCTGCCGCATTAGCCGGATGATGAGGCCGAAGCTATCGGCCGCGGCCTGTCCGATGCGGATGGGCGCATATTCCTGGGAATCGTCGAACAGGGTGGTGAAATCGTATAAAGTTTCCCGGTCGTGTTTATTCGTGAAATAGAATTTTTCAGTGAAAGTGATGCTGAAACCGTAAAAGCCGGTTTTGGGAAGCTGGTGTACCTGCCCGGGCCTGAGCAGGAAGATGGAATTATCCGTCATCTGGTAAGTCACAAAATCGACGATATGCTCGCCGGATGCCCTGGTAAACCACAAAATCTGGAAATCGTGGTGCCGGTGGGGCAGGCCCGCCAACTCCGTATCAAAGCTCTCCACTTCGAATACACTGAACTGTCCCTTCAAGGGTAATTGCTGATAGGGTATGGTATCCACAGTATAAATGTTACATATAGTTCGGTTACAAACAAACTGTTACGCAGTTATGCCTAAAGCTACTCAATTAATCGCCAGGAGCGATTACCGTTCATAAAAAATATCAAAATCCCGGGCGGAGCGAACGCAGAATTATTTCCTAATTTTGTCTTTACATCTATATAAAAAATTTCATGCAATTATATTGCCCATCGCTGACTGAATATAAACGCCTGGCCACTCTGGAAGTAAAAGTGGGCGACCTGACCATCGGGAATTTTAACCCGGTGCGCATTCAAACCATGACCACGACAGACACGATGGACACGGCCGGTACGGTTGCCCAGGCCATCCGCTGTATCGAGGCCGGTGCAGAGCTGGTGCGCATCACGGCCCCCAGTAAAAACGAGGCCGAAAACCTGCTCCCCATCAAAAACGAGCTCCGCCGGCAGGGATACACCACTCCCCTGGTGGCCGACATACATTTTACGCCCAACGCCGCCGAGGTGGCCGCCCGCATCGTGGAAAAGGTGCGGATCAACCCCGGTAACTACATCGATAAAAAGAAGTTCGAACTGCTGGAGTATACCGACGCCGAATATCAGGAAGAGATCGACCGCATCCGCGACCGCTTCACCCCGCTGGTGAAAATCTGTAAGGAATACGGCACCGCCATGCGCATCGGCACCAACCACGGTTCGCTCAGCGACCGTATCATGAGCCGTTATGGCGATACGCCCATGGGCATGGTAGAAAGTGCCATGGAATTCCTCCGCGTAGCGGAAGACCTCCAGTTCCGGAACATCGTGCTCAGCATGAAATCTAGCAATCCGCAGGTGATGGTACAGGCCTACCGCCTGCTCGTCAATACCATGCAGCAGGAACTGGGGCATTGTTACCCGCTCCATCTCGGGGTAACCGAGGCCGGCGACGGGGAAGACGGCCGCATCAAATCCGCCGTAGGCATCGGCACGTTGCTGGAAGACGGCGTGGGCGACACCATCCGCGTTTCCCTGACGGAGGATCCGGAATTTGAATTGCCTGTTTGCCGCGACATTATAAAACGTTACACGCACCGTATTTCACACCCACCGATTCCCGCTCTGCCCGATACCGGCAAACTGCCGTACGATCCTTTCAATTACAAGCGCCGTGAAACCGGTACGGCGGAAAACATCGGCGGCAAGCAGGTTCCCGTTGTGGTAGCCGATTTCAGCCATCTGCCGCTGATTTCCCATCACGACCTGCAGGCGATCGGTTATGCGTACGATGCGCCTACGGATAAGTGGAACATCGGCGATGCGGCAGCCGATTTTATTTTTACCGGCAACCATATGCTGAGCTTCGCCCTGCCCGGTACCCTGCGGGTGATTGTGCAATACCATACCTGGCTGCATGTGGAAGATAAGGAAAAATACCTTCCCTATTTTGACGTGGAAGGTTACCTCGCCGCTGCCGCGCAGGGCCATACAGGCAGCCATCTCAATTTCGTTGCCGTGAATGCCGACGACCTCGGCACCCCGCATTTCAGCGCTTTCCTAGAGGCGCTGGCCGCAGGCGGCAACATTGTACCGGTGGTATACTCCAACTCCCCGCACGCGATGGCGGCGGTGAGGCGCGCATTGGCCGAACTGATGCTGCAGCGTGTAACCCAACCTGTTATACTCCGCAGCAACAGCCATGAAGCACACACAGCCGATGAAACGCTGGCGCACTTCGCCATTGAAACCGGCGCATTGCTGCTCGATGGTTTTGGCGACGGACTCTGGCTGAAGGGCCGCCCCGAGCCGGCGCAACTCAACAACATTGCGTTTGGCATTTTGCAGGCAACCCGCACCCGCATCTCCAAAACAGAATATATCTCCTGCCCTTCCTGCGGCCGTACCCTGTTCGACCTCCAGGAAACCACCGCCCGTATCCGCGCGGTCACTAATCACCTCAAAGGCGTCAAGATTGCCATCATGGGCTGCATCGTCAACGGCCCCGGCGAAATGGCCGATGCCGATTTCGGGTACGTTGGCAGCGGTGTGGGGAAAATTACCCTCTACCGTGGCAAAGAAGTGGTAAAACGTGGCCTCAGCAGCGATGTGGCCGTAACCGAGCTGATCAACCTCATCCGCGACAACGGGATGTGGGTAGATGTGAAATAATCTGCCGGATCTGGGCAGCGTCTGTTTATCACGAACAGGCTGCAACAGCCAAAAAACAAACAGAGGCGCTACGGGAGCGCCTCTGTCAAAACGTAACTGGGGTTAACTTACAGTGTGTACCTTAACTTTTTGTGACTCGAATTGTTTTTTGGGGTTAAATGCAATTCCTAAGCATAACACAAATGTACTACCCATTAGAGGGTAGGGCAAGCGTAGTTTTACGCAACTTTCTGCGTGTTTTCCCTGTAAATCAATTCCTTCTTTTTGAACAATTCTGGTCCTTTTGGTATTAAGCTTGTGATAACCTTCAAAAGCTTCGATCATGAAATACCTGCCACTCGCGTTATTCATCATTGTACTGATGGCCTGCGGCCCCAATAGTTCGCAAATGGGCGACAAATCAAAAGACCCGGGTGATTCAGCCACCAACGCACCAACAGCTTTGACAGTACGGCCGATAGAAGGGTACTTTGTAAAAAATACCATCAAACAAAACGACAGCGTTACCTGCTGGCTGATCAGCAGTGTTGTGGAGCAGGACAGTATCCTGGGCATGGCGAAAACTATGACCAATACCATCGATACCATTGATTTCTCCCGCGAAATCATAGCGGCCGTAGTGCTCCGGCCTTCGGAACTGACGCAAAGCATCCGGCTGGCATCCAGCGAAATCACCGACGACGAGGTGCGGCTTCACTTTGCGATAAAGGCGGACACGCCTAAACGCACCTTCACGGCCGCCGCACTCTGGATGGCCGCCTTCCCCAAAACGCCGGCTGTAAAAGCCGTTAAGTTTTACAATGGCGACAAACTTATGCGAACCCTCGATGTAGCCAAATAAAAAAGGCGCTCCATAAACGGAGCGCCTTGCATTCGTTTATACAGCACTGTTACATATCGTATTCCAGGTTGGGGCGCAGCCAGCGCTCCGCTTCCTCCAGCGGCCAGCCCTTCCGCTGTGCATAATCTTCCACCTGGTCTTTTTCAATCTTGCCCAGGCCGAAGTATTTCGACTGCGGGTTGGCAAAATACCAGCCACTAACACTTGCAGCGGGATACATCGCCAGTGACTCCGTCAGCGTGATACCCGTCGCTTCGGTAGCGCTCAACAGGTCGAACAGCTTGTATTTTTCGGTATGTTCCGGGCAAGCCGGATAGCCGGGCGCCGGGCGTATGCCAAGGTATTCTTCTTTGATCAGTTGCTCGTTGCTGAGGTGCTCATCCGTGGCATAGCCCCAGAATTCTTTTCTCACACGCTCGTGCAGGAGTTCCGTAAATGCTTCGGCGAGGCGGTCGGCCAAGGCTTTCAGCATAATACTGCTGTAATCGTCGTGGTCCTTTTTGAACTTTTCGAGCCATTCTTCGATGCCCTCTCCTGCCGTTACTGCAAAACCACCAATGTAGTCCTGTTTGCCCGTGGAAGCAGGGGCGATGTAGTCGGACAGGCTGATATTGGGTTGACCAGGAGCCTTTTTGATCTGCTGGCGCAGGAATTCCAGGGGCACCTCCGCACCGTCGATAGCCGTTACATGCACCGTGTCTTCGCCGTTGGAGCGGGCCGGGAACATGCCGATCACCGCGCGGGCGCGCAGCCACTTTTCGCTGATGATGCGCCGGAGCATTTCCTGGGCATCATTATAAAGGCGGGTGGCTTCTTTGCCCACTACTTCATCGCTCAGTATCTGGGGGAATTTGCCGTGCAGTTCCCAGGCAATGAAGAAAGGCTGCCAGTCGATGTATTTCGCAATTTCCCCCAGGTCGTAGTTGTCGAACACCTGCGTGCCGAGTACTTTCGGCTTAACCGGCTGAAACTCGTTCCAGTTGACAGGCACTTTATTGGCACGTGCGTCCGCAAGCGGCAGGTATTGTTTTACCGGCTTTTTGTTGCGGAAGGCATCGTTCAGTTTTACATATTCTTCTTTTACTTCCGCGAGGAAGTTTTTGTGCAGCGCTTTGTTCAGCAGGTTACCGGTTACGGTTACACTACGCGATGCATCGAGCACGTGCACCACGCCGTTTTCATATTCAGGCGCAATTTTCACAGCGGTGTGCGTGCGTGAAGTGGTGGCGCCGCCGATCAACAGCGGGATATTGAACTGCTGCCGTTTCATTTCGCGGGCGATGTGCACCATTTCGTCGAGGCTGGGGGTGATGAGGCCGCTGAGGCCAATCACGTCTACCTGCAGTTCGCGGGCCTGCTGCAAAATCTTTTCCGCAGGCACCATCACACCGAGGTCTATGATGTCGTAGCCGTTACAGCCCAATACCACGCCCACGATGTTTTTACCGATATCATGTACGTCGCCCTTCACCGTAGCCAGCAATATTTTACCGGCCGATTTTATTTCACCGCCGTTCAGGGCTACGAATTGTTTCTTTTCTTCTTCGATGAAGGGGGTTAGTACCGCCACCGATTTTTTCATCACCCTGGCGCTTTTCACTACCTGGGGCAAAAACATCTTTCCGCTGCCGAAGAGGTCGCCCACCACATTCATGCCGGCCATCAGCGGGCCCTCGATCACTTCGAGCGGGCGTGCATATTTCTGGCGCGCTTCTTCGGTGTCTTCATCAATGTAGTCGGTAATCCCGTTCACCAGGGCATGGCTGAGCCTTTCTTCCACCGTTCCTTTGCGCCAGGCCTCGTCTTTTTCCACCACTTTCCCTTTGGCCTTCACTGTTTCGGCGAAGTTCACCAGGCGCTCGGTTGCGTCGGGTCGGCGGTTCAGGACGGCATCCTCGCACAGTTCGCGGAGCTGCGGCTCAATTTCGTCGTAAATCTGGATCATGCCCGCATTCACGATGCCCATATCGAGCCCCGCTTTGATGGCATGCAGGAGAAACACGGAGTGCATGGCCTCCCTCACCACATCGTTGCCGCGGAAAGAGAAAGACACGTTGCTGACACCACCACTGATCTTGGCCAGTGGCATCAGTGCTTTGATCTGGCGGCAGGCCTCTATGAATTCTACCGCGTAATTATTATGTTCTTCGATGCCGGTGGCAATGGCGAAGATGTTGGGATCGAATATGATATCCTGCGGTTCGAAGCCTACTTTTTCGGTAAGAATCTTGTACGCGCGGTGACAAAAGCTGACACGCTTTTCGAGCGTATCGGCCTGGCCCGATTCATCAAAAGCCATTACCACCACCGAAGCACCGTAGCTCTGGCAGATGACGGCGTGCTCGATGAATTTTTCTTCTCCTTCCTTCAGGCTGATGGAGTTCACGATACATTTGCCCTGCAGACATTTAAGCCCCGCCTCTATGACGCTGAACTTGCTGGAGTCGATCATGACTGGGATGCGGGAAATATCCGGCTCGGATGCGAGCAGGTTGAGGAAAGTGGTCATGGCCTTTTCGCCGTCGAGCAGCGCATCGTCCATATTCACATCGAGAATCTGCGCACCGCTTTCCACCTGCTGGCGGGCAACGGACAAAGCTTCTTCGAACAAGCCTTCACGAATGAGCCTTGCGAATTTTTTGGAACCGGTTACGTTGGTACGCTCCCCGACGTTGATAAAGTTGGTCTCCGGCCTTACCACCAGCGGCTCGAGGCCGCTCAAACGCAGGTAAGGCTTAATGGTGTTGGTAGTGTTCATGCTTTGACTCCTGTGTTCTTATGCCAGTGTAGTTTCCACCACCGGCAAGGGACGGGGGGTGATGGATTTCACATGATCGGCAATGTGGCGGATATGGTCCGGTGTGGTACCACAGCATCCGCCTACAATGTTTACAAAACCCTCGCGGGCAAAATCTTCAATAATGTGCGCTGTTTCGTGGGGTTGCTCATCATACTCTCCGAAGGTGTTGGGAAGGCCCGCATTCGGGTAGCAGCTCACATAACAGTTGGCGATCTGCGACAGCTCTTCCACGTACGGCCTCATCTGGCTGCCGCCCAGTGCGCAGTTAAGTCCTATCGAGAAGGGCCTTGCGTGCATCACCGAAATATAGAAGGCCTCCAGCGTCTGGCCGCTCAGGGTTCTGCCTGAAGCATCCGTGATCGTGCCGGATATCATGATCGGCAATTCAGGTTTGCCGGTATCGCGGAAGTATTTTTTGATGGCGAAAATCGCGCCTTTGCAATTGAGGGTGTCAAAAATTGTCTCGATCAGGAGAATGTCCGCGCCCGCTTCTGATAAAGCCTTTACCTGATCGTAATAAGCATCCACCACTTCGTCGAACGTCACGGAACGGAAACCGGGGTTATTCACATCCGGTGAAATAGACAGGGTTTTGTTCAACGGGCCGATGGCACCGGCTACAAAACGCGGCTTGTCCGGGTTGCGGCGGCTATAGTCTGCGGCAGCTTTTTTTGCGATGGTAACGGCAGCCGTGTTCATCTCAAATGCAAGGTGCTGCATGTCATAGTCCGCCTGGGCGATCACGGTGCTGCTGAAGGTGTTGGTTTCTATGATATCCGCGCCGGCCTCAAGATATTCCCGGTGAATCGCTTCAATGATATCAGGCTGGGTGATAGACAGCAAATCGCTATTGCCTTTCACATCCGTGTGATAGTCTTTAAAACGTTCCCCTCTGTAATCGGATTCCTGGAGTTTATAGCGTTGGATCATGGTGCCCATAGCACCGTCAATTATTAAAATGCGCTCGCGGGCGCATTGTGCTAATGATTTCATGGCAATAACGTTTATTAGTTACGGTTTACAATGAACCCGCAGGCCGAACAATAAACAAATCTACCTCCGGGCAAATGCAAAGATAGAAAAGTCCCCACTAATAACATAATAACGTTGAAGCACCCTTCATGCAGCTGGTCCGCCGATGATTCACTCTATCATAATTAACTTATAACCAATTCATTATAATTAATTTATAAAAAACCTCAAAAATTATTTGCATTTAGTCTACAATTCCTATTATATTTGTAGGGTAATACAACGAGATCAAAACCAAAAACCAACCGTTTAACTTTTTAGAACTATGCTTTTAAAGGAGATGCAATCGGACCCGGAACATTTGCAGCGTGCTTTTTCCTACCACCACCGCGCTGCCGCCGGATGTTGCTGTATGTGCCGCTGATACCTTACCCAATCAGTCATCACACATACACTCACCGGAAAAAGAAAATAACATGAACATCAGGGACGACATCGGGCAATTGAGCCTGCGCCTGGCCAAACTGGGCCTTCAGGCAGTAAATATTGAAAACTCACTCGCAGACGATACGTTTAAGGTGGTTTACATCAATAAGAACGCTGGCAAACAAAGCATCTCCCAAAAGGGAAAGAACAAAAAAACTTCCTCATAGCTGTAGTTGACATAATGCAACAATTGCGTATTCATAACGTGGAATAGTTACCAGAGACAGGTGTTTTCGAACACCTGTATTTTTTTATCTACTGGCGTAAGCCAGGCTGCAGATACTTACACTGACTTTATCTTCTACCAACAGGGCGCGGGCGCAGGCCTCGAGTGTGGCCCCAGTGGTCAGTACATCATCTACGAGTAAAATGTGCCGGTCGCGTACTGCGGCGGGTTTTCCCAATGCAAATGCGGTAGCAACGTTGTTCCAGCGGTCGGGCCGGGATTGATGGGTTTGAGTGGTCACGGCCTCTGCGCGTGCCAACACGTCCGGCTGCATGGGACAACCAAGCACCCCTGCGATGCCGGCGGCGAGGAGTGCTGCCTGGTTATAACCGCGATGGCGTTGCTTTAACCGGTTGAGCGGTACCGGTACAATGAGACTCAGCTGTTGCCACCAGCTGCTCTGTTGCAGTTGAAGACCCAGTTGCCGGCCCATATACAGTGCAATGTCTTTCCGCCCGTGATATTTAAACTGGTGGATCAGCCGCTGTAAATGCGCATGGCGGCCGAAGTAATAACCGGCTGTGGCATGCCGCAGCTGTACGCGGCCCCAGAATATCTTCTCAACGGGATTGTGCGGCAGGCTGTGAAAATTGGTCACCGGCAACTTAACGGCGCAGCGGAGGCAGAGCACTTCTTCGCGGCGGGAAAGGTCAAGGCCGCAGCATTCGCATGTACGCGGGTACAGGAGGTGCAACAATGGATGCAACATAATATCTGAGTTATCGGGTTAAAACAACCGCTGGTAAACTTCGTCCACTCTCCCCAGCGACACCACTTCGATATTAAATTTACTGAAATCGAGCCCCTTCTTATGATATTTGGAGATAAATATTTTTTCGAATCCCAGCTTCTCCGCTTCCGCAATTCTCTGTTCGATCCGGTTTACCGCGCGAATCTCGCCGCTCAGGCCCACTTCGCCCGCAAAGCAGCATTTGTGTGAAATCCCGATGTCTTCAAACGAAGATAACAGTGCGCACAGCACAGCCAGGTCGATGGACGGATCTTCGACCTTGATGCCGCCTGCAATGTTGAGGAATACATCTTTCATACCGAAATGAAATCCACCGCGTTTTTCCAGTACAGCCAGCAACAACTGCAGCCTTCTGAGATCGAAACCGGTGGCGGTACGTTGTGGCGTACCGTAAACGGACTGGGTGACCAGTGCCTGCACTTCCACGAGCATCGGGCGCAGGCCCTCGATGGTGGCGGCGATGGCAACCCCGCTCAGCATATCGTCCCGCTGTGAAATAAGAATCTCCGATGGATTGTTGACCTGCCGCAGGCCGTTTCCTGTCATTTCATAAATACCCAGCTCGGCAGTAGAACCGAAGCGGTTCTTGATCGTCCGCAGGATACGGTAGGCGTAATGCTGGTCTCCTTCAAACTGTAAAACCGTATCCACCATATGTTCCAGCACCTTAGGCCCTGCAATGGAGCCATCTTTTGTGATGTGCCCGATCAGAAAAACAGGCGTGTTGCTTTCTTTCGCGAAACGCATCATTTCTCCTGCTGTTTCCCTGATTTGCGATACGCTCCCCGGTGCGGATTCAATCAGGGGAGATTGCAATGTTTGTATGGAATCAACGATGACCAGTTGCGGCTCGAGTTTTTTGATTTCCTGGAAGATGGCCTGCGTGGAAGTTTCTGTCAGCAGGTAAAACTGGTCGTTATGAATCTTCAGCCGGTCCGCCCGCATTTTTATCTGCTGCTCACTTTCCTCCCCGCTGATATACAATGTTTTAATGTTCTTCAACATAAGGGCGTTCTGCAGAAAAAGCGTTGACTTGCCGATGCCCGGCTCTCCGCCCACGAGCACGAGGGAACCCGCCACTATGCCGCCTCCCAGCACTCTGTTCAATTCCGCATCAGGCGTTAACCAGCGTTTTTCTTCTATCGCTTCCACTGCATCCAGGTGCACTACTTTCGGTGCGCGCGGCTGATCAATTTTTGTGCTTTTCCATTCCTGGCGGTGCAGGGGCAACTCTTTCTGAACTTTTTCCTCTACAAAGGTGTTCCATTGATTACAGGAAGGACATTTACCCGTCCATTTTGCCGATTCATATCCACAGTTCTGGCAAAAAAAAGCTGTTTTGATTTTACTCATGCAACAAAGTAAGCCGAAAAAAAGGAGAAGTGATTTTTGTTGCAGAAAAAGTTAAAATACCGATCCAAGAGAAGAAAAAAAGGCGGCAAAAATCCCCGAAAAGAGAAAAGAGCCAACGGAGGATTCCGCTGACTCTTTCTACTTACTAACCCATTAAATTCAGGACTAAATTACTAAATGGGATGAGAATAAAAAAGTTTATTTAAAGGATGTTAATAACTTTTAAAGTGTTAATTCCTGTGGCAGTCAGTCGGCTGTAACCCCCTATTGTAGCCTGTTTCGCCTGCAGATAATTTTATATAAAAAGCTGTAAATTATTGATAGCTAAGGGAGGTAAACCCGGTATTCATATATCAAATTCACGTCATATTATATATCAGACAAATATATAAAACGAAGCTCAAAAATGGGGGTTTCCGGCCAAACTGTCAGTGTTAATTTTTTGCTGCTGACAAAAAATATGTGTAACCGGTCGGTTTCGTTCAAAAAATGTTAAATCGGGTGAATGGTAGGAGATTTGATAGGTATTAGGAGTAATTTTATGTCAATAATTAAAAACAACAACAGATGACTCCAGGAATTATGATTGTATCCCTCATTTTTGTGGGTATCAGTATGCTGGTCAGCCTCCGGTTGAAGAGTAAGTTTAAGGAATACAGCCAGGTGCCTTTGTCTTCCGGCCTTACAGGCAAGGAAGTAGCGGAAAAGATGCTTAAAGATAATGGTATATATGATGTAAAAGTATTATCTGCTGACGGTTTCCTGAGCGACCACTATAACCCGGCCGACAAAACGGTGAACCTGAGCCCGGACGTATATAGCGGGGCCAGCGTGGCCGCCGCGGCCGTGGCGGCACACGAGTGCGGGCACGCGGTGCAGCATGCCACCCGTTATACCTGGCTGAACTTCCGGTCCAAAATGGTGCCGGCGGTGAAAATCAGCTCTTCGCTGGTGCAGATCGTGCTGATCGCGGGTATTTTACTGGTAAATATATTCCCGAACCTGCTGCTGGCAGGTATCATACTGTTCGGGGTGACCACCTTGTTTGCCATTGTGACGCTCCCCGTGGAGTTTGACGCCTCCAAACGGGCGCTGGCGTGGCTCGACAGTACGGGTATGACATACAAGGCTGAGCACGACAAGGCGAAGGATGCCCTCTGGTGGGCAGCAATGACCTATGTGGTGGCGGCAGTCTCCTCCGTAGTTATATTATTACAATATTTAATGATATACCTGGGTGCCCGCGATCGCAATTAGCCTTGTGAAAAAATCCTGTAAGGGCCGGGCTTCCGGCCCTTTTTTGTGCCTGTAGTTCTTTAAAACCGGCGGTTTAATAACCTGTTGATAACTCTATGTCAAATTTTTTATTGAAAATCAATTCGTTACAAGCGCGCCCTGTAAAAAAGACCTGTAAATTGATGGTTTTATTCTTTTTCCGCCTTAGCTTTGCACTCCCAAACAGGGCGAGATTTAATTACTATTTTATTAAGCAATGAATACTTTAAGTTTCAAAACAAAATCTGCTAACGACGCTTACGTAAAGCGCGACTGGTACATTGTGGATGCAACCAACATGACCGTGGGCAGAATGAGCGCCAGGATTGCAGCAATACTGAGAGGTAAGAACAAACCTTACTACACCCCTCATACTGACTGTGGCGACAACATCATTGTGATCAACGCCGACAAGGTTGTTTTCACTGGTAACAAACTGAATGACAAAGAATACCTGACTTACTCCGGTTACCCCGGTGGTCAGAAAGGTGAAACCGCCAAAGACCTGCTGAAACGCCGTCCTGAAGTGGTGATCGAAAGAGCTGTAAAAGGCATGCTTCCTAAAAACCGCCTGGGCCGTGCGATGTACAAAAAACTTTTTGTTTACGCTGGTGCGGAACATCCGCATGCTGCTCAGAAACCGCAGTCTTTAACTTTCTAATCACACCTGAATAATGGAAAAACAAAAAAATACTATCGGTCGTCGTAAGGAAGCAGTTGCCCGCGTATATGTGAGCAAAGGTACCGGCACCATTCTGGTGAACGACAAGGATTATAAAACATATTTCGCGCTGATCTACCTGCAGAACCAGGTTGAAGCGCCTTTCAAAACCATTGACGCGCTGGATAAATTCGATGTAAAAGTGAATGCACAGGGTGGTGGCATCAAAGGCCAGGCAGAAGCGGTAAAACTGGGCATTGCTCGCGCACTGTGCGAAATCAACCCTGAATTCCGTCCTGCGCTGAAAGCAGCCGGCCTGCTGAAACGTGACCCCAGGTCTGTTGAACGTAAGAAACCAGGTAAAGCTAAAGCAAGAAGAAGCTTCCAGTTCTCTAAACGTTAATGATTGCAGCATTCAATTCTTGACCATCAATTTGATTAAAACAACATGGAAAATAATACTTCATTACAGCAGCAGTTACTGGAAGCCGGTGTACACTTCGGTCACCTGAAGAAAAAGTGGAATCCTAAGATGCTGCCTTATATTTTCGCAGAAAAGAAAGGTATTCACATCATAGACCTGAACAAAACCGTTGAAGGCCTGCAGGAAACAGCCGCTGCGCTGAAATCCATCGCCAAGAGCGGTAAAAAGATCATGTTCGTGGCTACCAAAAAGCAGGCGAAAGAGATTGTAGCCGATGCTGCAAAACGCGTTAACATGCCTTACGTAACCGAAAGGTGGTTAGGTGGCATGCTCACCAACTTTGCTACCATCCGTAAAAGCGTGAAAAAAATGCAGAGCATTGAAAAAATGCTGGCGGACGGTACTTTCGACAACATCACCAAAAAAGAGCGCCTCACGCTCTCCCGCGATAAGGACAAAATGGAAAAAGTGCTGGGTGGTATCTCCCAACTGGCACGTGTTCCGGCAGCCCTGTTCATCGTAGACATCAGCCACGAGCACATCGCGCTGGCTGAAGCAAAACGCCTCGGCGTTTCTACCTTTGGTATGGTGGACACCAACTCCGACCCTACCAAAGTTGACTTCGCTATTCCCGCGAATGACGACGCTACCAAATCCATCGCCATCATCGTTAGCTACATCGCTGCAGCTATCGCAGAAGGCCTGGCAGAAAGAGCTGTAGAGAAAACTGACGAAGTGGAAGAAGAAGAAGCCGACAACAAAATCCGCAAATTCGAGCTGGAAGGCGGTGATGACCGTGGCGAAAGAGGCCGCAGACCGGGTGGTCCCGGCGGCAGAAGCGCAGGCCCTGGCGGTCAGCGTGGCCCAGGTGGTCCCGGTGGCAACCGTGGTGGTGGTAACCGTGGCGGTGGCCCGGGCCGAAGCGGCGGTGGTAACCGTCCCGGCGGCAATCGCCCGGGTGGCAACCGTCCCGGCGGTGGTGGCGGATTCCGGCCCTCCGGTGCAGGTAAACCTGGTCCTGCCAGATAATTACTGAACATACACAGTTAGAATAGTGAATCGTGAATGATACCTGTCGTTCACGATTCACATTATAAATTCTCCCGTAACTACATTTTAACTCAATAAACTGATTATATATCATGGCAACAATTACAGCAGCTGATGTAAACAAACTGCGTCAGCAAACCGGAGCCGGTATGATGGATTGCAGAAAGGCACTGGTAGAAACTGACGGTGACTTTGAAAAAGCAGTGGACTACCTGCGCAAGAAAGGCCAGAAAGTGGCTGCTCTTCGCTCTGACCGCGAAACCAAAGAAGGCGTTGTAATCGCTAAAACGAATGCTGAAGGTACTGCCGGTGTAGTGATATTACTGAGTTGCGAAACCGACTTCGTGGCAAAAAATGAGGACTTTGTGAAGTTTGCCCAGTCTATCGCCGACCTCGCACTGGCCAATAGCGTTAAAACTGTTGAAGAACTGAATGCAGCAGCCCTTGACGGCGCTACTGTTGCCGACAAAGTAAACGACCAGGTAGCCAAAATCGGTGAAAAAATCACCCTGAGCAAATTTGAAAGAGTGGAAGCTGCCGCTGTAACCGCCTACATCCACGGGAACTACCGTATGGGCGTACTGGTTGGCTTCAGCAAAGCTGTAGGTGAAGACACCGGCAAAGACGTAGCTATGCAGATCGCCGCGATGAACCCGATCGCTGTAGATGCAGCCGGTGTTCCCGCTGAACTGGTGGCCCGCGAAAAAGAAATTGCTATCGAGCAGATTAAAGCCGAAGGCAAACCTGCTGAAATGGCCGAGAAAATCGCTGCCGGCAAAATCGCTAAATTCTATAAAGAAAGCACGCTGCTGCAACAGGCATTCGTGAAAGACGGTAACAAGTCTGTAGCAGATCACCTGAAATCTGTAGACGGCGACCTGAAAGTAACCACTTTCAAACGCATTGCATTAGGATAATCCATTATGGAAATATAAAAGGAGAGAACGAAAATTCTCTCCTTTTTTTTGCATATACGTTTCGAGGGGATAATTTTGAGGATGGATTTGTATATTTGGCAGTCATTCCAATAACAAATCAGGGTTCGTTCGGGAGAATTTTAGATCTTACAATAATTATAGCTGACATGTTGCCAAAGTACAAAAGAATTCTGCTCAAGCTGAGTGGTGAGTCTCTGATGGGAGATAGTAATTATGGGATTGATCCGAAAGTGATCACCCAGTATGCGCAGGATATTAAAGCCGTAACCGACCTGGGAGTTCAGGTAGCCATTGTAATTGGCGGAGGTAATATTTACCGAGGGATGAATGAGGCGGAAACCGGTATTGAACGGGCACAGGGAGATTATATGGGCATGCTGGCCACCGTTATTAACGGTATGGCGATGCAAAGCGGCCTGGAACGGGCCGGCATGTATACCCGGCTGCAGTCCGCCATCAAAATGGAACAGATTGCGGAGCCTTATATCCGCCGCAGGGCCATCCGCCATCTTGAAAAAGGCCGCGTGGTGATTTTCGGGGCCGGTACCGGTAACCCTTATTTTACGACGGATACTGCCGCCTCGTTGCGTGCGATAGAAATACAGGCGGACGTGATTCTGAAAGGCACCCGTGTAGACGGCATCTACACCGCCGACCCGGAAAAAGATCCGGCAGCTACACGCTACGAGACCATTACATTTTCCGAGGTTTACCAGAAATCACTGAATGTGATGGACATGACCGCCTTTACGCTTTGCCAGGAAAACAAACTGCCGATTATCGTTTTTGACATGAACAAGATTGGCAACCTCCTGCACGTGATCATGGGCAGAAATGTGGGTACGCTGGTGAAAGGATAAACCTGCCACCAGGCGACTCCGATTCATTGAACAGATATTATTTGTTACAAAGGCCGGTTCAACGGATACCCGTTGACCGGCCTTTTGTTGTAAAAAACCCCTTCATCCGGGGAAGAATCCGCGGATATCTGTTCTGTTCTGTGCTTATGGAGAAGAATGCAGTATGCGCCGGGTGATTACGGTGGCAAATGTTGATTGTAATGCGTTAACGCTGGCACATCTGGCCCCTCGGCTCCTTGCGCCTGTTGAATCGTTGCTTTTGGGGCAGTTTCGTTTATGGGATCTTTGCGATAAAAGGCAGCTGAGGAAAATCTGTAATCTTCAGCGCGTTCGCAGCAACCGGCTATCACCGGCATCTGGTGCATGATGTTCAGTTTTTCCTGCGCTTCCGTCAGACTGGCTATCACAAGTACTTCCGATTTTCGCTCCCAAAACTGGAATTGCCGGTCGGCCTTAGGTGTTCGGTATGTTTCCAGTTCTCTGCGGTTTACGGCCTTCAGCCGGTGTTTGATTTGCTGGGCGGTGAACTTCAGCAGCATCTGCCGGATATTTTTAAGCTCCCAGGCAGGCTGTTTTCTCCACAACAAATGAAATTCATTCGGCAGGACCACAAAACCATACAGCCATATGCGGTTTTCCTGCACCATAAAGGTGAGGCTGTCCAGCATAATTTGTTTGTGTATATCGTCTTGCAGCAGCCACCGTCCATTTACGCAATACGCAGAGAGCAGTTCCATATGTTTGTGGTTTCAGTGGTTGGTTTTGTTTATTTTCTGCCAGAGTGAACTCATCGTGGCCCCGACGATCGATGCTGTTCGTTTCTCCGTCCAGAATTCGCTCACCTTAGTTAAGGCGGATGCTGTTTATTTCTTCGTCAGCTCATCGTGATTCCGGTGGTGATACTGTTTATTTCCCCATCCAGAGTACGTCCATCCTAGTTAAGGCGGTTATGCTGTTCGTTTTCTTCGTTAAGCGAGCTCATCGTGATCCCGGTGGTTGATGCTGTTTATTTCCCCCGTCCAGAGTGTGCTTGCTTTAGTTAAGGCGGATGCTGTTTATTTCTTCGCTAGGTGAGCCCATCGTGACTCCTACAATGTTGTCTATTTCTCTGTCTAGGGCGCTCATCATGATTTAGGCGGTTGAAACTGCTTATTCCTCCTTCGATAGTACTCCATCCTAGCTAAGGCGATTGATGCAGCCCAGTTCTTCACCAGGTGAACTCGCATACACGATGTCTCAAAAAATAAAGGCTGCCGGTGGCGGATGGCCAGCTCAGACGTTGTTGTGTTGTACTAAATCAGGATGTCTGTTCCTGCAACAACCTTCACAATGCCGGTGCAGGTTAAAATCAATTAAATATACCTGCTGCCGCGATCGTCTCAGGATGCGCAAGCTGGACGCCAGCCACCCTGCACCGACAAGCCTTTTAAGAAATCCCACGTATTTCTAGGAAGCCGTATATATTCCGCATTTAAGCATTACTACCTATTCTTGCATGCCCTCACGCCAAGCATAAATATTTTATGCGGCAGCGGATTTTTGTGCAACAACCCAGAAGGAATAACCTCATACATCACAAGTGCGGAAAGTGCCAGGACGCCTTCAGTGTTCACCCCAAAATTCAATGGAAGAAGGGCTTTTCTTTCGAAAAGTTTATCGTCCTGGCGAATATGTTGATGTTTGGATTTAAGTAGCTACGATTGCTTGGATCTAATAATGGCCACCAGACTATTGTTTGGGCATGAGTTAAATGCGGCAAAAACGTTTGTTTGAGTTTGAGCATCAACAAGCACTTGTTGGGTATGAACTATCCCAGCAAAATGTTTATTGAGTATGGACAAGCATATAACTGCGAAAACAAAATTCCTTCCTCTCAACACTCTCATGTGCAATTCTTCCGGCATTCCCCGGTTTCTGGCGTTAACCCAATTGGTGTTTTCCAAACGTTCTCCTTCAATGAACTCCGGAAACCCAGGCACTTAGCTAGTTTAACATGTGCATGTCTCCAAGCAAAAAACAATTTTTCTTTGCTGTATATGAGGCATGACAAAGCCTATCCCGCAGACGCCCAGGCACCGGAGGAGCAGAAGGTTTTTGCAATCAGGATAATGCATCCATTAACCGGCATACATTCCCGTTATGTAGATAGTGGTTTGCCTTGCAACGAAATCGATGTTGCCCGTCTCACCGGTCCGTCACGCTTATGAAAATGTGAAGAAATACGCATTAATATCCGGCTCAATCCCTTGTTGGCGCTATAACATGTTGGATCGTTCCCTGAAAGGCCGGTGCCGGGCAACGGTTCCTTCCGGCATTTGTCAGATGCTGTTTTTTTCAATGTGTTGGTTTTTAAATAAACATATGTTACATGCAAATCTTCGTGTATGACTCGTTTTTTGAATAAAAATGGTGATGAAATTAACCAGGAATCATGTTGCTCCGGCATCCGCAACCGGGGGAGAGCCGGCTCGCGTAAAAACTGTTATCCTGTTCATAACTACTTGTGGGTTTAACAAAACGATTAACAGGTGCAAAATAATATAGGAAGTTGAATTAACAATCGTTCATTCTGTTCATTTTCGAATATGGTGTTAACACCTGATCTGAGG
Source organism: Chitinophaga lutea (assembly GCF_003813775.1). Lineage (NCBI taxonomy): Bacteria > Pseudomonadati > Bacteroidota > Chitinophagia > Chitinophagales > Chitinophagaceae > Chitinophaga > Chitinophaga lutea. The sequence goes on along the minus strand of NZ_RPDH01000001.1, from coordinate 2,352,158 downwards.
GATTATTCCAGCGCCTGATTCGAAACCAGCCTTGGCAGGTAACCGCGACATCCATCCTCTTCTTCATCATATCAACCTCTTGTTATAAAGCTGCCTATTGGCAGATAGTGGTATCTCGTACCCCATTTTGATGCCTGCATTGAATTACAAAAAAAGTAAACTCCATGATCTTACTAACACTGCCCGACAATAAGGGATATGTGGGTTGGCAGATAAGAACAATTCCGCTTTCGTATTTCTGCCGTGAAGACGCTCGATTCGAATCCCTCCGATTGCTAGACAGCTGCACCCCGTACCCCGTCTGATACCGCCATTGAATTAGAAAACAAAGTAGCCACCGTGATCTCACTAGCACTACCCTGACAATAAGGGATACACGGGTTGGCAGGCAAGAACTATTCCGCTTTCATATTTCTACCATGAAGACACTCAATTCGAAACCCGCCTGTTGGTAGACAGCGCCATCTCGCACTCCATTTTGATGTCCACATTGGATTACAAAATAAAGCAGGCCCCACGATCGTACTCGTGTTACCCCGATGATAACGGATATACGGGTTGGCAGATAAGAAACTATTACGCTTTCATATTTCTACGCGAAGACACTCGATTCGAGACCTGCCTGTTGGCAGACATCAGTTCGCGACGCTCATCTCATCGTATACCCGGGATGCAGGCAGACACTTCTCATTACACCGCCGCATCCAGTTCATATTCAAACGTCGCATATTGCTCCCCATCACTTTTTACGGTAATCGTGCCGTTCATTTTCTCAATAAAATCCTTGCAGATAATCAGCGCCAGACCTGCCCCTCTCCCCGTTTCCCGCGCCATTTTACCGGGTAGGCGGTAGTTGAAAATATACGGCATATCCACCGCATGGATACCGGCTCCTTCATTGGTAACCGTCACACGCACACGATTTTCGTGCAGTCGGGCCAGTACATAAATATGATGCCCTCTCCGCGTGTATTTAACCGCATTGTGCAGCAGGTTGCGGTTGACAAACTGGAGCATCTCCCTGTCTGCCAGTATCATCAGCCCCTCTTCCACCTCGACCTCGAGCAAAATGCCCTTTTCCATTATTTCGGTCGCCAGCGGCTCCAACGCCTCGTCGAGCAAATGCCGCACCCCGTGAGGATTTGGCTGATATTCGAACCCGGATAACTGTGACTTCACCCAGCGCAGCACCGTCTCAAAGAGCTGCAGCGTTTCCGTAGCCGTGGTGGCAATACTGAAGGCCATTTCCCGGAAATGTTCGGGGGGAATATCCTTTCGCCGGAATAGTTCCGTGGTGCTGATTATCTGGCTTAGCGGCAGCCGGAAATCATGTGCCAGGATACTGATCAGCTTATTCTTGAAATCGTCGTGATGCTGTAATTCCCTGTTTTTTTGTAGCAGTAATTGGGTGGTTTCCTTATACAGTTTTTTCCTTTGCACTGCAACCCGCTGTACCCGTAAAAAGGCCAGCAGCAGCCCCACTACAAGCAGTACAATCACACTGAAAAAGAAGATGATCAGCTGGCGGTTGGTAATCTCCAGCTGGCCGGCGGCACGGGATTGCCGCTGCAGCGCATTGTTCAGGTGAAGCGCCCGCAGCTCCCTTTCCTGCAAAAAAGACTCCATATAATCCAGCTCTCCTTTGGTGCGCATGACACTTTGCTGTTCCCCTATCTCGCACATCACGTCCGCAAAGTGGAAAGCCCGCGCCTGATCGATTTTTTTATAATACCGGTACAACGATGTCACAGGCGCCATCACCAATCTCTTATACCCGCCGGCAACCGCAGCATCCAGCATCCTTTCGCGGTATAGCAACGAGTCTTTTAGTTTTGCGTAGGAGGCATAGATGTCGAGCTGGGCATTCCCGTATACGGCCAGATAAGTCAGCCCTGCCGGGAGCGCGTTTTTCACGAGCTCATTGATTTCGTTCATCGCCTGCTGCACCTGGCCGTTCAACATTCTTTCATGTGCCAGGAAAAGTCCGGTATAGGTTGTCATCCTCCCGTCGTGATACCGGGTGGCAATGTCGTGCGCCTTGTGCAGCGCCCAGCGGGCGGAATCCTGACGCAGGCTATCTTCCGCAAATACCACATAATAATGGGTCAATACAGGCACCCACAACGAATCGCGGAGCAACCTGCTGCCGATGGAAATGGCCTCCTGCAGGTAGGGGGCCGACAACTGGGTTTGCCCCTGATAATGATAATAGGTGCCGATGTTGGCGAGGGACTGGCTGATGCCGGCTGAATCGCCCAGGTTGCGGTAGCGCTGTAGACTTTCAAGGTAGAAGCGGTAGGCGAGGTTATTATTATTCATGAAAGTGAAACATGCCCCCAGGTTCATGTAGGCATCGGCCAGCCCCTTGGGGTATTTGAGGCGCTCACAAAGCAGGCGGGCGGTTTCGGCGTAGTGCCGGCTGCTGTCGAGGTGCTGTACCAGGTACAGGGCGCTGATGCGGTTGAGAATATTGGCATACTGCAGGCTGTCGTGCCCATACAGGGGGAGCGACGATTGCAGCGAGTGGATGACTGTTTTCTGTGCGCCGGCGCGGAGGGCACAACACAGCATGCACACGCAGAGCATGGAACAAATAGTCCAAACGTGGCGGGGAGGGGAATACTTTGTCATGTTTTATGTATCAGGCAGTCTAAGTCTAATGGTTCAATTTCAGGGTATGATCAGCCGGCATAGTAGTTCCACCGTCGTTTCGCCCGGCGCAGCCTCAATTTGGGAGCTATTTCCCGGATAATTTGTTAAATGCTTGTAAAAGATCCGGCCTGTTCAAAAAATGAACGCGCGTTGCCGGAAGCGCCTGAAAATGAATAAAATGAACAGCAAACGATCGATTGCAGTGTAGTAATTTACACCTAATCGTTGGAATTTGGATGCCCCTATCAGTCATTCGCCAACCCCGCTTTCCCCCATGTGAATGGTTCCCGCAGCATCAGACCGGGGAATGACGGTCTTTACAATCGCGTTTTTTAACCAAAAACTCCCTCATATGGAAAACTTGCAAGTTCAGCATTATGGCTGCCAGGAACTCGACACTACCGTTGCCAAAGACATTAACGGAGGATTCCTCGGACTTAGTTTAACCAACGTAAATGGTAAACTGACGGTAGGCGCACAATTGGACACCAATGCCCTGCTTTCTTCCGTACCCGGCCTGCCCGGTACCGGCGGCGGCGGTTTACCCGGCCTGGGTGGCCTGGGCAGCTTACTGACCCCGGTAACCAACCTGCTCAACAGCCTGCTGGGCGGCGCACTGCGTCTCTAACAGCGAAATTTGTGAAGGTGGACTAAACGAGTCGCCTTCTTACTCTTTAGCGGCTTCCTCCCGGGGAAGCCGCTTTTTTATTGCCCCTCCCCCCTTATTTTTGCTGCAAATCACACATCATGAGAATCGTCACCTATAATGTAAATGGCCTCCGATCGGCCATGACGAAAGGATTCACAGACTGGCTCAGTACCGACCCTGCAGACGTGATCTGCCTCCAGGAAGTAAAAGCACACAGGGAAAACGTGGATTTCCAGCAATTCGAAAAACTCGGCTACCGGGATTTCTGGTACCCCGCCCAGAAGAAAGGGTACAGCGGCGTGGCCATCCTCACCAAAATAAATCCGGACCATGTGCAATATGGAAACGGCTACATGCAAAGCGATGCCGAAGGAAGGGTCATAAGAGCCGATTTTGGCGATGTTACGCTCATCAACGCCTATTTCCCCTCCGGCACCACGGGAGACGAACGGCAGACCTATAAATACCAGTGGCTCGATGAGTTCTATGGTTACCTGCAACTACTCCGGGAAACAAGGCCCAACCTCATCGTGGTAGGCGACTACAATATCGCGCACCAGCCGATCGATATTCACAACCCGGTGAGCAATAAAGACTCCTCGGGATTCCTGCCGGAAGAAAGGGCCTGGATGACGAAGTTTTTTGAAAGCGGTTTCGTGGACACCTTCCGCCACTTTCACCCCGAACCGCACCAGTATTCCTGGTGGAGCTTCCGCGCCAACGCCCGCAACAATAACAAAGGCTGGCGCATCGACTACATTAATGTAACCGCTCCGTTGCAAAACCGCCTCGCGGACGCCCGCATCTGGCAGGACGTAAAACATTCAGACCATTGCCCTGTGTACCTTCAACTGAAACCGATATGATCATATACAATGTTACCGTGAAAGTGTCCGTCGCCATCAAAGACAGCTGGCTGGAATGGATGAAGCAGGAACACATCCCCGCCATCCTGGAAACGGGCCTTTTCCACGACTACCGCATCTGCCGCCTCCTTGAACAGGACGACTCGGACGGGCCCACCTACGTGATCCAGTTCCTGACCGATACACTAGAGAACTATTACACCTATCTGCAGGAGCATTCGCCCCGTTTCAGACAACAAAGTTTCGATACGTTCGGCGACCAGTTCGTCGCCTTCAGAACCGTTATGCAAGTGGTATAAGCGCATAACTTATCCACAGGAAATTCACTATTTTCAAGGCCTCGCCGCTTTGGTACAATAGTTGGTCCAACCAGGCGTTTTATACCATGATGTATTAAAAGTCAATACAGTAGCGTGTTTCGTTCTAAGATGCGAACGATTTATAAGGCCCGGTTTTTTAGGCCAATCAGCTGTAAACGTTACCTGTAGGGTTTTTCAGCCGACAAAAAAAAGTTTTAAAAATTTGGTAATCTTATAAAACGCGCTATATTTGCTCACATCAAACATTTTCTCACTAGTTAAATCTTAACTAACTATGAACAAAGCCGAATTGATCGACAGACTCGCCAAAGATGCTGGCGTTACCAAAACCCAAGCTAACGACGCTTTGGATTCTTTCACTAAAGCTGTTGCCGATACCCTGAAAAAAGGTGGTAAAGTAACCCTGGTTGGTTTCGGTACTTTCTCTGTTTCAAAACGTGCTGCACGTAATGGCAGAAACCCCCAGACCGGCCAGATCATCAAGATCAAAGCTAAAAAAGTGGCTAAATTCAAAGCTGGTAAAGCGTTGTCTGACAAACTCTAAGAGTTGGCGACCCAACTTATTTAAGCAAGGAACATTATTTGTTTCTTGCTTTTTTTATTTTTGCAGCTGGCAGGGCCCCTCCGGGAAGGTTTTCTGCCGTATCATTCATCAATTTTAAATTAATCAAATCATGGGTAGAGGAGATATCAAAACCAAGAAAGGTAAGATCTCTAACGGATCATTCGGTAAAAGCCGTCCGGCTAAAACCAAAAAAGCTGCTGCTCCGAAAGCAGAAAAAAAGGCCTAATCACATCAAGACCTTTATAACGGGGAACCTGGCGGTTTGCTTGCAGATGCCGGATTCCCCGTTTTTTATATCAGGGCGCCAGGCGCTCTATTTTCCAAATATTCCCGCTTTCCAGGGTATACCTTAACCGGTCGTGCAGGCGGCTGCTCCGCCCCTGCCAGAACTCCACCTCCAGGGGCGCCACAATGTACCCGCCCCAGTGCTCCGGCCGCTGCGGGGCGTGGCCGATGTGGCCGGCTTCCAGTTCGCGCACCCTGTCTTCGAGCACCTCCCTGCCGGCAATCACCTCGCTCTGGGGAGAAGCAATCGCCCCTATCCTGCTGCCCACCGGCCTGGAGTTAAAGTATTCGTCGCTCACCTCCGCGGGCGCCTTTATAACGGTTCCCTCTATACGAACCTGCCGCTCCAGCTCTTTCCAGAAAAACAGCAGGCTCACCTGCGGGTTCGCAGCCATTTCCTTCCCCTTGCGGCTTTCGTAATTGGTGAAAAAGAGAAAACCCTGCTCGTTAAAGCTCTTTAACAAAACTATGCGTGCCGAGGGTTTGCCGTCGGGTGAGCTGGTCGCCAGTGTCATGGCATTGGGCTCTTCCAGTTCGCTTTGTATCACTTCCTGCCACCAATGCTCAAACTGCTGCAACGGGTGCGCCGCCACTTCCCGCTCGTTGAGCGTAGCCAGCCGGTAATCCTGCCGAAGGGCCGCTATCTTCTGGTTAATCATCTGTTAGGTTTTTTGCAAAATTACGCTTTTAAATACCCCCGGATGCTGACCGGTATCTCTATAAATGGTAATTTACATCTGTTTTAAATGTGACCTCATGCGCATATTTTACGGTTTTTTCGCTCTGCTGACCATACTCACCGCCTGCCAACCGGCCACGCCGGGTCAACAGGCCAGTGTACAGGACAGCACCCGCACAACCACTCCCAAACCCGCTCCGGCCGTTTATTACAAACGGCTCAAAGGCACGGTGGCCAGCCAACCCGTCACCATGCACCTCATCAAAAGAGGTCCGGCCGCCTTCGAGGGCTGGTATGCATACGACAAACAGGGTATTCCCATCCAGCTGTTCCATAACACAGAAGATACCGTTCAGCTCTCCTTTTCGGAATGGGGCACCCCGGAGGGCGGGGACAACACCTTTAAAGGCACGCTTACGGACGATGGCGCCTACAAAGGCACCTGGTCAGGCAATAACAAAACATTCGATTTCGATCTGAAAGAAGAACTGACCGGTGCGGTGCTGTTCGATGTATTCACCATCTCCGACTCCGCGCTTTTATTCCCGGCCAATCCGAAGTCCCCGTTGGGGGTGGCGTCATCCACCGCCGTATGGCCGGTTGGCGGCGCCGATGAGGCGGCTTTGGCAGCCGTCCGGAAGGCCCTCACCCCGAAAGATGTACCGGAAGACCCGGAGCAAATCGTCCGCCAGCCCGTTGCCTCCTTCCTGCACGAATACAACGCTACCCACGACGAAGTGGATACCAACGATCTCAAAAAAGGCGCCGGCGCCTCCTGGAACTGGGATGCACAACATTCCGTGCGCATTGTCTGGAATGCGTACCCGCTGGTGGCATTCGAAATTTCCGATTACGCCTACACCGGCGGCGCACATGGCAACCATGGCAGCAGCTTTACCGTGGTGGACCTCGCACGGAAAAAACAACTCGGCCTCGACGATGTGTTCAAACCCGGATATAAAGCAGTCCTGGGCACGGCGCTGGAAAACTCGTTCCGCAAAAAGTACAACGTGCCGGCAGGGGAGCCGCTCGATAAACAATACCTGTTCGACAAACACATTGCGCCGAACGACAATTTTTTCGTTACAGACAAGGGTGTGGTGTTTTGCTACACACCTTATGAAATAGCCGCCTATGCCCTGGGGCAGATCACTTTATTCGTACCCTTCGGAGATGTGAAAACCCACGTGAACGAGGCGTACCTGACTAAATAATATGAGCATCAAAGATTCGCAAATATATAATCAACGTTTCCAGGAAGTATACGGCCGGCTGAACGAGCGCCAGCGTGAGGCGGTGGACAACACCGAAGGCCCCGTGATGGTGATTGCCGGCCCGGGCACAGGCAAAACCCAGATACTAGCCTCCCGTATCGGCAAAATCCTCATGGATACCGATTTTCTTCCGCACAACATTCTCTGCCTCACCTACACGGATGCCGGCACCGTGGCCATGCGCCGGCGGCTGACCGATTTTATCGGTCCCGATGCCTACCGTGTCAATATCCACACGTTCCACTCTTTTTGTAACGACGTTATCCAGGATAACCTGTCGCTTTTCGATAAAAACGTACTGGATCCGATTTCCGAGCTCGAGAAAATCCAGCTGCTCAAGACCCTGATAGACGGCTTTTCGAAAGATAATCCCCTCAAACGCTACCGCGGCGATGTGTATTTCGATATGCGCAACCTGGCCAACCTCTTTTCCACGATGAAGCGGGAAGGCTGGACCGTGCCCTTCATCCGTGAAAAAGTAGAGGCCTACGTCAATGCCCTGCCGCAGAACGAAGAGTATATCTATAAAAAAGCCAGTGGCCGCTTTAAAAAGGGCGACCTCAAGGAAGATAAGCTGAACGCCGAAAGGGAAAAAATGGCCCGCCTGCTGGCCGCTGTAGAGCAGTTCGATATCTTCCAGCAAATGATGCTCAAAGCCAACCGGTACGATTTTGACGACATGATCAACTGGGTGATACGGGCGTTTGAGCAAAACCCCAACCTGCTGCTCGACTACAAGGAACGTTTTCAATACATCCTGGTAGACGAATACCAGGATACCAGCGGCACGCAGAACCGCCTCATTGAATTGCTGACCGGCGGGGAAGAAAAACCCAACGTATTTGTGGTGGGCGACGACGACCAGTCGATTTACCGCTTCCAAGGGGCCAACATCGAGAACATGGAAGAGTTCGCCCGCAAGTTCTCGGACGACCTGCTGGCCGTGGTGCTCACGCAGAACTACCGCTCCGTACAGAACGTGCTGGACATTTCCATGACCCTCATCGAAAAAAACGAAGGGTCACGCCTCGTCGACAAACTTCCCGGGCTCAGCAAACAGCTCACGGCCTCCAATGAAAAACTGACCGTGCTCGACATAGCGCCCGTGATACGCCGGTACAACACGCCCCGCGATGAAATGGCCTCCATTACCACAGAGGTGGAGGAAATTCTGGCCAAAGGCGTGCTACCAGGTAAAGTGGCGGTGATTTACAAAGAGAACAAGTACGGCGAGGAACTGGCACAGTATTTCCGCCTGAAAGGCCTTCCTTTTTATTCCAAACGAAACATCAACCTGTTTGAGGTACCCTTTGCCAGGAAGGTGATCCATATATTACGCTACATCGCCTGCGAGCTGGAAACGCCCTACAGCGGCGACGACCTGCTGTTTGAGATCATGCACTACGACTTTTACAAAGTACCGCCGATCGAAGCCGCCCGCATCAGCATTCAGGTGGCGGAAAAGGGATACAGCGAAAAAAGCTCCATCCGCCAGTTTCTGCAGGAATGGAATAAAACCCGTAACCCGACGCTCTTCTCGCTGGCCCCCGATCCGGAAGCGATGCGCCTCGGCAACCTGCTCGAAAAATGGATAGGCGATGCCCACAACATCACCCTGCAGCAGCTGTTCGCCAACGTGATCAGCGAAGGCGGCATTTTGTCGTACATCATGGCCTCTCCCGAAAAGATCTGGCTCATGCGGGTGTTGCAGGCCCTGTTTGATTTTGTGAAAGATGAAACCCATCGCAACCCCGACCTGAACATCATGACGCTTATGGATACGGTAGACCTGATGGAGGACAATGGCCTTGCCATTCCCATGGTACAGGTATCCGGCAACGAAAAAGGGGTAAACCTCCTCACCGCCCATGGCGCCAAAGGCCTGGAGTTCGAATATGTGTTCATGGCCGGTACCAACCGCCACCTCTGGGAGAAAAAGAAAAAAAACAGCGCCGGCTTTTCGTTCCCCGAAACGGTGTTCACCACCGAATCGCTGTCTACCGACGAACAGGAGCTGCGCCGCCTCTTTTACGTGGCCATCACCCGCGCTGAAAAATACCTTTATATCAGCTACCCGGAATTCAAACAGGACGGCAAGCCACTGGAGCCGAGCATGTTCATTACCGAAATCCTCGATTCCCACATCCTGCCCCAGCACAAGGTGGAATTGCCCGACGAAACGCTCTTTGAATTCGAAGCCCTCCAGTACGGCAAAGAGCTGGCCCCGGAAATCGCCCGGATCGACCAGCTGTTTATCGATACCCTCCTGAACGGCTTTACCATGAACGTCACGGCGCTCAACAACTACCTCCGCTGCCCGCTTGCGTTCTATTACCAGAACCTGGTAAGGGTACCCACGGGCCGCTCCGAAAGCACGGAATTCGGGTCTGCCGTGCACTTCGCCCTGGAGAAGCTTTTCCAGAAAATGCAGGAACGCAATAATGCCTTCCCGCCGAAAGAAGAGTTCATCAAAGACTTTAAATACAGCATGCTCCGCAACCGGGAGTGCTTCACCAAAGAGGCTTTTGAGCGGAGAATGGAATACGGCCAGGACATCCTCGGCCATTATTATGACCAGTACATTCACCAATGGAATACCGTGGTGAGCATAGAGCGCAACGTGCGCAACGTGGTGGTGAACGGGGTGCCCATCAAGGGGAAGATCGACAAGCTGGAGTTCAACGGCAATGAGGTGAACGTGGTGGACTACAAAACCGGCGACTACGAAAAAACCAAAAAAACGCTCCGGAAGTTCGACGCGCCCGATGCCCGCACGCCCAACGGGGGCGATTACTGGCGCCAGGCCGTATTTTATAAAATTTTGTTAGATAATTATAAACAGAAAAACTGGCAGGTTGTTAGCACGGAATTTGATTTTATTGAGCCGAACCGGCAGAAACAGTACTTCAAGGAAAAGATCAACATCCGGCCGGAAGACATCACGACCGTTACGCAGCAGCTCACCGATACCTGGATAAAAATCCAGAACAAGGAATTTTATACCGGCTGCGGGAAGGAAGACTGCCAGTGGTGCAATTTTGTAAAGGACAATAAGCTGCAGGTGGCGCTGCACTCGCTGGTGGAAGAAGGGGAAGAGGAAGAATAATGGCCAACAAAGAGTAAGTTTGCAAATCATTTAATATTCAGGATAGGAAACATGAATCAGAATTTCCGGGGCTGGATAAGCTCCCTGTTCATTTTGGCGTTGTGCAGCTTTTTTACCCGGTGTGCGAATATCGTGCCTCCCGGCGGCGGCTCCAGGGATACCCTGCCTCCCCGGCTGCTGTATGTGGACCCCAAGGATTCTTCCCTGAATTTCAACTCCCAGCGCGTTGTTTTCCAGTTCAACGAATTTGTGGAACTGGATAATATCGTGGAAAAACTCATCGTGTCGCCCACCCTGAAGCGGACGCCTGTCATCACCGCCAAGCTCCGTACCGTTACCATGGTGGTGAAAGATTCCCTTCAGCCCAATACCACCTACACCTTTAACTTCGGCGATGCCGTGAAGGACGTGAACGAGCGGAACCCGATAGAGGATTTCCAGTACGTGGTGTCTACCGGTAATTATCTCGACTCGCTCACCATTACGGGCAAGCTCGTGGTGGCCGAAACCGGCAAGGTAGACAGTAATGTGGCCGTGATGCTCTATTCCAACCTCGAAGACTCCGCCGTGTCGAAGGAAAAACCGTTGTACCTGGCCAAAACCAAAGGCGACGGCTCTTACCGTTTCAAGAACCTGAAACCCGGCACCTATCGAATATTCGCCCTCAAAGAAGAAGACCGTGATTTCCAGTACACCGCCCAGCCCACGGAGCTGATCGCCTTTTCAGACAGCGTTCTGCACCTGGACGGGAATATGGAAGAAGTGAACCTGTCCCTTTTCAAGGAAAAAGACACGGTTCGCCCCGAAGAAGAAAAACAGCCCGAGGAGCCTGCTCCGCCGGCCAAAAACGCCAAAAAACCGAAGCTGCAGGTCAGCGCCGGGCTCAACGGAGGCCAGCAGGAACTGGGCGATTCCCTTACGCTGAGCTTCAACTTCCCGATCAAAGCACTCGACTCCGCACAAATACAACTACTCGAAGACACGCTAGGCAACCGGGTGCCTTTTACCCTGCACATGGCCGACACCACGGCCCAGCATTTTAAGCTTGTCTACAACTGGAAACCCGGTATGCCTTACGAGCTGATCCTGCCGAAAGGTTTTGCCACCGACACGTCCGGCCTGCAAACGCAAAAAGCAGACACGGTGACCTTCACCGCCAAAAGTCTCGATGATTACGGTACCATCAAGATCGATCTTGCCATCAGCGACAGCGCGCACCTCGTACTACCGAAAGACACCGGCTATCAGTTTGTGGTGCAGCTAGTTTCCGGCAAAGACATCAAATATTCAGGGGTGATCGTGAACGGCAAATGGCAGCGGGGGCTCATCCAGCCCGGAGAGTACGCCATCAGGGTACTGGTGGACGTGAACCGGAACGGCATCTGGGACACCGGCGTGTACTACGGTTCGCCCAAAAAGCAGCCCGAAAAGGTATTCGCCTATAAAGAGACGATCAACATTAAAAAGAACTGGACGGTGCCAACAACCGTGAAACTATAGCCGGCGTTCCGTAATTTTGCCACATGATCTTCTCTTCCGCACTGATTGAAAATGCTGTCAATGAATTCGCCAGGCTGCCCGGTGTGGGGAAAAAAACCGCATTGCGGCTGGTATTGCACCTGCTCAAGCAGGACGTGGCGCAGGTAGAACTGTTCTCAGAAACGATCGTCCGCATGCGGCGGCAGATCAAATTCTGCCAGCACTGCCACAATGTGTCCGACGAGGATATCTGCACCATTTGTGCCAATCCCGCCCGTCAGGCAGGCATCGTATGCGTGGTGGAAAGCATCCGGGATGTGATTGCCATCGAAAATACACAGCAGTTTAATGGGGTGTACCACGTACTCGGGGGCATCATTTCGCCGATAGACGGCATCGGGCCCGATCAGCTCAATATCCATTCCCTCGTGGAAAGGGTGCAGCAGCAGGGCATCGGGGAAGTGATCATGGCGCTCAGCCCAACCATCGAAGGGGATACTACCATCTATTACCTGTCCAAAAAACTGAAAGACCTGCCGGTGAAAATTACGACCATCGCCCGGGGCATCGCCTTCGGCGGAGAGCTGGAATATGCAGATGAAATGACGCTCGCCAGGTCGCTCACAAACCGCCTGCCGCTGGAGAATTACCTGCAACAGGGGAAATAATTTGTGCTATCTTTATATACGCCACCTGTCAACATCCAAAAAATACGATCATGTTTAAATTAATGCTCCTGTCTTTATTCTTCTCCGTTTCCTTCGGCAACATTTACGATTTTAAAGTCGACGCACTCGAAGGCGGGAAGATCGATTTTTCCAAATACAAAGGCAAAAAGATTCTGATCGTGAATACGGCGTCCATGTGCGGGAATACCCCACAGTATGCAGAACTCGAGAAGCTGTACAAAAAATATAAAAACAAACTGGTGATCATCGGCTTCCCCGCCAATAACTTCGGCGGCCAGGAACCGGGTTCCAATGAAGAAATCAAGGCTTTCTGCACCAAAGAGTACGCCGTTTCTTTCCCCATGACCACCAAAGTGTCGGTAAAAGGGTCCGATATCCATCCCGTGTACCAGTGGCTGACCGCGGAAAGCAGGAAAAAACAGTTTTCTCCCGAAGAAGTGACCTGGAATTTCCAGAAATACCTGCTGGATGAAAAAGGGGAGCTGGTTGCCGTATTTAAGCCCAAAACATTGCCCTCTGCACCGGAAGTGATTGCGGCCATTGAAAAATAATACACCACATGAGCAAACATCTACTGAACACATTCGCAGCCATTTGCTGCAGCGTGCTTTTATTATCCGCCTGCAAGGAGTATAATCCGTCCGAACTGGTCAACTGTGAAAAAGCGGCACTGGATGTTCGGGTGAACGACCGTGCCACCTCTATGAAAATACTCAGCTCCAACCTGCTACGTACTGAAAGCCAGGCACAGCATTTCAAGCTGCTGAGCATGGAGGCCTATGCAGACACGGTGCGGGTGGTGATGAACATTGCCGATGGGCCGTATCCCTCGGCGAAACTCTATTCCGACAGTCTCCAGGTGAAAACCTATTCCTACTCCCGCAAAAACGGCAGCGACACCTCCGGTAAAGTGCTGCTGGGCGTCCGCGGGCAGTTTCTGGTCACCGACAGCGCAGCCATCACCATCTCCGAGATCGATGTGGTGGGCCGCACCGTAACGGGCACTTATTATGTGCAGACCGCCAACCCAGTTGTAAAAGCAAACGGCGCCTTTACCAAGGTGTGTTTTCACTCCATCAAATAATATTGCTGTATTTTTAGCCCATGAATTTTTCAGCGATCATAGGGCAGCGTGCCACGCAGGAACAGTTGCTGCATGCGGTGGAGCATAACCGCCTCAGCCATGCCATGATAATGCTGGCGCCCGAAGGCGCCGGCGGGTTGCCGATGGGCCTTGCATTCGCCCAGTACCTGGTGTGTGAAAACCGCCAGGCCAACGACTCCTGTGGTCAGTGCGCCGCCTGCAAAAAAGCCGCCCAGTACATTCATCCGGATATTCATTTTTCTTATCCCGTTATTCCGCGCAAGCCGGGCGATAAGCCTATCAGTACCGATTATGTGGCAGAATGGCGCGAGTTCATCGATCAGCAGCCGTACGGCAACGCGTACGACTGGTTGCAGTTTATCGGCGCGGAAAACAAACAGGGCAATATCACCGCCCACGAGTGCGCCGATATCATCCACAAACTCAACCTGAAGAGTTTCGAAAGCCAGTACAAAATCCTGTTGATGTGGATGCCCGAATACCTGGGCAACGAAGGCAACCGGCTGCTCAAACTGATCGAGGAACCGCCGGCCAATACCGTTTTCATTCTCGTGGCGGAAAACCAGGAACAGATACTGGCCACCATCCTTTCCCGCACCCAGTTGATCCGTATCAACCCCCTCACCAAAAACGAGGTGGTGACGGCCCTGATGGAGCGCAACCAGGTGAATGAGCAGCGTGCCCGGCAGATTGCCACCATCGCCTCCGGCAATTACCGCGAGGCCCTGCAACTTTTGCAACATAACGACAACGACTATCACGAAATGTTGCGGAGCTGGTTGAATTGCATCTTCATGCAAAACCGCAGCGGCCTGCAGGAATGGGTGGACCACATCGCCAGTCCGAAAATCGGGCGCGAAAACCAGAAGCAGTTTCTCCGCTATTTCATCAACGTGCTGGAACACAGCCTGCGCCTCCAGTATATGGACCGCAGCCAGCTGGCCTTTTCAGACGAAGAGGTGGATTTTGCCGAAAAACTGAAGAAACTGGCCAACCTGGGGCAGATGCAACAACTGACGGAGGAGCTCGACAATGCCTACTACCACATTGAGCGCAATGCCAACGGCAAAATCCTCTTCCATGCGCTGTCTATCCGGCTTCAGCATATCTTCAAGGGGAAGCCGCTGCCTGTATAGCTGTCAACTAATTACCTTACCTTTGTACCTTTATTCCCTGTACAGCCTTTGAATGCTGGAAGTAAATATGTACTTTTAGTGACTTGTGCATGCAGGGATAATTATTTTTTAATATAATAAACATATAAAATATGGCTTGTGCCGGATGTGGTACGGGTGTTGATGGGAAGCCGGCGGGATGCAAGAGTAATGGAGGTTGCAGCAGTGGTGGATGTAACAGATTGAACGTGTTTGACTGGCTGTCCAATATTCCCTTGAGTGATAGTTTAGCACCATTTGACATCATAGAAGTTAGCTTCAATAACGGTAGTCGTAAAGATTTCTTCCGCAATTCCACCAAACAGGTCTTTGAAAAAGGCGAAATGGTGGCCGTGGAAGGCGTCAGCGGTTTCGACGTGGGCATGGTGAACCTTACCGGTGAACTGGTAAAGTTGCAGATGAAAAAACGTCGGGTGGAAGATACCCCCGAAGTGAAAAAACTGCTGCGCCGTGCTTCTACGGAGGACATGAACCGCATGACCGACAACAAAAACCGTGAAAAGGAAGCACTGATCAAAGCGCGGGCCATCGCCCGCAGCCTGGGCCTGGAAATGAAACTGGCCGAAGTGGAAATTCAGGCAGACGGCCGGAAAGCGACGTTCTTTTATACGGCAGACGACCGGGTGGATTTCCGGGAACTGATTAAAGTATACGCCTCCGAATTCCGGGTGAAGGTGGAGATGCGCCAGATCGGTGCCCGCCAGGAAGCCGGAAAAGTAGGCGGTATCGGCAGTTGCGGCCGCGAACTGTGCTGCGCCACCTGGCTGACGGATTTTAAATCCGTAAACA
The DNA here is from genome assembly GCF_003813775.1 of Chitinophaga lutea. Classification (NCBI taxonomy): domain Bacteria; kingdom Pseudomonadati; phylum Bacteroidota; class Chitinophagia; order Chitinophagales; family Chitinophagaceae; genus Chitinophaga; species Chitinophaga lutea. Next base: position 2,336,525 of record NZ_RPDH01000001.1, on the reverse strand, counting down.
CCACCGCCGCGCGCTACCAGAACCTGTCCATTAACCAGGCGAAACTCTCGGGACAGTGCGGCCGTCTCAAATGCTGCCTCAACTATGAACTGGATACCTACCTCGATGCCCTGAAAGATTTCCCCGACGATTGCGATGTAATTGAAACTGCAAGCGGCAATGCAACTTTGCAGAAGCGGGATATCTTCAAAAACCTCATGTGGTATTCCTACGACAACAGCAATAAACAATACCCGCTCACGATCACCCGCGTAAAGGAAATCCGCCAGCTGAACCGCCAGGGCGTCAAGCCGGAGGAACTGAAAGCAGTGGAAGTGGTGAGCAGCAAACCGAATAAAGAAGCCGACCTGGGCTTTGCCGATGTGGTAGGCCAGATCAGCCTGCGCTCGCTCGAAAAAGCTTCACAGAAGCGGAAACAGAAGTCGCGCGACAAACAAAAAGAACAACAGAAAGAAAAACAAAAAGGCGGCGCTCCGCAGCAACAGGGTCAGCCCCAACAGGGTGGGGGCCGGCCGCAGCGCGATCAGCGGCCCAAAAATGAGGCCCGCGGCGAGCAGAAACAGGGTGAACAAAAGCCCCGTGGCGAGCAGCGCCAGCGTAGCGGCAACGAGCCCCGCGGTGAACAAAAGCCCCGGCAGGAACAGCGTCCGCGCAACGAACAACGTGGCGAGCAAAAGCCCCGCGGCGAACAGGCTCCCCGCAATGAGCAGAAAGGCGAACCACGCCCGCCCAGGCAGGATCAGAAACCTCGGGAGCCAAGAGAGCCCAGGGAACCGAGAGAAGGCGGCAAACCGCAGCAAGCCGGCGGGCACAGCGGCCAGCACCATCACAAAAACCGGAACCGGCCGCCCCGGAAACCGGACAACAAACCCGATAACAAACAATAAAAATAAGTACTGAACGTATTATTATAAGTAGAGACGCACTTCGTGGCGTCTCTACCTTTATTGTCCCGTAATGATCGGATTCCCTCCCCGATATAGCACCTCCTGTACACTCAACAACCGCACCCCGGCCGGGCAGCTGGTTATTTTGTGGCTGGCCTTTGAAAAAGCCGGCTGGAATATCAGTGAAATCAATCCCGCCAACATCACCGCATTCACGCATTTCAGCTTCCGCTCGTGGAGTGAACAGATAAGTGCGACCCTCACACCGGGGAACATCCGCCTGAGCAGCGTTTCCACCGGCGCGCAGGTGCTCGACTTCGGCCGCAACCGGCAAAACATCCGGCGCCTGCAACAAACCATTGCAACCATCAATGAAACATACAGCAACGAAGCGCTCGATGTTATCTACGCGGAAAGGGAGCAACGCATCGGTGTTAAAACGGATACCATTCACCTCACCCCGGAGCGGCAGGGTTTTCTGAACATTTTCAAACCGGCAAGGGGATTCTTCATCACACCCATCCTCATAGTACTCAATGTGTTGATTTACCTGGTGCTGACCAACAAAATGCTGTTTGCCGGCAGTTCGTGGTGGCAGGCAGACGTGACAGTGCTGGAACAGGCCGGCGCCAACTTCAAGCCCCTCACTCTTTTCGGGCAGCCGTGGCGCCTGCTCGCTGCCAGCTTTTTACATGCGGATGTGATGCACCTCTTTTTCAACCTGTACGGCATCATGATCGGCGGTACTTATCTCGAGCCGCTCCTGGGCCGGTGGCGCTTCCTGGCAGTATACCTGCTTTGTGCGCTGGCTGCCAGCATCGCCAGCCTCTGGTGGTACGATATCACGCCCACGCTCGGCGCTTCTGGCGCGGTATTCGGGTTGTTGGGTTTCATCTTCACCCTGCTGCTGCGGAAATTCGTGGAGCCCTTCGAACGGCGGGCTCTGCTGATCAGCATTGGCATCTACCTGGCATTCAGCCTGGCCACGATATTCATGCAAACCAATTTCGATCACGGGGCACATATCGGGGGACTGCTGATGGGAATATTGCTCTGCCTGCTGCTGTTCCGGGGGCTGAAAACACCGGCAACCTCCAAAAATACCCTGCCCGCTACCGCCCTGGCCGCAACCGTATTAGTCATTGCTTACTTCCTGCTGCCCCGCGACGTGAACACTTACATTAAAAAGCTACAGCAGCTGGATGAGAATTTTATCCTGTCGTACGGCGTATACAACACCCGTTCCGAAGACGAAAAGGTGAAATGGCTGAAGAATTACAGTATTTATTATATGGATCAGAACCTGCGGATCATGGATGAGATCGATCAGCTTTCCCTGGGAGTAGATTCCCGTAAACGGAATGTGTTGCTCCGCAGGCTGGTGGAAACCCAGAAAAACGTATTCAATTATAACTACCGCACGCTGGTGGAAGGCAAAAATAGCTACGACCACCAGATTCTCGAAGCCCTTCGCGAATTGGATGAAATGCAGAAAGCACTAAGCCGGTAGCTTACTTTTCTTCCTCAAAATAAAGCTTGTAATAATTCATGCTCCGTTCCTCATCGTACCCCCGCTCGATCATTTCGCGGTTGCCGTGGATATACACGTGGAAATTCCGGTCGAGTTTCAGGATGCTTTTGAATACTTTCTGCTGTTTTTTTACCGCCGGGCTTGAAATGTCGAATTCGTCGGGCACATCCAGCCGGTACTCATCCCGGAAATGTTCGCGGTAGTTTTTAAATGCATCTACCGCATCGGGGTGCCCCAGCACTTCCTCGGCAAACTCATCCATCTGGAACTGTTCCTTTTCCTTGAAATAAGCGGCGGACTTGTTGAGCAGTTCGATCTGATCTACCCGGTTCATTTCGAACTCCTCGGGCAGCCGTTTCTGTATGAACTGCTGGCAGAGGTTCACCATCGTTTCGGTCTGGTGGTAACTGTCTTCCCGCCGCTGCACCTGCAGGAAGGCATCTTTCCAGTAAACCGCCTCGTTCTGTTTGCTGATGCTGTCTACGATGCTCACTTTAAAACCTTCCTCCTGCTCTACATTGAACACCAGGCAGCCTTTGTCGAGTTTATTGATGTTGATACCATCGTCGTAGTTCACCTCGTAGTTGTCGTTGCTCAGGTACACTTTCAGGTAGGTATCCCGGTTTTCCGACTTAAAAATACCGATGGCTTCCACTTCTTCCCCATCTACCTGGCATTTCGAAAAATGGGTGATATACAGTTCCCCTCCTTTGATTTTCGGGTGGGTAGAGTGTTTATACAGGTGTTTGGCGATATTGACGGATTGCTCCTGGAAGTTGGCCGGGTCTTCGAAAATGAGGCTGCAGTATTTAAACACCTCGTTCAGGTGGATATCTGCGTCGTGGGTAAACCTGAAATATTCTGCATTGTTGGTAAAGGGCTGGATAAAGTAGCTCAGCAACAGGGTGCCGATGGTTTCATCTTTCAGTTCCAGAGGCTGTTGCGAAAGCACCAGCGGGTCTTCGTTTGTAGCGTTGCCCACCTTGTGGATGGTGAGCCTTTCCAGGTCTTTGATATCTGATACGTGAATCATACGGGCTGCAAATTAGGCGCATTTGCAGTTTTACGCTAAAAAAAATTAATTTAATACGATGAAATACTTCCTCCCCACCCTTTTCATGCTGACTGCTATGGCCGCGGAAGCCCAGGAGCCCTTGTATACCGCCCGCGACCTGACTGCCGAAAATATGTTTTCCACCAACATCGAAGGCCCCAACTTCGACAAAGCGGGCAACCTGTACGTCGTGAATTTTAAGCAGGACGGCACCATCGGCAAGATCGACACCCGGAACGGGAGTGGCGAGGTGTTCGTGACCTTGCCCGAAGGCAGCATTGCCAACAGCATTCAGTTTTCCCGGAGCGGGAATATGCTGCTGGCCGACTTCAAAGGGCATAATGTGCTGCAGGTGGATATGCGCACTAAAAAAGTGAGCGTTTATGTGCACCACCCGCTTTTTAATCAACCTAACGACCTGTGCATCAACCGGAAAGGGCAGATTTTCGCATCCGACCCAAACTGGAAAAACGGCACAGGCCAGCTTTGGCGGGTAGACAAGCCGGGAAGCGCGGTGCTCCTCAGCGGCCAGATGGGTACCACCAATGGCATTACCCTTAGTCCTGATGAAAAAATACTCTATGTCAACGAGAGCGTGCAGCGAAAAGTCTGGAAGTTCAATGTCGACGGCCGGGGCAATATCTCCAATAAAACCCTCTTCGCCGAATTCCCCGACTTTGGTTTCGACGGCATGAAATGCGACAAAGCCGGCAACCTGTATATAACCCGTTACGGCAAAGGCACCATTGCCGTATTGTCGCCCGCCGGGGAGCTGGTGCGGGAAATCCCCCTCAAAGGCAAATCGTGTAGTAACCTGGTATTCGGCGGAGCCGACGGAAAAACCGTGTATGTGACGCTGCAGGACAGAAAGTGCATGGAAACCTTCCGGGTGGAAATTGCGGGGAAGGGGTTCTGATCTTCCTTATTTACCTATCTCCATGAAAAAGTTATTCTATAAACGCCCGGTACCTTTTGGCCGGGCTGGCCATTTCACAGCAGACTATGAGAACATTGCAGGAACTGATCAATACCACAGAGCCGGGCTGGCCGGTGGTAAAGGAATTAATCGCCGCCGCCAACAACAAGGTGGAAATACTTCCCTGCAACAGGGCGGCGGCAGACAGTGCTTTGTATCAAACACAAGTGACTACGCGGTCTCCCATGGGAGCGATCGTGCATGAAAGCGGCGGGTTGTTGATAGATAACGGCTGGATAAGGATCTTGGGCTCCGGCCACCCCAGGTTGAGCCGCTCATTGCCCGGATGGAACAACGCGAAAGCGCCAGCTACGAACGGCATACCAGGTTTTATGCTGGTTGCAGACGATGCCATAGGTGGTTTTTTTGCCATCAACCATAACGCACTGGGAAGCGATTCCGGCAAAATATATTACCTGGCGCCCGACAATCTTGAATGGGAGGCCTTGGATCTGAGCTACACCGATTTCCTCGTTTTTTGTTTCAGTGGCAACCTCGAAGAATTTTATGCCAACCTTCGGTGGGAAAACTGGCAGGAAGGTGTTGCCGCCCTCAATGGAGACCTCGTTTATAATTTTTTCCCCACCCTGTGGACGGCGGAAGGGAAAGATATCAATAAGAACTCGCGCAGGGCGATTCCCGTTGAAGAGCAGTTTGAGCTGAATATGTCTTTCAGAAAACGGTTGGGGCTGCAATAAAAAAACAGCCCCGGTTCCCGGGGCTGTTTTTTTATATCGTTCAATTCATTCTTACGTATTCAGGCCACCGCAAACGCTCAGTACCTGGCCGGTTACATAAGCGCCCATGTCCGAAGCGAGGAAGAGGCACACATTGGCGATATCGTCCGGGGAGCCGAATTTGCCCAGGGGAATCTGATCGAGGTATGCTTTGGCGCCTTCGCCGTCTTTCAGGTAATGCGTCATATCTGTTTCGATGAAACCAGGCGCAACGGCGTTCACGCGGATGTTACGGCTACCAATTTCCTGTGCGATGGATTTGGAAAACCCGATGATACCGGCTTTGGAGGCGGCGTAGCTGCTCTGGCCCGCGTTGCCTTTGATGCCGATGATGGAACTCATGTTAATGATGCTGCCGCTTTTTGCCTTCATCATGGGCCGCATCACCAGCTTGGTCATGTTGAACACGCTTTTCAGGTTGATGTCCATCACCTCGTCCCATTGTTCCTCGCTCATGCGCAGCAGAAGGTTGTCTTTAGAAATACCTGCATTGTTCACACAAATATCCACCGTGCCGAACTCTTTCACCACGTCATTTACCAAGGCTTCGCAATCTGCAAAAACACCGGCATTGCTTTTATATGCTTTCGCTTTTACGCCTTTGGCGGCCAATTTGGCCTCCAGGGCTTTTGCTTTTTCGTCGGAACTTACATAAGTAAATGCAACATGTGCGCCTGCGTCGGCAAATTTCAGGGCTATCGCCTCACCAATTCCGCGGCTGGCACCTGTTACGATGGCTACTTTGTTGTCGAGTAATTTCATTTCTATCAGATAGGTTTTAGCTTATAGTTTGATGAACGAAGGTAATAGAATTTAGACCATTGTTCAGTGTTTTTCAACAAACCGGAGAATCTCTTCCAGCACGTTTCTTTCGTTGCTGAGGCGGGGTACTTTATGCTGGCCGCCCAGTTTGCCCTTGCTCTTCAGCCATTCGGTGAACGTGCCCGGCGCCATCACGTGCACGAGCGGGCCGCGCAGCGCAATGTCTTTATGCCTTTTGGCCTCGTAGTCCGAGTTGATGGTTTTCAGCGTACCGTCGAGCGTGGCAGTGAACTGCTCGAGGCTGGCCGGCGCCTGCTCGAATTCAATCAGCCATTCGTGGCCGCCGTTACCCTGTTCGCTGAAATACACGGGAGCGGCGGTATAATCGTTCACCACGGCGCCGGTCACCTCGCAGGCTTTGGCAATAGCTTTGTCCGTATTGTCCACAATCAGTTCTTCCCCGAATGCGTTGATGAACGATTTGGTGCGCCCGCTTACACGGATGCGGTAGGGCGCCAGGGAAACGAACTGTACAGTGTCACCTACCAGGTAACGCCACAGGCCGCCGTTGGTGCTGATGATGAGGGCGTAGTTTTTCCCGGTCTCCACTTCGTGCAGCTGCAAGGTGCGCGGCGACTCCTTGCCGTATTCTTCCATGGGCATGAACTCATAGAATATACCATGGTTCAGGAACAGGAGCAATCCTTCTTCCCCGATCACATCCTGGGCGGCAAAAAAGCCTTCGGAAGCATTATAGGATTCGAGATAGTTCATGCCCGGTTTACGGATAAGCCGCCTGAACTGCTCGCGGTAGGGCGTAAAGCTCACCCCGCCATGCATGTATACTTCCAGGTTGGGCCATACGTCGGCCAGGTTATCGGTACCGGTCAATTCGAATATCCGTTTGATGAGCACGATCGTCCAGGTAGGTACGCCGGCGATGGAGGTCACGTTTTCGTGGATAACGGCATTGGCCATCCGCTCGATCTTTTCTTCCCATTCGTCCATCAGGGCAATGGACAGGTCGGGCGTGCGGATCATGTTGCCGTAGAAGGGCATGTTCTGCAGCATCACCGCGCTGAGGTCACCATAATAACTGTCGCTGTCAGGGCTGAGCTTATTCACCTGGTGGCTCCCCCCGATCACGAGCGATTTGCCGGTGAGCACATCGGAGTCGGGGAAATTGTTGTAGTACAGGGAAAACACATCACGGCCGGCGCGGTAGTGGTTATCGTCGAGGCTTTCCACGGAAACGGGGATGAACTTGCTTTTGTCTGCCGTGGTGCCGCTCGATTTGGCGAACCATTTGATCGGGGTATTCCAGAGCACGTTCTGCTCCCCCTCCATCGTACGCTGGATGTAGGGTTTGATCGATTCGTAGTTATGAACCGGCACCCGCTGTTTGAATTCGTCTATCTTGAATATATTGGAAAAACCGTATTGTTTGCCAAATTCTGTGTACTGTGCGGCGCTCAGCAGGTTCTGAAACACCTGCTGCTGTACCTGCAGCGGGTATTGCATAAAGTGCTCGATGCGGCCCATACGGATTCTGGCCAATTGGGAAAGCGCTGGACTTAAAATCTTCATACCAGGTTTTAACTAGGGTTGTGATAGCTGTTATTGTTTCGCCGCTTCGTCAAGGTAATCTTTCCTGCGAAGTATAAAATTCTGGCCAAGATACACTTTTCTCACCTGCTCGTCTTCTGCCAGCTCTTCGGCTGTTCCGGCTTTGAGTATTTTGCCTTCGAATAATAAATAGGCCCTGTCCGTAATGGAAAGGGTTTCCTGTACGTTGTGGTCTGTAATAAGAATGCCGATATTTCTGTACTTAAGCTTGGCAACGATGGCCTGGATATCCTCTACGGCAATCGGGTCGATGCCCGCAAAAGGTTCGTCGAGCAGGATGAATTTGGGATCCACTGCCAGGGCCCGGGCAATTTCAGTTCTGCGCCTTTCCCCGCCGCTGAGCACATCGCCCGGACTTTTCCGCACGTGTTGAAGGCGAAATTCGGCCAGCAGCTGCTCCAGCTTGTCTTTCTGCTCCGCTTTGCTCAGTTTGGTCATTTCCAGCACGGCCGCGATATTGTCTTCCACACTCAGCTTCCGGAACACGCTCGCTTCCTGCGGCAGATAACCGATGCCCATCTGGGCCCGCTTATACATGGGCAGCTTCGTGATGTTGACGTCGTTGAGGAACACCTCTCCTTCATCGGGCTTGATGAGCCCCACTACCATGTAAAAAGTGGTGGTTTTACCCGCCCCGTTAGGCCCCAACAAGCCCACGATCTCTCCCTGAGTTACCTCTACCGACACGTGGTTGACCACCGTCCGGGCCCGGTAACGCTTTACCAGTTGTTGCGTATGTATTCTTAATGCCATATTGTGAAACTTAGCAAAAATAATAAAATCAGCGAATGGACAACGGTTTGGGCGTTTTATATAATTATTTTAACGAATCTGGCATTCCTAGTTAATTATGGGGGGATATGCTATTTTTGCGAGGTTTTTCAAGATACATCTCAAATTATATGAAAGTTACGGAACATATCGCGCAAGCGAACGATACGCTGATCTCCTTTGAGATATTGCCGCCGCTCAAGGGCAAAAGCATTGAATCCATCTACGACCACCTGGACCCGCTGATGGAATTCAAACCGTCGTATATCAATGTAACCTACCACCGTAGCGAACATATGTTTAAAAAGCGGGCAGACGGGTCGTTCGACAAGGTGGAAATTCGCAAACGCCCCGGAACAGTGGGTATTTGCGCTGCCATCATGAACCATTACTCCGTAGATGCCGTACCGCACCTCATTTGCGGAGGCTTCAGCAAGGAAGAGACGGAGAACGCCCTCATCGATCTGAACTTCCTCGGCATCGACAATGTGCTGGTGCTGCGGGGCGATGCTCCCAAAAACGAGACCTTCTTCGAAGCCCACCCCAACGGCCACCGTTACGCGCTGGAGCTGCTGAACCAGGTGGTGCAGATGAACAATGGCATTTATCTCGAAGAAGACCTCATGGGCGGCATCAAAACCAAATTCTGTATCGGTGTGGCCGGCTACCCGGAAAAACACTTCGAGGCACCCAACCTGCAAACAGACCTGGGTTACCTGAAGCGCAAAGTGGAAGCGGGTGCGGATTATATCGTCACACAAATGTTTTTCGATAACCAGAAGTTTTTCGACTTCGTGACCCGCTGCCGCGAGGCTGGGATCACCGTGCCCATTATTCCGGGCCTCAAACCCCTCACCACCAAAAAACAACTGAGCGTACTGCCCCGCACTTTCCATGTGGATATGCCGGACGAGTTTGCACAGGAGGTGATGAAATGCAAAACAGACAAGGAAGTGGAAACGGTAGGCACCGAATGGCTGATACAGCAATCCAGGGAACTGAAGGCTGCCGGCGTACCGGTACTGCACTACTATACATTGGGGAAACCCCACGTGGTACAGCAGGTGGTGGCCGCCATCAAATAAAAAAATCAGCCATTGCGTGGATACGCAATGGCTCTTTTCCCTATAACTGTCACACCTTTTGTTTAAAAACTTATTGTGATGATGTATTGCTGATATTAAGACGCGGGCAATTACATTTACCCCTATTGCAAAAAATAAAAAAGGGAGACCCGCCGCCATGGCAGATCTCCCTTTTTTCTGGGGATTTTTTTACAGGTCAGTAATCTTCCCGGTTGAACAAAAAGCCCAGGCTGATGCCGAGGTACCTGTTTTTACTTTCGGTAAAATCACTCCTGTCAATATCGGTGAGGCCCATGCTGTAGTTGGCTCCCAGCATCAGCCCATTGTTAAATTCATAGCCCAGCGTGAAGTTGGCGCCGGCATCCCAGGGATGCATCCGTACCACGGCGATGTTATCATTCGCCTCCCGCGAAAATTGCACTTTCTTGGAGTTCTGCGTAATGCTTTGCCCGTTTTTTACAATATCATAATGATAGCGACCCTTCAGTCCGCGTGCCGCATAGGGGCCAAGTCCGGCGCGGAGGTTGCCGGGACCTAACGGTAATTTATATACGAAGTTAAGGGGTATCTCCAGGTAGTTCAACTGCAGCCGGGCTCCCTTCGGAATATAAAGGCCATCCAGTTCGGTTTTGGGGGTACGGGTTTCGCTGAAACCGGAACCTTTGGTAATGTAGCGGATGACGGGCTGAAAATAAAAACCGTTCGCCAACGGCACATTGATCATCAGATCAAGATGCCAGCCATGAAAAGTTTTCATCAGGCTTTCGGCCTGGCCAAAATCTCCCGCGGCCGCCCCGGTGATGTCGATATTGGATGCGGTATAGCCGGCATCGATGCCAACACTTACCTGGGCCTTACTGTGCATTAAAAATGCCAGTGAGATAAACAGCAGACCTGCTTTTTTCATACTTGTAGTTTTTCAATAGGGACCTTGCTGTGCTATAGGAGATAGTAAAGGGGCGCCGTAAATCCTTGTTCTTTTTTTGGGTACGGGCTTGATTTTGCTAAAATGTATGCTCGTGCTCTATTTCTTATTTCTTAACGGGCTCAAACATACGGCAAACTTTTTTGATTTCTAGTACCCCGCTCCTCCCGCGATAGAATATTTACACTAATTTAATCGAGATTATGTCCAGGTCGGCCATCATACAGCAAAGCCAGAGAAAAAACAAGGGTGCCGGCCAAAAGGTTCGGTCATTAACAAAAAAAGGTAGCAAGACCTGCGAACAGGTCTCACTACCTCGTTAATTTATGCCGGACGGAAGAATTAACGGCCGCCGAACTTATACCCCAGGGTCAGCCCGAAGGAGGTATTTTTAAAGGTATCATCGTTATCGGGCCCGGAGATGTTCACCAGTCCGAGGTCCGTAAACAAACCTACGTTAAAGCCCATCGGGAATTCATACCCGAACTGGAAGTTTGCGCCGGCATCCATTCTTTTCAGGTCTTTTCCGTCGCCCCATTCGATATCCCGGCTAACGGTAGTACCGAACAGCTGGCCTTCCCATTTACCGCCCAGCCCATATGCGATGTAGGGGCCAAGGCCGATGAACAGGTTGCCGTTACCCACTTCGGGTTTGTACATGAAGTTGATCGGCAGCTCCAGGTAGTGAATGCGGGCTTTCAGGTCTACGTCCCTGAGATCGTTACCGCCTTTCCCTACGTAGAGCAGGCTCGGCTGAACATAAAAATCATCCGCCAGTGGAATGTCTACTGTTACGCCTGCTCTTAAACCAGTCATCAGTTTGCTTGTTTCCTTATTCCCGCCGTTTTTGGTGGTCACGCTGGAAAAACTAGGTCCTGCGGTTACCCCAAACTTCACCTGGGCAAAGGTAGCTCCGGCTATCAGCAAGGCAGCAACGGATAATGCTAATTTTTTCATGATTTGCTTTTGTTGTTTTAGACAGATTTATATATAGTCAGGATGAAATGATAACTCATGAGATGCAAAATTGTTTACTTGGTTCCGCCAAACAGGTAACCGACTGAAAACGTCCACACCCTGTTCTTGCTCTTGTCGTCCGAACTGTTGTCGGTTCCGGAGAGTATCTTACCAAACCCCATGCCGTATTGCGCGGAAACGAGGAAGTTACCGAATTCGGCACCTGCCATGATGTTGCCACCATAATCAAAACGTTTGTATTTGTCGTAACCCTTATTCTGGTCACCATCGTTGAAAGGTGTGTCGTCGTCCCATTTGATGTTCGACTCACCGCTGGTTTTTACGCCGGCCAAACTGGTTTCCCATTTGTTTTTACCGCCAACACCGAACGCGGCGTATGGGCCGATACCCAAAAAGAGCTTGGTCTGGTCCCCTACAGGAATCTTACCCACGAAATTGACCGGGATTTCGATGTACTGCGGATTGGTGGTGGTTTTGTAATAAGTATTGCCGTCTGTGTTTCCGCCTGTCAGCTTTGCACCCTTACCGGTGTAAAATACGCCCGGTTGCAGCGACAGGACTGGTGAGAGCGGGAGGTCTGCAACGGCACCTATGTGGAAAGAATTTAAAGAGCGACTGTTATCTACGCCACCGCTGTTGGTGTTCGTAATATTGGCGACATTCCAACCGCCTTTCACCCCTACTCTGACCTGTGCCATTGCGGCTACGGATAAACCGAGAGCCATACATGAAAGAACAATCTTTTTCGTCATAACCTTGTGTTTTGGTGATGACTAAGACTTTCCAAAGAACGTGCCAAAGGGAATTCAACAGCCTATAACGATTTGTAATTCAATTAATTACCGGGTCCTTTTAGCGGCCTCTCCGGCCTCCCGTTGCAGAAAGCCATCCAGTTGTTCCACACCCAATCGTTTGGCCAGTATTTTTTTATTGGCATCCAGCAGGTACACAACGGGCGTTGAGTACACATCATAGAATTTGCGGTAGTTACTGGTGTACCCGGGGTCCCAGGCGTGAATCCAGCCGGTGAGCTTTTTATCGCGGATGAAGCCGCTCCACTCTTCTTTCGTGCCCTCTGTTTTTACGCCGAGCATGGTGACGCCCTGTTTTTTCCAGCTGGCCTTGTAAGCGGAATCCAGTTTAGGCACCTCCGTTATACAGTGCCCGCAGGTGGGATCCCAGAATACGATCACGGTGTACTTCGATTTGATGTCGTACAACGACGTGCGGCGGCCGGATGTGTCCTGCAGCACCAGTTGTGCGGCTTTCTGGCCGATGAGGTTCGGGGCGATGGTGTAGGCGCGGGAAATGATCTTTTCTTTCTGTTCTTCGTTCACCCAATACGCCTGGTTGGTGACGTAATATTTTTCCACAACGTGCACAAAAACGGCATCCATTCCCATGATCTGGGAAGATTCATAGGTTTGGGTGAGCCACCACACCATGAACTTGAAGCTTTCCTTATCCTTTTTTGTTCTGGCGACCAGTTTATCGGCCTCGGCAATCACGGAATCGGGCACGGGTGCCACCAGCTGGTTAAAGTACCGCCCCAGCCGGGCTTCCAGCACGGGTGTGCGCACAAGGCGGCCATCGGCCAGGTCCACATCATCCCAATAATGGGCTTTATAGTAGCGGTAGGGATAGGTGGAGTCCAGCGAACCGTCAGCCTTTTTGGGCATGGGTGGCACTTCCGGCTCGCGCATGGCCCTGAAAATGGCGGCAAGAAGGGTTTTAGGATGTTTGGCGATAATATCCGTACGGTATTGCTGCAGCTTTTTACCTATCCCTTCGGACGCGGCCCTGGCCTTTGCCGTGTCCAGCTGGGTGCGGGCCGCACCCAGCTGGCGGCGCACCTCGTCCATCTGGTCGGCCATGCCGGCAATGTAGCGGTTGTAGGCAGCAAACAGGGCATTGTCGGCGGATTGTTTGAATTCCGTTTTCCGGATGAGGTCACTGGTATCAGCAATGATGGAAAAAGTGGTCTCTTTATCGAGCAGTATTTCAAAAAAGCGCTGTTTGCCCGGCAGAACGATCAGGTAGATGCCGCCGGGCTGGGTTTCTTTGCCCTCCAACACAGCGGTGCCCTGCTGGTTCAATTGGGCGGAATCCATTACATAAGTGCTTTTCCCCATGTAGTGGCCCAGGTAAACGGTACCCCCGGTATACCCTTTCAGCTGAACCGTGATATTGTAACCCTGTCCCTGCAGGGATAATGCGCTGCAGAGGCAGCAGAAGAAGAATAGCAGTTTTTGCATAGGTGAGATAAAAGTAGCAAAAACCGTCCTACCTTTGCACCCGTGAGGAAAAAAAATGTAGTACTGGAAAATGTGCCCGTAACCGCTTACGCCGCTGAGGGCAAAGCGCTGGCAAGGGTAGACGGTAAAGTTGTTTTTATTGAAGGCGGCGTAGTGCCCGGAGATGTCGTAGATGTCAGGCTGGGTAAAAATAAAAAAGACTGGGCCGAAGGGAAAGCCATTAAAATACGGAGCCTTTCCCCGCAGCGCGTCGACCCGTTTTGCCAGCATTTCGGGCTGTGCGGGGGATGTAAATGGCAGATGCTGCCTTATGAATTGCAGTTGCAGTACAAACAACAGCAGGTAACCGACCATTTACAACGCATCGGCCACCTGGCCCTGCCGGAAATGCCGCCCATCCTCGGTGCCGCCAAAACGCGGCATTACCGCAACAAGCTGGAGTTCACCTTTTCCAACAAAGCCTATCTCACCAACGAAGAAATCGCCGAAGCCGGCGAACAATGGCCAAAGCGCAACGCTTTGGGGTTCCATATCCCCAGGCTGTTCGACAAAGTGCTCGATATCCGGACCTGCCACCTGCAGGAAGAGCCGGCCAACCTGATCAAAAATACCATCCGGAGCTGGGCCGAAGCGCACCAGCTGCCGTTTTACGATATCCGCCAGCAGGAGGGCTGGCTCCGTAACCTGGTATTGCGCATCTGCACTACCGGCGAAGTGATGGTCAACCTCGTGATTCACCACGAACTGAAAGCAGAGCGAGAAGCCCTGCTGAACCACCTGTTGGCCACCGTGCCCGGTATTACCACCCTGCTGTACACCATCAATCCCAAAAAGAATGATAGTATCTTTGACCTGGAACCGAAAGTGTTTTTCGGGAAAGGATATGTGGAGGAAAAGCTGGAGGACTTTACCTTTAAAATAGGCCCCAAATCGTTTTTCCAGACCAATACCTATCAGGGCGAAGCCCTGTACAGGGTGACCCGCGACTTTGCGGGGCTTACCGGCAAGGAAACGGTGTACGACCTGTATTGCGGCACCGGCAGCATCGGCATATTTGTGTCGCGGCAGGCTGGCAAGGTAATTGGCATAGAGCTGATTCCTGAAGCCATTGCAGACGCAAAAGAAAATGCGGCAGCGAACAATGTAGAAAATGCTGCGTTTTTTGCAGGGGATGTCATAGATATCTGCGACGACGCTTTTTTTGCCGAACACGGCGCCCCTGATGTGATCATCACCGATCCGCCCCGTGCCGGCATGCACGAAAAGCTGACGGCAAAACTGCTTGAAGTGGCCGCCCCGCGCGTTGTGTACGTATCCTGTAATCCCGCTACGCAGGCCAGGGACCTGGCTTTGCTGGCCGAAAAATATACCGTTGAAAAAGTACAGGCGGTAGACATGTTCCCGCATACCCACCACATTGAGAACGTGGTGCTGTTGCAGAGAAAATATTAGTAACCATAACGCATAAGTATACACGAAATGAGTGAATTCAGGCCCGGCAGGTTTCAGATGTTGCCCCTGGTAATCAAAAATCTGCTGATCATCAACGGATTGGTTTTCCTCGCACAGGTGACCCTTGAAAACATCATGCGGATCGACCTAACTGAGCTGTTCGGCCTGCACTACTGGGGTTCGGAGTTGTTCCGCCCCCACCAGTTTGTGACCCACCTCTTCATGCATGGCGGTTTCTGGCACCTGTTTTCGAATATGTTCGCGCTCTGGATGTTCGGCAGCGTACTCGAAAACAACTGGGGGCCAAAACGTTTTCTGATATTTTATATGGTCTGCGGACTAGGAGCCGCACTCTGCCATATGGGGGTGATTACGTACGACAATATGCGGTTCTCCACCGCGGTGCAGGATTTTAACAATAATCCCACCTATGCGGCTTTTTCAAACATCGTCGACAAATTCGGGATCAGCGGCTACCGGTTCAGCCTGGGACCACAGGATTTTACCATGGGCGGCTTCCGGGAAGCCTGGAGCGTGCAGCCACCGGAATCTTTCGATATGGTGCGCCAGGCCCGGGTACTGCTATCCTATTCCGTAGAAATCTATAAAAATACGCCCACCGTCGGCGCTTCCGGCGCGGTTTTCGGTGTACTGTTCGCCTTTGGATACCTCTTCCCGAATAGCTACCTTTTTATATTGCCTATCCCCTTCCCGATCAAAGCCAAGTATTTCGTGGGTGGCTACATCCTGATGGAGCTGTACCTCGGCTTCAAAAACTCCGCTGGCGACAACGTAGCGCATTTTGCCCACCTGGGTGGCGTATTATTTGCATACATTTTGCTGAAGATATGGAACAAACGGAACCGCCGGACGTTCTATTAACGGCAAAATGCCTAAATTTGTAACATAAACACCATAGCCATGCAAGTAGCAGAAAAAGAGCGGATGCCCCGGCTATCATTGGGGGAAGAGAGGAACATGGTAACCCAGCTGCTGCTCCTGAATATCACCGTATTCATCCTCTTGTTTTTCATCAAGATCATTTACCAGATGGAAAACACCGGCTTGGCAGCCTTCGAGCGGGACATCATGGCCAATACCCAGTTTCCCGCAGATCCGAAAGTGCTCCTTACCAAGCCATGGACGCCCCTGACCGCCATGTTCGCCCATACGGGCTTCTGGGACGTGTTCAGTAACCTCGTATGGCTTTTCTGCTTCGGCTCCATTCTTCAAAACATCGGCGGTTTCCGCCTCATCGTACCGGTATATCTCTTTGGCGGTTTAAGCGGCATGGCATTTTTCATGGCCGGCATCAACCTGGTTCCCGGCCTGCGCGTCTATATCCCCTCGGGCAGCATTATCGGAGCGGGAGCGGGTGTAATGGCAATGGCCGTGGGCGTTACCACCCTGGCTCCGCGCCATCGCGTGTTTCCCCTCCTGCTGAAAGGCGGCATCCCGGTATGGGTGCTTTCCGTCGTGTTCCTGGCACTCCACATTACCAGCCTTGCCACCTCCGACCGCTACCCCTCCATCGCCGGAAGCCTGTTCCTGCTGGGCGGCGCCTTTATGGGCTTTATGTTTATCGCCCAATACAAAAAAGGCCGCAACTGGGGCGCGCCGGTCAATAAAGTGATTTTCAACGCAGGTCATATTTTCCACCCCAAAGAACAGAAGGAAATACTCAAAGAAGAGTACCTCGAACCGTCGAAACCCACTGCCACCACCCCTTTTCAGAAAGTGGGCACGGTTCCGGAACATAAACTCAACGAACTGCTCGATAAAATCAACGACCAGGGCCTGCAAAGCCTTACACCGGAAGAGCGGGAAACTCTGCTCCGCGCCAGCAAAGAAAATGGGGAGGACTATTAATTGTGCTCCTGAGTCCCTAACTTTAGCCAACATATTTCCCCAAAAGTGAAACTCATTCGTGTCATCATCCGGCGTTTGTTGCTGTGGAGCAATGTATCCCTCGCCATAGCGCTGCTGCTTTCATTTTTCCTGACATTTATCGATCCCGCCTCATTCTCGCCCGCGGGCTTTGCCGGCTTGCCCTTCATTTTCCTGTGGCTCATCTGCCTTTTCATTATCCCCATCTGGCTGTTTTACCGGCGCAAATACTGGCTCATTTCCATTCCCGCATTATTGCTCACCCTGCCCGGCCTTATCACCAGCTGGGGGTTCCACTTTACCAGCAGCAGCAGCAAACCCAGTCCCGGCTCATTTACGGTCATGACGTTCAACTGCAGCAGCATGGGGCTCAACGGATATCTTATCGATACCCTGGAGCAGGTGCGCATATATGAGGAACTTGAAAAAGCGAGCCCGGACATTCTTTGCCTGCAGGAATTTTTCACCCATGCTGAGGCAGATTTCATCAATCATATCAACAACATCCGTAAAAAACTGAACTACGGGCATTACTACTTTATCCGTCAATTCACCATCATGGAAACATGGCATTATGGCTCGGTGCTCTTTTCCCGCTTTCCCATCATAGACACGGCCAACGTACCGCTGCCGAATGCGGGCCCGTTCGAAGTATTGATGCGCGCCCGGCTGTTGATTGGCAAAGACACGGTGCGGCTGCTCTCCGGCCACCTGGCTTCCTACAAGCTCCGGCAACAGGATTATGCGGTGCTCACCTCACCCAAAGGCCTGGTGCGCAAAGTAGCCAATAAAATGCGGCGCTCGTTTGGACCTCGCTCCCAACAGGCACAGATTTTACGTGATGAAATTACTGCATCGACAGATCCCCTTATTGTAGTGGGCGACCTCAACGACGTACCCGTTTCTTTTACCTACAAAACGGTGCGCGGCAACCTGCAGGATGCATTCCTGGCGAAGGGCGCCGGGCTGGGAAGGACGTTTTCCGCCCTCGCGCCAAACCTCCGGATAGATTATATCTTTGCAGACCGGCATTTTAACGTTGATAACTTTTTTATCTACCGCCGTAAAGGATTTGAACATTTTCCGGTGATGACCCGTTTATCAAGCGGCAAATAATTTATTAACAGCTTGTTTTTTAATGCGTTAAATTTATAGCGGCCAAACAAACTGCCTGTTGAAATTTTTACGACTTTTTACAAAGGGGTTTTTCCTGACCCTGAACGTGGTAACTGTTCTGTTTTTCCTGCTGGCCTGCCTGGCTCCCTTTATCTCGCCGGTTAGGTTCTGGCCTATCAGTTTTATCACGCTGGGATTCCCGTTCCTGCTTGTCATCCTCGTTTTATTCCTCATATTCTGGCTCATCTTTCATCCACGATATGCCCTCATTCCGCTGGTGGCGCTGGTCATCGGCTGGAAGTCGGTGTCCGCTTTTTTCAGCTTCCGCTGGCCGGCCCGCTGGGAAACCACGCAAAAGCCGGAGGGCAGCTTCAACGTGATGAGCTACAACGTCGCCCTGTTCGGGCTGTACAGCCAGAAAAACAGCAAGCCCACGCGCCAGGCCATGTTCAGGCTTATCAGGGAACAGCAGCCGGATGTGCTTTGCCTGCAGGACTTTTACACCTCGGAAAAAAAAGGCGATTTTAACAACCGGGAAGATATTTCCGACGAAATGAAACTGCCCTACCGCTTCTTTTCCAGCGATTTCAACCGCGATGGCAACCAGCATTGGGGAAGCATCATTTTTTCAAAATTCCCCATCGTGAAGTCGGACAAGGTGAAGCTCTCCCCCGGCCCCCTGGGCGAAAGCCTCATTTATGCGGATATTCTGCGGGGAAGCGACACCATCCGCATCGTCAACATGCACCTGGAATCGTACCGGTTCAATGCGCAGGACTACCAGTCCATCGAAAAGATCAAAAAACAGGAAGATACTGGTCTGGTGGCAGCCAAAGGCATTATGCACAAAATGCGCGACGCCTCGGCGCGGCGCAGCCGGCAGGCCAACATCGTGGCGGATTTCATCCGCACCAGTCCGCACACGGTCATTGTTTGCGGCGACTTTAACGATACGCCCGCTTCCTACACCTATTTTAAAATCAGGGGCAACCTTCAGGACGTGTTCCTTAAAAAGGGCAGCGGCATCGGCAGAACCTTTTCCGGACTTTCGCCCACTTTACGGATCGACTACATTTTTGCCGACCGCCGGTTCGACGTGAACGGCTTCCGGACCATCCATTCCGACCTGAGCGACCACTACCCCGTCATCGCCAATTTATCGTTCAGATAACTGCGGATAAAGCGCATTCGTAATTTTTATTCCCCCTTTTGCACAAAAAATTCGAAATTGGGGGCATTAAAAATGCGAAATTCGCCGAGCCGAAATACGCGAAATAATTGATATGTCAGAACAGCTTAAATTCTACAATACCCTTAGCCGGCAGAAAGAAGTTTTTACACCGCTATATCCCGGTCACGTGGGCATGTACGTGTGCGGTCCCACCGTTTCCGGAGAATCGCACCTGGGCCACGCCCGTCCTTTCATCACTTTCGACGTGGTATACCGCTACCTGCAGCACCTCGGGTATAAGGTGAGATACGTAAGAAACATCACCGATGCCGGCCACTTCGAAGAAGAAGGCCGCGCCGCCGAAGATAAAATCGCCAAGGTGGCGCTGCTCGAAAAACTCGAGCCCATGGAACTGGTGCAGAAATATACCAACCTCTACCACTGGGCCATGGACCAGTTCAACACGCTCAAACCGAGCATTGAGCCCACGGCTACCGGCCACATCGTTGAACAAATCGAGATGATCAAAAAAATCATGGATGCCGGGTTCGCCTATGAATCCAACGGCTCCGTGTATTTCGACGTCAAAAAATATTCCGAGGGCCATCACTACGGCATCCTTAGCGGCCGAGTGCTGGAAGACCAGCTGGAAACCACCCGTGAGCTCGAAAACCAGGAAGAGAAGCGGAACAAAGTGGATTTTGCACTCTGGAAAAAAGCCCCGCCGGAACATCTCATGCGCTGGCCCAGCCCCTGGGGCGAAGGTTTTCCGGGATGGCACATCGAGTGCTCGGCGATGAGCGGCAAATACCTCGGCAAACAATTCGACATTCACGGCGGCGGCATGGACCTTCAGTTCCCGCACCACGAATGCGAGATTGCCCAAAGTGAGATTGCCAACGGCGAAATGATGGCCCGCTACTGGGTGCACAATAACATGATTACCATCAACGGGAAAAAAATGGGCAAAAGCTACGGCAACGTAATCCGCCTGACGGAGCTGTTCGCCGGCACACATCCCTTGCTGGAACAGGGTTATAGCCCCATGACCATCCGCTTCTTCATTCTCCAGACGCACTACCGCAGCACGCTCGACTTCTCCAACGAAGCCCTGCAGGCCGCAGAAAAAGGGTTGCAGCGCCTCTGGTACGCATATGAAGTGTTACAGAAACTGGTGTACGCCGGCAACGGTTCTCCGGTGAACGAGGAGCTCGACAAACAGGTGCAGGAATGGTGCCGCGATTGCGCCACCGCCATGAACGACGACATCAGCACCGCCAAAGTGCTCGCCAACCTGTTCGAACTGGCGCCCGTGATCAATTCGCTCCGTGGCGGACAGGTAAAAATGCATGAACTCAGCGAAAGTACTTTCACCCTGTTGCAGCAAACCTGGCAAACCTACCTCATCGACATACTTGGCCTGCGCCCCGAAAAGCCCGCAGACAACAATATGCTCGAAGGCGTGCTCCAGCTGCTGATTGACATCCGCAAGGAAGCCAAAGGCAAAAAAGACTACGCTACTTCAGACAAGATCCGCAACCAGCTGCTCTCTATCGGCATCCAGCTGAAAGATGAGAAGGACGGCACGGTAACTTATGCAATCGAGTAATGACTTTTACATTGTTGAATACATACGGAAAAGCCTGTGCGGTGCTGATCTTGGCCGCCACACTGGCTGCCTGCAACACCGGCACCAAACAACCGGCAGCAACCGATTCCACCGCCGCTGCCGGAAAGCAGGCCCCTGCTTTCGCCACTGATTCCGCATATGCCAATATTGAACGGCAGATCTCCTTCGGGCCTCGGGTGCCCGGCACGCCGGCCCAGGAGAAATGCGCGGCCTGGCTCACCGCATCGTTGCGCGCGTGGGCGGATACCGTGTATGTACAGCGCGCTAAAGTGCAGGTAACGCCGGGGAAAGAAGTGCCCTGTATCAACATCATAGCCGCTTTTAATCCTGCCGCGCAACGCCGCATTTTACTGCTGGCGCATTGGGATACACGGCCAAGGGCAGACAAAGACGCCTTCGATAAAACCAAACCGATGGACGGCGCCGATGATGGCGCCAGTGGTGCGGGCATATTGCTCGAAACCGCCCGCCAGCTGCATGCGCGCAGGCCGGAATACGGCATTGACCTGCTGCTTACCGACGCGGAAGACTACGACCAGCAATATTGCCTCGGCACCCAGTATTGGGCCCGCAATCCGCATGTACCGGGTTATAAGGCCGAATACGGCATCCTGCTCGATATGGTCGGTGGAAGAAACGCTACCTTTTTTATGGAAGGCACTTCCCGCCAGTATGCCTATGCACCCATGAAAATGTTCTGGGACGTGGCCAACAACAGCGGGCACAGCAGCTATTTTTCCTACGCGGAACCGCCGGGCGGAACCCCGTATATTGAAGACGATCACACTTACGTGAACCAGATCGCCAAAATCCCCACCTTCGATGTGATCGCGATGCAACCCAACGGCAGCCTGATGCCGCATCATCATACCACCAGCGACAACCTCTCCGTTATAGATCCGCAAACCCTCCGGGCCGTTGGCCAGACCTTGTTAAACGTGCTGTACGGCGAGCCTTTTAAATATTAATGTATGGCTACACATCATGACATTTACATTCCCCACCTGAGCCGCGATAAAAAACTGGGGAAGATCATTCTTTCGCCGCTGGAAGAATTGCCCATACGGAAAAACATCGCCCTGAAACTGATCGGCTCCATCATGAGCCAGCAGCTGTCGGTGAAAGTGGCGGACGTGATTTATAACCGCTTCCTCCAGCTCTACAACGGCAAAGAACCGCGCCCGCAGCAGATCCTCGACACGCCGCCCGAAACCCTCCGCGGCATCGGTCTCTCCAATGCCAAAGTGAGCTATGTGCATAACGTAGCACGTTTTGTCCTGGAAGAAAAACTGACGGACGCAAAACTGCATAAACTCAGCAACGACGAGCTGATCGCTTACCTCACCCGCATCAAAGGCGTAGGGCAGTGGACTGTCGAAATGCTGCTGATGTTTTATCTCGGCCGTGAAGATATTTTCGCTATAGATGACTGGGGCATCCAGCAGGCCATGAACAAATTGTACAAGCTCGATCCGTCCGATAAAAAAGCGCATCGCGCAAAGCTGTTGCAGCTGTCGGCCAAATGGGCCCCCTATCGGACTCACGCCTGCCGGTACCTCTGGGCATGGAAAGACAATGCGCCGGTTAACGGGTAATGCGGATCCAATCGAATGTTAATAGACCGGTGCCGGTACAAAGATGAAGTGGTTCCCTTTTCGCGGAGAACGCTGCATGTAGTTGGAGAAATCCCAGGAATACGTATGCCCTAACGGATAGTGTAAGATCTCAAACGGGTGGTATCGGAGTCTGTGTCGAGCTGAATCAGCCCCACCCCTTTCGCATAATAATTCGTGCTCAGTTCCGTAACCGGTAAAAACGGATCGGCGGAAATGTCCATCCGTACGCCAATCACATCTTTATAATTTGTGCCCAATACGGTTTTGCCGGTGCCCCGCTGGATGATGGTGTAGGTTACGGTGAGCGGTATTTCGCCGATGATCGGCAGGTCGATGATAAACTCCTCCTCCCATGTTTTCCCCAGCGCCAGATTATCTTTCAGGTAAATAGTCTGCACCGGTTCGCTCGGCGTGCCGGTCAGTTCCGACACATCCGCCAGTTGGATGTAATCCCCGCCCCCGCAACGGAACAGCGACATGCTGCCCGACCCGTCGTCCGTCTCCAGCACACGGAAAGTTTTGCCCCCCACAACGCTGTCTCCCTTCACTTCCATGGTATACCTGAACGTGTCCGGCGCCCCGATAGCCACCTGCTCATACGCAAAAGTGGAACCGGTGGAGTAAGGTGCATAATCGCAGGTGCCCGTTTTTACAGGCTCCTCCAGGCTCTTTTCCTTTTTACAGGCCGACAGTATACCAGCAAGCAGTACAACAGCAATGAGTAGGGGTGGCTTCATGTGAAAAGAATTCGTTCCTGAAAGTTACCCTTTATTTTCTTCAATTGAAAGGGTACATCCTACGCTTAATTTAGAAAATATTTAAAGAAAAACAAGATAATTTTAAAACGATACTTATCAAGTTACTATTATTTAACCCACCTAAAAAAACCCACAATGCGAAAAATTCCACGTTTCGCCACGGCCCTTCTGCTGGCCGCAATGGCGTATTGCACGGGAGGCATGTCCGTTTCCCATGCCCAGGTAACTACAGGAACTTCCCCGAAAAACATCACGGTCAAAGGCAAAATCAGGGATGGCAAGAACATTCCGTTGCCGGGCGTTACCGTGCGGGTGAAGGGCTCCACCAAGGGCACCGTTTCAGATGAAAAAGGGACTTTCTCCATTCCCGATGTAGACCCGCAATCGGTGCTGGTCGTCCAGTTCATCGGGTACGAACAGCAGGAGTACAATGTAAATGGCTCCACCTCCGTCAGCATCCTGCTGAAAGAAACAGAAAAACAGTTGGACGAGTATGTTGTGACCGGTTACGGCACCACCAAAAAAGTGACGAAAACCGGCTCCGTCAGCACCGTCAAAGGCTCCGAGATCAAACAGGCGCCAACAGTGAACATTTCAAACGCATTAGTAGGGCGCGTTTCGGGCCTGATGGCCATCAACAGCAGCGGGGAACCGGGCTACGACGGATCGCGCATTCTCATCCGCGGGCGCAGTACATTCAACAATTCGGATCCGCTGGTAGTGATCGACGGTATTCCGCGCGATGGTTTTCAGCGCCTCAACCCGAACGACATCGAAAACGTATCGGTGCTGAAAGACGCCTCCGCCGCCATCTTCGGCTCAAGGGCGGCCAACGGTGTTATTCTTATCACCACCAAACGCGGGCGGACAGGCAAACCGCTGCTGAGCTACAGTTTCAACCAGGGCCTCACGCAGCCTACCCGCCTGCCCAAAATGGCCGATGCGCCCACTTACGCGCGCATCGTGAATGAAATCAACGTGAACGCCGGCGACCAGCCGAGCTTTTCGGAAGAAAGGATCAAAAAATTCGCCGACGGCTCCGACCCCTGGGGGCATCCGAATACCGACTGGATCGATGAGGTGGTGAAGCCCCTCTCCGGCCAGAACCGCCACGATCTTTCGCTGCGCGGCGGCTCGGATAAATTCGTGTATTACGTGTCGCTCGGCACACTCTTCCAGGATGGTATCTTCAAAAAAAGCGCCACCAAGTACCGCCAGCACAACATCCGCATCAACCTCGACGCGAATGTGAACAAGTACCTCACCGTGCGGATGGACGTGGCTGGCCGACTCGAAGACCGGAATTTCCCGCCGCGCAGCGCCGGCTCCATTTTCCGCGCCCTGCTCCGTGGCAGGCCCACCGAAGCGGCGCGCTGGCCAAACGGGCTGCCGGGGCCCGACATTGAGTACGGTGATAACCCGGTAGTCACCAGCACCAACGAAATCGGTTATCAGCGCGACAGGACGTACGTCATCAACAGCAACCTCGGTGTGGTGCTCTACATCCCCAAGGTAGACGGGCTCTTCCTCGACGCCAACTTCGCGCTCGATCAGAATTTCAACTTCCAGAAACGTTTCATCAAACCCTGGACGCTCTACACCTA
This sequence comes from Chitinophaga lutea, assembly GCF_003813775.1. Classification (NCBI taxonomy): domain Bacteria; kingdom Pseudomonadati; phylum Bacteroidota; class Chitinophagia; order Chitinophagales; family Chitinophagaceae; genus Chitinophaga; species Chitinophaga lutea. The sequence goes on along the minus strand of NZ_RPDH01000001.1, from coordinate 2,311,704 downwards.
CCAGGGCATGGACGCCAACGGGCAACCGAAGCTCGAGGCCTCCAAACGCGGCGTGAACGCACCGGAGCTGGAAGAATGGTACGGGCAGAACCAGAACGTCACGCTCAACGCCAAGATCAACTACATCAAAAGTTTCGGCAAACACAACGTGACCGGTATCCTCGCCGTGGAGCAAAACACCAACAAGGGCGACAACTTCTGGGCGAGGCGGCGCTATTTTATTTCCGGCGCGGTGGACCAACTTTTTGCCGGCAGCAATGAAGAAAAAGACAACACGGGCCGCGCATTCGACTATGCCCGCCTGAACTATTTCGGGCGCGTTTCTTACAACTATGACGAAAAATACCTGTTCGATTTCAACTGGCGGTACGATGGTTCCCAGAACTTTCCCTCCGGCAGGCGCTTCGGCTTTTTCCCGGGCGTATCTGCGGGCTGGGTGGTGTCGCGCGAAAATTTCTGGAAAAGCGCCATGGGCACTACCATCGACTATTTCAAACTGCGTGGTTCCTACGGGCAGATGGGGAACGACCTCGTCAACCCCTTCCAGTATATGAATACCTTCGGCATCGCCGATGGCGGTTCCGTGTTCGGCGACAAACTGAACCAGGGCATCTACACGCTCCGCATCCCCAACCCGGGCATTACCTGGGAAGTATCACATAACCTCGACCTGGCCGTGGAAGCGAAATTTTTCAACGGCCTCATCGCAGTTGAAGCAGAGTATTTCCGCACCAACCGCTCCAGCATTCTCACCAAACGTTCCGCTTCCGTGCCCATCTACACGGGTTTAACGCTGCCGGATGAAAACATCGGCAAGGTGCAGAACCAGGGCGTAGATCTGAACATTTCGCACAAGCGCACCGTCAACAAATTCAAGTACGAAATCGTAGCAAACGTATCACACGCAAAGAACAAAATTGTGTTCTGGGACGAGGTGCCTAATGTGCCCGAATGGCAGCGCTCCACGGGCCGGCAGATCGGGGCGGCGCTGTATTATGAGGCCACCGGTATTTTCAAAAACAAGGAAGAAATCGAAAAATACCCACATGTTGGCGGCGCAGTGCCGGGCGACGTGATATTCAGGGATGTGAATAACGACGGGCAGATCAATGACCTCGACCGGGTGCGCGTGAACCGTTCCGAATATCCGCTCTGGAACTACGGCCTTACGCTGGGCGCAGAATTCCACAATTTCGACCTTACCATGCTCTGGCAGGCAGCCACAGGCAGCAGCCAGTACATCCGCACCGAATCCGGGCTGATCGGCAACTTCCCGATGCGAATCGTGGAAGACCGCTGGACGCCGCAAAACCCCAACGGTTCAATGCCGCGCCCGTACGACCGCGACAAGGAATACTGGGTGAGCAGGCCCAATACGTTCTGGTTATGGAACACCAACTACCTGCGCCTCAAAACGCTGGAACTGGGCTACACCATTCCGCAAACCCTGCGTAAAAAAGCCGGGCTCGAAGACCTCCGCGTGTACGTGAGCGGGCAAAACCTGCTGACGTTCGACAAAGTGAAAATCTTCGACCCCGAATCACCCACCGGCAGCGGACAGTACTACCCGCAAACAAGAATCTTCAACGCCGGCCTGAACGTAACCTTCTAAAAAATCATGCTATGAAAACATTCATAAACATACTCCTATTGATAGCCATTTGCTCGGTGGCCTGTAATAAAGACCTCCTGGAAAAAAGACCGCAGACGGAATTTATGGAAGAAGACGTCTGGCGCGACCCCAACCTGGTGCAGGCTTACGTCAACGACCTGTACACCAAAATGCGCCACGGCTTTAACGAGGTGATGCTGGGCTCGATGACCGATGAGGCCCGTTTTATCCATAACTACGGCACCACTACGTCCGTTACCGAGGCCATGAGCCCCGAAGACCTTGGCGCGCTCAACCTCTTCGGCGAGTGGGACAAACATTACAAAGCCATCCGCAACTGTAATATCTTTTTTGAAATGGTGGGCACCGCCAAGGATCTGAAAGACGATCAGCGTCAGCGCCTCCGCGGGGAAGTGCATTTCCTGCGCGCCTATTTTTATCATATGCTGGTGAAATACTGGGGTGGTGTGCCTTTGGTGACACAGATCTTTAAACTGACCGACGGGCAGAATATGCTTATCCCCCGCAACAGTTTTGAAGAATGTGTGCAGTATATCGTAAACGAATGCGACAGCGCTATCAAGCTCCTGCCGGAGGTACACGACCGCGACAACAAGGGCCGCGCCAATAAGTTCGCCGCCATGGCCCTGAAATCGCGCATCCTGTTATATGCCGCCAGCGACCTGTTCAACCAGGCGGGCAACACCAAACCCGAATGGGGCTACGTGCAGGTAGGCAAAGCCGAGCGCGACACGCGCTGGGCCAAAGCAAGGGCCGCGGCCAATGATCTCATCCAGACGAAGGCCTTCGCGCTGTATAAACCCGGCACCTCACCCTCGGAGAATTACACCCGCATATTCCTGGATAAAGACAATTCAGAGATCATCTTCTGCAAGTACTTTAACAAACAGCAGCTCGGCACCAGCCATGATTTGTACAACGGGCCGAACGGTTACCACAACTGGGGCGGCAACGTGCCGCTTGAAAACTTCGTGGAGGGGTACCAGATGGCGGACGGTTCGGAATTCAGCTGGAGCAACCCCGTGCACGCGGCCAAGCCGTATGAAAGCCGCGACCCTCGCTTTTATGCCACCATTCTTTATAACGGCGCCAAATGGAAAAAACGCCCCAGCGATGCGATCGGCCTCGACCCGGTGGGTGTTATACAAACCGGCAAATATGAAAAGAAAAATGGCGGCGGCATAGAAGTGGTGAATGGCCTGGATACCCGCCAGGGACCGATCGAAAACTGGAACGGCAGCTATACCGGCTACTACTTGCGCAAGTTTATGGATATCAACCTCGACGCACAGTTTTTCCGCGGCGACCAGGCCTGGCCTTTTTTCCGGTATGCGGAGATATTGTTTAATTACGCGGAAGCCACGATGGAACTGGGCAACGAAGCCGAAGCCCGCACCATTATTAACGAAATCCGTACGCGTGGTGGCATGCCCGCCCTCGATGCGGCGGTTACGGGCGACGCCCTCAAAAGGATGTACCGCTACGAACGCCGCTATGAACTGGCTTTCGAAGAACACCGCTACTTCGATGCCCGGCGCTGGCTGATTGCCGAAACCGTGTTCAGCGGACCGGCCAAAGCCATCGAGATTTACGGTAAACTGAATCCGGACACACTCCTATATACTTACAAAGTATTAACAAATGGCGTCCAGGAAAGAAAGTTCACCAAGAAGCACTACCTTCTGCCAATCATGGCTGAAGAAATCCGCAGAAATAGCAAAATGACCCCCAACCCGGGGTACTGATTCCCTTTACCGCCCTGCCTGTGCGCCTGAAAGCGCATGGGCAGGGTTAATGTATAAAGTACATTTGTTAATCCCGTAAAGCCCCTCAAATAATTTGTGTATATCATGTGCATAAGTCGTACATTCGACATCCAATTAACATGTGATTAACGTCCCAAAACGAGATTAACAGCTTAAGAGTATTCCACCAGTTTAGAAAAATGGTCCATAACATTAAGGCAACTATCTGCTCACATTTACTTAATACCCCCTTAATGTTGACTTAACGCCAGAACAGGAGCTTTGCATCGACTTAGGAACAAGTTAACTATCTAAACAAATGACCATCATGAAACACAGTTTTGTTTTCTCGCCAAAACAATTTCTTACTGCTGCTGCCATTGTTGTAGGCTTTTCTATGCAAGCCACCGCGCAAAGTGAAACCTTTGCCTATGCCGGAACCCACAAAGAAAACCCTAAAACTTCCGCAGCCCCCGAAGAAAAAAATGCCCTGGTTCTGAAAGGAACCAAAATGAACATCCAGCAGGATGCAGATGCCGCCCTGCGCTTCCTGGTGTTCATCGAAAACCCGACACTTGATAAACTCACGCTGTATATCAAAGACAGCAACAACAACACCCTGCACAAAGAAGACCTGCAGGTCACTTCACCAAGGTTTGTAGCCCGTTACAACTTAGAGAACCTGGAGGATGGCGCTTATACGTTCGAGGTACGGAATGGAAAAAATAAACTGGAAAAGGCTATCGACATCAAAACACAGATGATGGTAAACCGCGTGGTTTCCGTTGACTAACGTGTTGTATAAAATAAAAGCGGGTGCACCACTTCCGGTACACCCGCTTTTTTATGATTTTTGCTACCGGCTTACATGATAGACTGGTAAAGCGTTTCCATCATATTACCCCGTACGCTGAGCAATGAGATTTTTGTGTTGGCACCGCCGTTGGGGCAAACCCGGTTGCTCAGGAAAATGAACACCAGGTTGTACTGCGGATCTATCCACACACAGGTACCGGTGAAGCCGGTATGCCCGTAAGTGAGCGGTGACGCGCTTTTGGCGGGATAAGGCTCCTGCCTGGTGGCGTTATCCTTCTCGGGTTTGTCGAACCCCAACCCGCGGCGGCTGATACCGCTGCCGTATGAAGAAAAAAGCTGCAGCGTTTCGGGTTTGATATATACGCTTCCGTTATAGCTGCCGCCATTGGCCAGCATCTGGCTCAGCACACCGAGGTCGGTGGCGTTGGAAAACAGCCCGGCGTGCCCGGCTACTCCCCCGAACATCGCGGCGCCTGGGTCGTGCACATCTCCCCGGATCCATTGCACCCTGAAATTATTTTCGAATTCAGTGGGTACCAGATGCGATAACGGCAATCTGCTGCGCGGCTCAAAGCCGGTAGTGATGAGGCCAAGCGGCTCATAAAATGTTTCGCGCACATAGTTGTCCAGCCGTTTGCCGGTGAGCGCTTCCACGATTTTCCCGAGGAAAATAAAATCATTGTCGCTGTAAATATACTGGCGGCCGGCGGGCAGCAGCTTGCTGTCAAGTATCCGGCGGAACATGGTATCGGTATAACGCGGCGTCATGTACAGATTTTCCGCCACGCGCAGCGTGTGTAGGCTGTCCTGCATCTGGCTAAACAACACACTGTCGGGCCAGCCGTTCTCATAAAGCACCTCCTTGTAGAAAGGAATGTACGACACGAGCCCTGCCTGGTGCAGGAGGATGTCCCGGATGCGGAGGTATTCCTTATCGGTGCCGCGCACAAAAGGCAGGTAGGCGCCCAATGTGGCATCGAGCTGCAGTTTACCCTCGTCGTACAAACGCATCACCGAAATGGTGGTAGCGCATATTTTGGTGACGGAAGCCAGGTCGTACACGGAGCTGTCGGTAACCGGCTCACGCTGGCTGTAGTCGTAAAACCCGAAGTTTTTATGATACACCTGTTTGCCGTTGCGGAGCACCAGCACCTGGCAACCCGGAGCGGCGCCTTTGCTGATCATGTCATACGCCAGGGAATCAATGCGTTGCAGCACGAGCGGGTTCATGCCCACTGTTTCCGGTGCTGCGGACTCAAGTTGAGCAGGCACTGCCGGCTGAACGATGGATGTGATACCGGTACCGAATTTGAAATTGTTGCACACCGTCACGGGCAGTTTGCCTTTCGGTTCCAGCTTGCCGAAAATCACGTCGGCGGCGGCCTTATGAGTGAGGCTGTCGTCTTCGTACGCCGCGATCACCGTAGGTGCTTCGCAGAAAAAGCGGATGGCATACGGGTTGCCGAATGCTACCACAACAGCGGGCATTTCTTCCTGCACCTGGTTGATCACCGCCTTTTCCGCACGGGTAATACCGAAATCGTTGGCGGGGCGGCGGCTATAGTCCTGCAGGGCGATGATCACCGCCTGGTAATCGGCCTTCAGGCGCTTCACCATGGCAGACACCTGGGCTTCAGACTGGCGCGATGAAAATACGTACGCATCGGCATCCGGGCGATATTGTTTTACGGCTTCCACGAAGGTGTTGTTCCCCCCGTCAACCCCAACAGCCAGCACGGCAATCTTTTTTCCGGCGGCCATCGGCAGCAGGTGGTTGTCGTTTCGCAGCAGGGTGATGGCAGATTCGGATACCCGTTTCCGTAAGGGCAGCACGGCGGCATTCAGGTCTGCCGTGATGTTCACGGGGTCGATGGGCTGCAGGTTGGCCAGGCCCAGTTCGTATTTGGCGCGCAGCACTTTTTTCACCCGGCGGTACACGTCTTCTTTACTGATAGTCCCTTTTTTAATGGCCTGCGCGATGGCGGTGATGCTACCCTTGGCGGTAGAAGGCAATTCCATCAGGTCGTTGCCCGCCAGTAACGATTGCAGCGATTCCTGCCCGTTGTTGTAATATTTTGAAATGCCTTTCATTTCCAATGCATCCGTCACGATCAGCCCGTCGAACCCGAGGTCTTTCTGCAGCAGGTTGGTAACGGTTTTGTAGGAAATGGAAGTAGGCGTATTGGCTTTGTTGTCAATGGCCGGCACATACAGGTGGGCGATCATCACCGAGCCTACACCCGCTTCTATCGCCCTGCGGAAGGGGTATAATTCCAGCGAATCGAGGTCTGACAATGTTTTGTTGATGGAAGGCAGGTCGTAGTGGGAATCCACATCGGTATCGCCGTGCCCTGGGAAATGTTTGGCGCAGGCCATGATACCCGCATCCTGCATGCCTTTGATGATAGCTACGCCGTGGCGCGCCACCTGGTATTTGTCTTCCCCGAACGACCGGTCATTGATCACCGGGTTATTCGGATTGTTATTCACATCGAGCACGGGCGCGAAGTTGTATTGAATGCCCATGCGTTTGCACTGTTCGCCGATGGCTTTGCCCACTTCATAAATCAGCGAGCTGTCCTGCACCGCGCCCAGCATAAGGTTACGGGGAAATGAGATCACGCTGTCCACGAACCGCATCCCCAGTCCCCACTCGCCGTCTACCGCCACGAGCAACGGCGTTTTGCTGATGTTCTGATAGGTATTGACGAGTTGCGCCTGCCGCACCGGACCGCCCTGGAAAGTAACGAGGCCGCCTATTTTGTTGTTGCGGATATCCCTGATCACGGAAGCCACATGGTCGGCCCCCAGGTTGGAGTGCACCCTGATCATAATGAGCTGTGCGATCCTTTCTTCGTGGGAAAGCGACAGAAACACACTATCCGCCCAGCGGTCTGCCGCTGTTTTGGGGCTTTGCTGAAGCGTGGTCGTTTTTCCTGTGCGTGGCTGCTTTTTATCCTGCCGTGGTTGTCCGTTGGCTGAGAGTAAGAGGCTGGTAAGCCCTACCGCCAAAAAATACTTCATCATGCTATAAACATACAAAATTTACGATGGAATCGGCTGCACGCCAACACATTATAAACATTGAATATATAAATAACCCTCGTTGTGACTGTTCAGCACGGGTTTTTAATTCCTCTACCAATTTCCTTTATTTATTGAATGATATTTATTATTTTCCAGTATTCTTTTGCAGGATTTCATCAATCTTAATTTTAATTACCAATACATTTAATTGTTTGTTATCTTTGCAACTTACAGGAGTATAATAAAGATGCTCAATGAGGTAACCTTTTCGGGGGTCGACAGTAAGAAAGTTATCGGAATTACAACTGTACATGTAGTTTTCACGCGGGCGGCAATGCCTGTTTTATGAATCATTACCGAAGAAACATGGTCAATTTGATTTTATTTGGCCCTCCAGGAAGCGGGAAGGGAACCCAGAGTGCCAACATTATTGAGAAATACGGATTGCTCCACCTCTCCACCGGCGACTTGCTGCGTAAGGAGATTGCGGCGGGCACACCTTTGGGGCTGGAAGCGCAGAAGCTGATGAACCAGGGGTCATTGGTGCCTGATGAGGTGGTGATAGGGATGATCAGCTCCATGCTGGACGCGAATCCCGAAGCCCGTGGTTTTATTTTCGACGGATTTCCCCGGAATACCACGCAGGCCGAAGCACTCGATAAACTGCTGGCGCTTAAAAAAGCCCCCATTTCTGTGGTACTGAGCCTGGAAGTGCCGGAGGACGAACTGATCCGCCGCCTGCTCGACCGTGGCAAAACCTCTGGCAGACCGGACGATGCCAGCGAAGAAGTGGTGAAAAACCGCATCGTGGAATATCATAACAAAACCGCTCCCGTGGCCGATCACTATGCCAAATTCGGCAAACTGAGACGCATCAAGGGTGACGGTTCCATCGAATCTACTTTTGAACTGCTGTCCAAGGAACTGGATGAGCTGATTGGTGTGAGGGTATAGTCAGGACCGCATTTTAAACATATTGCTACGCAAAGATCATGTAAGGCCAAACTTTACGATCTTTGCGTTTTGCTTTTAACGCCCGCTGGGGCACAATGAGATATGGAGAACTTTGTAGATTATATACGGGTATATTGTAAATCCGGCCACGGAGGCGCGGGCAGCCGCCACTTTATGCGCACGAAATTCAAGGCCCTGGCCGGCCCCGACGGCGGCGACGGCGGCCGTGGAGGGCACCTCATTCTCCGGGGGAACGCCCAGCTGTGGACGCTGCTGCACCTGCGCTGGTACAAAAATGTGCTCGCGGAAAACGGCGAAAACGGTAGCGGTGACAACTGTACCGGAGCTATGGGCAGGGATATCGTGATAGAAGTGCCCCTAGGCACCATCGTGCGCGACGAAGAAACCGGCGAGGTGGAAGCGGAAGTGATGCACGATGGCGAAGAGATTATTTTTATGCCCGGTGGCCAGGGTGGCCGCGGGAACGCATATTTTAAAAGCCCCACCAACCAGGCGCCGGAATACGCCCAGCCTGGCGAGCCGGGGCGGGAAGGCTGGAAGCTGCTGGAACTTAAAGTGCTGGCCGATGTGGGACTGGTAGGTTTCCCCAATGCGGGCAAATCCACCCTGTTGTCGTCTATCACCGCAGCCAAACCCAAAATCGCCAATTACGCCTTCACCACCCTCACCCCGCAGTTGGGCATGGTGGAGTACCGCGACGACCGCTCGTTTTGCGTGGCCGATCTCCCCGGGATCATCGAAGGCGCCCACGAAGGCAAAGGCCTCGGGCACCGTTTCCTTCGGCACATCGAGCGCAACGCCGTGCTGCTGTTCGTGATACCGGCAGACAGTGAAGACCACCGCAAAGAATTTAACATCCTGGTGAATGAGCTGGAGCAGTACAACCCTGAAATGCTTGATAAACAGTTCCTGATCGCCATCAGCAAAAGCGATATGCTCGACGATGAGCTCAAAGCCGCCATTGCAGAAGAATTGCCAAAGGATGTGCCGCATGTGTTCATCAGTTCCATCACCCAAACGGGCCTCCAGGAACTGAAAGACATGCTGTGGGAAACCCTGAATTCCGAAGTAAATTCGACAGAAGAAAACGAATAAATTATTACTTTTATATAGCTGCCACCCTAGCTCAGCTGGTCAGAGCGGTTGTTTCGTAAATAACAGGTCGTCGGTTCGATCCCGATGGGTGGCTCTTCAATAACCTTCGTCACTGCGTTGCAGCGGCGGAGGTTATTCTTTTTTCCAGCACATCGACCATGCCGGCAAGATCACGCCGGATAGTCTCTTTATCCGTTCCGGTGTACAGTTGCTCAAAAAGCGCTTTCGTGACGGCGGGATCGCGCTGATTAAAGTGATAAGCGATGAAATGGCGCAGCAATTCTTTCCGCGTTCCATCGTCGTGGCCCCGGCTGTCTGTTGGCGGAATACCTTTTTTGAAGAGGTGCTGCAGGTTTTCAAGAATGGCGATACTCCGGTATTTATCATGTTCAGGGAAAACCACGCGCCCGCTATCGTACACCATCCTGATTTCTGCGATCGACTCATCATTCGGCAGTCCCGCCACGGCACAGCGGTAACAGCTGCGGTATGCCCCCAGCAGGTCGTTGAAGTAGAGGTATAGCAGGTTTTGCTGCACATACATGGCGCCGTCGTAATGAAAAACAAGCCGGTAGGTTTCACCGTCTGTTGTGGCAAACAGGTATCCGCCCGCCACCAGCTCCGGAATGTCATCCGCATCCATATTCACGAAACGGTGTGTTGTATCGCTGCCTGCGAGAATGGCACCGAGCCGCTGGCGCTCCTGCCCCGGCAGCAGAACAAAGGGATCTTCATCGGTGGCCTTTGGAAATAGCGAACTGATCACAGGTGGCGGTGTGACGGCGTTTTCATCCGGCGCATTCGGATCTTTCGGCGCCGGCCCGAAAAAATAAAGCAGTACAAAAAAGAAACACAACCCTACCGCGGTGAACAGCATGGCTTTGCGCGGCATATTTACCGGTTTGTCTGCCTGAACCGGTGGCGCAGCTGGTTGCCGCGGAGGAGGCGATGTATAAACAGGTTGCTCCGCTGCAGGCCGGCTGGCGGCGGCAGAACGTTGCCAGGCCAAGCGCTGATCGTAACGGGACCTGCTGGCTGGGTCACCCAGTACTTCGTAAGCTGCCAGTATCTGCCTGAACTTTTCCTCCAGTGTTTTATTGCCCCCTGTTTTATCAGGATGGTACTCCATACAGAGTTTCCTGAACGCGCTTTTGATCTGGTGCTGAGCAGCATGCTCACTCACTCCCAATATGCTATAATAGTCACGCATTACAACGTAAAATAATACATTCTTCTTAACTTGCCGGTATGGCTGCCACTACCTTTCAAACATCGGCGATCGACACGCTGCTCCGGTTTTTTTCTTCCGTCACACCTTTATCGCCCCATGCCGCAGCGGCTATCTGCAATTGCCTGGTGCTTGAAAAATTTCCCCGCAAACACCTGCTCCAGCAACAACAGCGCATGGCCACCCATTTGTACATCGTCGGCAAAGGGATGCTCCGCAGCTTCTACCGCCATAAGGGGAAAGAAGTCACCACCGCCCTTGGTCTTGAAAACTGCGTGATCTGCGCACTGGATGGTTTGCTGAGCCATGAACCTTCGTTTTACAATATAGAAACGCTCGAAGAGAGTGAAATCATCTCTATCGCCTTCAGCGACCTGGAAGCGTTGTATAACGACTTTCATGAAATCGAACGCCTCGGGAGGCTGATGATCACCCGGTATTACCTCGAACAGGAAGCTGGCCTTCGTTCGCTGCGGTTCAAAACCGCGGAAGAACGTTACCGGGAACTGGAAACCACTAACCCCGAACTTCTACAGCGGGCGCCACTGGGGTACCTCGCTTCTTATCTCGGCATTACACAGGCCACTCTCAGCCGCATCAGGAGCAGGTATTGACCGGCAGCCGCACGATCTACAACATATTTTCCGCTACACGAATGCCTTTACAGCGCAGCGACCCATATGCTTTTTGCCTTTTGTCAAAAAAACGGATTGTCTTCGCACTGCATCTTTGTGCTATGCAAAGCACAAAAAAAATCCTGATCATCCAGGGCAATCCGGATAACGACAGCTACAGCAAGGCCCTGGCCCTTGCTTACAAGCAGGGCGCCGAAAAAGCCGGGCACGAAGTGACCCTTCTCACGTTGAATCACCTGCAATTTAACCCCGTGCTGCAACATGGCTACAAGCAGCGCACCCCATGGGAACCTGATCTGGAAATGGCCTGGGAGAAAATCCGGGAATGCCATCACATGGTGTGGGTATATCCCACCTGGTGGGGTACTTTGCCGGCGCTGTTAAAAGGATTTATCGACCGGTTGTTTTTACCCGGCAAAACATTTCAATACCGTCAGGGCTCCGTGCTGTGGGACAAATTACTGAAAGGGAAAACGGCCCGGCTGATTACGACGATGGACAGTCCGGCCTGGTATAACTGGCTGGTGTACCGCTCTGCCGGTCACCATGCCATGAAAAATGCAACGCTGGAATTCTGTGGTGTGAAGCCCGTAAAAATCACCACTATTGCAAACCTCCGCCGGTTAAAAAAGAAGCAGCGCGAACTTTGGCTCAACAAAGTGACGGCGCTGGGCCACAGGGCCCGTTAACCTGCCCAGCCGCGAGCCTGGTTTACCTGTTTGTGAAACAGCATATGACGTGGTATCAATCTTGAGATAGGTTGTGATAAAAACCATTGGCCCATTCGCTGCACATAGGTACCTCCGGGTGGAGTTACAAAGACTGGAAAGGGTTGTATTACCCGGAAACATTAAAACCCACGGAATACCTCGCGTATTTCAGCCGGGAGTTTAAATGCGTTGAGATCAACACCAGCTTTTATCATCTGCCCAGGGCGCAAACCGTCCTGAACTGGGCAGCTGCCGTGCCCGGTGACTTCCGCTTCTGTCCCAAGCTCAGCCGGTATATCAGTCATTACCAGAAACTGAACGATCCCTCGGAAAGCCTGGAGCGTTTCTTTTCCGTGTTTGATCCGGTAAAGGAAAAGCTGGGCCCTGTTCTGGTACAATTGCCTGCCAATGCGCCCTTCAAGCGGGAGGTGGCGGAGCACTTTTTTACCGTCTTGCAAAAACAATACAGCGATTACGTTTTTGCCCTGGAGATACGCCACGAAAGCTGGCTGGAAGCACAAAGTGTGGAATTATTACGACAATATGGTATTTCACTGGTGATTGCCCAGTCCGCGATGCCCTTTCCGTACCATGAGCTGGTAACGGCGAAAGATATTTACCTGCGTTTTCACGGGCCGGGCAAACTCTATGCATCGAAATACCATCATCAGACGATGAAGGCTTACGCCCGCAAATGCGCGCAATGGCTGCGGGACAAACACCGGGTATGGGTGTTTTTCAACAACGACTTTTACGGTTATGCGATCGAGAATGCGCGGCAGTTGGAGCAGTACATTGAAGCGGAGATGAAGCATGGGTAAACGAGGCCAAACAACATCGGCTTCGGAGCAATCATAGTAGGTGGGTGGAAAGCGTGCTCATCAGCGCCGGGAAGTCACAAAATCTCAGGAACCTGAGTGGCTCCGCACCCGGGCAGCGGCATTCACAACAATGCTCTCCAATGCAATGCCCGCGCAAAGGATAAAATTATCGTAACCCTCCCTGCTGAAAATCTCATATACAAAAAAGGTCCGTTAGAAAACGGACCTTCTACTAAACTAACCCAAACAAACGTTTAATTTAACGTTTAAAGATTTTATGCTTGCTGCTCGGCCAGCTTTGCCTTGATTTTGGCTTCCACTTCTGTGGCTACCTCAGGATTGTCGAGCAGGAGTTGTTTTACGGCGTCGCGGCCCTGACCCAGCTTGTTGCCTTCGTAGCTGAACCAGCTGCCGCTTTTCTGGATGATTCCATATTCCACACCCATATCGATCAGCTCACCCACTTTGGATACGCCTAACCCGAATATAATGTCGAACTCAGCCTGGCGGAAGGGAGGTGCAACTTTATTTTTTACAACTTTTACTTTTACGCGGTTACCCACTGCTTCGTCACCGTCTTTGATCTGGCTCATACGGCGAATGTCGAGCCGGATGGAAGCGTAGAACTTGAGGGCGTTACCACCGGTGGTTGTTTCGGGGTTACCGAACATCACACCGATCTTTTCACGCAGCTGGTTGATGAAAATGCAGCAGCAGTTTGTTTTAGAAATGGTGGCGGTGAGTTTACGCAGTGCCTGGGACATCAGACGTGCCTGCAGGCCCATTTTGCTTTCACCCATCTCCCCTTCCAGCTCCCCTTTCGGCACCAGCGCGGCTACGGAGTCGATCACCACTACATCCACCGCTCCGGACAAAATCAGGCGGTCGGCGATCTCAAGCGCCTGCTCACCATGGTCGGGCTGCGAAATCAGCAGGGAATCCACATCCACCCCCAGGCGGCGGGCATAGGTGCTGTCGAATGCGTGCTCCGCATCTATAATGGCGCAGATACCGCCTTTCTTTTGCGCTTCTGCGATGGTATGAATGGCAATTGTGGTTTTACCGGAAGCCTCGGGCCCGTAAATCTCAACGATACGGCCCTTAGGTAAACCGCCAACGCCCAGCGCAATATCCAGGCCCAGCGATCCCGTGGAAATCACTTCCCATACATGCTCTCCCTTTTCCCCCATCATCATCACAGACCCCTTCCCGAAATCCTTGTCGATCTTGTCCATCGTAAGGCGGAGGGCTTTCAGTTTATCGGCGTTTGTTGCGGCGTTTGACATTGTAGTAAGTATTTATTGTTCAAATTTAATGGTAATGCAAGGTATAATTATTTTTCGACATCATCCTAAAAAATTTAGCATTTTTTATTTGATGCTAAGTTTTGTAGTATCCGGCGTTTTAACTTTAATTGGGGTAACACGCAATGGACAATACAAAGGTGCGCGCCCATTGCGCAGGGGATCTGCGTAGTGAAAAAATATCAGGAAAATGCCGAAAAAAGTTCGCCGGGGACCGTACGATGGCTCAAAACGGAGGCCTATCCAACTATCCAGTAGGCGATCAGCTGTGATGAAATGCCGACGAAAAAGCCGAGGTACACCTCACCCGTGGAATGGGCGCTCAGTACCAGCCGCGAAGTGGCGGCGATACCAGCCAGCAGGAAGGCCAGCGCCAGGGGAACAGACACGTTCATGCCCATGCCCCACATCAGGGCCAGCAAAAACCCGATCACCCCGCCCCAGCCTACGGTATGCATGCTGATTTTCACGAAGTTATTGGCGACAAAAGAAATGACGATCGCGATAAAAATGCCCAGGAAAAAGGCATTGAAAAAATCAGGGCTGGCGCCTTCGCGGATGAAGGTATAAAACGCCCAGAAATAAAAAATGATCGTGCCCACATAGGGAATAATACGCTGGCGCGGATCCTGCAGCTGCACGCTGTCCACGAACTTCAGCGTTTTGGCCAGCGCCACCACCAGCAGCGGGAACAGCACACAGGTCACGAGTACCCGGATAAACAGCACATCGTAAGTAAAACGGAAACTGTTCTGCTTGAACGCCACAAAATACTCGGGCAGCGCGGTTACCGCAATCAAGGTAATGAGCAGGGGAATAAAAAGAGGATGCAGCAAATATGAAAATACATTTGCAACGGCCCGCAGGGCAGGCGAAAAAGTAATGGGTGCTTTCTGCTCTTCCATGAAAATTTTGTGTGATTATAGTTCCTTGCGTAAACGGGCCACGGGAATATTCAGCTGCTCGCGGTATTTGGCCACGGTGCGGCGCGCAATGTTATATCCTTTGTCCTGCAGCATCTTGGTCAGGTTTTCATCGCTCAGCGGCTTGCGTTTGTTTTCGCCGCCGATCATGTCGGCCAGTATCTTTTTCACCTCGCGGGTAGACACTTCCTCGCCGCTGTCGGTAGACAGGGATTCGGAGAAGAAAAATTTCAGTTTGAAAGTACCGAACTCGGTTTGCACGTATTTACTGTTGGCCACGCGGCTGACGGTGGAAATATCGAGCTGGGTGATGTCCGCAATGTCCTTGAGGATCATGGGTTTCATGGTGGTTTCATCGCCCGTGAGGAAAAATTCGTGCTGATAGTTCATGATGGCCTCCATGGTGCTCAGCAGTGTATGCTGGCGCTGTTTGATAGCGTCGATGAACCATTTGGCCGCATCTATTTTCTGTTTGATGAACAGTACGGCTTCTTTCTGGCGCTTGTCTTTTTTATCCCCCCGGTCGTATTCTTTCAGCATTTCGCGGTAACCTTCGGAAATGCGCAGGTCGGGAGCGTTTTTGCTGTTGAGCGACAATTCGAGTTTGCCGTTGTTGTTGAGGATAAAAAAGTCGGGGATCACATAGCTTTCCGCCTTGTTGAGCACACTGTAATTGCCGCCCGGCTTGGGATTGAGCTTGATGATCTGCCCGATGGCCTCGCGCAGGTCCTCATCCGACAGGTTGAGGGAGCGCTGTATTTTCTCGTAGTGCTTCTTTGTGAATTCGTCGAAGTAATTTTCCAGTATCTGGGTGGCGGTAGACACGCCCGGATCGTCCGGGTTTTTCCGCTTCAGCTGCAGCAGCAGGCATTCCTTCAGGTCGGTGCAGCACACGCCGGGCGGATCGAACGTCTGGATAAGTTTGATCAGCTGGCGGATTTCTTCTTCGTTGGTGTCGACATTCTGGGAAAAAGAAAGATCGTCTACGATAGCACCGGTTTCGCGGCGCAGGTAACCGTCGTCGTCGATGCTGCCGATGATCTGCTCAGCGATGCGGCGCTCGCGGTCGCTGAGCGTTTGCATGCCCAGCTGGCTGAGCAGGTGATCGTGAAAGGTGGTTTCCACCCGCACGGGGATGGTCCTGGACTCGTCCTGTTCAGGGTAATTATCGTCGCGGAGCTTGTAGTCCGCTATTTCGTCATCGCCTTCGGAAACGTACTCCGAAATATCGATGTTGTCATATTCGTTTTCGCTGCCATCGGGCTCAAACTCGTCTTCCGCCGGTGCTTCGAACTCTTCGCCCTCTTTGTTGAACTCGTCTTCCTGCCCGTCTTCGCCATATTCAAGCGCAGGGTTTTCCTCCAGTTCTTCCTTGATTCTTTCTTCCAGCACAGCAGTAGGCACCTGCAGCAGTTTCATAAGCTGAATCTGCTGGGGCGATAACTTCTGTAATAGTTTCTGTTGTTGCGTTTGCTTTAACATGGCTCGTTCCTAAGTTTTACCACTTTTCCTCCTCGTCGCCGTCCAGGCTGAGCTGCTCATCCGGTAGCAAGCGGAACGTCCTTCGGTGGTAGGGCGTATCGCCATGGTTTCGGATTGCATCCCGGTGAAAGCGGGTCGGATAACCTTTATTCTCCTTCCACCCGTAATATGGGAATTGCTCATGCAGCTGGTGCATATATTCATCCCGGTAAGTTTTTGCCAGGATGGACGCTGCCGCTATGGATGCATATTTTCCGTCGCCCTGTATGATGCAGGTATGCGGGATATTGCCATAGGGATGAAAACGGTTCCCATCAATGAGTAACATTTGGGGCTGCAGCGATAATCGTGCCAAAGCTTCGTGCATCGCCTTGAATGAGGCTTTCAGGATATTTATCCTGTCAATTTCCTCGTTGTCGATACTCGCCACCGCGTAGGCCAGCGCTTTCTTTTCGATCACCTTTCTGAGCTTCTTCCTGTCGGGTTCCTTCATCTGCTTTGAATCGTTGAGCAGCGGATGGCGGAAATTTTTTGGCAGTATGACGGCCGCCGCAAACACGGGGCCTGCCAGACACCCCCTCCCGGCTTCATCGCAACCGGCTTCCATTAAAACATCCTGGTAATATGGCAGTAACAAGTGAATGGCTTTTGTTCGCGCTAAAATTACAAAAACCGGTGGAATGATCGGGGAATTGATAAAAATCATCCGCGGGCACCGGTATTTAACCCTAATTTTGCAGGGTTTATGGAAATGCAGCAAAACAGAGGCAATAAAGCCATCGTGATCTGGCTTTTCACCGGCGTGGTGATGATTATTGTGCAGGTGTTGCTGGGAGGCATTACGCGCCTTACCGGCTCGGGGTTATCCATCACCGAATGGAAGCCCATCCTGGGCGCACTGCCGCCCATGAATGAAGCGGCCTGGCAGGAGGCGTTCGCCAAATACCAGGAAATCGGGCAGGCGAAAGTCATCAACAGTCATTTTACCCTGGCGGATTTTAAATGGATCTATTTCTGGGAATGGTTGCACCGCAACTGGGCCCGCCTCATTGGAATTGTGTTTGCCCTGCCTTTTATTTATTTCGTTGTAACGAAAAAAATCCAGCGCAGCATGATCGGCCCGATGATCATCCTTTTTCTGCTGGGCGGCCTCCAGGGCGCCATCGGCTGGATCATGGTGCAGAGCGGCCTGAATGAAGAAAATCTTTACGTGAGCCACATCCGGCTGGCTATCCATTTTATCGCGGCCCTCGGCCTGCTGTGGTACACCCTCTGGTTTGCGCTGAAACTGAGCGTGCCGGCGGAAAATATTACGGAAGCGCCGACAGCGCGCCGCCTCTCGGGGTGGATCCTCGGGCTGCTGGTGATCCAGCTGATCTACGGCGCATTCATGGCCGGCCTGCACGCCGCACTGGCCGCCAATACCTGGCCGACCATCAACGGCATGTGGTGGCCCGGCGGCCTGTTCCCTGCGGGTAAATTCTGGGACGCCATCACCCACAATGTGATCACCATCCACTTCATCCACCGCGGCCTCGCTTACATCCTGACCGTTCTCATCGCCGTCTGGTTCCTGAAAACGGCCCGCTTCCCCAAACTCGCGGGCGTACGGATGCTTGCATTGCTGACCGTGCTCCTCCAGGTTTTCCTCGGCGTGCTCACCCTGCTGAATACCCGCACCGGCATCCCCCTCGGCTTTGCACTGGCCCACCAGTTCACGGGAATGGCCCTGCTGATGGTACTCGTATGGGGTAGATTCCTGACACGTGCGTAAACTCATTCCGCTTTTTACACATTTAAAAAAATTTTAGTTTATTTTGAAGTGTGAAAAGAATCTGGCTACGGTTTTTTTATTCCTTCCCCGTTCAGCTCCTGATGCTGCATTTCCGCAAGTACCAGGTGCTGCTGATTTTCTGGGCTATTCTGTTCAGCACCATCAACGGCGGCTTTGCGAAGCTGTTTGGCGGCGATGCGCTGTACCTGGCCCCGGAATACATGGGTAAAGTGAATTTCTACAGCACCACCGTGATGGGCGTGGCCACGGCCATTTTCACCATGAGCTGGAACATCACCACGTTCATCCTGCACAGCCGCCGCTTCCAGTTTCTGGCTACCACCACGCAGCCTTTCTTCCGGTACTGCCTCAACAATGCCGTCGTTCCGGGCCTTTTCCTGCTGAACCTGCTCTGGCGGGGATGGGAGTACCAGCGCTGGCAGGAACTGAACACGGTACCGCAAATACTCCTGCTGGCGGAAGGGTTCATTTGCGGTTTCCTGATGGTGATCTTTTTTTCCTTCTTCTATTTTTTCAACGCGGATAAAAATATCGGCAAACGCCTCAGCCGTAAATTCGGCAACCCGCGCAATTTCCTGCGCACGGTGCTCAACCCCCACCAGGAAAGGGACGAAAACGCCCTCCCGGTGCACAACTACTTCGCGAGCCCCTGGCGCATCCGCCGGGCAAGGAATGTAGACCACTACAACAAACATTATCTCGATAATATTTTCAAGCAGCACCACTTCGCGGCCATTATCACGGTGGGGCTGGCCCTGGTGTTTCTCGTGATCATGGCTTACCTGATGGATTACAACGCCTTCAGGATACCGGCCGGCGCCAGCGTGCTGATCTTTTTCGCTTTCCTGATCGCCATCGCCGGCGCTTATGCGTATGTTTTCCAGACCTGGGCAATTCCCATCCTCATCTTCCTCATCCTGGGGCTGAACTGGATGGTGAAAAACCAGTGGATAGACAATCGCAACAAGGCGTATGGCCTTAACTACCGCGACAAGCAGGACCGGCCGCAGTACAGCGTGCAGCATCTGCAGGAATTTTTCACGGAAGCGCGCGCGGACGCGGATAAAAAACATACCCTGCAGATTCTCGAAAAATGGAAGGCGAAATTCCCTGCCGGGCATAAACCGCCAATGATTATCATCAACACCAGCGGAGGCGGCAGCCGGTCCGCCACCTGGACGATGAACGTGCTGCAGCGGTACGACAGCCTGCTGCAGGGCCGGCTGCTGCGCCATACCGTGCTTATGACCGGTGCCTCCGGCGGCATGCTGGGCGCCACCTATTTCAGGGAACTGTATCTCCAGCATCAGCAGGGGCTGCTGAAGGGGCGTAACCTCTACGACAGCATCTACACGGAAAATATCTCACGCGACCTGCTCAATTCCGTTTTCAGCTCGTTCGCGGTCAACGATTTCATCACCCCTTTCCGCAACTTCAACATCGGCAAAAACCACTACGCGAAAGACCGCGGGTTTGCTTTTGAAATGCAGCTCAACATCAACACAGGTAACGCGCTCAATAAAACCATCAGCGCCTATCGCGAAGCGGAGGCTAACGCACAGATACCGCTGCTGGTATGGTGCGCCACGCTCAACGCGGACGGCCGCCGGTTATATATTTCACCGCAACCGGTGAGTTATCTCTGCGCGGCGGATTACCGCTACCCTACCCGCACCGTGCGGGATATCGACGGGGTGGATTTCGTGCAGTTCTTTTCGCGCCAGCATGCGGACGAGTTGCGTGTGACGAGCGCCATCCGCATGAGCGCCACCTTCCCGTATATTCTGCCAAACGTGTTTTTGCCCAGCACACCCATTGTGGACGTAATGGATGCAGGCATCCGCGACAACTTCGGACAGGAAACCTCGCTCCGCTTTTTGTACACTTTCCGGGAATGGATAAACGAAAACACGTCGGGCGTGATATTCATGCAGATACGCGATACGCGTAAAAACGATGTGAGCCCCATCAAACAGAAAAAAGACCTGAGCGATCTGATTTTCGAACCGCTGTTTTCCATGCAGTCGCACTGGATGAGCATGCAGGATTTTCACCAGGACCATCTCATCAACTACATGGAAGGCTACTTCCCAGGGAAATTCAAACGGGTGATTTTCCAGTACGTGCCGCAGCAGGCGGAAAAAGCAGCAGCCCTCAGCCTGCACCTCACCAGCCGGGAAAAGCTCGATATCGCGCGGGCGCTCGATAACCCTGGCAACCAGCAAACATTCAATCTGTTGAAGAAGGCATTGGAATAGGCTCCTTGCAACACCGGTCAGCCCTGGAGATGGCTGAGCGCACGGACATCCGGACTGCCCCGGTCATTGTAGAAACCCCTGCAACGGCTCCATAAACCGCGAAAACGCCTCCACGTGCGGAAGATGCCCCACGTTATCCAGTTCCACCAGTTTTGCATTTTTGATTTGCGCCGCGGCCTTGCGGCCCAAAACAGGATAATTGCCCAGCTTACTTTTCACGGAATCCGGCGCCGACGCTTTGCCCAGGGCAGTACGGTCGCGCTGGCCGATGATCAGCAGCGTGGGGACCAGCACATGCTGAAATTCGTAACAAACGGGCTGGGTGAAAATCATATCGTACGTTAACGCGTTGTTCCAGGCAACTCGGGGATAATCAGGATGCCGCGTCCAGCCAGCCAGCAACTGCGCCCATTTATCGTAGGCGGGCGTCCATTGGCCGGCGTAGTAATTGTCGAGCTGGTATTTTTTGATTTTCTCGTAATCCTGCGCAAGCTCGCCTTTGTACCATTGGTCAACCTGCTGATACGGCACTACCGTTTTCCAGTCTTCGAGGCCGATGGGGTTTTCGAGGATCAGTTTTTCCGTCATCGCCGGGTACATCAAAGCAAAGCGGGTAGCCAGCATGCCCCCCATGGAATGCCCCAGCACGGCAGTTTTACGGATACCCAGGGAATCCAGCAGGGCCCTGGTGTTTTGCGCCAGCTGCTGGAAGGAATACTGGTAGTGGGCCGGTTTCGTCGACTTACCAAACCCCACCTGGTCGGGCATCACCACCCGGAATCCCTTATCCGCCAGGGCGGCCGCCGTACTGTCCCAATACGCCCCGCAGAAGTTTTTACCGTGCAGAAGCAGCACCGTTTTCCCGTTGGGCCGGGCCGGCCGCAGGTCCATATACGCCATGCGCAACGGCTGTTGCTGGCTGCTGAAATGGAAGAATTGGACGGGGTAAGGGTATGCATATCCGGTCAGTTCCGCGTCGAGCGGCTGGATATTCTGGGCCTGAACGGTCACAGCCGTTAACAACAGTAAGCACATTCTCCACATAACTTATTGACTATTAATCATCAACGGATAGCACAAATATGGTGCCCAAAGAAATGTTATTTCACAGTAATTTAAGACCGAACCCCGCCATATTACGCAGATTATGCGTACCTTTGCGCCTCTTTTAAGAGTTGCGCCGTCCGGCCCGGTAACGGAAATGCCTGAAAGCGTAGCTAAATCACACAATTTATTTATGCAAATAAGAAACATTGCCATTATCGCACACGTAGACCACGGAAAAACTACCCTGGTGGATAAAATCCTGCACTCTACGAACGTTTTCCGCTCCAACCAGGAAACGGGTGAACTGATCATGGATAACAACGACCTGGAAAAGGAACGCGGTATCACCATCCTCAGCAAAAACGTGTCCGTGATGTACAAGGGCGTGAAAATCAACGTGATAGACACTCCGGGCCACGCCGACTTCGGTGGGGAGGTGGAGCGCGTGCTGAAAATGGCGGATGGGGTAATATTGCTGGTGGACGCATTCGAAGGCCCCATGCCGCAAACTCGCTTCGTACTGCAAAAAGCGCTTCAGCTTAACCTGAAGCCGATTGTGGTGATCAACAAGGTGGATAAGGCCAACTGCCGCCCTGATGAAGTGCACGACGCCGTGTTTGAACTGTTCTTTAACCTGGACGCCACGGAAGACCAATTGAACTTCCCCACTTATTATGGTTCCGGTAAAAACGGTTGGTTCAACGATTCCCTGGAACCCCGTGAAGACATTATTCCCCTGCTCGACGGCATCCTTACGCACGTTCCCGAGCCGAAAATAAACGAAGGCACCCTGCAAATGCAGATCACTTCCCTCGATTACTCTACTTTCCTCGGCCGTATCGCCGTAGGTAAAGTAACCCGCGGCAAGATCGCTGAAAACCAGCCTATCAGCCTCGTGCAGGTAGACGGCACCATCAAAAAGACCCGTGTACGTGAATTATATGTTTTCGAATCGCTTGGTAAAAAACGCGTACAGGAAGTTATTGCCGGAGACATCTGTGCGGTAGTAGGCATCGAAGATTTCGGTATCGGCGATACCATCGCAGATTTCGAAAATCCCGAAGCGCTGCCGGTTATCAGCGTAGACGAACCGACCATGAACATGCTGTTCAGCATCAACAACTCTCCTTTCTTTGGTAAAGACGGCAAGTTCGTGACCTCCCGTCACCTGCGCGACCGCCTGATGAAAGAAACGGAAAAGAACCTGGCATTGCGTGTGCACGATACCGAAACTGCAGATAGCTTCATGGTATATGGCCGCGGTATCCTTCACCTGGGTGTACTGGTAGAAACCATGCGCCGCGAAGGATATGAACTGACTGTAGGTCAGCCGCAGGTAATCACCAAAATCATCGACGGCAAAAAATGCGAACCGTTTGAAACACTTGTGGTAGACGTTCCGCAGGAATTTGCTTCTAAAGTGATTGACCTGGTTACACGCCGCAGAGGAGAAATGCTGATCATGGAAACCAAAGGTGAAATGCAACACCTGGAATTCGAGATTCCTTCTCGCGGTTTGATCGGCCTGCGTACGCAGATGCTGACCAACACCGCCGGTGAAGCGGTAATGGCACACAGGTTTAATGACTACAAACCCTGGAAAGGCCCCATCCCCGGCCGTAACAACGGTGTTCTCTGTGCTAAGGAAGGCGGTACCACTACCGGTTATTCCCTTGATAAACTGCAGGACAGAGGTTCATTCTTCGTTGATCCGGGAGAAGAGGTTTACAAAGGCATGATCATCGGTGAAAACAACAAACCCGGCGACCTGGTGGTAAACCCCAACGAGGGCAAAAAATTGACCAACATGCGTGCAAGCGGTACCGATGGTGCTGCGAACATTGCGCCTAAAATACTGATGACGCTTGAAGAGTGCATGGAGTACATCCAGCAGGACGAGTGCATCGAAGTAACACCGAACCACATCCGTATGCGCAAAACCATCCTGGATGAAGAAGAGAGGAAGAAGTACCAAAAGATGCTGA
Organism: Chitinophaga lutea; assembly: GCF_003813775.1. Lineage (NCBI taxonomy): Bacteria > Pseudomonadati > Bacteroidota > Chitinophagia > Chitinophagales > Chitinophagaceae > Chitinophaga > Chitinophaga lutea. Next base: position 2,288,225 of record NZ_RPDH01000001.1, on the reverse strand, counting down.
AAGCGGAAGAGGTTAGCTAAGTGTAATAGATAAAGACAAAAGGATATGAAACCGTCCCGACTAAAGTTGGGACGGTTTTTTTATGCCTTACATTCCGGGAAGGCCCATGCCGCCGAGCATACCGCCCGCCACGTTTTTCATTTCCGCTTCCCAGGTATTTTCCGCATTTTTCAGCGCGCGATTCAGAGCGGTGATCAGCAGGTCTTCCAGCTCCTCCTTTTTATCCGCGCTCAGCAGTTCCGGCGCCACCTCCAGGCTCTGTACCTCGCGGTTGCCGGTTACCACTACCTTTACGGCGCCGTTACCCGCTTCTCCGGCAACGGTAATATTCTTGAGGCGCTCCTTCGTATCGCTCATTTTCTGCTGCGCCTCCTGCAGTTTTCCAAACAAGTCTCCAAACATAATTATCGGTTTTGGACAAAGATATATATTTCCACAGCGCCGCCAGAATACGTATCTTGGCGACCTATGATCACCACATCAGTATGTATTATCGGAGCAGGCCCCGGCGGCGCCACCACGGCCCTGCAACTCGACAGGCTCGGCATTCCCTGCGTTGTAGTGGACAAAGCGGTCTTCCCCCGCGACAAGGTGTGTGGCGACGGGTTGAGCGGTAAGGTTATCACCGGCCTGCAGAAGATCGATCCCGCCATTGCAGACCGCCTGCAACAGTTCGCGGAAAAAGAAAACAGCTGGGGCGTCACCTTCGTTTCTCCCGGCCGCCAAAGCATGGACGTTCCGTACAAACCCAACTACAACAAACAATCGGATTCCCCCATCGGCTTCGTCTGCAAACGCATCCACTTCGACAATTTTATGGTGGATGAACTGAAGCGCAGCCCAAATGTGCAGTTGTTCGAAGGCGTCAGCATCGACAAATACACGGAAGAAACGGATGGCTACCTGCTGTCCAACAACGCCGGCGACTTCCAGGTAAAAGCTAAAATCCTGATCGTGGCCAACGGCGCACATTCTTCCTTCACCCGCGATGTGGCCAACATCCGCATGGAACCGAAATATTATGCCGCCGGTATCCGCGCTTATTACAAAGGCGTGAAAGGCACACACCAGGACAGCTTCATCGAGCTCCATTTTCTCAAAAACCTGCTGCCGGGTTATCTCTGGATATTCCCCCTGCCCAACGGCGAAGCCAATGTAGGCATGGATATGCTGAGCGATGCGGTGCGCGACCGGAAGATCAATCTCAAAACCCTGCTCACAGACACGCTGAAGCAGGATCCGATATTTGCAGAACGTTTCCGCGATGCGGAGATGGTGAGCAGCCTCGATGGCTACGGCCTGCCGCTGGGCTCCAAAAAACGGCGCCTTTCCGGCAGCCGGTATATGCTGGTGGGCGATGCCGCTTTTATCATCGACCCTTTTACCGGGGAAGGCATCGGCAACGCCATTTACTGCGGCGCCATCGCGGCCAAACAGGCTGCCGCCTGTCTGGATACCGGTGATTGTTCGGCGGAAACGATGATGGCCTACGACGAAAGCGTGTACCGCGTACTGGGCCCGGAGCTGCGCCTGAGTTACAAACTGCAGCAACTGGTGAAGTATCCCCGCCTGTTTAACTGGCTCATGAAAATGGGCATGAGGAATAAACAACTGCGTGACGTGATTTCCAGCATGTTTTATGAAGTAGACCTGCGGAAAAAACTCACCCGCCCGTCATTCTATTTCAAACTGTTACTCAACCGCTGATATGAGAGTTTTATCCCTGCTTGTATGCCTGTTGTGGTATTCCAATGGTTTTGCGCAAATGTCCCTCTACACGGAAAAAGACGGACAGATGCGGCTCACTACCGCCGGCGCCCTTCACTTCGCAGCGCTGCCGCTCAAATGCATGCAGCACGCATTCCCGTATAAAACGGGCATCGTGTTTTCGGACTCTTCGTACCTGAAAGCGCCGCAAACTTATCACCCCGCTTTTTACGGGTGCTACGACTGGCATAGCAGCGTCCACGGGCACTGGATGCTGGTGCGTTTGCTGAAAATGTACCCCGACCTGCCGAATGCGGCGGAGATCCGGCAGAAACTAGCAGAAAATCTCTCGCAGGAAAATATCCGGCAGGAAATGCTCCTGTTCCGGAACAAGGAAAACAAAGGCTTCGAGCGCATCTACGGCTGGAGCTGGCTGATGCAGCTGCAAACGGAGCTTATCACCTGGGACGATCCGTTGGGCCGCCAGCTGCGGCAGAACATCGCCCCGCTGGCCTGGCACTTCAGCAACGCCTGGCGCGACTTCCTGAAAAAAATCGTCTATCCCATCCGTGTGGGCGAGCATACCAACCTGGCCTTCGGTCTCCGCCTCGCCTGGGATTACGGCATGGTCACGAGGGACACGGCCCTCCAGTCCGCCATCCGCGAAGCCGCCATGCGTTTCTACGCCAAAGACCGGAATTGCCCCGCCAGTTGGGAGCCCGGTGGCTATGATTTTTTATCGCCCTGCCTCGAAGAAGCCGACCTGATGTGGCGGATATTACCGGCAGCCACCTATAAAACCTGGGTGAAGGAATTTCTGCCCGGCCTGTTTGAAAAAGACCCGCAGCTGTTCAGCATCGCGGCCGTGAAAGACCGCACAGACGGGAAGCTGGTACACCTCGACGGGCTGAACCTCAGCCGCGCTTGGTGCCTGTACGGCATTGCCCGCCAGGTGGGCGAAAATGGCAACGCCATCAGGGAACTGGCCAACCGCCACCTGCATGCCGCCCTGCCGCATGTAGCAAGCGGTGATTACGCCGGCGAGCACTGGCTGGCGACGTTTGCCGTGTACGCGTTAACGGTAGAGTATTAATATTGTCTGTTTATACCTTTTGTCCCATGTACCGATTGTTATTCCTTGCCGCTCTCTTGCTGGCGCCATGCCTTCTCAGAGCCCAGTCCAAAAATATTTCTGCATCGCCCGCTCCATCGTGGCTGGCGCTTTATCAACCCGACCTCACCCGTAAAGTAAACGCCAAAGATTTCAGCGACGGCTACTATCAGCTGCTGTATGAAGAGCAACACCACATTGAAAAGAAAACCGTTTACCGCCATATCATCCGCCAGATAGAATCCGAAGCAGGCATACAAAATGGTTCGGAAATCAGCGTCGACTACAGCCCGGAATATGAAAAGCTGCAGTTCCACCAGATTCTGATCCGCCGCAACGGCCAGGTGATCAACCAGCTCAACCTGTCTCGTATCAAAGTACTGCAACAGGAAGAAGAGCTGTCGATGTTCATATATAGCGGACAGTACAACGCCTATCTTATCCTGGAAGATGTGCGAAAGGGCGATCAGATCGAATATGCCTATTCCATTATTGGAGAAAATCCCATTTTTAATGGTCTCTACTCCAACACCCTTTACCTGACGGTGTATGAACCGGTCGCCAATTTTTATAAAGCGCTCATCGCGGCGCCGGCGCGGCCGCTTCATTTCAAATATTACCAGGGCGCACCCCGTCCGGTAGAAAAAATGCTGAACGGTCTGCGCCTGTATGAGTGGGATTTAAGCAATAAAGTTTTCCGCCTGAAGCCGGAAGACTATCAGCCTTCGTGGTATGCAGATTTCCCCTACGTAGACATCAGTGAGTTTACAGACTGGGCTGCGGTGGCTCGCTGGGGCGCATCGGTCAATAACGTGCCGATGAACGGGAACGAGGTGGCGAACAGGATTGTCCGGCTCAGGAAACAGGCTGGCAACGATACCGCGAAGTATTTCGAGGCGGCCATCCGGTTTGTGCAGGATGACATCCGCTACATGGGTATTGAAATGGGAGAATATTCACACCGCCCCAATACGCCGGAAAAAGTGTGCAGGCAACGTTTCGGCGATTGCAAAGACAAAGCGCTGCTGCTGACGACGCTGCTTCGGGCGCAGGGCATTGAAGCAGACGTCGCCTATGTACACACTGATTTAAGAGGGCATATTGCAGACCGCCTCCCTTCCCCCGCACGATTTAATCATGTGATCGTAAAGGCCCGTTACAGGGATGTCGACTACTGGATAGATGCCACCCAGGCCTACCAGCGTGGCCGCCTGCATAACCGCTATAATCCTTTATTCAGAAAAGCGCTGCTCGTAAAGGAAGGCATCACCGCCCTTTCAGACATCCCTGTGAAAAACACCGGGACGCTCGACGTTACGGAGCTCTTCACTATCCACAGCATTGAAAACGACACTGCGCAACTGCTGGTTACCAGCATTTATAAAGGCATGCAGGCGGACATCTTTCGCGCCTCATCCGCCAATTCCGCTCTCAGTGATATGGAAACCTCCTATACCGAATTCTACAGCAAAAAGTATGGGAAGGTGGAAATGCGCGACTCCATCCGGATTTCCGACAACGATTCGGCGAATGTGATTTCCGTATCTGAATCTTATACCATTTACGAACCGTGGACGATTGATAGCGCAAACGGCATGATGCAATCTTTCACGACCCCTGCTCACATATTGACCAGTAAGCTGGTGTTTATCGACAAAGGCAGAAAAACACCCGTGGCGCTTGAATTCCCGATGAACGTGCAACATTCGATCATCATAACCCTCCCCCAGGAATGGCAGGTGGCACAGGAAAAGATCGATATCCGGCGTGAAGGATACCGCTTTATCTCGAAACCGGCCGCCGTAATGAATTCAGTGCAGCTGCGTTATTCTTTCGAGTCCACAATGGACCATATCCCCCGGGAAGACCTGGATCAGTACCGGCAGGATATGAATGCCCTGAATGATGCCGCCAACATCAGTCTTACCTGGCGGCCCGGCGCGGGCGACACGGCGGCCGCCGGCGGCCGTTGGGCGGGAGGCGTCAATTGGCTGGCGATACTGCTGGCGCTCGCAGCGGCAGCCTTTTTTGCACAGCTGGGCACAAAGTATTATAAGCGTTCCCTACCCTCATCCTATCCCGTACAGCAGCCATGGGACATCGGGAGCTGGCTGATTCTGCTGGCGATCGGTGTGGTGATTTCTCCGTTTCGTGTAGTGACTACGGTTTTCGGACTCGAAGTATTCCAGGGCAACGTATGGATGAACCTTCCGGCTACTTTCAGCGGCAAGAATATCTCTCTCATCCAGGCATTTCTGCTGCTGGAAGTGATCTGTAATGTGTTTTTACTGGCCGTTACGATTTTTAACCTGCTGCTGTTTTTCCGCAAACGGGATATTTTCCCGAGAGTGTTTTCTTTTATGCTGGCTTTTAATGTGGTGTGGGCTTTCGTCGATTTCGGCATAGCAGACGCACTGACGGGCAGCAATAATTTCACCGATCAGTTCTCCACGCTGCTTTCCGCGATTTTACCGGCGGCCATCTGGATACCGGTGATGCAGCTATCTAAACGGGTGAAGCATACTTTCACGCTTCCTTACGAATCCGCATAAAAAAACGGGGCTTTTAAAGCCCCGTTCCCGTTTATCTTATTGTCCGATCGTTTCCGAATCGAACACCACTACTTTCTCCCAGAGGTGATTGCAGTTTTTGATGAACTCCAGGTGCACGGGATGCTCCTGGTAAATATCATGACCGGCTTCACTGTTAAAAACGGTGAGCAGGCAGTAGCTGTAGCTTTTGTCTATTACGGGCCGGTCGGTATTGGCGGGTTTACCCACATTGAACACCAGCAGCGTTTCTATTTTTCCTAATGAGCTCACGCCTTCTTCAAATTTCTTCACGTCCGCGGCGGAAAGGCCCGGTTTCAGGTAGAAATTGACAACGTGCACGAATTTTTTTGTGTCGGCCATGGTTTTATTGTTTTGAACGGACAACAAGTTAGCAGTTCCGTGTTTAAAAATCAAGCCGTCTTTCATCACGAAGCTCACCTTTCCCATGGCCTGTATGTCTTTGAGCGGGTCGCCGTCTACCGCCGTAAAATCCGCCGTTTTGCCGGGCGCGATGCTGCCCAGCTGGTCCTGCACGCCGAGCAGTTCGGCCGCTTTGCTGGTGGCGGATTTGATGGCATCCATAGCGGGCATGCCGCCTTCGGTCATATAGGTAAATTCCAGCCAGTTGCGTCCGTGCATGAACACCCCGGCATCTGTGCCGAAGGCGATTTTCACGCCCTTTTTCCAGGCTTTGGAAAAGGTGCCCTGTATCTGTGGGCCGATGGCCTGCGCTTTGGGTTTCACGATCTCGGGGTAATAGCCGGGAATTTTGGCAGAGTCTGCCACGGAGCGGCCCGCCGTGATGGTGGGTACATACCAGGTGCCGTTTTTGATGGCCAGGCTCATGCCTTCCTCATCCATCTGTGTGCCGTGCTCAATGGAGTTTACGCCCGCACGGATGGCGCGTTTGATACCTTCGGTGCCGTGCGCGTGCGCGGCCACCTTCATATTATAATCACGGGCGGTGCTCACGATGGCGGCCAGCTCCTCGTCGGTAAACTGTGGACTGCTGCCGTCTTTGGCCACGCTCAGTACGCCACCCGTGGCGGTGATCTTGATGAGGTCGGCGCCGTTTTTATACGCCTGGCGCACGGCTTTCCGGCATTCGTCGGGGCCGTTGGCCACCCCGGCTTCAGGACCGGGGTCGCCCATCAGGTCTTTCCGGAAACCGTTGGTGGGGTCTGCATGGCCGCCGGTGGTGGCGATGGACTTACCCGCGGTAAATATCCTCGGGCCGGTAATAAGGCCTTTGTTGATGGCGTTGCGCAGCGCGATGTTGACACCCGTGCCACCAAGGTCGCGCACGGTGGTGAAACCCGTCATCAGTGTGCGTTCCGCGTAGCGTACGCTCATGTAGGCAAGGTCGGCGGGGTTTTGTGTGAACTTATCGGCATACAGGGTTTTGCTGGTTTCGGCTTCCAGGTGCACATGCATGTCCATCCAGCCTGGCATCACGGTTTGCTGTTTCAGGTCGATGACTTTATCGCCGGCCGCCGGTGTAGCATATCCCGCCTGCACCGCGGTGATTTTTTTGCCTTCTACGATCACCGACATCTGCCGCCGCGGCTGGTCAGACACTCCGTCGATCAGGGTACCGCAATGTAAAATGGTTTTTTGCGCCAGCCCGGGCAGCGCACCGCATACGGTGAATAAAAGCAAGAGGATCTTTTTCATGACTTTGGTTGAACAGGTTGAGATAAATGCTTACATGCCCGCGATATGTTTTTTGACGGAAAACAGGTTGACGAGATACACGAGCGCCAGGATACCCACAGTAGCCAGTATGGCAGCGATGGAAGGGATCTGCGGCACGAACATGTTGTGTTTGGCCAGTATGCCCGACACCCACCACTGCAGGCCCGCTACCAGCACGAGCGCGAGCACACCGATCACGAGGTACATCGGCACGAACTGTTTCAGCAGGTAACCCTGCAATTGCCGCGGCGCGGCGCCCAGCGTGATGAGCAGGCGTATCTCCTTTTTGCACGAGGCGATCACCAGCTGGATAAACATGCTGAACACCAGCAGGGCAAACATCAGCAGCACCAGGCCGAAAAAGCCGACCACGCTCACGATCACCTGCACGATGCCGCGTATTTTACTGTATTTGGTTTTTTCGGTGTCCGTCGAAAACCCGTGTTTTTCGAGGTAATCCGCCAGCACGGTGCTGCTGGGGTCTTTTGTTTTGATGATGATGCGGGAAGGCGCTTTGGCCGCGCCGGCGCCATATACGCTGTTGGCCCAGTCCATAAACGACTGCGGCACCAGCACGGTGGAAATACGATCCGAAAAGCCGGCGATTTTTCCGGCAAACTGTCCGGTACGGATACCCTGGCTGATCACGATGCCCGGGCTGAGGGTTTTGATGGTTTCTTCGGAAAACTGGGGAATGCTGTTGCCCAGCGCAAACCCGAAGTTGAACATGTCCACGAAATCGCGGGGCACAATTACCGGTATCACCATCTGGCCCGGCTGCCATTTCCACTCGTCGCTTTTTACATCGATAAAACTGTCCGGTACCGCTTCAAAAAACATTTCGGTGGAAAAGCCCAGCTGATCGGCCACCATCTTGACATTGAACTGCGCGGCCGTGATCACGCCCAGGCCCTGCACAAAAGGCTGCGCGGCAAAATCGTCGAGTTCGGCTTTGGTGAAAGTGGTGAGATCGGGGCGGCCCATCATGCTGTTGGTGATTTTTTTATTGATCACCAGGAAGTCGGCCCGCTCGTTCTGGTTTTTTTCGCTGTATAATAATTCTGAAAAATTATGATGCACCTGCAGCGCCACCAGGATCAGCAGCATCGCTATTCCCAGGCCGATGGCCGCCATCCAGAACCGACCTTTGCCCACACCGGTGCGGATGATTTTTTTGAGTAACTGGTAAAACTGCATGTTATAAAAGATGGGTTACGGTGTAATCAAAATGGTTGTCGTGATCGAGGTCGGTAAGAATGAGACCAGCGTTGCGTTTGCGGCATTCTTCGGCAATCAGCTGCGCCGCCTTGGCGGTATTGGCTTCGTCGAGGTGGCTGAAAGGCTCGTCCATCATCAGCCATTGGAAGGGCTGCATCAGCGACCGGATGATGGCGATGCGCTGCCGTTCGCCGTACGACAATGTGGCGCCGCTCTGGTTCAGCACATGGCTCACGCCCAGCCGGGCCGCGAATTCATGCACTTTTTCCTGTGTATACATCGGCTGCGGCTGCATCACTCTTTTCAATTCCACGTTCTCAAGCGCGGTGAGCTGATCGAACAAACGGAGGTCCTGGAAAATGACGCTGATCTGCTGCTGGCGCATGGCGGCCAGCTGGTCGCCGGAATAAGCCGCCCATGGTTTGCCGTCTATGCTCACCGTACCCGTATAGTCGTACCGGATATGATAGAGATAGTGCACCAGCGTGGTTTTGCCGGTGCCCGAGGGCGCTTTGATTTTGATAAATTGCCCGGGGTTGAATGTAATGTCGCGGTTCCAGATGTCCGATTGCTGCTGCATCACCTTTTCGCGAAGCGGCACGGGCACCACCGCAGATAAAGCGATCTGCATGTTCCTGTTCTGTTAAGTGGCCTGATGTGGAATGTTAAATATAGAATATTCCCCCAAATAAAAAGCTGCTCCGTCGGGAGCAGCTTTTTTATCTGAATGCTGATTCATCGTATTTATTGCGCAACGGCGGCAGCGGTTGTATCTACCGGTACTGCCACGGCGGCGGAGTCGATGGCCGGCTCACCCCATGCAGCTTCGTCTTCTTTCTTTTTGGAAAGATAGTAGCTGTACATTTTCTGGGTGAAGTTCGCCAGCTGTACCAGCGTATTCTGTCCTTCGTTTTTGAAGTTCAGCTCGATGGTCGATTTCTGGGAAGTGCCGTTGTAGGGCTCGGTGGCAACCGTGAAGTCTTTCAGCAGGCCTTTGATGTCGTTCAGCACGCTGTCCGGCACTTTCATTTCTTCGGCAGGAATGTTGTTCACCATTTTTTCGATGCTGAAGTACATGCTCATCACATTTCCTTTTGCTTTGCTTTCGATACCCTCGTCGAGTTTCACTTTGCCTTTGCCGGCAGCGTAAGCGGCCATCAGTTCGGCATCGGAGCTCAGCAGGATGCGCTCGTTGCTGATGGAAACGCCCATTTCGCCGGAGAGGCCTTCGTTCGGCACATATTCGTTGCCTTTTTTGGTGAACATCGGCGCGATGCGGGGAGAGCTCATGATTTTTTCAAAAGCCGCCTTGTCGCCTACTTTCAGGTTGAATACCCATTTAGCCTGGGGTTTGGTGGTTTTATAGGTAGAATCCCATGCGGAGGGCTGGCTTACCACGCTGAAGTCTGAGCCGATCAGGGCGAATTCGCCTTTGAAAGCTTTCAGCACATCATCGAGGGTGATGCCTGCTTCGGCGAGGCCCATGTTGGCAAAACCGTCCATTCCTACCAGTTTGAGAATGTCGCCCAGCATGCGCAGGTCAAAATTCATCAGCACGAAACCGAGTACATTGTCTGAAGGATATGTTTCCAGCATGCTCATGTTCACTTTCTCCATGGGGTATTTCTTCATGATCTCTTTCATTTCGGTACCGGCATAGGCATTGCTGTTTACTTTGATTTTGCCGTTTTCGAAATGCACAGCGGCGGTCTGGAATGAACCTGCGGTGAGTTTTTTCACGTTGGTAGATACCAATGCGGCCACGCCGGAAGGAGTACCGGGGTTGAAAGCGTAGATCTGCTCGCTGCTCATCCAGAACAGTACATCGCCTTTTTCTTTCTGAACCGCTTTGAACGATTCGATGGTGCCTACAGACTCATCCGCTTTCAGGTGGAAGAGGCCGTCCAGGATTTCAGGCGCGTTGGCTTTTTCCGGGGCTTTAGGCGCTGCGGGAGCAGCGGAGTCGCCCAGGGCTGCAAACGGATCGTTTTCCGGGCCGTAAGCGTCGCCGCCGAATTTATTAGCGTCAAAGGAGAATACGCCGATGATGGTTTCGTTGTTGAAACCTACCGCGCCGTCTTCGTCTTCCATGAATTTGAAGTCTTTACCCGCTTTGATCTCTTTTTTGGATTTTTCTTTCAGGAACGTTTCGAACTTGGCAGCGTCTTTCAGTTTGGCTACCGCCATCACATAACCGTTGCCTTTGTCGCCGGGTACCATGGCCACAAAAACGTCGCCTTTCAGGTCCACGCCGGAGTTCTCGGCTTCTTTCAGGGCTTTCGCCATTTCGTTGCTCGTATCTTTCTGTTGTACGGCTTCGAACAGTTTATCGACAGTCAGGCCTTCTGTTACCAGTTTCTCCTGAATTTGTTTGGAATTGATGCCTAATACCAGGGCGGCGGTTTTAGGGATGTGCTTGCCCTGCTCAGGCGCTTTGGAACAGGCTGACAACAACAACACGGCAATTCCCGATAAAAGAAGGAGTGCCCTTGAAAACATTCGTTTCATAATGAGAGTTAAATGGATTTGAAAATTACCCGCGAAAATACAAGCTTTTTTGCTAATACGTTTAATTTTTGTTGAACGGCTGCCGGAAAGGCGCTACTACCAACAATTTGTCTACCTTTGTAAACATTCTGATTTTTAACCATTTTTATTCGAAAGACCGTTTAAACTATGTACCTGATCCTGCTACAGTACATCAGGCCCCTGGCTGCCATCGAGCATTACCTGGAGGCCCACAACGCCTTCCTGGAAAAACAGTACAAGGAAGGCCGTTTCATCCTTTCCGGGCGCAGAAAGCCGCGCACAGGGGCAGTTATTCTTTGTAAGGCAGGCAGCCGGCGCGAGGTGGAGGCCATTCTGGCCGAAGACCCGTTCGACAAATACCAGCTGGCCGTGTATGACATCATTGAGTTCGAGCCGAACACTTATGAACTGGCCGATGTAAGTTCCTGACCTGGTTTTCTTCTTCCCGCTCTTTTCCTGTTTCTTCCCTTTGCCAATACCTGACCGCAGTATCCCTATTGCCGGAATATGCCATTTTTTTGCCTGCTCTGTTAATAGTCGCGCCAAAAGGCTTTTACCCCCACTCATTCGCGCCACATTGCGTCAATCTGCATAATACACCACCCTCGTCAGCCATTTCGTGCTGTCTTTTTCCGTTGCCGGGTCGGTGATGTATTCTTCCAATACCGGCCATTTGGAGGTCCGCCCTTTTTCGCGGAGGTATTTTTCGATGAGGGCATGCGCTTCCGCCGTGCGCTCATAAGGGCCATAAAAATCAACATACACGATTTTACCAGCGGGAAGCGTGACGGCGGTAATCCCGGCAGGTGGCGTTCCTTTGGCCTCCAGCGTCACCGCGGCGGCCATGTCCGTTTTGCCCGCTTTTTCGTCCCAGCTGTAATACAGGCCGGCGGGCACCCCGGGGCTCAGCCGGGCTTCATTCACGGCTTTGAATATCCGCGGAAGGCTGGCGGCGTAAAACCCGCTGATATCTTTGGTGCTTACTTCGCTGCGCACCGTCCAGTATGCCATTTCCGGCCGTTCTCCTTCTTTTGCCGCCGGTGAGGTAGCCGCGGCGGGAAGTTGCGGTACTGTTTTTTCCGCTTCCACAGCGTTTTTCAGGTTCAGCAGTCCCTGGGAAAAATCGTTTTCCAGGCTGCGTTTCATGAACATGCCCATGATGTTCTGCGGGCGGGGATATGCTGCGTCGATGCCCCAGGTAACGGTGGTGACGCCCGCGGCCTCGCGAACGAGATAATACACATCGGACGTGCCCTCGAAAGGCTCGAAAAACTGGAGCCGCTGCCGTACTTCGGTGAATGGTTTAAGCGAAAGATGTTCCAGCCGGCCTTCGCCCAGCTTTTTCCCTTTCCAGGACGTGGCGGCGCCCACGGTGCCGTCTACCCCCTCTATGCGGTATTGCGCTTCTGGTTCGATTTTGCGCCAGGTGCTCCATTGATTGAATTTTTCGAACCGGGTGATGTAATCCCATACAACCTGTACCGGGGCGTTGATGGTCTGGGATTTTTCGATATGAACTTTGGTTGGGGCCGCCATCAGCAATATCACGAACACAACCAGGATGATGCCCGTGAACCAGGCAAGAACGGTTAATGCCTTCATATGCTATGTTTTAATAAATATACTGATTTTGGCGGGGGTAACATGCAAATGCCTCACCCGGTACTGGAGCGTTTGTACCGGCAGCATATAGTCAGGTATCCGGGGATGTTATTCCTTTTCTTTGTACTTCTTTTCCGCATCCTGCGCTTTGTCGAAATCGAGGATAACGGAATTGATGCAATAGCGCAGGCCGGTTGGCGGCGGCCCGTCGTCGAAAACATGCCCCAGATGGGCCTTACAGCGGCCGCATTGCACTTCCGTACGCTGCATGCCATGAGAGTTGTCGGGTGTGTAAATCACGCTGGTTTTACTGATGGGCTGATAAAAACTGGGCCAGCCGCATCCGCTTTCAAACTTGGTGTCCGAAACAAAAAGCGGGTTCCCGCAGGCCGCGCAATAATAAGTGCCCTTTTCCTTGTGATCCCAATATTTTCCTGTGAATGCCCATTCCGTGCCTTTCTCCCGGGCAATGTCATATACTTCTTTCGGTAATACTTTTTTCCACTCTGCGTCTGTAAGGTTTACTTTACCAGTATCCGTGCGGGAGTACGCAGGATTCTTTTTTTCTTCCATGGATTTTATTTTGCCTCCGTTCTGAGAATATGTGCAATGGCTAAACAATATTAATAACGGTAAAATTATAAGTTTCCACGTTTTCATACTAAGATTTGATTTTGCGTTAACTACGCTTTAACACCAATAACAATACTACACTTTTGATTCGCGGCCGGAAGTTCGTCCCTAAAGGTACGAAACCACATCCCGATTGGTTTGCCGCACCACTTTTATTTAACATATTTTTTTATTCCTACCTTTACGCCAAAAGGCAGGCAAGTGGCGGATATCATCAATTTGTTACCGGATAATATAGCGAACCAGATAGCAGCAGGGGAAGTAATTCAGCGCCCGGCGTCGGCAGTGAAAGAGCTGCTCGAGAATGCGGTAGACGCAGGCGCCACTGAAATTCAACTTTTTATAAGGGACGCAGGCAAAGAACTGGTGCAGGTCATAGACAACGGCAGCGGAATGAGCGATACGGACGCCCGGATGTGCTTCGAGCGCCATGCCACCTCCAAAATCCAGTCGATCGACGATCTTTTCCACATCCGCACGATGGGTTTCCGCGGTGAAGCACTGGCTTCCATCGCCGCCGTGGCCCAGGTGGAAATGAAAACCCGCCGCCCTCACGAAGACGTAGGCACTTTCATCGAAATAGACAACAGCGTCATCAAACGCCAGGAGCCCTGCCAAACCGCACCGGGCACCAGCATCGCCATGAAGAACCTGTTCTTCAACGTGCCGGCCCGCAGGAATTTCCTCAAAAGCAACGCCGCGGAAATGCGGCACATCGTGGATGAGTTCATCCGGGTAGCCCTCGCATTCCCCCATCTCCAGTTTTCGCTCAACAGCAATGGCCAGCAAATGTTCCACCTTGAAAAAGGCTCGCTGAAACAGCGCGTGGTGAGCATCCTGGGGCAGCACTACAACGCCAAACTGGTAACGGTCAAGGAAACCACCGATTACATGAACATCCACGGCTTCGTGGGCAAACCGGAAACGGCCAAAAAAACCCGTGGCGACCAGTTTTTCTTCGTCAATAACCGCTTCATCAAAAGCAGCTATCTCAATCACGCGGTGATGACAGCCTTCGCGGAAATGATTCCTTCCGACAGCTTTCCGCTTTATGTATTGTTCATCGACCTCGACCCTGCACATGTGGATATCAACGTACATCCCACCAAACAGGAAATCAAGTTCGACGACGAACGTATCCTCTATGCATTCGTGCAATCGGCCATCAAACATGCCCTCGCCCAGTTCAGCGTAACGCCTGCGCTCGATTTCGAGCTCGATCCCGGTATCCAGCAGTTGGATGCATTGACGCAGCCGTTCACGGAACAGAAAAAACAGCAGTCTTCCAACACCTCCATCTATAAAACGTTCACCCACGCCAACCAGGCGCACGTGATCGACCAGAGCAGCAACCTCCGCCACTGGAAAGAACTGTACGGCCCGGCCCTGACGCCGGACAATGAAAACACCGTTCCTTCCGAACAGCCTGTTTCATCCACGGCCTCCGTGATCGACGAGCGTTGGCAGGAAGCGGCCACAGACCAGAAGGTGCCGGTGCAGGTGCATCAGCAGTTCATTCTTTCGCAGATCAAATCGGGCTTCATCCTGATCGACCAGCGGGCGGCGCACGAACGCATCCTGTATGAACGTTACCAGCGGGCGCTTTCAGAAAAACCCATCGCCACGCAGCAAAGCCTTTTCCCGCAAACGCTGGAGTTGTTGCCCGCGGATGCGATCGTGATCTCGGAAATGCTCCCCGATCTGCAGGCGCTCGGCTACGACCTGGAACCTTTCGGTCAGCAGACTTTCGTGGTGCGCGGCACCCCAGCCGACATCCAGAGCGGCAACGAACAGGCCAGCATCGAAGGTTTGCTGGAACAGTTCAAACATTACAGCAGCGAACTGAAACATAACCGCAGGGAACAGCTCGTGCGCGCCATGGCCCGCAACAACGCCATCCCCGCCGGCAAAATGCTGGGCACGAGGGAAATGCAGAATATTATCGATGAATTGTTTGCCTGCACCACGCCGAACGTTTCACCGGGCGGCCGCTTCACCTTTATTTCCTTTAAACTGAACGACCTGGAAAGAATGTTCGACCGCGGGGCGTAAGATTGTTAGGCGCCCTTCAACACCTCCATCACATCTTTCAGCTGGTGATACAAAAGACTGTAGGCTTTGTAGTTACGCATATATAAGCTCCGGTGCGTATTCTCCGGCTCAAACACGCGCGCCGTGCCTACCGGGTTGAACCGCCATGCATCCGTTTTACCCAGCGCATGCCAGGCCAGCATCGCGGCCCCGAGAGCGGACGCGTCTTCTTCCTGGTGCAGCAGCATGGGTTTCTGGAAAATGTCGGCCAGCAACTGTATCCAGAGCGGAGAAGCGGTGAACCCGCCGCTCACCGTCACTTCTTTCACCGGCGTCACCACACTTTCGAGGGCTTCGGCCACACTGTACAAACCAAAACAGATGCCTTCTATCAACGCGCGCTGAAAATGCGCGGACGTATGCTGCTGCCCGATGCCGATGTAGGCGCCGCGCGCCTCACTGTCCCACACGGGCGCTCTTTCGCCCAGCAGGTATGGCAGGCACAACAGGCCTTCTGCGCCTGGCGGCGCCGTGAAAGCGGTTTTGAGAAAATTATTATAATCGGACCATGGGAGGAATGCTTTGGAAAACCACTGCAGCGCACCGCCGCCGTTATTGATGGCGCCGCCGCAAACATAATGTTCTGGCGTGAGCGCATATGAAAACAGGCGGCTTTGCGGATCTTCGGCCGGCTGCCGCGTCATCATCCTGATGGCGCCGCTGGTGCCGATGGTAAGCGCAGCATGGCCCGGCTCTACCGCACCGCTCCCCAGTTGCGCCAGGCAACCATCGCTGCTGCCGGCCATGATGAGGGTATCTGGCGGCACACCCATAGCCTCCGCCATCGCTTCATCCATGCCTATCAGCAACCGCGTCGTTTCCACGGGAATAGGCAGGCGGTCGTCCGTGATGCCGGCCACGTCGAGTGCGGCGGCGTGCCAGTCGAGCTGCCGGATGTCGAACATACCCGTGGCGGAAGCGAGAGAGTGATCGATGATGAATTCATGAAAACACCGGAACAGGAACAATTCCTTGATGCCGATAAAACAGGCTGCCTTTTTAAACACTTCGGGCTCATGCTCCCGCAGCCATTGCACTTTGCAAAGCGGCGACATCGGGTGCACCGGCGTACCGGTGGCGGCATAGATCTGTTTCCCGGCCGGTGAGTTTTTAAGGGCGGCGGCGAAAGCCTCGCTGCGGTTGTCGGCCCAGGTCATCAGCGGCGTCAATGGCGTTCCGTTCCCGTCTACGGCCATCAGGCTGTGCATGGCGCAGCTGAGGGAAATGGCTGCCGGTGCGGCGTTCATTTCTTCCACCGTTTTGCGGATGGTGATGATGATGGCGGCGATGATCTGTTCCGGGTCCTGTTCACTGTAACCGGGTTGCGGATGCTGGGTTGGGTATGTTTGCCTGTGGGCGGCGGTGATATGGCCCGCCGGCGTTACCGCCACGCTCTTGGCACTGCCCGTGCCAATGTCTACTCCGAGGATATAAGGTGCGTTAGTTGTCATAGAATACGTACCGAAAGTAAAAAACACCTTTCATTTTCCGCATTTAATTTATAGATTTAAATACGCACAGGTCAAATCTTTTACTAAAAAATCCACGTTTCACATGGCATTTGAGATCAAAAAACAGGCGAAGGCGTACGATGTATGCATTGTAGGATCCGGCGCCGGCGGGGGAATGGCGGCCAAAGTACTGGCCGAGGCAGGCTTGAAGGTAGCCGTGCTCGAAGCCGGCCCCAAATACGACCCGGCCGACCCCGCACAGCAGACCCAGCTGAAATGGCCCTACGAATCTCCCCGCCGCGGCGCCAACACCACCCGGCCGTTCGGAGATTTCGACGCGGCTTATGGAGGGTGGGAAATTAACGGAGAACCTTACACGAAAAAGAACGGCACACAATTCGACTGGTTCCGCTCCCGCATGGTGGGAGGCCGCACCAACCACTGGGGGCGCATCTCCCTGCGATTCGGCCCCAACGATTTTAAACATTACAGCCTCGACGGGCACGGCGACGACTGGCCCATCGGCTACGACGACGTGAAACCGTTTTACGACCGTGTGGATAAAATGATCGGTGTATTCGGCTCCAAAGAAGGCATCTACAACGAGCCGGACGGGTATTTCCTGCCTCCTCCGAAACCGCGCCTGCACGAACTGATGATCAAACAGGCCGGCACCAAACTGGGCATTCCCGTGATTCCGTCGCGCCTGTCTATTCTCACCCGCACGGTGAATAAAGACCGCGGCGCCTGCTTTTTCTGCAGCCAGTGCAGCAGGGGCTGTACCGTGCATGCCGACTTCTCCTCCTCCACCGTGCTCATCAAACCGGCCATGAAAAGCGGGAATGTAGACCTCTACACCGGCGCCATGGTCCGGGAAGTGCTCACAGACAAAACAGGGAAAGCCACCGGCGTTTCCTACGTAGATAAAAACGACCTCCAGGAATACCAGCTCAACGCACGCGTGGTGGTGCTGGCCGCCAGCGCCTGCGAATCGGCCAGGCTTCTGCTCAATTCAAAATCCGCAGCGCATAAAGACGGCCTCGCCAATTCCAGCGGCGTGGTCGGCAAATACCTGCACGATTCCACCGGCTCGTCCAGGAGCGCATTCGTTCCCGCGCTGATGGACCGCCAGCGGTATAACGAAGACGGGGTGGGCGGCATGCACATGTACATTCCCTGGTGGCTCGACAATAAAAAACTCGACTTCGCCCGCGGTTATCACATCGAATTCGGCGGCGGCATGAACATGCCGTCGTATGGGTTCGGGTTCAACCTCGAAGGCGTGCAGGCCAAAGACCCCGGGCGGGCGGGCAAAGCAGCCGGTGGTTACGGCCCATCCCTGAAAAACGACTACCGCCGCTATTACGGCGCCACCGTTGGGTTTGCGGGCCGTGGCGAAGCCATCGCGCGGGCAGACAACTACTGCGAAATCGATCCCAATGTGGTTGATAAGTTCGGCATTCCCGTGCTGCGCTTCCACTATACCTGGAGCGAGCACGAAATCAAACAGGCCAAACACATGCAGGATACTTTTGAACAGATCATCCATGAAATGGGCGGCATTCCCCTGAATCCCCGGCCCGGGGAAGAGGTGATGCACGGCCTCGAAAATCCCGGCCGCATCATCCACGAAGTGGGCACCACCCGCATGGGCAACGATCCCAAACGGTCGGTGGTGAACAAGTTCAACCAGGCGCACGATGTTAAAAACGTGTTCGTGGTAGACGGCGGCCCCTTCGTGTCGCAGGCCGATAAAAACCCTACCTGGACGATACTGGCCCTGTCGCTTCGCGCGTCCGAATACATCGTGGATGAATTAAAAAAACAAAACCTCTGATTATCATGGATAGAAGAGAATCACTCAAAGCCCTGGTAATAGGCTCCCTTTCTTCAGGCGTAATATTGAGCGCCTGCGAAACCAAGCCGGGCGAAACCGCCAAAACAGGCGCCGGCGTATTTAAAACCTACGGCCGCACGCCCGACGAAGTGGAGCGCGACGAAACGCTGGCTAAAGAAACGTTTTTCACCGCCGCGGAAATGAAAACCATTACCGTGCTGGCCGATATCATCATTCCGAAAGACGACCGCTCCGGCAGCGCCAGCGACGCCAAGGTGCCCGAGTTCATCGAATTTATCGTCAAAGACATACCGCGTTACCAGGTGCCCATGCGGGGTGGCCTGCGCTGGCTCGATGTGCATTGCCTGAAAACGTACGACAAAACGTTCACGGACCTTTCGCCGAAAGAGCAGCTGGCCGTGGTGGATCAGATCGCATACCCTTCCACCGCCGCACCGGAGCTCAGCCAGGGCGCCACGTTCTTCAGCACCCTGCGCAACCTCACCGCTACCGGCTTTTTCACCAGCGAAATGGGGCTCAAGGACCTGGATTACCAGGGCAACAAACCCAACGTATGGGACGGCGTGCCGGCCGATGTGCTGAAAAAATACAACCTCGCCTATGACGAAAGAACCCTGGCCGAAAGCGTCAAGCCCGACGACAGGGGGAAGGTCATGACCTGGAACGATTAAACGCAATTTTTATACATGAAAGGACTGCTACGCAAACACGGCAGCCCTTTCTTATGCCCGCCCGTCACATTCATATTTTCGGGTAACCCCGTTGCACGTGCGAACCGGGTTCAATAATATCTCCGTAAACCGCCTGGCAATGTTCCCTGATCATTCCGCGGAATAGTCATATAAGCGCAGGTTGCAAAGGAAAGGGGCTGTATCACACTCTGATACAGCCCCTTTTTATCCGGTTACCTGATGGGAACAGGTAGTCATTTAGCGACTCTCTGCCCGCTTATATTTTTCATATAGCCATGCTTATGCTTTGGTATGTTCCCTGAATATCCGGTTCAGCCATCGCAGCATCACAAAAATGAGCCCCGCAGCGAATCCGAGCATGGCAAAGTTCACGAGGAAATAATTCATTTTATTGTCGTACGTATCCCACATGGCCGCCAGCACCCCGGAGAGTTTGTTGCCCATGGAAGTGGCGAGGAACCAGCCGCCCATCATCAGGGAAGTGAGGCGCGGCGGGCTGAGTTTGGACACGAGCGAAAGGCCCATCGGGCTCAGCAGCAGCTCCCCGACCGTAATCACGCCATAGCAGCCGAACAGCCACCAGAGCGACGCTTTCACTTCGCCGTTGTTGCAGAAATACACGGCGGCCACCATCATGAAAGTGGAAAAAGAAGAGATGAGCAGGCCCCACGCGATTTTGGTGGGTGTGGTCGGTTCTTTCCCGCGGCGGCGCAGCAGGGCGAAAAAGCCCACGATCAGCGGCGTCAGTACGATCACGAAGAAGGGGTTCACCGACTGGAATTGTTCCGTATTGATGAGGCTGATGCTGGCGCCTTCGGCCGGCATCTTTTCAGGCGCTACATTTCGCAGGTAGATGTTTTTGCCCAGCTCTTTCACCGGTTGCCCTTTGTCGTTTTTTACCACACGGAACTCATCGTCGTATTGCACCACGGAGTCCGTTTTATTGGTCACCGTTTCGGCGAGGTACAGGCTTTTGGCCGGCGCTTCGATGACGGCGGGCATTTCGCGGTCGGTATAGAACTGCGCCCAGGTAGTGAGCGCGGTACCATTCTGTTTGAACACGGCCCAGAACATGATGGACACGGCAAATACGGCCAGCAGCGCCTTCACCTGGTTCTTTTCGGCACCGGCGGCCTTACGCAGCAGGTTGGCGAAAAAGTAGATGATCGGAAGGCAGGCGAAAATGAAGGCGTCGGTGGAATCGGATCCGAAAATATTACCCGGTATCACCCAGCCGATGTACCCTACGACGAGCACGGGGATAAATACCTGGGCGAAGATGCTCTTCAGCGGCATGTCGCCCGGCTGTTCCGGTTTGCGCACATCCGCGTGTTTATAATGTTTGAGGCCCACCACGAAAATGATCACGCCGAGGAACATGCCGATGCCCGCGGCGATGAAGGCGGCGCCCCAGCTGATGCTGTTGCGGAGATAGGCGGCGAAAAAGGTGCAGATGAACGCCCCGATGTTGATGCCCATGTAAAAGATGTTGTAGCCCACATCTTTGCGGTCTTTATACTTCGGATCGTTATACACGTTCCCGAGCAGGGTGGAAATGTTCGGTTTGAAGAAGCCGTTGCCCACGCAGATGAGCGCGAGCGACAGGTAAAAGACGGTGAGGTCTTTCACGGCCAGGCCCATGTAGCCGATGCCCATGAGGATGCCCCCGATGATGATGGATTTGGTGTAGCCCACCTTCCGGTCCGCCAGCAGGCCCCCCACAAAGGGGGTAAGGTATACGAATGCGATAAAGGTACCGAAGATATCTACCGCCATTTTCCGGTCCATTGCCCAGCCGCCGCTTTCAGCGTCGGTGAGGTACAGCTGCAGGATGGCCAGCAGCAGGTAAAAACCGAAGCGCTCCCACATTTCAGAAAAAAATAAAAACGGCAACGCGGCCGGATGTTTGCGGTCAGACATGTTGTAAGTTGTTGTTTGGTGCCGCTAAAAATAACAACAAAACGGCAAATGCCCCCAAATTTAATAATCGCTTAACGGGGCAAATTCTTAACTTGTATGTCCCACCGGCGCGGCTTTCTCCCCCGACCGGGTGTAAAATCGATTTAGCACGGCAGCCGCTCATCTATAATATTAGAAACGCTAAAAATTTTCTATTATATTGAACGAAAATTTATCAAATCATGGTTCAGGAAAACAATAACAAAGGAAACCAGATTTCTCGTAGATCATTTCTAACAACAGGCGCTACTGCTGCTGCCGGTTTTATGATCGTTCCACGTCACGTTTTAGGAGGTAAGGGCTATACAGCGCCCAGCGACAGATTAAGAGTAGCCGGCATCGGGGTTGGCGGTAAAGGTGAAAGCGATATTGCGGAGTTTGCCAAAGGTCCGGCCGATATCGTTGTATTATGTGATGTGCACGACAGCCGTGCCGCCAATTCGGTGAAACGTTTCCCGAAAGCGAAGTATTATAAAGACTACCGTGAAATGCTGGACAAGGAGCATAAGAACATCGATGCCGTGTCCGTATCCACCCCGGATCATAACCACGCCGTGCAGGCCATGGCGGCCATGCAGCTGGGCAAACACGTGTATGTTCAGAAACCCCTCACCCACGATATTTACGAAGCGCGCAAGCTCACCGAAGCTGCGAAAAAATACAAAGTGGTAACCCAGATGGGTAACCAGGGCGCATCCGGCGACGGCGTGCGCCAGCTCATGGAGTGGTACAACGCCGGCCTGATCGGCGATGTGCACACCGTGTATTGCTGGACCAACCGCCCTGTATGGCCGCAGGGTATTCCCTGGCCTACGGAAAAAGCCGAAGTGCCGAAAGACCTAGACTGGAACCTCTGGCTGGGCACCGCCCCGCAAAAAGACTACGTCAACAAACTCGTGCCCTTTAACTGGCGCGGATGGTGGGATTACGGTACCGGCGCCCTCGGCGACATGGGCTGCCACATCGTGGAACCGCCCTTCAGGGTGCTCGGCCTGGGCTACCCCACTTCCGCGGAAGCCAGCGTGGGCAGCGTGTATGTCGACGAATTCAAACAAGGTTATTTCCCGGACAGCTGTCCCCCCTCTTCCCATGTGATCATGAACTTCCAGGGCAAAAGCGGCGATATCAAGCTCCACTGGATGGACGGCGGTATCCAGCCTGCGCGCCCCGAAGAGCTGGGTCCCAACGAAAGAATGGGCGACGGCGGCAACGGCGCCATCTTCATCGGCACCAAAGGCAAAATGATGTGCGGTACCTACGGTATGTACCCCTCCCTGCTGCCTTCTTCCCGCAACAAGGAAGTGAACGTGGCCAAAACCATCGCCCGTGTGCCGGAAGGCCACTACGTGCAGTGGGTGAACGCCTGCATCGCCGGTTACGGTAAAAAAGAACTGAGCGCTCCTTTCGAGATTGCCGGCCCTTTAACGGAAACCATCCTGATGGGCAACCTGGCCATCCGCAGCTACGATGTGCGCAAGCCCAAAGCCAGCGGCAACGGTTTCGATTACCCCGGCCGCTACATCAAACTGCTCTGGGACGGCCCGAACATGAAGATCACCAACTTCGAGGATGCCAACCAGTTCGTAAAACGCAACTACCGCGACGGGTTTACCCTCGGCGCGTAAGGTATAACCGCAAAGAGAAAGGGGCTCCGCATCACGCTGAGCCCCTTTTTTTATTTGCTTGCCAGATATATCTCTTTTAGCGGAACAGTTCCTTGAAATCTCGCTTGAACTCCTGCCATTCGTCGTCGGCTTTCTTCAGCGACTTGTTCACGTCTTCCTTGGTTTTATCCCATGCTTCCGCAGTGCTGTTCTTTACGTCCTCCAGGCTTTTAGCCAGGTCGTCGCGCACTTCCTGCAGGTCTTTCCTGGCCTGTTCGCTTTTTTTGCTGCCGTCTTTTTTCAGTTCTTCGATTTTCTGATCCAGCTCTTTCATTTTTTCTTCGATGCTGGCGGCCGCTTTATCCTTTTGTTCTTTCAGGTACGCGCCGGCCGTATCCGCTTTCATTTCCACGCCTTCTTTCACCTGGTCTACCCCTTCATGGATTTTTTCCGTGGCGGTGTCCGCATTGTTTTGGGTGTTGCTGCCCTGGCAGGCCATCACAAAAGCGGCGGACGCCAGGAATAAGTACTTGTACATATGTTTGGTTTTAGATGATCGATATTACGGTTTCAAGGCCGTGAAAGTAGCCAGGATGGAGTCTCCCTTCTGGAGGCGCAGCAGGTCTTTTTCGATGGTGTATTTGCTGGTTGCCTCCATCGCCTTGCCGAACGCGTTTTCGATGTTGAGGCGCTCGCAGGCCATCTGGGTGGAGATCACATTGGTGATCTGCAGGTCGCCGTTGGGGGTGGCCAGGTATTTGCCGCCGAAGCCGTTGCAGCCTAAAAATCCCCGCACTTCCGAAGAGGTGTCGGTAAACTGCATATAGATGTCTTTATCGCCGGCCGGTATTTCCATGGGGTTGGAGGGGAACTCCTTCAGTTTCCATTTGGTGCCTTCCAGTTTCCAGGCGGGCTCCGCACTGGTCTGGGCGGGGGTGACGGCGGCCGACGTGTCGCTGGCCGCCTGTTTGCTGGTGCCCTGGCAGCCCCAGGCCAGCAGGGACGCGGCAACAATGCCTGTTAATAATAACTGCTTCATAGTATTGGTTTTGGGTGCATGATGCTTATACAATTCTCAAGCCACTTTAACGCCACAGGCGGAATAATTGTTGACCGGGGCGCTAAATTCATGGGCGGCGGGGCTAATTTCAAAAAAATCGCTAGGTTTGGGCCTCTTTTACAAAACCTGCAAATATGAAGAAAAATCTATTCCTGCTGCTGCTTTTGCTGTCTGTAAAGCTGGTGAAAGCCGATGAAGGCATGTGGCTGCCATACCTGCTGGGCCAGCAGGTGTATGCAGACATGGTGAAGAAAGGGCTGAAACTTTCCAAAGAGCAGCTTTACAGTATCAACAAATCCTCCATGAAAGACGCCATCATTATTTTCGGCGGCGGCTGTACCGGGGAAATCGTGAGCAACCAGGGTCTCATTTTTACCAACCATCACTGCGGCTACGGCGCCATCGCCAGCGCCAGCTCCGTAGAAAATAACTACCTGCGCGACGGCTTCTACGCCAAAAGCCAGGCACAGGAAATCCCCTCCAAAGGCCTCTCCGTACAGTTCCTGGTACGCGTGGAAGACGTAACGGCCAAAGTGGAAGAAGCGCTTAAAGGCGCTACCACGGCGGACCGTAACGCAAAACTGCAGGCCGCCACGGCAGACATTATCAAGGCGGCCACCGAAGGCACCGGCTACGAAGCGCGCGTGAACCCCATGTTCAGAGGCAACCAGTACCTCATGTTCGTGTACGAGCGATATAAAGATATCCGCCTCGTGGGCACCCCGCCGGAAAGCGTGGGCAAATTCGGCGGCGATACGGACAACTGGGAGTGGCCCCGCCACACCGGCGACTTCTCCGTGTTCCGCGTATATGCCGGTAAAGACGGCAAACCCGCAGACTATGCGGCCGATAACGTTCCCCTCAAACCGAAACACTTCCTCCCCGTTTCCATCAAAGGCGTGAAAGAAAACGATTACGCCATGATCTTCGGTTACCCCGGCGGCACCAACCGCTACGAAACCTCACTGGGCGTAAAGCTGAAAACGGAAGTGGAAAACCCCTCCCTGGTGAACCTCCGCGACATCCGCCTCAAATACATGTTCGAGGAAATGAAAAAAGATCCGGCCGTGAAACTGCAGCTGGCTTCTTCTTACGCAGGCATCGCCAACTACTGGAAGTTCTTCGACGGGGAAAGCAAACAATTGCTGAAATACCACGTATTCGAAGAAAAACAGAAACAGGAAGCGGCCTTCAAACAATGGGCGGCCGGCAAACCTGAATTCGAGAACGTGTTCCCGCAGTACGAAAAAATCTATAAATCCTGGGCGCCTTACGCAAAAGTGCGCGTATACCTGATGGAAGGCGTAATGGGCTCTCCCCTGGCGGCATATGCAGCATCGCTCGCCGCGGTGGAAAACGCCATCCTGAAAAAGGGCGACGTGAAAGCGGCAGTGGCGGCGGCCGACGCGGCACGCACCAACTTCCTCAAAGACGAGAACAAAATCAGCGACCAGAAAATCCTGGCCACCACCGCCATGATGTATTATACAGACATTCCGAAAGACCAGCATCCAGTTGGTTTTTATGAAAGCCTGAAATCATTCGGCGACCTCCAGGATGAAAAAACCTACAAAACATGGGCTGCATCCGTATTTGCCAACACCATGATCTTTAACGAAGCCAAATGGAAAGCATTCACCGCCAACCCTGACGCCACCGTGCTGCAGGACGACCCGGCATATGCCTATGCATCCGCTTTCGTGAAAAACTATGTGGGCAAATATCAGCCGCTGTATACGCAATTCACGGCCGAAAACAACGAGCTGGGCCGCCTTTACCTGAAAGGGGAAATGCAGCGCAGCCCCAGCCAGTTCCGCTACCCCGATGCGAACTTCACCATGCGCCTCTCCTATGGCCAGGTGAAACCTTACAGCCCGCGCGACGCCGTGGCATACGATTATGTGACCACCGCCACCGGCGTGCTGGACAAATATGTGCCCGGTGATTATGAGTTCGATCTGCCGGCCGGTTATGTAGACCTGGTGAAGAAAAAAGACTTCGGCCAGTATGCGGACGCCAAACGGAAAGACCTCGTGGTAGGTTTCATCACCACCAACGACATTACCGGCGGTAACTCCGGTTCCCCGGTGATCAACGGCAACGGCGAACTGATCGGGCTTGCTTTCGACGGCAACTATGAAGCGCTGAGCCACAAGCTGCAATTCGACAAAAACCTCAACCGCACCATTTGTGTGGATGTGCGGTATGTTTTATGGTGCATCGAAAAACTCGGCGGCGCCAGAAACATCATCAATGAACTGAAAATAGTCAAATAAACTATTGATAATCATGCTAGTAAAAGCCCTCCGCGTGCGGAGGGCTTTTTTTATGCGTTCCGGCCGGAATCACACAAACGTGGCGCACGGCGGCAATAAAAAAGCGTTTTCTTTGACGGAATTTATCCCTATGCCTTCTTCCCCTTTATGTACCCATTGTGAGCTCCAGCCGCCGGAAAGCGGTTACCTGAACGATTTGTGCGCAGACTGCCGCAAGTCCCTCAGCCGCTACCCCATCACCGGCTGGGTAAAATGGCTGGCCGCCGGTGTGGCCGTGTTGTTTGTGATCTCGCTTTTTAATCTCCCGAAAGTTTTCAACGCCAACATCCGTTTCAAAAAGGCCAACCGCCTGCTGGAGGAGCACAAATACATCAGTGCGGAAAACGCCCTGCGCGAAATTACCGCCGCCTACCCGCAAGATTTTAAGTCTGCCGCCAAACTGGCCGTGGCGGCGTATCACAACCAGCATTTTATGGTCATGGATTCGGTGCTGGAAAAATGGGTAGGCAAACACGTGGAAGAACAGGAACTGGTGAGCGAGCTCAACTCGCTGCCGGACATCGCGGGTTATTACATGATCCAGGACGAGCGCCTGCAACGCAGTATCGACAGCGCTGCTACCGTCAAAGAGCGCATCGCCGTCCTCAAAAAATATCATCTGCAACACCAGTCGGATTTGCCGGTGATGTTCCACCTGGCCTCCGAATACTTTAACGACAGCAGTTATGCCGCCACGGTGGCGCTTTGCGAAGAGATAAAAATGGAAAATCCTGAAGCCGCGATGTTGTATCCCTTGCAGGCCGCGGCTTACCGCGAGCAGCGGGAATATCAGAAGGCCATCGACGTGTGCAACCAGCTGCTGGCCATTCATGCAGAGTCCATTCCCGCGCTGGCGGCCCAGAGCAAAGTGCTGCTGAAATGGAAAAAAGACAACGAGGCGCTGGCCCGCGCGCAACAGGCGTATGCCCTCGATCCGCATCATATCTGGTCGCTGGAGGCGATGGCGCTCACGGCCCACTTCACCGGCAACGCGAAACTCCGCGACGACATGATAGCCGAACTGAAAAGCTTCAACGACAGTAGCACGGTGGCTTTGCTGCGGAACATTATCAACGGCAATATTCAATACAGAAATTAAGATTATGCTGATTCCCGGTCAATATATAGGCGTGGTTACCTTTCCCGGCGTGGTGGTGCACGAACTGGCGCATCAACTGTTTTGCCGCTGGTGCGGGGTGGCCGTATACGAGGTGAAATATTTCCAGGCGGATAACCCGTTGGGGTACGTCATTCACGAACCGCCGAAAAAGCCGCTGCATCAGCTGCTCATTGGTACGGGGCCTTTCATCATCAACTCCCTGATCGCTTTTGTGATCGCCTTCCCCGCGGCATTGCCTGTGGCCCTGTTCAACAGCGGCAACCTTTTCGATTACATACAGCTCTATTTCGCGGTATCGATCGGCATGCATGCTTTCCCGAGCACTACCGACGCTTCAACGATGTGGAACGGCATCTGGCATGGCGACAATACGCCGCTATGGCTGAAGATCGTGCTGCTGCCCGTTATGGGCCTGATCCTGCTGGGCGCCATCGGCTCGGTGTTCTGGCTCGACCTGGTGTACGGCATCCTGCTCGCCATCGGGCTGCCCCTCCTGATCGCGGGCCTCTTCTAACTGCCGTTGGCCACACGCACGAGGAATTTCTCTACCGCCCTGCGCACCACCGTGGATGTGGTGTCGTGGTTATTCACCAGCACGCTGAAAATGAGCGTTTTCCCCGACCTGGTAATGAGATACCCGCTGAGGGCCACACAGCCGCTCAGGGTGCCTGTTTTGGCGTACAGCCGGCCCGGCAGCGCCTGGTAATAGTTGCGCAGCGTGCCCTTGCCGCCGGAAGGGAACAGCGGGTAAAGGCGTTCTTTGGGATAGGTTTTATACATTTTATGCAGCACGCCCACAAAGTCGGCCGGTGTAAAAAGATTATACCGCGAAAGACCGGACCCGTCTACCCAGCTGGGGGGCGTGGGCAGGTCTTTCAACGTGCTGTCGAGCATATAACGGATCACCTTGCGGGTATCGATCGTATCCCACTTCACCGCCGAGCACATCATGAGGATCTGTTCCGCGAAAAAATTGTCGCTGCGGTGCATCATGGGCTGAAACAGCGTATCCGCCGGAATGCTTTTCATCAGGCGCCCGCCCGCCACGGCAGCGGGCAGCAGGCCCACCGGCTTGTGCAGTGTATCGGCCAGGCGCAGCAGCAGCTGGTCGCGGTTGCCGGTAATAAACGGCACTTCGAAGTCGTGCGACGATGCATCGTTCGGCCGCATGTAGAGGATAAAATGATTTTCCCGTTCGTCACGGTCTGCCAGCACATCGTCTGCCGACCGCTCGGGTAAAAACTGCAGGCTCGCCGATCTGGCGAAGTAGGCCGGCGTGATGCTGTACTGGCGGCCTTTGATGTTGATGCGGGTCACATTACCGTACATAGGCCATTCGTTCAGTTCGGGCTGGTAATAATCGGCATAGTCGCTCCAGGCCCATCCGGGGCCGAAGCGTTTATTCCTGATCGTCACCGGCTGGTACCATACCCGTTTATCCGTTGCCGTTAGAAAGTCTTTCACCGGCTGGTACGCAAAATCCGGATGCAGGAAAGACGGGTCTGCGGTGGCCTGGATGAACACGGCCGTATCGTTTTCCGCGTACCGCATGCCGGGCAGGGAATCGCCCAGCAACTGCAGGCCCGTAAAGAGCGTGAATATTTTGGTGTTGGAAGCCGGCATGAAGAATTTATCGGCCTGGTGCTGCAGCCAGTATTTACCGGTGGCGGGGTCGAAAATGCAGATGCCGGTATGGGCGTTGCTGATCCCTTTTACGTTCAGTACGTCCTGGCTGGCCCACTGCCGGATGGCTTTGGGCTGTGCTGCGGCGGCCTGGTAAAAAAGGAGCGCAATGAAGGCGCATAGATACGATCTCATAGCAGTAAGATACAAAAAAGGGTGCTCCGTTTTGCGGAACACCCTTCTTCTTTGCATATGCATCAGTTAGCTGAAATATTTGGTGATGCCGGGTTTGGCATATGCGTAGTTGCCGTTGGCGTCGGGCAGTACCGGCGGCGGCGCGTCGAACGCATATTTGGCGGGCTGCAGGTTGATGCCGGAAGTGATCGCTTTGTCGTACGCGATAGACTGGCCGGAATACGTGGCCATGCGGCCGATGATGGCAGACATGGTGGCTTCCACGCCGCGTTTGGCGTCCTGATATTTGAACTGCCCTTTCGCCACGGCGTCGAACAGTTCGTCGTGCTCGGCCTGGTAGGGACGGTTCGTCAGTTTTTTGTCGAACTGGTACAGCGTTTTGCCTTTGTGGTCGAGGATCACACCGCGGTCGCAGATGATGCGGCCCTTGGTGCCTACGATCTCTTCGTCCACGCGGCTCACGGAGTCTTTCCAGTGGCGGCATTGTGCGTTCATCACCACACCGTTTTTGTAACGGTATTCCACGAAGTGGTGATCGTAGATTTCACCTGCTTCCGGACCGGTACGGATGGCGCGGCCGCCCATGCCCACGGCGGTTACGGGCGTTTCGCCCATGAACCAGTTGCCCACGTCGATGTTGTGGATGTGCTGTTCCACGATATGATCGCCGCAGAGCCAGTTGAAGTAATACCAGTTACGCATCTGGTATTCCATTTCGGTGTATTCGGGCTTGCGGGGGCGAACCCACAGCGCGCCCTGGTTCCACCATACCTGGATGGAGGTGATATCGCCGATGATGCCGTCTTGCAGGCGTTTGTACAGTTCGAGGTATGACGTCTGGTAGTGGCGTTGCAGGCCCACCACCACGTTGAGTTTTTTGGATTTCGCCACTTCAGCGGCGGCCAGTACCTTGGCGATGCCGGCAGGGTCGGTGGCCACGGGTTTTTCCATGAAGATGTGTTTGCCCTGGTTCACCGCTTCTTCGAAGTGGATGGGGCGGAAACCCGGAGGGGTGGTGAGGATCACCACATCGGCGAGGGCAATGGCCTGTTTGTAACCGTCGAACCCTACGAATTTGTTGGATTCGGGCACTTTTATGCGCTCCGGTTTATCTTTCAATTCGTCGGTGATGCCCTGGAAACTTTTATCCAGGTTGTCGCGGAAAGCGTCCGCCATCGCAACGAGCTGAACGTTTTCTTTGGTTTTCAGCGCCTGTACGGCTGCTCCGGTTCCCCGGCCGCCGCATCCCACCAGCGCAACTTTGATGACTCCGGCCGCACCGGAAAAATAATTGCCCTGGGATGCTTCTGCGATGATGGGCGCTGCCAGGAGGCCTCCCGCCAGTAAGGAGGATTGTTTAACAAAGTCTCTGCGACTCTGCCCGTGGAATGTTTGTGCTTTTTCCTTTTCCATGATGGGTATTTTACCGGGACCATTGCTCGGAGCGTTGAGTTCCGTGGTGTTATAAAAATAGAATAGACAATTCGCTCTCAGAAATTACAAAAAAAACGCGGGTTCTTACCGTGCGCCCACAAATTTATCCACCACATCGGCAAAAAACTGCTCCGCTTCGGCTTTGGTGGGCTGTTTTACCGGGCGTACGAGGCGGAAGCCCACAAAAGGCGCGTCTGCGTTCCACCACTTGCTTTTCGGGATCTGCGGGTCGCGGTCGTTCCAGGCTTCGTCCGACTGCAGGCGGGACGCACAGCGGGCATTTTCAGCCGTATCGTCGTAGTTCCCCCCTTTCACGGTGCGGGGCGTTTTGCCGGTCGGTTTGTTCCAGGGGTTGGCGGCGGCAGCCTTGGCGTACGCTTTTTCGTCATACTGGTCGAGCGTCCACTCGGCCACATTTCCCAGCATGTCGTACAATCCCCAGGCATTGGGCTTCAGTTCTCCTACTTTATGATATACGGCGCCGCTGTTGCCGGCCGTCCAGGCATAGTCTTTCAGTTGCGCATCGCTGTTCCCGAAGGGATAGGCGGTTTTGGCTCCGGCGCGGCAGGCATATTCCCATTCCGCTTCGGTGGGCAGGCGGTAGAACACGCCTGTTTTCGCGTACAGCCAGCGGCAATACATCAGTGCGCCATACTGGCTCATGCTGTTGGCCGGGTACCCGCCGCTTTTGCCCATCCCGAGGGTCAGGTCGATGTAAGGCGGGCTGGGCCGCGTCATGCCGTCGGGCAGGGGCGCCTGGTCTTTATCCTTATCTGCGTATAAATCGTACTGGTCGAACGTTACTTCGTAGGCGCCCATCCAGAAGGGGTCGATGGTCACTTTCTTTTGCGGGCCTTCGTCCGCTTTACGGCCTTTTTCTCCTGCGGGGCTGCCCAGGAGGAACTCACCGCCTTTGATGGGAACCATTTTGATGGTAACGTCAGTTCCCTGGATTTTCTGTTCGTAGGCCTCGAAAGGTGCGGCCTGGCTGTATGCTGCTGTGCCGGCCATGATACCGCCAAGCACCAAAGTCACTGTCTTCTTTATCATCTGTAAAAGCGTGCTGAATATTAAAGCGTGTGAATTTATCAATTCCTGCGGTTGAAAGCAATAATTTTTTTATGAACGTCAAAAAAGCGTTACGACTGTTGCAAAAAATGCGAAAAACACCCGAATTCCGGATTTTTTATCAAAACATTCGGTTTTGCATTGAAAACCTATTAAATTGGATGGCTAATTATCTCACGATTATGGAAAGAAGAAGCTTCCTTCAAACAAGCACGCTGGCGGGCCTTTCAGCCCTCGCCTTCGGCTCCGCGGGAACGGCTGCCGCAGCGGATGCCCGGCAGGCTGCCGGCAAACCCTTCAATATGGATTACGCCCCGCACGCAGGCATGTTCAAAAACAGCGCCGGCGACGACTTCCTGGACCAGATCAGGTTCATGCACGACCAGGGGTTCCGTTCCATCGAAGACAACGGCATGCTCAAAAGGGATACCGCTCTCCAGAACAAGATCGGCGAACTGCTGGCCAAACTCAACATGCGCATGGGCGTTTTTGTGATAGACGGCGGCGACAACTGGAAAGTTTCTCTGACCACGGGTAAAAAAGAATTCCTCGATGTGTTCCTCAAAGCCTGCGAACAGTCGGTGGAACTGGCCAAACGCGTCAACGCCAAATGGGCCACGGTAGTACCGGGTTACTTCGAGCGCAAGCTCCCGATCGGGGTGCAGACCGGCCACGTGATCGACGCGCTGCGCCGGGGCTCCGAGATCCTCGAAAAAGGCGGCCTCACCATGGTGCTGGAGCCGCTGAGCGACAACCCGGACCTTTTCATGCGTACCTCCGACCAGACGTATATGCTCTGCCGCGCAGTAAACAGCCCCTCCTGCAAAATCCTGTACGACATCTACCATATGCAGCGGAACGAAGGCCAGCTGATCGCCAACATCGACCTCTGCTGGAGCGAGATCGCCTACATCCAGATCGGTGATAACCCCGGCCGTAAAGAGCCCGGCACCGGCGAGATCAATTACAAAAACATCTTCAAACACCTGTACGATAAAGGCTACCGCGGTGTGATGGGCATGGAGCACGGCAACGCCAAACCCGGCAAGGAAGGCGAAATGGCGCTGATCCAGGCATACCGAGAGGCGGATAAATTCATGTAAAACAGGCGCGCTGATATGGTGCGTACCGTGAAACGGGTAAATTGCCAGTGCCGCACTTCGACCGTTAAACAACAACGGGTTTTAAACGAAAACGACAAGTGCCGCCGGGAGACGACCTGAACCCGGTGATAATGCTGCCCGTTGAGGTGCGATGCCCTTTCAGGCGCGGTTACAGGAAAACCGAATTGAAAAATATCACGCATAAAACGAAAGCGGCGGTCCGGTGGGACCGCCGCTTTTTATA
This sequence comes from Chitinophaga lutea, assembly GCF_003813775.1. Lineage (NCBI taxonomy): Bacteria > Pseudomonadati > Bacteroidota > Chitinophagia > Chitinophagales > Chitinophagaceae > Chitinophaga > Chitinophaga lutea. The sequence goes on along the minus strand of NZ_RPDH01000001.1, from coordinate 2,255,361 downwards.
TTTCATCCGTTCGATGGAATTCAGTCATTATTTCCCTTTCCCGAGCACCCCGTTGATCCAGGTAACGCTCAGTGCCGGCCAGCTGTTGAGCACCGGGTCTTTCGGCGCCATCCCGAAGCCGTGGCCGCCATGATCGTATACGTGCATGGTGGCGGGCACATTGTTTTTGCGGAGCGCGTTGTAAAAAACGAAGCTGTTTTCGATCGGCACACCTTTATCGTCCGTGGCGTGGATCAGCATGGTGGGCGGCGTTTCCGCGGTCACCCGTTTATCGGTAGACAGTGAATCTTTCAGGGCCGCGGAAGCATCGGGCCCGAGCAGGTTCACGGCGCTGCCGTTGTGCCGGAAACTTTCGCTCATGCTGATAACAGGGTATACCAGTATCGCGAAAGCCGGGCGGCTGCTCCATTTTTCCAGTTCGTTCCTGGGCTGGCCGCTGGCGGGGATGAGCATGGTAGCCAGCGTGGAGGCGAGATGCCCTCCGGCTGAAAACCCCAGCACGCCTATCTTTTCGGGATCCAGTTGCCAGGCCGCGGCTTTCGATTTGACGAGGCGCATGGCGTTGGTGACGTCGTTGTATTGCGCGGGAAAGCGGGAGCCGCTTTGCGAAGCGTCGTTGAGGCGGTAGTGCAGCACGATGGCGTCGAAACCCTGTTCGGTGTAAAACGCCGCCACGTCCTTTCCTTCGTGGTCAACCGCGAGGTGGGCGTATCCCCCACCGGGACAAATCAGCACGGCAGCGCCGTTCTTTTTGTCGGCGCGGGCCTTATAGTGATTGATGTGCGGAACATCGTCGATTTTGCGGCCGCCGGCGATTTTGAGTTGCGGCTGGCCGGGATAAAGGTCTATCCTTTCCTGGGCGGTGGCGTGAAATGCAGTGATCATAAGCAATGTGGCAACAAAGCTGTTCTTCATGTGGTGAAAATTGAAGGCATTTAATGATGAGTGGCCCGGCGCTTGATCATCCCGCCGCGCGTATCGTTGATATTGTGTTGCACAATAAACGCTTTTTCATCGATTTTTTCAATCTCATCTATAATTTTATGCACTTCCAGGCGGGTTACCACCGTATAGACGATTTCTATGTCGTTGTTGATTTCTCCTCTTTTCCCGTAGCCGCTTTTGCCTTTGAACACCGTCACCCCTTTTTTCAGTTTCAGGGTAAGCGTTTTGCGGATGAGCTCGCTTTTGTCCGAGATCACCGTCAGCGCGATGTATTCTTCGAAACCGCTGATCACGAAGTCGACCGTTTTGGAAGCCGACATATACGTCAGCATGGCGTACAGCGCGGTTTCGATGTTGATGAGGATGGCGGCCACCGCGAAGATCAACACGTTGAAATACATGATCACTTCTCCGACGGACAGTACGGTCTTACGGTTGATGAACAGGGCCAGCACCTCCGTGCCGTCGAGCACGGCGCCGCCGCGGATAGACATGCCGATGCCCGCTCCCAGGAAAAACCCGCCGAAAATGGCGATCAGCAGTTTGTCGTGCGTGATCACCGGCACCTCGATAAACACCAGGCAGCAGGCCAGGCCCACGATGGCGGCGATGGTTTTCAGGGTGAATGCCCGGGAAAGCTGGCGGTAGGCCAGCAGGATGAACGGCAGGTTAATGACGACGAGCAGAACCGAAATGGACCAGCCCGTAAGGCGGTTCACCAGCAGCGAAATACCCGTTACCCCGCCGTCGAGAAAAGCATTGGGGAGCAGGAACGCTTTCAGGCCCAGGGCGGCCAGCAGCACGCCAATAGCGATCAGCACCGCATCCTGTGAATTCTGGATGAGGTTCAGACGGGCAATTCGTGCGCGGCGCGAAGGAGTAGTCAAAGGCGATTCTCGGATTATGAATGATGAAAATAAATGAGCCCCGTGGTAACCAAATTTACATCATAAAGATCAAAGTCTTTCCTGGCTGCGGAGCCACCTTTCCGGAATTTCGTTGTTGCTGGCCAGCAGGTAATCGCTGTAGGCGCAGGGCACGAAATTTTTATCGGGCAGCTGCATCCACCAGCGGCCGGTTTTTTTGCTTTTCAGGAAAATGGTGTCGATGTCGGTAAAGGCGATGTGGAACTCGAGGAACGACTCGCGGTGAATGAGCTGGGCCTCCTTGTTTTTTACGGAACGCCCGTCCATAAAATACCAGAGCATCTGGGCGATCTGTTTGGCCGTGAGGTTATCGCGGTCTTTATCGGGATTGTACCCGTAGATGCCGTAGGTACTGAGCTGGGAGCTCATCCCGGCGTACCTCGACAGGGCGCAGGCTTCTTCTCCGCTGAACCCGTTCGGGGAGAGGGAGCTGGCCGGTGCGTCCGTATGTTTGATCATGTTGATGTCTACGCTGAACAGGTCGGTATTGCGCAGCACGGGCTCTATCTCTTCGATGTTTTCCCGCACCTTGCCGAGGCGGTAACAGTCGAACCGCAGTTTGTCGAGCGTTTCGAGCATGCGCGGCTGTACGAAATAACTCTGGAAACCGATATGGTTATAATGGCGGATGTAGTTGGGCTGCTCCATGAACATATTGAGGAGGAAGTTCTGCGAGCGCACTTCCGTTTCCTGGAGGTCTATGAGCGCATCGGCCACCGTTACCTCGATGATGTATTTTTTCATGGCGTAGGCCTGGTACTGGGCGTACGTGAGGTCGTGCGAGCCGCCGAGGATGATCACGGTTTTGCCGGCATCGATCAGTTCCGTTACCACGCTTTTATAGGCGGCGTAGGCATCGTTCAGGGAGCGGCCGGAAAGCAGGTTGCCGGCATCGGCCAGGCGCACGTCCTGGTGCCAGTGGAAAAGCCGGTAGAATTCGCGGCGCACCACGTCCGGCGCGTCCGTACGGCCATTCGGCAGGCCGTTGCCGCGCGTTTCGCCCGCGCCGAGCAAAACAATATCGGCCGCATCCAGGTCCGGAATATTATCTTCTTCATAGACGTCTATGGAACTGCCTATCTGCAGGTGCTCATACGGTTCGTCATCATTGATCTGTGTTTTGGAAACAGGACGCAGAAAGTCCTGCAGATGCGAAAAATCGATCATCACAACGGATTTTGTTTGCCCGCAAACCTACAACAAGAATTTTAGAAAATAACACGTCCCGGGCGATGGAAGGCCGCCGGTTTTTTTGAACAGTAATTCGGGTGAGATATACGCAGAAGGAATCAGGGTAGAATAACGGCTACCGGATTGACGCTAAAAATACACGCTTAGTTTTTGTGGACGATAAACTCAAAAGCTTTGGGCTCTTTACGGAAGAATGCACGTTCCAGCACGCGGCGCTTGCTGCTGACGCGGTGTTTGTTGCAGTCCGCTACTTCGGTGGCGGCGACAAGATAGTCCATGGTTTCCACCAGCGATAACATATCGCTGATCTGCTTCACTTCATACTGGATTTCCTGCTCGTTGTAACGGTCTTCGTGTAACAAGATGAGTAAATCCCTCTCTACAGGCTTCATGCTAATTACGTTTGATTGTTTTCTCTTTTTGTTGACATCACTTTTTCAATAACGTGTACTCCGTTTTACGGGAATTTCTTTTCAGGTATAGTGCGATAAAATTTAGTGTTTCATCCTGCCTTTTTGCATGGGAGGGCACCCACAATCATTTTTCTTCAGAACACTGCAACCTTGCCACGTTAAGCCGACCATTATCAGAAAAACTAAGAACCAGTTGTGCTTTTTCATTGATGCATATTATTTTTAAGTCTGTTCACTCCCCCAGCTGATAGTAATTACACAACATTTTCTTAACAATGGTCATTTCTAAATTAAACTATTTTCGCAAAAAAAATTTAATTATTTGTCCACAAACGACCAGGTGCCAAAAAAAGTGCTCATTGTACCCCTGGATTGGGGATTGGGCCACGCCACGCGCGACATTCCGCTGATACACGAACTATTAAACGCTGGCTGTGAAATAGTTATTGCGGCCGAAGGCAAACACGCCGCCCTGCTGGGTGCCGAGTTCCCCCAGCTCACCATCCTCCCCCTCCCCGGTTATCACATCCGTTATTCACAAAAAGGGCTGTTTTTCGGCCTCAAGATCGTCCGCCAGATCCCCAAAATATGGCGCGCCGTGCGGTTCGAGCAGGCCTGGCTCCGCAAAACGGTGGCCGAACTGGGCATCGATGCCGTGATCTCGGACAACCGCTTCGGGCTGTACCACCCCGATATTCCCTGTATTTTCATTTCCCACCAGCTGCTGATCAAAACGCCCTTCGGCGGCGTTACGGAAAGGCTGTTGCAAAAAATAAACTACCGTTTCATCAACCGCTATACGGCCTGCTGGGTGCCCGATTTCGCCGGTGAGCCCAACCTGAGCGGCATACTGGCCCATCCGAAGGAACTGCCGGCGCACACCGAATACCTCGGCTGCCTTTCCCGCTTCGAGCCCATGCCCGGGGTAGAGAAAAAATACGACCTGCTGGCCCTCATTTCCGGGCCCGAGCCCCAGCGCACCAACCTCGAAGAGCTCATTCTGGCCGAGCTCCGGGAGATGCCGGGTATCAAAGCCCTGATCGTCAGCGGCCGGCCGGACCAGGCGGCCCGCCGCGAAGTGGCCCCGGGCATTTCACAGGTGAGCCACCTCAATGCCCGCGACCTCAACGAAGCCATGCTGGCTGCGGATATGGTGCTGTGCCGCTCCGGGTACACCACCCTGATGGACCTCGCCAAACTGAACAAAAAAGCCATCCTCGTGCCCACCCCCGGCCAGTCGGAACAGGAATATCTCGGCAAATACCTCATGCAGAAAGGGTACTTCTACAGCCTCCCCCAGCACCAGTTCAAACTGAGAAAAGCGCTGGAGGCGGTGAAGACCTTCCCGTTCACCGCTTTTCAACACGGCCATGACATGACGGCCTACAAAAAAGTGGTGCGCGACTTCGCCGAAACACTTTAGGATATTCTTTTATTTGGAATTGGTTAACAAAAACTCCTTCAGGGCGGTCACCGTTTTTTTGTCGTTGCCGACGAATATTTTCTTGCCCGCAATGGTGACCGGCCGTTTCAGGAACGTGTATTCTTCCAGGATAAGTTTGCGGTAGTCCGCTTCCGTCAGCTCCTTTTCATGGAGGCCCATGGGGCGGAATTTCATGGAGCGGCGGCTGAACAGCGCCTCGTAGCTACCCGCCAGTTTTTTCATTTCATCCAGCTGCGCCGGCGTGATCTTTTCCGTTTTGATATCCTGCAGCTCAAAACCTTTGGCGGCAACGCCCGTTTCGTCCAGAATCCTCCTGCAGGTATCGCAGTTGGCTAAGTGATAGGTTTTCTTCATCCTGTAAAATTATGAAACAGGAATGTTCCATCTGGCCATTTTGTTTACTTTTACCGCCATGAGCAAGAAACTCTTTTTATTAGACGCCATGGCGCTCATTTACCGCGCCTATTATGCATTGATCAGGAACCCACGGCTCACCAGCAAAGGGCGCAACACCAACGCCCAGTTTGGATTCACCACTACCCTGCTGGACCTGCTGAACAAAGAAAAACCCACCCACATCGCAGTGGCCTTCGATACACATGCCCCTACCGAACGGCACACGGATTTTGAAGATTATAAAGCCAACCGCGAAGAAGCGCCGGAAGATCTCATCGCCGCCCTGCCCGACATCAAGCGCATCATCAACGGGTTTAACATCCCCGTGCTGGAGCTCGACGGGTATGAGGCCGACGATATTATCGGCACCGTGGCCTGGCAGGCCGCCGCACAAGGTTATACCGTATACATGGTAACGCCCGACAAGGATTACGGCCAGCTGGTGAAAGACAATGTGTTTATCTGGAAACCGCCCGCCCTCGGCAACAAGGAAGAGATCCTCGGCCCGAAGGAAGTGTGCGAACGCTGGCAGATCAAGGATGTGCACCAGGTGATCGACATCCTCGGCCTGATGGGCGACTCTGTGGATAACATCCCCGGCATCCCCGGCGTTGGGGAAAAAACAGCCATGAAGCTGCTCGCGGAATGGGGCTCTCTCGAAAATGTGCTCGCCAATGCAGACAAGATCAGCGGCAAGATGGGCGAAAAAATAAAAGCCGGCGCCGAAAGCGCCATCCTCTCCAAAAAACTCGCCACCATCATCACCAATGTACCGGTGAGTTTCCATGAAGAGGATTTCTGCTGCACCGAAGTCAACAAGGAGCAGCTCACCGAAATTTTCTCCGAACTGGAATTCAAAACCCTCGGCAAACGCATACTGGGCGATACTTTCAGCGCCATCGGCGGAGAGGCGGCCGCTTCCGGCAAACCCGTGCAGCAGGACCTCTTCGGCAATGCCGTGGAAACCTCCACAGCCGAAAACCTCGCCCAGCAGGCGGAAGCGCTGGAGCCTGCCGGGCTCGTAGCCGACAGGAACATCGAGAACACGCCACATACTTATTACCTTGCCAGTACGCCGGAAGAACATGCCGCCGTGGTGGCCACCCTGATGACCGTCCCCGAAATCAGCTTCGATACGGAAACCACGGGCACGGACGCCAATGCCGCCGATATCGTGGGCATGAGTTTTTCCATCCAGCCCGGTGAAGGCTGGTATATTCCCATGCCGGCGAACCGTGAAGGCGCCATCGAGATACTGGAGCGCTTCCGCCCGGTGTTCGAGCGGGAAGATGCGTTGTTCATCGGGCAGAACGCCAAATACGACCTGATCGTGCTCAAATGGTACGGCATCGAAGTAAAAGGCACCATTTTCGATACCATGCTGGCCCACTACCTCATTGAGCCGGAAGGCCGGCGCAGCATGGATCTGCTCAGTGCCCAGTACCTCCAGTACGCCCCCGTTTCCATCGAAACGCTGATCGGCAAAAAGGGCAAAGGCCAGGGCAGCATGCGCGATGTGGAACTGGAGAAAATCAAGGAATACGCGGCGGAAGACGCAGACATCACCCTGCAGCTGAAAAGCAAATTCGTGCCGCTGGTGACGGAGCGGAAAGTGGAAGACGTGCTCTACCGCATCGAAAACCCGCTCGTGAAAGTGCTCACCGACATGGAGTACGAAGGCATCGCCATCGATACGCAGGCACTGGCGGATTATTCCCGCTCCCTCGAGTCCGAAATCAAAATAGCCGAGGAAAGCGTGTACCAGCAGGCCGGCGTGCGGTTCAACCTCGCCTCCCCGAAACAGCTCGGTGAAGTGCTGTTCGAAAAACTGCAGCTGGATCCGAAGGCGAAAAAAACCCGCACAGGACAATACGCCACGGGGGAGGACGTGCTGGCCAAACTCTCGGCCAAACACCCCATCGTGGAAAACATCCTCGTATTCCGCGAACTGAGCAAGCTGAAATCTACTTACGTAGATGCGTTGCCGTTAATGATCAACCCGCGCACCAACCGCGTGCATACTTCCTACAACCAGGCCGTGGCCGTTACCGGCCGCCTTAGTTCCAATAACCCGAACCTGCAGAACATCCCCATCCGTACGGAGCGCGGCCGAGAGGTGCGGAAGGCGTTCGTGCCGCGTAATGAAGAATACACCCTGCTGTCGGCCGACTATTCCCAGATCGAGTTGCGCATCATCGCAGCGATCAGCCAGGATGAAAATATGACAGCGGCCTTTACCAGCGGGCTCGACATTCACACTGCCACTGCGGCAAAAGTCTACGGGGTTGACCTTTCCGATGTCACGTCCGATATGCGCCGCAATGCGAAAAGCGTGAATTTCGGCATCATCTACGGCCAGAGCGCGTTCGGCCTGAGCGAAAACCTCGGCATTCCGCGCAGCGAGGCCAAAAGCCTGATCGACAACTATTTTGCGCAATACCCCGGCATCAAGGCCTACATGGAAAACCAGGTAAAATCCGCCCAGAAAAACGGGTATGTGCAGACCATGATGGGCCGCAAACGCTGGCTGAAAGACATTAACTCCTCCAACGCCGTGGTGCGTGGTTTTGCCGAGCGCAACGCCATCAACATGCCCATCCAGGGTACGGCCGCCGACCTCATCAAACTGGCTATGATTTCGCTGCACAAAACATTCCGCGAGCACAATTTCCGCTCCCGCATGCTGCTGCAGGTACATGACGAGTTGGTATTCGATGCGCACCTCGACGAGGTGGAAATTATCAAACCGCTTATCCTGGAAGGGATGCGCAATGCCATGCCCCTGGGCGTTCCCGTGGAAGCCGAGCTGGGCACCGGTAAAAACTGGCTGGAGGCGCATTAACCCGCGCTTCCCGCCTGTACATTTGTCATCCGAAATCTGTCAATTCTTTCCTGGCATGCCCCTTGCATTTCCGGAAATCCTTTACTAGTTTTCACATATGATCCAAACCTCAAGGTTACAGTTGTTGCCCTGCACGTTGAAATATTTTGAAGCGTTGTTGCACGGGAATGAAGCATTAGCTCAGATTTTAGGAGTAGATGTACCGGAAAACTGGACAGAATTTCCTGAAATGGTGTTGGTAGCTTACGATAAGCTGCGCAATGATCCGGCTTTACTGGGATGGTTCTTTTACCTGGCCATCCATAAGGCGGACAACCGCCTCATCGGCACCGGCGGCTTCAAAGGCCGCCCCACGCCCGATGGTGTGGTGGAGATCGGCTACGAAGTGTCTGTCGACTACCGGGAGCAGGGCTACGCCACGGAGATGGCGGAAGTGCTGATCCGTTTTGCATTCAACCACTCCTACGTTCAAAAAGTGATTGCCCATACACTCGAAGAATATAACGCCGCCGTGAAGGTGCTGCAGAAATGCGGCATGCATTTCGCCGGCGCGGTAAACGGCACCGATGCGGGAGAGCTCTGGCGCTGGGAAATTACCCGTGAACAATATGAGTCCGCCCGCGCCGCCCACCAGGCGTCCGATATGCCGTAAGCTTTAACCCGACCCGCCGCACTGCATGGAACCTTTCGAACAATTCAGACCGGTGCTGTTTTCCATCGCCTACAAAATGACACAAAGCGTGCAGGACGCCGAAGATATCCTGCACGACGTGTTTGAGGCCTTTGCCCGTCAAAACGCCGGCAGCATCGCCGTTCCCGAAAATTACCTCGTGAAGTCCGTGATGAACCGCAGCATTTCCCTGCTGGAAAAGCGGCAGCAAATGCAGTACCCCGGGGTGAACCTGCCGGAGCCCCTCTTCCAGGAACGGTACCCGCAGCTGCAGGCGCGCGACGTTTCCTTCGCGCTGCTGGTGCTGCTGCAAAAACTCGGGCCCGGCGAACGCGCCGTTTTTATCCTGAAAGAAACGCTGGATTACGGGTATCCTGAAATTGCCGGGATGCTTTCCCTGAAAGAAGAATATTGCCGCCAGCTGCTGCACCGCGCCAAAGACAGGATCCGCTCGGACAAAAAACGGTTCGAACCGTCTGACGAAGCCCGGAAAGCGCTGTACGGCGCGTACCTGCAGGCCTGCACGCAGGGAGAAGTGCAGCCCCTCATCAACCTCTTCCGCAACGATATCACCATTTATTCCGACGGTGGCGGCAAGGTATCCGCAGCGCGCCATCCCATTACCGGCCGCGAAGCCTGCACCGGTTTCCTCGAGGGCATATACCGCAAAGCCGGAACAGGCCTGGCTCCGAGGCTGATGATGCTCAACGGCGAAATCGGCATCGCCTTATACGATCATGCCACGGGGAAAGCGGAAACAGTGATCCTGTTCGGTATAGCGGACGATTTGATCGACGCGATGTTTTTTGTGCGCAACCCGGACAAACTGGCCGGCATCCCGGATCTCGCAGGTTGACGGCGGGCTTCCTGCTCATTCAGGAAAGCGGCGCGCAGCGTAAACACGAGCAGCGAAGCGAAGAGCACGCCCGTAGCGCCGATGGCGTACGAGCCTTTCAACCACCCCGTTTTCAGGTAATGCACCGCGGCGATATGCAGCGCCACCGCCGAAACAGCCAGAAAATAATACGGGATAAAGAAAAACGACATCACCGTGTCTGCCAGGCCGGCGGCGGCGAAATAAAAATCGGTGTCGATCCCCGCGCTTCTTCCATACATCACCGCCCCTACATGCACCACGAGGAAAAACGCCAGGTAGAGGCCGGAGGCCGTCTGCAGCCGCTCCACCGCCGTCCGCTTCTTTTTCCCGAACGCCAGCCCAAGGCCCGTCACGATTTGAGACAGCACGGCCAGCAGCAGGATGGTTTCCACCACCGGGTGCCGGTACACTTTCCGGAGCAGGCGCATCAGTTCCACATGCTGCGCCGCGCCCGCCAGCGCAGTTGCCTGGTTCGCCAGGTGGATGCCGATGAATACCGACAGTGTGATGCCGGAATAATAATGCCATGTGCGGGTACGGGAAACCGGTCTGTTCTTCATATGATTTTCTACAAGGACGGCGCAGCGCCTTTTTTGTGACAGCTTCGCCGTTTTTTATTTTTCCTGCATCATTTTCCCGGCGCTGCCGCTCATCAAACATCTGGTGCGCCGTAAGCCCGGTATCCATTACATTTGCCCATTATTACAACAAAATCTGTCTATAAAATGAGAAAAGCGTTGTTGATGGGCGTGGCCGTATGCCTGAGCATGGCCGCCGCCGCACAGGTGCCTCTGACGAACAAGGGGGGCAGCCAGTACCAGTTTACCGTACTCAAAAGTAACGACGCCTTCGGCGTGCAGAACCAGGGCCAAACCGGCACCTGCTGGTCTTTTTCGGGCCTTTCTTTCTTTGAATCGGAATTGCTGCGCAAAGGCAAGAGCAAAGATCTCAACCTGAGCGAAATGTTCGTGGTGCGGAAAATGTACCCGCTGAAAGCCGCTAATTACGTGCGCATGCACGGCAAAAGCAACTTCGGCGAGGGCGGCGGCTTCCCGGACGACCTGCTGTGCCTCCGCAACTTCGGCCTGGTGCCGCAGGATGCGTACGACGGCAACCGCGACAAAACCTATAACCACAGCGAAATGCTGAGCCTGCTCGAAGGCATGGTGAAAACCCTCGGCGATGCCAAAGCCGTGAATCCTTCCTGGCAGAAAGCGGTAGACGGCGTGCTCGACGCTTACCTGGGCGCCACTCCCGAAAAGTTCACCTACAACGGCAAATCCTACACTCCGCAGTCTTTCGCGAAAGACCTGGGGCTGAATGCAGACGATTACGTGATCATTTCCTCTTTCAACCATCACCCCTTCTACAGCCAGTTTGTGCTGGAAGTGCCGGATAACTGGAACTGGGAAAAAGTATACAATGTTCCTTTGAATGAATTCAACACCATCGCCGAGCAGGCAGTACTGAACGGCTACACCCTGGCATGGGCGGCCGATGTCAGCGAAAAAGGATTTTCGTTCAAAGACGGGCTGGCCATCGTTCCGGAAAAAGACTGGATGGATTACAACGAAAAAGAACGCCTGGCGCTCTTCACCGGGCCCGCGAAAGAAAAAGCGATCACCCAGGAAAACCGCCAGCTGGCATTCGATAATTTCGAAACGCAGGACGATCATGGCATGCACATCACCGGCCTGGCGAAAGATCAGCAGGGCAATAAATTTTTCATCGTGAAAAACTCATGGGGCACCAAAAACGAGTGTGGTGGCTATTTCTACGCTTCCCTCCCGTATTTTGCCTATAAAACCACCTGCTTCATGGTGAACAAAAACGCCATCCCGAAAGAGCTGGCGAAAAAGATGGGACTATAATACCGGTCATGCTATACCAAAAGAGCGGCCTCTGTATGAAGCCGCTCTTTTTTTATGCGTTATACCAGTTCTTCCCAGTTGCCCGCGCCTTCCCTGATCAGTTCCGGCTCCGGCCCGGTGCAGTCCACCACGGTGGAAGGCAAAATTCCACCCGGCCCGCCGTCGATCACAATGTCCACCAGTTTGCCGAATTTGTCGTGGATGATTTCCGGATCGGTGTATTCTTCCACGTATTCGTCGATGGGCAAAGATGTGCTCATAACGGGGTTGCCCAGTTCTTTCACCAGCGTGCGGCAAATGAGATTGTCCGGCACACGGATACCCACCGTATCGCGTTTTGTTTTCAGCATTTTCGGCACCTGCCTGCTCGCGGGCAGAATAAAGGTGTATGGCCCCGGCAGCGCTTTTTTCAGCAGGCGGAACAGCGGCGTATCCACACTTTTCGTATAATCGGTCAGGTGGCTGAGGTCGTAGCAGATAAAGGAAAAATGCGACTTCTTCGGATCAATGCCCTTGATGCGGCAGATGCGTTCCACCGCCTCGTGCTTGAAAATATCGCAGCCCATACCATACACGGTATCTGTGGGGTAAATCACCACCCCGCCGTCTTTCAGGCACTCGATGATCGTTTTCAGATTCCGTGGGTTGGGGTTTTGCGGATGCAGTTCTAATCTCATAATCCTGTTTTGTATATCTGTATAACAATCGGCACTACAGCAATGTTGCTTTTGAAAAATACGCAATAATCTTGCTAACTTTCCGCCCGGTATTGAAAAACACCTGGATGAAATTAAAAGGAATTGTCCCCAGAACCTGGCGGCTGTTAAAAAAAATATTTCTCATACTGTTCGTAGCACAACTGTTGTACATCGTTTTACTCCGCTGGGTAAACCCTCCCATCACGGCCACCATGATCAGCAGCTGGTTCAGTCTTTGGGGCTCCGATAAATCCTTTCAGCGCGATTATGTGCGGCTCGATGAAATGTCGCAGCACGTGAAACTGGCCGCCATTGCGAGCGAAGACCAGTTGTTCCCCGATCACGACGGGTTTGATTTCAAATCCATCGAGAAGGCCATGAAACATAATAAAACGAGCAAAAAGATCCGGGGGGCCAGCACCATCAGCCAGCAGGTGGCCAAAAACGTGTTTCTCTGGCAGGGCCGCAGTTACATCCGCAAGGGCCTCGAAGTCTATTTTACTTTTATGATCGAAAAGATATGGGGTAAAAAACGCATCCTCGAAATGTACCTCAACGTGGCGGAAACGGGCGAAGGCATTTTCGGCATCGAAGCCGCCGCCCAGGCGTATTATCATAAACCGGCCGCCAGCCTCAATCGCGAGGAATCCGCCATGATCGTCGCCTGTTTTCCCAATCCAGTAACGTACACGGTGGTGCCGCCGGCCCGTATCACTTACATCCGCCAAAGGAAAATTCTGCTGCAGATGCGTAATCTTTCAGGTGATCAGGATGTGATGGAGTTGGTGAAATAAGGTATTTGTTTAATGTCTTGTTAGGGATCTGATATTGATATGAATACTTTTTAAGCACTTTTCCTTCATTATCTCTGATTAATTTCAGGCGTCCCAATTCGTCATATAATTTATTACTCCAATAAATTTCATCGTGGCCTTCCTATTTGTTCGTTTGCATACTTTTCGTACGACAGAATTAAGCTTTCCCTACACGAAATTGGCAATTCAATTTCAAAAAAACGTCTTTCGGGATGTCCAAATTCTGAAATGAGAAACCGGGTCCCATCGCAAAGTACATGATTGATCACAAAGGTATCAATTTGACCACTGCTTTTGACTATTGCCAAGGAATCCAGGAAATCAATCTTCTGGGCTACAATTCCACCGGTCAAACCTGTTGAATTAACATAGTGGTACTTCCATTTTAATTTCATTCCGTTATTCCGTAAAACCAACCCTTGCATCTCGTTCACATCGCTTCCTTTATAGAACGTATAGTAAGACACGTAAACCGTATCTCCTGAAATACCGGTAATCTCGGATGCGTCTGGCAATAGACGAATAGTATCGACTAGTCTCCCTTTTTTAAAAATCTGTAGTATTCCTTTGTCGAGATCAAATTCGTCATGCCTTTCAATTACAACCATGTCACCTTTAGTGAATATCTGACCTATCGGTTTACTACTGACCGGGGAAAAATCACAAGAAGAATACAACAAGATCGAAAACAGTATGCTACTTCTCAGGACGTGTGCACTTTTCACAGTCACTCAAATAAATTTTGTAATAATTATCTTTAACCTATTGTGCGGTTATGATTCATTCGTATCCTAATATGCTGATTTCTTCAAAAATTATCCCGTCGGGTCAAGAACGCTGCCAGAAATCTCTATTTAATTAGTAAAAAACCTTCCGATCATTGCCACCCCTCCACGGCCGCAACCGCGGTTTTCAGTCTTTCTTCATAGCTGCCGCGGACGTCTGCCCAGGGCAGGCCGGAGTTGATCACGATGTCGCGGTAAATGTTGTAGAAATATTCGCGCTCTTCTGGCCGCGGGTGTTCCCGCTGGGGGTCGTCTTCCCAGGGAATGTCGATATAGGTCAGCAGGTAGCCGTTGTACCGGCGGCCGGCGATGAGGTCGAGGATGCGCGGGTCGCAGTCGCCGTACTTCGCTTCGCTCCACACTTTGATCACGTAGAGGTCGGTATCGCAGATCAGCAGCCCGCCCGCCTGCGCGGCCGCTTCGTCTTCGGCCCGCAGCTGTCCTTCCGCGATGGTCAGGAGATCGTTTTCTTCATACGGCCGGTTCAGCGTTTCGAGGTAACCACGCGCGAACTCTTTCACCCACACGGTGTTGAAATGCGCGGCCAGCTGGGCGCTCAGCGTACTTTTCCCGGTCGACTCCGGACCTATGACCACTATTTTTTTCAAGATTTATTTTCGTTTAGTTGCAGGCGGTAGAGCTTCAGCCAGTGAAAATACCCGTTTACCGCCACAATAAACAGGAAGATGGTTAAAAAGGCGTACAGCGGCTGGGCTTTGTAAAACAGCAGCGGCACCGCTACAAAGTTGGAGACGTTCAGGAAGATCCAGTTTTCGATCTTGCGCCGCGCCAGCAGCCACATGCCGCTCCAGGCGGTAGACGATACGAAGGCGTCGAGCACGGGCACGGTGGAATCGGAAAAGTGTTCCAGCACGAGGTAAATCACTCCCCAGCCGAGCAATGCGATGGCCAGGGCGATGCCCATCTCCCGGCCGTCGGTGCGCGATATTGCCACCTCTCGGTGCCTGCGGTCGCGGTGCGTCCAGTGGTACCAGCCGTACACGCTCATGATGAAATAATACACGTTCAGGGCCGCTTCGCCGTACAGGCCCACGCCGGGCTGCACGTAGGCGTATACGATCAGTACCGTGCTGATGATGCCGGTGGGGTATACCCACACGCTGTTCTGCCGCGAACACAGCACGCTCACCACGCCGAACAATACGGCCGTCACGTCGATCCACGTCATTTGCTGCAGCCCGTCTATAATGCCCTGTAAAAGTTGTTGCATATAAAAAATTGGGGTTGATGAAAAACTCATCAACCCTTATGAAGATTATTCTTTGTCGCCGATAAGCACACCGGACACGTTCCAGGCGCTGAAGCTGCCGCCCTCGGGTTTACCCAGCGGGATGGCCACCTGCAGCGTATGCGTGCCGGGTTTCAGGTCGTGCAGCGGGATCTCTACCGGCAGGGTGAGCGTGCCCGGGCACCAGTTGGATCGGCTCAGGTCGGACGACGAAAGGCCGTTGCCGAAATTGCCGGATGCCGGGTTGAGCAGGCGGTATGTGCCGCAGTCTTCGCGCCAGGGGGTAAAGTGGTACACTCTTTTGCCGTCCGCAAAAATCTCGTTCTGTTTCGGCACAAACTCGTCGCCGCCGCCCCAGCCGCCATGGCCGGTGGTGATATAACGCAGCTTCAGGTTCTTTACGCCTTCGGGAATGTTGACCGTTACGGTGAGGGAATCGGTGTCGAACATGGTGCCGTATTCCTGTCCCGCCATTTCCATGAGGTTGGTGCTGTTGAACACGGGCATGATCCAGGTTTTGGAGGCGGCGCTGTTTTCGCCGTCGTAACCGGGATAATATTTGAACTGGAGGCTGGCTTTGTGCCCGCCTTTATCGTAGTTGCCGATGAAGATGCCGATCCACACCTCGCCCTGCAGGCGCGGCAGCAGCGCGGTGATGTCCTGTTTGAACACGGCGGAGTCCGCCCAGTCGTACCCTTTGATTTTAGCCTGCGCGTTGAAGTGGCGCACGCCGAAGGGCGTGAAAAAGCGCATCAGTTCCAGCGGCGGCAGGTACTGGTCAGTAGCCGTTACGCCCTGGTATTTTTTGCCGTTGCGCGCGTTGTATAACGGCAGCGCCTGTACGCCTTTTTCAAGGCCGTCGAGGAAAGAAACCGCTTTGTCGGTGGGGATCATGAATACGGATCCCGTACGGTCGTACGCATCGCCGTTGGAGTACTGCACCAGTTCCGCAAACAGCCGCTGGCCCGGTTTGGCGGCGGGCAGGCTTACTTTTTTGAGGATAACGG
The DNA here is from genome assembly GCF_003813775.1 of Chitinophaga lutea. Taxonomy (NCBI): domain Bacteria; kingdom Pseudomonadati; phylum Bacteroidota; class Chitinophagia; order Chitinophagales; family Chitinophagaceae; genus Chitinophaga; species Chitinophaga lutea. Next base: position 2,239,232 of record NZ_RPDH01000001.1, on the reverse strand, counting down.
TGCCGCCGGAAAAGCGGTAAACGGTGTTCAGCTGGTTCGGCGCCGGGTTGGCGGGATTGTTGCCGAAGGCGATCTGCTCGCGGTCGAATATACCGAGGGTGGTGTAGCGGCTTTCGATCACCTGGCGCTGGTACGTGGGCTCGTCTACCAGCGTGCCCCACGAAGCCGGCCACGACAGCTCTTCTTTGGTGACCGGGCGGTAGGTGATGTTTTTGGCGAAGGTTTCCGCGTTGCCGTTGCGGATGGTTTTCAGCACGAGGCCCAGGCCCGGCGCGATGGTGATGTTGGGCGTGCCTTTGATTTTCAGGTCGTTCGTGTACCAAACCTCGATGGTGTTGGAGCGGATGAAGACCTTTGCTTTTTTACAGGGGATGCCCAGGATGGTGTCTGTACCCGGCAGCAGTTCCGGTTTCACATATTCCGCGAAGGGTTTTTTCAGTGTATAGCCGCCCAGCACCTGGAAACTGGCCTGCTGGCCGGTGTGGAGGAATTGCTGCTCGGTTTGTTTGCCCTGCGGCGCCAGCCGCACCTGGGGGCCTTTGATAAAGAGTTGCTGTTCACTGCGCGTTTCTTTTCCGTTGTTCCGGAAACCGTACGTTACCACGGCTTCGGTTTGCTGTGCGTTCACGGGCGCGCTGCAAACGCCCAGCGCGCATCCTAATAAAATCCATCTCATGGGTGTAAAACTAAACAATCGTACACGAAAAAAGCGCAACCGGTAAGGCTGCGCTTCTAACACTATCATTCACTCAACTATGGCTTATTCAGCTTCCGCCACCACTTCTTTCACTTCGGGGATCATCCTTTTCATCATGCCTTCGATGCCGGCTTTGAGGGTGATCATGGAAGAGGGGCAGCCGGAACATGAGCCCTGCAGCATGAGGGTCACCACACCATCCTGGTAGTCTTTGAACTGGATGGCGCCGCCGTCCATTTCCACTGCGGGTTTTACATGATTTTCCAGCAATTCCTTGATACGTTGCACTACGTCGCTTTCGTCTCCGGTAAATACGGGACCTGCCACGATTTTATCTTCATTGATCACGGCGCGGTTGTCTTCCAGGTATTCCTTCAGGAATTGTTTGATGGTCGGGATCACATCCGTCCAGTCCGTATCGTTGGTTTTGGTAAGCGTAACGAAGTTGCTGCAGATGAACACACCCCTGATGAAGGGGAACGTGAACAGTTCTGCCGCCAGCGGCGAAGGTTCGGTGCTGGCCGCATCAGGGAAATCGATAGATTTATTCGGATACAGGAGCTTGTTCACCACAAACTTCATCGTTTCCGGGTTCGGCGTCATTTCCGTATAGATACTAATAATGGGATTTCCTGTTTTTATCATTATATACAATTTTCTCCCGCAAATTTAGCGAAAAATGGCGACACTTCCGGCCCTTCTTTTTCCCGGAAGAAACGGAGAAAACTAAAAAACGCTGATCTATTTAGTTATTTTTGCAATATGCAACTTACTAAAACTCTGCATGCCCGAAAGCGGATTGCGCTGATTGCGCACGACCACAAGAAGGCTGAAATGCTGGAATGGGCGGTGTACAACAAAACCGTGCTGGCCCGGCACGAACTTTATGCCACGGGTACTACCGGCAAAATCATCGAAGAGGCGCTGGACGTGTCCGTTCGCAAACTGCTGAGCGGCCCCCTGGGCGGCGATCAGCAGATAGGGGCTGCGGTGGCCGAAGGGCGCATCGACGTGATCATCTTTTTCTGGGACCCGATGGAGGCGCTGCCCCACGACCCGGACATCAAAGCCCTGCTGCGGCTCGGTGTGGTATGGAACATTCCCATGGCCAGCAACCGCGCTTCGGCGGACTTCCTGCTCACATCGCCCCTGATGCACCAGGAATATTCGGCCATACTGCCTGACTACAGCCAGTACCTGGGCCGCAAAGTATAACCCGCGCCGGCGGCTTCTTTCCCGGTATAATTCCACATTTTTGTTCATGTACTGCAGAGCGGAGGAAGGGTCTTTTCCCCTTTTGCCGGGTGGTTTTTGCCCGCTTGCCTGCCTCGATGCGAAGAATCCATCATTTTAAGCCCCATTTGCCGGCGTTTAGCGGCTTCCCACACACCGCCGGGCGCTTTTTCCACCTGTTCGGGTGTATTGTATGGATGTCAGTGCTTTGGTAACCCTATCCTCGTCCACTGTTCTCGCAATGCCCGCCTCCCTTGCCGGGAGGGGAAAATGTGCACGAGTGCAGCATATGGCTAAAATCGACCATGCCGCCATTTTTATCCTGTGCTGTAAAATTCCCCTTAACCCGCAGGGCAAAATGTGCATAAGTGTAGAATGTGGCTAAAATCGACCATGCCCGCCATTTTTATCCTGTGCTGTAAAAAATCCTCATTAACCCGCAGGCAAAAATGTGCATGAGTGCAGAATATGGGTGAATATCGACCGGGGGGCGTCATGTTATCCCGCTGCCCCGATCCCGGCCTGAAATTGTACGCGAATGGACAAAAATTTGATCTGAGTGGAGATTCTGAGGGCAAAAGACGAACCTACAACGAACCTACACTAGGGGAAAGACGAACCTACGCCCAAAAGGGAAGATTCGTTGTAGGTTCGTTGTAGCTTCGTTGTAGGTTCGTCTTTTACGGAGCCTTCACTTTGGCATGCCCCTGTTTATAATGCCGTAAAAGCACATCTTCCCCGAAATCGTTCTTCAGATCCCGGAAAGTGGTATGCACGTGATTGGCGTTGTTCTGGGTATTGTCGTATTCGATAATGAATGTGGGGCCCTGGATGCGGTAGTAGTGCCCGGCGCCCCAGGTTTTGCCGCCCGCCCAGGCAAAATGCAGGTTCGCCCAGCCGGCGGCGGTTATTTCTTTCCATAGCAAATCGGCCATCAGCTTGGTGTAACGGTCTACGTACACGGCCACCAGCTTTTTGAGCTGCTGTTGCTGGGCCGGCTGAAGCTCGGCATAGCCCAGTCCCGGCGGGTCCTGCAGCCAGGCTTTCCGTTTGTTGCCCGTGATGATGTCGGCCGGGGCTTTTTCGGCGATCACGGCTTTGGCGAGTTGGTCGCCGTTGAAGGTTTTAAGCAGGTCGAACGCCAGGAGGGATTCTTCTTTTAATATCTGTTGCCCTTTCTGCGGGCCGTCCGGCACAATGGCGGGGTTGGCGCCCATGAACGCCGGGGTGCCGGTGATCAGGGTGCGGTCGGCAGCCGAAAAATTGAGGGAGAGGTGATGCCCTTCCATCCGCCAGCCCCAGGGCTTGCCCGTAGCGGGCTCCCCGAAAAAGGAAAAATAATATTTACCCGGGTCGCGGTAACCATCGTCCGGGCCGCGGCCTTCGAGGGCGCGCAGGATGTGCTCGGTTTCCACGATGGCGGTGGCTTTTTTATAGCCTTCACCGCTGAGGCAGGTTTTCAGCAGCATATATGCCTTGCTGCGCTGGGCGTCGGTCATTTCTTTCAACGGCAGCCCTTTCCGGGCGCGGGGAACGAAATGCCAGTTGAAACGCTCTTCTTCGTCCCAGGGAAAACAGGCCTGGCGGCATTGTGCCGTGTCCAGTACGGCGATAAACGCCTTTGCGGCTTTTTCGATGTCGCCGGGAGCGGACTGTGAAAATGCCGTGCCCCGAAACAGTAATATAGATATGAGGAGGAAGTGACTTTTCATGCGCGTGGAATGTGTCGTATCAAAATACAACTGTTTTGGGAGGAATGGAAGTACCGGTAATTAAAGGCGACCGGGAACAGCGGTAACACCCCGCATGCTGCGACCCGGCGTTCCTTCCGGCCGTGCTTCATGACCGGCAACAATTACCAGCGGCACAGCCGTTGATAAAACAATGATGTGCAAATTCGCCGGGGTTGCCATGCCGGAGCATTCCGTCTTTTCCGAAACCGTGTACACGGCACAGCGCGGTACATCCATTCCCGGACAGCGTTGCGCCAGCCCCGGCCGGACGCTTGCTTTATACACGCAGGCTCAATGCCGGGTTTTCCCTGTTCATTCATCACTTATCAACAACCTTAAAACGCACTTAAATTTTTATCCTGCCGTTATTCCGGCGTCACATTTGCTGGTAATGAGTGTGTTCCGCATTTGGGATTTGGCACCCGGCGCTTTATTTTCGCAATTTTCAGGGATAAACGTAACAGGAAAAAATGGTGAAGTATCTATTGGCTGGATTATTATTGTGCGGCGGCATGGTGCAGCAAGGCAAAGGGCAGTTGCCTCCCAAAAGGGAATTGAGGGCGGTATGGGTGGCCACTATCGAGAACATCGACTATCCGTCGAGGAAAGGCCTCAGCTCACAGCAGCAACAGCAGGAGTTTATCGCCCTGCTCGACCGGCACCAGCGCAACGGCATCAACGCCATCATTTTCCAGGTACGCCCGGTGAGCGACGCGTTTTATGCTTCGCCCTACGAGCCCTGGAGCGAATATCTCACCGGCAGGCAGGGTCAGCCGCCCATCCCCTATTACGATCCGCTGGAGTTCATGGTCACGGAAACGCATAAACGCGGCATGGAGTTCCACGCCTGGTTCAATCCTTACCGCGCCATCGCCAACATCCGCACCAGCAGCGTTGCCCCCAACCACATCACCCGGCTGAAACCGCAGTGGTTCGTTACCTACGGCGACAAGCGGTACTTCGACCCCGGCATCCCCGAGGTGCGGACCTATGTGACCGATGTGATCCGCGACGTGGTGAAGCGCTACGACATCGACGCCGTGCATTTCGACGATTATTTTTACCCTTACCGGATCGCCAACCGCGAATTCCCCGACGGCAATTCTTACCGGACGTACGGCAAAGGCCGCTTCATCGACGACTGGCGGCGGTCCAACGTAGATACCATCATCCAGATGCTCGGCGCCGCCATCAAGGCGGAAAAACCCTGGGTGAAATTCGGCATCAGCCCCTTCGGCGTATGGCGCAACCGGGATAAAGATCCCGACGGCTCGGCCACCCGCGGCCTCTCCAACTACGACGACCTGTATGCGGACGTCACCAAATGGCAGCGCCTGGGCTGGATCGATTACCTCATGCCGCAGCTGTACTGGGAGTTCGGCCACCGGCTCGTTCCGTACGAGGTACTGGTGAACTGGTGGGGCGCCCACAGTTACGGCCGCCATATGTATATCGGCCACGGCGCTTACCGCCTGGGAAGCTCCGCCAGCTGGCGCGATCCCGGGGAGCTGCCGCGCCAGGTACAGGCTACCCGTGCCCTGAGCACCATCCAGGGCAGCGCTTTTTACAGTTCAAAGTCGTTCGACGGCAACCCCCTCGGCATTACCGACTCCATGCGCAACCACCTCTACCGCTACCCCGCCCTGCGGCCTACCATGCCCTGGCTCGACAATACGGCGCCCAAAGCGCCCTATTTCACGGACGCGTTCGAAAAACCCGACGGGCTGGAGATCCGCTGGGCCGACGACGACACCAGCGGTCAGACGCGGCAGTTCGTGCTGTACCGTTTCGAGGAGGGGCAGGTGATCAATATCAACGACCCCACGAAGATCATCGGGCTCATTCCGCAGATGCCCGACCCGATGGTGATCGACCATAGTTATATTAAGGGGCGTAGTTATATTTATATCGTTACCGCTCTTGACCGTATGCAGAACGAGAGCATGATCAGCGATCCCATGCGGGTTTTCGTGAAAAACGGGAAGGTGGAATTCGACTTCGAACCCTGACGCACATAGTTTTACACAACTTATTACCACGGCCGGGATCAACCCGGCCTTTTTGTTGCCCAAAACCCCTTTCAATTTTCATAAATTTCAAATAGACCGGCTGCCGATTTTAAATATTTCTAAATTTTTACCGTTTAATAGAGTTTTATGTAAAAAATACCGCGATCCTTTAGTATCTTTAAACCGTTCCCAAAAGCAATTACGGTACATCCACCCGGGGGAAAGTCCCTGACGGGGAGCGTGTATCTGAAAAGGAAAAAATCTATATAGCCAATGCGAAAAGTGAGCCAAGAGCAAGGTTTGTATCGTCCGGAATTTGAACACGACGCGTGCGGTACAGGCTTTACCGCACATATTAAGGGGCGCAAGTCCCACCAGATCATCCGGGATGCTTTGACCATGTTGGAAAACATGGAACATCGCGGTGCCTGCGGTTGTGAGCGTACGACAGGTGACGGGGCCGGTATTCTGATCCAGATGCCGCACGAGTTTTTATATGCGGAATGCCTGAAACTGGGCATTCGTCTCCCGGAAACCGGTAAATACGGTGTGGGCATGGTATTCTTCCCGAAAGAACCCCGCTGGCGCGAAGAGTGCCGCGAAATCATACAACGCTGCGCCGAAAAAGTAGGGCTCGACATCCTGGGCTACCGTAAAGTGCCCGTTCGTCCCGACGGCATCGGTGAAACCGCGCTTTCCGTTGAACCGGAAATCGAACAGCTGTTTATCGCCTGCCCCTACCAGATCTCCGACCCGGAAGAATTCGAGCGCAAACTGTTCGTGCTGCGTAATTATATTACCAAAACGGTACGGAACTCCATTCCGAAAGACAAAGCCGAGATCTATTTCGCCTCCCTCTCGCACAAGATCATCGTATACAAAGGCCAGCTCACCACTTACCAGGTAGGCCATTATTATACGGACCTGCGCGACGAAAGGATGGTATCCGCATTCGGGCTTATCCACAGCCGTTTCGCCACCAATACTTTCCCCAGCTGGAAACTGGCGCATCCGTTCCGGTACATTGCCCACAACGGTGAGATCAACACCCTGAAAGGCAACCTCAACTGGCTCCGCGCCGGCGAGAACAGCTTCGTGACCAAATATTTCACGCCGGAAGAGATGGAAATGCTCGCCCCGATCGTGGAAGAAGGCCAGTCCGACTCCGCCAGCCTCGATAACGTGATTGAACTGCTCAACCTCACCGGCCGCTCCCTGCCGCACGTGATGATGATGCTCATCCCCGAAGCATGGGATGGCAACGACGCGATGGACCCGGTGAAGAAAGCATTCTACGAGTACCATGCCTCCCTGATGGAACCCTGGGACGGCCCGGCCTCCATCTCTTTCACCGACGGCAAGATCATCGGCGCCACCCTCGACCGGAACGGACTCCGCCCTTCCCGCTTCGTGGTAACGAAAGACGATCGTGTGATCATGGCGTCTGAAGCCGGCGTACTGCCCATCGATCCGAAAAACGTGAAAGAAAAAGGCCGCCTGCAGCCCGGCAAGATGTTCGTGGTGGACATGGAACAGGGCCGCATCATCGGCGACGAAGAGCTGAAACAGTCCATCTGTTCCCAGCAGCCTTACGCCGAGTGGCTCAACAAATACAAGATCCGCCTCGACGAACTGCCGGAGCCCCGCGTTACTTTCACGCACCTCGAAAAAGAACAGATCTTCAAATACCAGCGCGCTTTCGGTTATTCCACCGAAGACCTGGAAACCATCATCGCCCCCATGGCGATCGATGGCAAAGAGCCGGTAGGCTCCATGGGTACCGATGTGCCCCTGGCGATACTCAGCGATCAGCCGCAGCACATCACCAGCTACTTCAAGCAGCTGTTCGCCCAGGTGACCAACCCGCCGATCGACCCCATCAGGGAACGCCTCGTCATGTCGCTGGCCACCTTCCTGGGCAACAACGGCAACCTGCTCGATGAAGATCCGCTGCACTGCCATAGCGTGGCGCTGCCGCACCCCGTGCTCACCAACTACGAACTGGAAAAGATCCGCAGTATCGATACCGGTATCTTCCAGGCTAAAACGCTGCATACCTATTTCAAGGCAGACGGGAAACCCGGCTCCATGGAAAAAGGCCTGGCGCGCCTGTGCCGTTACGCAGTGGATGCCGTGGAAGACGGATTTGAAGTGATCATCCTGTCTGACCGCGCCATCGACTCCGAGCACGCCGCCATTCCTTCCCTGCTGGCACTTTCCGCCGTGCACCACCATCTCATCCGCAAGGGTTACCGCGGCCAGGTGGGGCTGGTAGTAGAAGCCGGCGACGTATGGGAAGTACATCACTTCGCTACCCTGCTGGGTTTCGGCGCCACCGCCATCAACCCGTACCTCGCCCTCAGCACCATCCGCGATATGCGCCTGAGCGGCAAAATGCAGACGGAGATGGATGTGGACAAACTGAAAAAGAACTACATCAAAGCCGTGTGCGAAGGCCTGCTGAAGGTGTTCTCCAAAATGGGCATCTCCACCCTGCAATCATACCAGGGCGCGCAGATCTTCGAAATCCTCGGCATCAACAAAACCGTTGTTGATAAATATTTCACCGGCGCCGTATCCCGCATCCAGGGCATGGGGCTCGACCAGATCGCCCAGGAAACCCTGGCCAAACACTGGACCAGCTACGGCCGCAAGGACACGCCGGTTCAACGCCTGCCCACGGGCGGTGTGTACCAGTGGAAACGCAAAGGCGAGTTCCACCTCTTCAATCCGACTACCATTCACCTGTTGCAGTATTCAACACGGATGAATGACTATAACATTTTCAAGAAATACTCCAAAGCCGTGAACGAGCAGAGCGAAAAAGCCGCTACGCTCCGGAGCATGTTCACCTTCAAGCGCAACCGGCCTTCCGTGCCGCTCGAAGAAGTGGAATCGGCTGAAAGTATCCTGAAACGTTTCGCCACCGGGGCGATGAGCTTCGGCTCCATCAGCCACGAGGCGCACTCCACGCTGGCCATCGCCATGAACCGCATCGGCGCGAAAAGCAATACCGGCGAGGGCGGTGAAGATGAAATGCGTTATGAGTTATTGCCCAACGGCGATTCCATGCGCTCCGCCATCAAACAGGTGGCCTCTGCCCGCTTCGGAGTAACGAGCTACTACCTCACCAACGCAGACGAACTGCAGATCAAGATGGCACAGGGCGCCAAGCCCGGTGAAGGCGGGCAGTTGCCCGGCCATAAGGTAGACGACTGGATCGGCAAGGTGCGGCACGCCACACCCGGTGTGGGCCTCATTTCCCCGCCGCCTCACCACGATATCTATTCCATCGAGGACCTGGCGCAGCTCATTTTCGACCTGAAAAACGCCAACCGCGCCGCCCGTATCAGTGTGAAACTGGTATCCAAAGCCGGTGTGGGCACCATCGCAGCAGGTGTGGCCAAAGCACACGCCGATGTGATCCTGGTATCCGGCCACGACGGCGGTACCGGTGCTTCGCCCATCAGCTCCATCAAACATGCCGGCCTCCCCTGGGAGCTCGGCCTGGCCGAAACGCACCAGACCCTGGTGCGCAACAAACTCCGCAGCCGCGTAACGGTGCAGACGGACGGGCAGCTCAAAACCGCCCGCGACATCGCCATCGCCACCCTGCTGGGCGCCGAGGAATGGGGCGTAGCCACTGCCGCGCTGGTGGTAGAGGGTTGTATCATGATGCGTAAATGCCACCTCAACACCTGTCCCGTTGGCGTTGCCACACAGGATCCCGAGCTGCGCAAACGCTTTGCCGGCGACCCGCAGCACGTGGTGAACTTCTTCCACTTCCTGGTGGCCGAGTTCCGCGAAATCATGGCCGAACTGGGCTTCCGCACCGTGGAAGAAATGGTGGGCCAGGTAGAAGTGCTCAAAGTACGCGACAACATCACCCACTGGAAATACAAAAACCTCGATCTCTCCCCGATCCTGTACAGGGAACCCGCTTCAGACGAAACCGGGCTGTACAAAACGGAAGAGCAGGATCACGGGTTGGCCGAAGTGCTCGACTGGCAGCTGCTGAAAGCTTCCAAAACCGCACTGGACAGCAAAACCCGCGTGTACGGACAGTACAAGGTGAAGAATACGGACCGTACCATCGGTACCATCCTTTCCAACGAAATTTCCAAGATCTATAAAGGCGAAGGCCTTCCGGAAGATACCGTGCATTTCAAATTCACCGGTTCCGCCGGCCAGAGCTTCGGCGCGTTCAACACCAAAGGTGTAACGCTCGAACTGGAAGGGGAAGCGAATGACTACTTCGGCAAAGGGCTGTCCGGCGCCAAGCTCATTCTGTATCCCTCTACGGAAGCAGGTTTCAAAGCGGAAGAAAACATCATTGCCGGCAACGTGGCCCTTTACGGCGCTACCTCCGGCGAGGCGTACATCCGCGGTAAAGCCGGCGAACGCTTCTGCGTACGTAACTCCGGCGCCACGGTGGTAACCGAAGGCACCGGCGACCACGGCTGTGAATACATGACCGGCGGCAGGGCGGTGATACTGGGTGAAACCGGCCGCAACTTCGGCGCGGGCATGAGCGGCGGTCTTGCTTTCATTTACGATGTGAAGAACACGTTCGCCAGCCGCTGCAACCTGGACATGATCGACCTGGACCCGCTGGGCGAGGAAGATGCCGCACAGCTCCACGACCTGATCACCAAACACCACGCCTACACGAACAGCACCGTGGCCAAGTTCATCCTGAGCGATTGGGAAAACCAGCTGCGCCATTTCGTGAAAGTATTCCCGAAAGAATACAAGGCCGCGCTGAAAGCAGCTGCGCAAAAAGGAGTGAAGAGCAAAGCGTAACAATCAACTTTTAAAGAGATCAAGCAGAGACAGATATGGGCAAACCAACAGGATTTCTGGAATTTACAAGGGAACTGCCCGGCAAGGCAGCCCCTGAAAACCGGGTAAAACATTACAACGAATTTATGGAGCGCTTCGCTGAGCCCAAGCTCAACGAACAGGCGGCGCGCTGCATGAACTGCGGCGTACCTTTCTGCCACAGCGGATGCCCGCTGGGTAATGTGATCCCCGAGTTTAACGATGCGGTGTACCGTAAAGACTGGCAGGAAGCATACGATGTGCTCACCTCCACCAACAACTTCCCGGAATTCACCGGCCGCATTTGTCCGGCCCCCTGCGAAAGCGCCTGCGTACTGGGCATCAACCAGCCGCCGGTAGCCATCGAAGAAATCGAGAAACACATCATCGAAATAGCGTTCGACAAAGGACTGGTGAAAGCCAAAGCGCCCCGTATGCGCACCGGCAAGAAAGTGGCCGTGATCGGCTCCGGCCCCGCAGGCCTCGCCGCGGCAGCCCAGTTGAACTACGCCGGCCACAGCGTGACCGTGTTCGAGCGCGACGATAAACCGGGCGGACTGCTCCGCTACGGCATCCCGGATTTCAAATTGGAGAAATGGGTGGTAGAGCGCAGGATCAGCCTGATGGAAGAAGAAGGGATAGTGTTCCAGTGCAATGCGAACGTGGGTGTGAACGTTAGTGTGAATGACATCCTCCGTGAATACAATGCAGTTGTGCTGGCAGGTGGCTCCACCATCCCGCGCGACCTGGCCATTCCCGGCCGTGAGCTGAAAGGCGTGCATTTCGCGATGGACTTCCTCAAACAGCAGAACAAACGCGTCAGCAAGCTGGCCGTTGAAGGCGAAGATATCATGGCCACCGGCAAAAACGTGATCGTGATCGGCGGCGGCGATACCGGCTCCGACTGTGTGGGCACCTCCAACCGCCATGGCGCGGCCAGCATCATGCAGCTGGAATTGATGCCCAAACCTCCCGGCATGCGTACCGAATTTATGCCCTGGCCTACATATCCCATGGTGCTGAAAACCTCCACTTCGCACGAAGAAGGGGCCGACCGCAAATGGGCCATCGCCACCAAAGCGTTTATCGGCGACGAAAAAGGCAACCTCAAGGCGCTGAAACTGGTGGATCTCCAGTGGGCGCTCGGTGAGGGCGGCCGTCCCGCCAGCTTCGTGGAAGTGCCGGGCTCGGAAAGAGACGTTCCGTGCGAGCTTGCTTTGCTCGCCATGGGCTTCATACAACCGCAGCATAAAGGCATGATCGACGATCTCGGTGTGGAAACCGACGACCGCGGGAATGTAAAAGCAACGGAAAAAGCTTATCAAACCTCCATCCCCAAGGTATTCGCAGCCGGCGACATGCGCCGCGGCCAATCCCTGGTGGTATGGGCGATCAGTGAAGGACGGGAATGCGCGAGAAAGGTAGATGAGTTCCTGATGGGCAGCTCCCAGCTGGAGAGCAAGGATCATTCACTGATGTTCCTGTCCATGTAATCAATCAGATTTTAAAGTTTTCTCATAAGCAGGTTTAGATTTTGTTGTAACCTTCAGCCGGGCCGGGTTTTTACCCGGCCTTTTTTTTGCTGTACGGGATAATGTTACGGCGACTGTATTTTTCCCTAAATTTAGGGGACTAACCAAAACCTCACATTTTATGCGTTGGCAAGGACGCCGTGAAAGCGGCAACGTAGAAGACCGCCGCGGTTCGCGGGGAGGGCTGATTGCCGGTGGCGGCATCGGCACCATCGTGATCGCCCTGCTTGTTTATTTCCTCGGCGGCGACCCCTCACAGGTCGTGAATACGCAGCCCGGCGCGCCACAGGGGCAGTTATCCCCGGAACAGCAGGCCAAAGAAGAGGAATCGGCCAAGTTCGTGAAAGTGGTGCTGGCGGAAACGGAAGATGTGTGGAATAAAATCTTCGCCCAGAACAACCAGCAATACCAGGAGCCGAAGCTCGTGCTGTTTACCGAAATGGTACAGTCCGCCTGCGGCAATGCATCCAGCGCTTCCGGCCCGTTTTATTGCCCCGCAGACCAGCAGGTGTACATCGACCTGTCTTTTTACGACGAGCTGAAAAACAACCTGAACGCCCCCGGTGATTTTGCGATGGCGTATGTGATCGCCCACGAAGTGGGGCATCACGTGCAGAACCTGCTGGGCATTTCCGAAAAGGTGCAGCGCATGCGCGGCCGCCTCAGCGAAGCCGAATACAACAAGATGTCCGTAAAGCTCGAACTGCAGGCCGACTTCCTGGCCGGCGTCTGGGCCCATCATACCCAGCAGCTGCAGAACGTGATTGAGCCCGGCGATATCGAGGAGGCCCTCAACGCCGCCAACGCCATCGGCGACGACCGGCTGCAGAAACAATCCCGCGGGTACGTGGTGCCCGATGCCTTTACCCACGGCACTTCCGCCCAGCGCATGTACTGGTTCAAGAAAGGGTTCCAGACCGGCGACATCAAACAGGGCGATACTTTTAACAGCAATGAATGATCCGATATGAAAAAACAGGTTGTTTGGAAAGGTTTGTATTACCAGATCATGGAGTATTGTAATATCGAAACAACTGACACGGACATACGAATAGACGGCACCATCGTGGGTGTTGCGGATGATCTGCCGCTTTCCGTAACGTACGATATTGTGACAGACAGCGCCTGGCGGGTGGCCTCCCTCGAGATGGCCATTGAACAAGGCGGCGAGTGCACCTGGATTTCCATCCAGCGCGACCCCGACGGCAAGTGGACCCAGAGCGGCCACGCACGCCCCGAATGGGCAGACTGCATCGACATCGATATTTCCCTCACGCCCTTCACCAACACCCTGCCCATCAACCGCCTCCGGCCCGGCCCTACTGAAAGAACCCGGCTCGATGTGCTGTACATCAACGTGCTGAAGGGAGAAATCAAGCCTGTAGAGCAGCACTATACCCGGCTTTCAGAAAACGTTTACCTGTACGAAGGCGTAGTCCGCGACTTCAAGGCGGAACTGACGGTAGATGAAGACGGGGTGGTGACAACATACCCTGAATTATTCACACGCCTTCAATCCTGAAGGGAATAATACTTCCGCAATAAGTACTGGTAAGGAGCCGGATGATGATGCACAAAAATGTTTTTGCCGTCGAAGGGAAAGCGCCGGCGATATTCCGCATCCGCCAGCAACACGATGGGCGTGCCTGCCGTCATGTAATTATTACTGAACACATACTCCGGCTGCTGGAACTGCGGCAGGTGTTTTGCAGACAGCTTATACACAAATCCACCGAGATATTTACGGAACCGCCTAACAGAACGGTTCGTGGTGCGTGTGAGTTTATTGTATACCATGTTCCCGTACAACCGCACAAAAAACTTCTGCTTTTTCAGCGCGCCATTCAGGCTCACGAAGGGGTTGGCGTTGTTGAAATCTTTCACGGTCTGCAAAGAGAGCGGCGTTTCCGGCACCCAGTCTTCGCTGTTCACCACCCGGAAGCCCCAGCCGTCGCGGGTAAGATGGTCGAAATCGTAGGCGTAAAACAGGTTCCCCGGTTTGGGTGCCGCGCTGCAATAGGTTTTATAACGGATGTCTTTCGGCATATCGGCCAGGAATGCAAGGTAGGAACGGGTGAGAAATGCGATGGCCCCGCCCTGGCTGTGGCCTACGATCAGAAATTCTTTCGTGCCCGCGACATATAGCGCCCGGATGTGCTTCACCATATCGGGCGCCATAAATCCGAGTGCGGCCGTCCAGCCGGCATGTACATATGCTTTTGCCGTGTCTTTCGCCAGTTTGTAGGAAAAGCGGGTACTGTCGGTCAGCTGCAGCGTTCCCTGCGCGGGGATCATGGCAGCGTAGAAGTTGGCCAGCCAGCTTTCCGTTTTGCCGATGGTGCCGCGTATCTGGATAATGGCCACGCCGTCGCCGCGTTTCCATAGAAACCAGCGGTTATAGAATCCCACTTCGGGAGAGGTGTATAAATGTGTATAACCGGCCGGCGCTTTTTTATTATCGGCTGTATCTCCGGTTTGAGGGAGTTTCAACAGGTCGCTGTATTCGCGGGGGTCGAAGCCCGCCTTGAGCTGTTGCGCCTGCAGGGGAAAATACAGGCAGCTCAGTATTGCAAGGAATAAAAACCGCATTCCGCTTTTTCGTAAAATAACAAATAATGTGGCCGTTTGTTGTTTCTCCGTAAATTGCGGACATGGTCAACATCGTTACTGCGGAACCGCACCAGCTGCAGATTGTGCGCGACATTGCACTGGTCACCTGGCCGCATACTTTCCGGGAAATTCTCACGCCGCAACAGATCGATTACATGCTGAACATGATGTACAGCCCCGCCGCGCTGCAGCAGCAAACCGGCGAGAAGGGCCATGTGTTCCTGCTGGCGGAAGTGGATGGAACCTTTGGCGGATTCGCGTCGTATGAACTGCATTACAAACAGCAGCCCGTTTGCAAGCTGCATAAAATATACATTCTTCCTTCGATGCAGGGAAAACAGGTGGGCAAAGCGCTGCTCGGAGAAGTGGGCCGCATCGCCCGCGAGGCCGGCATGCTGCGGATATCGCTCAACGTGAACCGCGACAATAAAGCGACCGGTTTTTACGAACGCATCGGTTTCACCAAAACCGGGGAAGAAGATATCGACATCGGCAACGGTTTTTTTATGAACGATGCCATTATGGAAATGCCGCTTTAACGGAAACATCCTATGACGCCACTGCATTTTTTCCGGTACCTCCTGGTGGGTACCCTCCTGCTTTTTATGACTTCCTGCGCACGCAAGGTGACGGAAAGCGGGAAAGCTTCTTATTACGCCGACAAGTTCCAGGGCCGCAGGACCGCCAATGGTGAGATATTCCGGCAGCAGCGGATGACGGCGGCGCACCGCACGCTGCAATTCGGCGCCAAGGTCAAGGTCAAAAACCTCGACAACGGCCGGACCATTAAAGTGCGGATCAACGACCGCGGCCCCTTCGTGGCCGGGCGCATCATCGACCTTTCCCGGAAGGCCGCCAAAAAACTGGGCATGACCCAGGCCGGCGTGGCCAATGTGCAGATCATCTACAAACCTCAGAAAAAGGGCCGCCGGTAACGGAAATTTAGCGCAAAAGCCTTCCGATTAACAATTTTTCGTCATATATTGAGGGTAATTGATGTGTTCAATATGGATACCTGGTTTACCCTACCTACTGTTTCCGATGAACGCCCTCCTATGACCAATATTCCCGCTTACCCGGATTTTACGGTGACCCTTACCGGGAACGACTGGCGGCAGGCAGAGTTTATACATATCAGCAAGCTGTGCGCGGTTGGTGAGGAGATGGATGAAATCAAAGACGTCCGGATTAACCACAGCAAAGAATTTGCTGACGGGGTGCGGCAGTTTCATCGTTTATACACCCGCCGGCAGGTGGGGAATCCCGAGCTTTTTATCCCGCTTTACGAGCTCAAGATCTTTCTCAAAAGCAATATCGTCGGCAGCATCGCCATGGAAGAACATCCCGGTTTCGTGAAGCACGGCTTCGCCCTCTCTACCGCCGCCGGCTGTTATTACGGGCTCGAAGAAAACGGGGTGGTAAAATCGCTCTGCATCCACGGCGCCACGCTGGCGGCCGAAAGGGAAATCCCCCGGCTAGTGAAAAAATTCGCTTTGATCTACGTAAACTGGTGCGGCTGTACCATCCTCACCCCGTAAGGAATATTTCGTATTGACCGTTCCGTGTGAATACCGGCGTCCTTCATCGGCAGTTTTCCCCGGGGCGGTTTGGCATCGACGCCATGCTTTTACCTGTGGGGCGTTTCATCAGGCAATTGTCACTTTTTGCAGCCGGGCATTGCATCTGCGCGGGATAGCTGTTTTATTTGTGTACTTCAATAATGTTTGTATGATAAGATCTGGATACGCTTTGGTACTGCTGGGCCTGCTGGCATGCCCCGTTCTCAGCCTCGGGCAATCCGCACCGGTAGTGCTGCCCGGCTTTACGGCTTATGCCGTTCCCGAAGAAACCGGGGTGGACGTTTCTTCCCGCAATGGCGTCGTGAAATGGACAGACAGCGCCAATACCGTTAATTTTTATTTTCATGCCGCCACTCCCGGCGCCCTGAAACTTGCGCTGCAGGCCAAAAGCGATGCGCCCGCCAAAATAAAGGTGTCACTGAACGGTGTGGATAAAGTAGTGAACATTGCTAACGGCGCCGACTACACAGATATTCCCGTGCTGCAAACGAAACTGAAAAAACCGGGCTTCTATACCGTTTCGCTCAAGGGCATCGAAAAGCAGGGCAATGTATATGCGGACGTGAAAGGCATCACCCTCGAAGGCGCCGCCACGAAAGATATGCAGTTCAACCCCAAACCCTGGCGCCGTTCCGCGTCGGTCCACCTCAATTACACCGCGCCGGAAGGGAAACAGGTGGAATGGTTTTACGGCGAAATCAAAGTGCCTGAAGGGCAGGATAAACTCGGCACCTATTTTATGTCGTGCGGCTGGCACCGCGGTTATTTCGGTATGCAGGTGAACAGTCCCACCGAGCGCCGTATTATTTTCTCCGTTTGGGATTCGGGCAAAGAGCCGGACGACCGTGCCAAGGTGCGGTATGAAGACCAGGTGACGATGCTGGCGAAGGGCGACAGCGTTGTGGCCCACGGCTTCGGCGGAGAAGGCACCGGCGGCCACAGCCACTGGGTGTACAACTGGAAGGCCGGCGAAACTTACCGCTTCCTCATGCATGCCGTGCCCGTGGGCACCACCACGCAGTACACCGCTTACTTTTATGTGCCCGAGCACAAGGAGTGGAAACTCATCGCAAGTTTCCGCGCACCGAAAGACGGCAAATACATGGGGCACCTGTATTCCTTCCTCGAAAATTTCAGTTTTGAAAACGGGTTTCTTTATCGTAAAGGATATTTCGGCAATCACTGGATCAAAACCAATACCGGCGAATGGATCGAGCTGACCAAGGCCCGCTTCACCAACGACGCCACCGCCCGCGCCAAAGACCGCCTCGATTTCGGCGGCGGCTCCGAAAACGGGATGTTCTACCTCTGGACGGCCGGGTTTGTTCCCGCCGACGCCAAGCTGGGAGACATTTTCGAGCGGCCGGCGCTGGGTAAGCAACCGGAGATCGAATTGCCCAAGTTTTAGACAACCACCATTAAAATAGTATGCCCTCCGTTTGTTGCGGAGGGCTTTTTGTTTTTACTACGTTGCTGTTTTCGTCAGGTTGGTATGGGCTGCCTGCTGTACTCCTTTATGGAAAAGGCGCACAACCAGGCGGGATTCACCTCGCCCCGCCACATATAACTGCGGCGGTGCCTGGCATATGGATGATTGCCGGTAACGTCTGATAAAATTTTTATCGCCCCGATGCGCTCGCCAGGCTTTTACTGACCGGCTGCTTTGGCGACGAGCTGAGCGATTTCATAAAGGCGATGATATCCTGTTGCTCTTCTTTCGAAAGATGCAGCGAGTCCGTGGGCAGCGTCTGGTTGTCGAGCGTAATGCCGATGCCTGCGCCACCGCCGTTGTTGTAAAACTCCATCACTTCTTCCAGCGTGTTATACACACCGTTGTGCATATAGGGCGCGGTTTGCGCGATGTTCCGCAACGTGGGCGTTTTGAATGCAAACCGGTGATGGGCGATGCGATGCAGCCGGTATTTTCCCTCGTCCGGATCCGCCGCATGCGGGTTGTCGATGGCCGGTACGCCCAATACTTCCGCTTCCGCCTTTTCAAAGGTGGGCGGCACATTGCCGTTGAACAGCGGCACAAAATGACAGGTGCCGCACTTGGCCTTTCCCATAAACAGGTCGAAACCTTTTACGGCCGATGCAGTCAGCGCATTCCGGTTGCCCTGCATGTATTCGTCGAACGGGCTGTTCAGCGTGGTGAGCGAACGGATATAGGCGGCGATGGCTTTTCGTATGTGGGCTGCCGTTATATCGCCATGGTAAGCTTCGCGGAACAGCCGGCGGTAGAGGGAGTCGCGCTTCAGCAGCGCCGCGGCCGGTTCCAGCGAGCCGTGCATTTCCGATTTATTGGTCACCACGTCTTCCACCTGGTCTTCGAGGTAAGCCACCCGCTGGTCGTAAAACTGGCTGGGCTGCAATGCCGCGTTCAGCAAGGTGGGCGTGTTCCGGTGAATGGGCTCGTCGTTGAGCGATGCGGCTACACGCTGTCCGTCGGTGAATGCTTTGTCTGGCTGGTGACAGCTGCCGCAGGTACGTTGCCCGTTGCCCGACAGCGCCGGTTCGTAAAACAACCGGCGGCCCAGTTCCACCGCGGCCTCTTCCCCCGCCGCCGTTTGGTCGGAAGAATAAAACGCGGGGTTAAACGCATCCGGTTCAAAAACGTGCGCGGCCATCGGGTTGAAGAAACGTGGCTCCGTTTTCCGCGGCACGTTCAGCGCTTCCCTGCTCCGGGAAATTTTTTCCGCCAGCGGGTTCAGATAAGCCGTGATAAACTGCATCCGCGAAAACGCGGAAAAATCTTTCGCCGCTTTTAGTGCCTGGCTTGCGTTATAAAATAACGTGTTCGTTTCCTCGAACAGTTTTTTGTCCTTTTTTCCGATCCCGTCCTGGTAAAACAACCATACATCGCGCGTGCCGTTAAGCGCTGCCGCCGCCTCGGCGATGCTGTTCTGCGCAATCGGCGCATCAAATCCGCTGATGCCCAAAGCCGTGATGCGCAACAGTTCCAGCCGCATCGCATCAAAAATGTGTGCGTCGGTGGTAACGATGGATGCGGCCATCATTTTAAGGCGGTGAATATTGGCCAGCAGGCGTTGCGCTTCCAGGCGCATGGCCGCTGTATCGGCGGAAACATTGGGGAAAAACATTTCTTCCAACACCTGCAGCCCTTCCGGTTCGATCACCACACCGGGATTGTCCGGCTCCGCTTCCGGCAGGTTAGGGCCGTTGATCGCCTTTGCCGTAACAGGGTTATAATATTCCGCCATCACCTCGAGCTGTTTATAAGCCAGCCGGGTTTGCAGGAACCGTTCCTGTATTTCCGCCGCCGGGCGTTGCCGCTTCACGGCATGGAAAAGGCGATTGGCCGCATCGTCGAGCTCCGCGGCCCGGATGGTGTACCAGTTGCGCACGTTGCGCACTTCCACCGATATTTTACTCGCCTGCCGGCTGCGCACCATAATGAACAGCGCGGTAAAAATGATCGTCACAATAATGAACCCGTTTCGCATAAGCCACTGTTTTTAAAATGGAGAAATCCTCCCCGAAAGAGGAGGACGTTTCTCTCATACTTCATCGGGGTAAAAACGGTTACTTCGGAAGGCCTTTCAGTATTACAATCTGGCTTGCCTGATTCTCCGCCGCGCGTTTGCTGCCGCCGTCCGGATTCAGGTATTTGGTGCCTCTCCAGGAGTGCGGCTGTATGCACAGCGCAAATGTTCCTTCCACACCCACTGTTTCTGAAATATCGATCAGCGCGCCGTATTCCCAGCTGCCGAAGGCAGACGGTGTGGTGGGATTATACGTTTTCGTATCTGCGGTAGTGCGGCGGTGATCCAGTTCCAGCACCTGCTTCAGTTCGCGGGTGTTGATGTTGTACTGGTACACGATGGCATCGTGTGTTTCCGTACCGTAACTATTGGCGTCTTCCTGGATGTACACGTAATTATTCGTTACACAGATATTGTCGGGGTTCTGGAAATCTTTAGCGGGACCGGACTTGTCGTCGCCATCGAGCAGCAGTTCCAGTTTGCCTTTCAGGGGATTGGCGGCGTCCAGCTTCAGGCGATAGGTACGGCCGGCCACAGTGCGCGATCCGTCTGCGTTCACACCGGATTTTGCCTGGCCGGTCACATTGAAAAATATATCGCGGCCGCCTTCTGCAGAACCTTTGCGGTAGTCGATGTCTTCCACACGGCCAAAGCGGATGGCTTTGAGCACGTCTACTTTTGCATTGATGTCTGCACCGGTGAGCGCGGTGTGGTTATCGATTTTTACGAATTCCACGTCCACGGTGGTACCGGTTTTGATGTCGGTTTCTTTCTGGTTGCCGTCTGTGCGTTTCAGCATATAGAGGCTGCCGTTATCGAGGTCGCCAATGGTGTTGCTCAGGTACATGGCGAGTTGTCCGCCGGATGCCTTGTCGTCATCTTCGCCGATCAGGATGACTGTTTTACCGGCGTAGGTGGTTTTCGGCAGGGGTACGGCGTTTTCAGCGCTCCAGCGGCCGAGGCCGTTGTTGTCTCTGAATTTGGCCGCATTCGCGGGAATGTCGAGCGGGTCGAGGAGATTGGTTTTGGATTCTTCACCGCTTTCTCCGCAGGTGAGGTACATCGGGCCGAAGCCGTGCTCTTCGGGCGTAGCGAGGGTGGCGGAGCAAAGTCGCCACTGGCCGCCGTCTGAATTCAGGATGTACTCTCCTTTGATGGGCTTGAACGTTTTGTCGAGCGTAATGCGCGAAACGGCGAAGTTGTCTTCGTGGTTAACGATGAGATGATACACATCCCCCTGTTTCATCAGGCCCGAACCGTCTGCCGAACCGCCAAACACGAAGGCGGGGCTGCCGGCGAGCTTATCGTCGCTGCTGATGAGTGAAAAAATCTCCAGTTTGTCGAAGCCTGCTTTTTTAGTGATCAGTGCAGGAGTAACGGAATGGTTGGCAAATACGATGTCTTTGTTCGGCATTTTGCCCGGTGAATCGGAATCTTTGCAGGCGGTAAAACCAGCGCCCAATAACAATACAGCCGGAAAAATGAAATTCTTGCGGGAACGTGTGTGCATAAGTGAGGTCGTTTTCTGGGGGTGAAACTACGGTTCCCGTGTTACGCGGCTGTTATGGCAATCTTATCTAAATAAGAAGAATTGCCCGCCGCAAGCACCTATTTTATACTATTTTAGCAAAAAAACACCGGTATGGCCAAACGACCCTTACTGCCCATTCCAGATGCCATCAATCCGTTCAGGGTAAAGAAACAGCGGCTCATGAACTTTAACCCGGTAACGGCCACTACTTCGCGCAAGCCGGTTGATCATGTAAAAATTACCGTTTTTGAATACGATGAAAATCACGTCAAGGAAGAAGTAATGCCCGACGCGCAAAGCTGCATACGGTTCAACGGCACCAACGCCGTCAAGTGGATCAATGTGGACGGGGTGCGGCGGGAAGACGTGGAAATCATCTGCAACAACTTCAACATACACCCGCTGCTCATGGAGGATATTCTCAGCGAAGGGCAGCGCGCCAAGATGGACGAAATCAGGGAACATCTTTTCTGCCTGTTGCCCATGGTATATTTCAGGGCTGAAAGCGCTACGGTTGAAATTGAACAGGTGAGCATGATACTCGGTAAAAACATCGTCATCTCCTTCCAGGACGATCCCGATAAAGACGTATTCAATCCCGTCCGGGAAAAGATCCGCACCGGCGGCACCAAGCTGCGGAATAAAGGGGCGGACTACCTTTTATATACCCTGCTCGATACGATCGTCGATAATTATTTTGTTGTGATGGATAACCTCGGCGAGCGGATTGAAATCCTGGAGGAGATCATTCCCCGACAGCCTAATAACCGTACGCTGGCACGCATCAATTTCCTGAGAAAGGAAATGCTGCTCTTCAAACGGTCAATTGCGCCCGTGCGGGAGTTGATGAACGGGCTGATGAAATCGGAGAATAACTGGTTGAAAGAAGATACCGAAAAATATTTCAAAGACGTGTACGATCATATTGTACAGGCCAACGATCTCGCGGAAAGCTACCGCGACCTGGTGATGAACCTGCAGGAGCTTTACCACGTGCAGATGAACCAGAAGATGAACGAGGTAATGAAGGTGCTCGCCATTGTAACCACGCTGCTGGCGCCGTTGACGGTGATCACCGGTATTTACGGGATGAACTTTGACGTGATGCCGGAACTGAGAAGCCCATACGGCTATTTCATCGTGCTGGGCGTGATGCTGTTCATTTTTGTTTCCATGATTTTTGTGTTCAGGAAACGCGGCTGGTTCTGATCTTATTTTTTCTTGAATACCGGCACGGTTGAGCAGGGCTCGCCGTACATGATGCTCTTCACCACCGGGCGCAGCAGACGGGTGATTTCCACATAAGCCGCTTCCGTGATCGCCTTGTCTCCACAGCCTTTCACGACGATGCGCTTGTCCACATACTCCTGCGGATCGATGGCAGCTATATTTTTGATAAACAGCGTTTTATGCACAAATTCCTCGTCGCCGAAAGCGTAAAAAGCCGCAACGGGCTCGAGGTAACTGGCCACCAGCATATAGGCCCAGATGGGAACAATGGCATCGGCCGTGCAAACGATCGCTACGTTTTTTCCGCGGTATATCTCCCAATCAAGCGCCAGCAGGCCTGCACGGAAATCTTTTTCTTTCAGGATCAGTTCCATGAACAGGTGATCCTTCATATCAAAAACGGCCGTTTCCCCGGCCGGGTAGAATTTCTCCAGATCTATCGTGGTCAGTGCGCTTTGCGCAACCTTGTTAACAATCTCTTCCATATTGCAAATTTACGGATTCCGGGGCAATCGTTGGCGGGTACACAAGCTCCCGCGGCCAGGCACCGCTTTCGCCCCAAGCCCAATTGGGGCCGGAAGGAAGGGGATCGCTACGGTTATGGCATCTATAAATGACTGTCGGCTGACAGCCGTTACCGGGGCGATAAAAACAAAAAGGCCGGGACATGCCCGGCCTTTGTAGACTATATCTCTAAAAATCAATTCGATGTAAAGAATTCAGCGCGGTTGTCTTTCACGTCGCTTTTCTTCTTCAGCACCTGGAACAGTTGCTGGTCGGCCACCTGTTTCAGGTTCTGCTCATACGCCTGGCGCTGCTGGTTGTAGTCGGTTCCCGGAGCCGGTGCAGGCACATAGCTGTTCACTTTCACCACAAACACGCCGCCGTTACCCTGGATAGCCTCGCTCACTTTGGCTGTGCCCCATGCTTTATTAAAGGCGGCGCCTACTACACGCGGTTCAAAGCCCATGGAAGGAACGAACGGTGTAGAGAAATTCAGGGCGTCGGCCGTCAGTACCGGCTGGTTGGTGGCGGAAGCCGCCGCTTCGATGCTGGCAGGAGATTTCAGCTTGGCCATGATCTGTTCTGCTTTCTTCACTTTTTTCACTTCCGCTTCTACCTGCGGGCGAACTTCTTCGAGCGGGGCGAGGCCTTTGTTACGAACGCCGCTGAGCACCGCTACCACGAATTTATCTTCGAGCGTGAACACGGGGCTCACATCACCTTTATCTGCTTTATACGCCCAGTTCACGATTTCGCGGGAAGCACCAAGGCCGGGCAGTACGAAATCCATCGGCTGGATGTTATCCGCAATCCGTTTGTTTAGCCCTTTCTGCTGTACATTTTTTTCGAAAGATTTCTGATCGCTGTTTTTAGAAGCAAAATCGTTGGCCTGGCCCAGTGCATCGCTGCTGGTGGTATTGCTGGCGTCAACCGGTTTGGCGAGATAAGCGATTTTCACGGCAGGACCGAAGTTTTTCTGCTCCGTGATTTTCACGATGGCATAACCGCCCACGGCCAGTTTGATCACTTTCAGCTGACCGTTGGTGCCGGTGAAAGCGAAGTCTTTTACTTCTTTCAGTTCGTTGGCGAAATATCCGTTCGGGGTGAGGGTGTATTCACCGCCGGTTTGTTTGCTGCTCGGATCGTCGGAGAACTGGGTGGCCAGTGCCGCGATATCTGCACCACCGCTGATGGCGGCAGCCAGGCTGTCTGCACGTTTTTTCACTGCCGAGTCTAAGCCCGGTTGTGCGATCAGCACGATCTGGCGGAACTTCACAGTATCCGGCATCGTTTTGCGGTCGAGCATTTTTGCAAACACCAATACATTATTATCACGGTAGGGGCCGTAAGTGGCGCCAACCGGTAAGTCGATGATGGAATCTTTTGCAGGAACCTGGATGGCGCTGCGGGAAGCGTAGCCATCATAAAAAGCCAGTTCGGAGTTCAGTTTGATGAAACCGGCGATATCCGGTGTGGTATCCATTTCCGCTTTCAGTTTCAGCAGCTCGGTCATAGCAGCTGCGGTGTCTGCGGCGGTAGGCACCACATCGAAAGATACGTATTCCACTTTGCGGGTTTCAGGTACTTCAAAGCGGGCTTTGTTGTCCTGTATATATTTATTTAACTCCGCGTCGGTTACTTTGATGGTGCTGTCGGCGATAGTAGCATAAGGCACCTGCACGTAACTGATGTTTGCGTTCTGTGCATTGTCGGCAGCCTGTTGCGCGGCCAGCCATTTAGGGTAGTTAATACCCTGGTGTACCAGCGTAATATATTTAAGGTTCTTCTGGTATTCTGCGATGGCGTTATCGAACGCGAGGAGTTGCGCGCTTACTTCGCCGGTTTGATCCTGGCGGGCGTTTTCTCTTACGCGGTCAAAAATAGCGCGGTCGAACTGGCCCGTTTCCGGGTTGGTGAAATTCTGGAGTACCAGGGGGTGTGGATTCTTACCATTAATATGATCAGCTACTTCGAGCTGGGTTACTTCGATGCCCAACTCTTCATATTGCGCTTTCATGATGTGCTCGCGCAGAAACTGATCCCAGGCCTCTTCACGAATGTACTGCTGTGTTTCCTCATCGAGGCTGGCGCCCTGCATTTGCTGGCGCATCCGGTTTTGGGAGTTTTCTATCCGCTGCATGTAATCACGGTAGTCCAGCTCCTCTCCATTTACTTTACCTACCGTGGTAGATTGCCTGAACATGGAGTTAGAACCAAAGAATACATCCTGCAGCAAAAAGCTCACAATGGCCAGACATATCAAAACGATGATAACAACGGCGTACTTGTCCCTGATTTTCTGAATAACTGACATATAATATATAGTCTAAATTTTAGAGGTAGCAAAAATAGAATAAAATAGTTGTAACTGCAAAATCGCTTTTAATTGCTCCAAATCCAATACAGCAAAGGGTTTGAGCGGTATCTGGAGGGGCCGGTTTTTGCCTTCATTCACACTTTTTCCACATTTTGGTTTAGTTTAATACACAGGTATTGGTTGTTAAAAATTGCTCTTAAAGTCCGTCATTTGGCTGTTTCCGGCGAGGGAATGATTGAAATTCGGGTCTTGGTTATCCACAAAATAAGGATATCGCCCGTATAATCCACAACATTTTGTGAATACTTCCGGTGAAAATGCAAAAAAATTTGGTCGCGGCTGATTTCAGTTCCGGAGGTCCATTTTTCCACAAATGCTGTTAATAACCATGGGGTAAACACCGTTTTTTGTGGGAAAGGAGGCGTCCGGAAGAACGAACAACTAAATTTGTTATTCTTCCGGAAGGTAGTCCGGGGATTTTGAAAGTGGATAACCGCGCTGTCTTAACATTTTCTTAATACACACAGCCCGAAAAAGTTCTTCACGCAACTCCCTGTTAACACTGTGGATAAAGCCGGGCAAATTCAGCAGCAGCGCGAAAAACGGCTGTTAATTTCGTGTGAATAGGCGCTAAAAAAATAATAACAACTACATTTGTATACGGCGGGAAAATGAGTTTCCCCCATATTCACACCCATAGTAGTAGTGGGCTTTTCTTCTTTTTAAAAAGAAAAAAAATTATAGAGTATGATTACGGCATTAACGGAAGCAAAAAAAAATTTGCAAAAGCGGGGATTTTTGGATATAGGGGTGGATGTGCAGTTGGATCTCTTCGCTGAAATAGAGCGGCTTAAAAAAGAAAAGAACGCGATCATCCTCGCGCATTATTACCAGGAGCCTGATATACAGGATGTGGCCGATTATATCGGGGACAGCCTGGGGCTGAGCCAGCAGGCGGCCAAAACGGATGCCGACATTATTGTATTTGCCGGCGTGCACTTTATGGCGGAAACGGCGAAAATTCTCAGTCCACAGAAAAAGGTACTGCTGCCCGACCTGAAAGCGGGCTGTTCCCTGGCCGACAGTGCGCCGCCCGAGCTGTTCAAAAAGTTCCGCGACCAGTATCCCGATCACATCGTCATTTCTTATATTAACTGTTCTGCAGGCATCAAAGCGCTCAGCGATATCATTTGTACGAGCTCCAACGCCGAGAAAATCATCGAAAGCGTTCCGAAGGACCAGCCGATCATATTTGCACCCGACCGCAACCTGGGGTCTTATTTGATCAAGAAAACGGGTCGGGATATGGTATTATGGAACGGAGCCTGTATGGTGCACGAGATATTCAGCCTGGAGAAAATCACCAAACTGAAGATGCGCCATCCGAATGCGAAAATCATCGCCCATCCCGAATGTGAGGCACCGGTGCTGGCCATTGCAGATTTCATCGGGTCCACCACGGGGCTGCTGAAATTCACCCAGCGTGACGATGCTCAGGAATATATCGTGGTGACGGAGACGGGGATTCTGCACCAGATGCAGAAAGAGAACCCGGCGAAGACGTTTATCCCTGCGCCGCCGAATAACGCATGTGCCTGCAATGATTGTCCGCACATGAAGTTGAACACGCTGGAGAAACTGTACCTCTGTATGGAATACGAGCAACCTGAAATTACGATGGAGGAAAATCTCCGCCTGGCTGCGAAGAAGCCGATCGACAGGATGCTGGAGATCAGCGCACAAGCCGGATTATAATAATTCGGAGAGGAAGAATCTGATTGGAGGAAGCTGCTTACGGGCAGCTTTTTTCTTGCCTTTGAGATAAATAGTTTTATTGTTTGACCTATATATTTTCTTGTTAATCATTTTAATATATATTATAAAGTTTGTTTTTTGGATGCTTTGTGAAAGCGATGTTTTCGAATGAAATACTGAGTTTACCTGGGACTTTTTTATGAAGGGGGAATCGACCAATCGTCTGGGGAAGGTGTCGAGTGAAGAGCGTTTGCGGAGGTGTGTTTCTGTGTGAGTAAAATGAATATCGTTTCGCATAACTCGACGATGGATTTTAAGGAAGCGAGCTGAAAAGAATTTGTTCTTGTTGCATTTCATGGAATCTGATGTGATTGGATTTCATATCTGTTTTTCAGTGGTGGTATTTCGGTGGGGCAGTTTAGGAGAAGACGTAGCTGAAAAGTAATTTCTTCCAGTTGCATTTCATAAGACTGAGATGATTGGAGTTCATATCTGTTTTCAGTAGTGGTATTTTGGTGGGAGCGCATTTTAGGGAAGCGGAAAGAATTTGTTTCAGTTGCATTTCAAGGAGAGTTGATGTGATTGTAGTTCGCATCTTTTTTCAAGCGGGGATATTTCGCTGGAGTGCATTCTAAATCAATATGACTGACCGGGTGGATATAATTACAATTGGCTTGTGGCATTTCCATTTGGTGATGGATGTGGGATAAGTGGAATTGTTTTTTTAAAGATTTCTGTGAGGGGGCCCCTACCCTGGATTAAAGTTTTTGAATGAACAGAGATGAGATGAACGGGGTGGTGAAATAGAGTTTGGTTTTCCGATAAGCCGGCGCCTACTCGGGTAGGTTGGTTTGGGGAGGTGAAGGTGGTTGGGGAAGATTATTTTATGAATGAACAACTTGGAAACCTGGGGTAGAATGTAAGAAAATTCTGATGTAAATGAAGAAACTTGATGAGGATGGAACAAGGCGGCTCTCTTATTTTGATGTTTGTTTTTACTGCCCAGACCATTTCTTAGAATATTCCGGAACTTAAACGCCCAGGTAAATTCTGCACTCAAGGTGTCAAGCGATGTCGCGAGGCATTATAGGCTTCACCCAGTGGAACGATTCATCTGGAGGCTATAGAAGAAAATTGCCATTCAGATCAAACTGGCGAACAATGGAACATCGACCTGCTTAGGGGAATAATGTATATGGGCAGAGATAAAATGTAGGTAGTTGTGGGCTGTTCGACAAGGATGCAGTTGTCAGGTGTTAGTGATTCGGTGCGTTGAAACGGGTACAAGTTGACTTCAGCTTTTTTAAGGGAGGGTGCCTGGGGGTAAATATATGGGTGCCGGCATGATGTGTGATTTGAGGGGATAGTTATGAATCAGAACAGTGGAGGCTTCTACCCCTTCCTGAGGACTCATTAAGCCAAATAAAAAAGACGTCCCAACCGGCACGTCTTTAGAAAATCTTTGATGAGGAATCTACACAGCTACTTCTTCTACCCAAATATGATCTGCTTCTGTTTTGCGAAGCGAAAGATTATAACCGGCCACGATAATGCAGATAGGGTCGCCGAGGGGGGCTATTTTTTCAACCTTCACTGTTTCTCCCGGAACACATCCCATTTCCATCAGTTTTATATGGAGGTCACTTTTCTCAAATTCCCGAATCACTGCGCTTTTGCCAATCGTAAGAGACGAAAGTTTAATCATAAATATTTATTGAGCGAGTTAAAACCAATCTGTGACCAAGGCCCCAGCTATTACATAACAAAGGTATTGTACAAAGCCCAATATGCAAAAAACGGCCGTGGTAGATCGGGATTTTCACTATAATTTTACATTATGGCTATATATTTCTCAGCGCACGAGGTAAAGGTTGGGTTAAAGGATAGAACCCGGTTAAAAGCTTTCATCGCCGACTTATTTAAAAGGGAAGAACAGGGCTTATCCAATCTCCAATATGTTTTCTGCACGGATGAATACCTGCTACAGATCAACGAAGAGTTCCTGAAGCACGACACCTATACGGACATTGTTACGTTTGAATTGTCACCCGACCCGGAAGTGACCGAAGGGGAGATTTATATCAGCATCGACCGGGTGAGAGAGAATGCCGAGCAGTTTGAAGTGACCGAGAACTATGAACTGCACCGGGTGATGTTTCATGGGGCATTGCACCTTTGTGGATACAAGGATAAAACGAAGAAGGAGGAGGCCTTAATGCGGCAGAAAGAAGACGAGTATTTACAACTATACTTTCAGCAATAAAGAAGGATGTTCCACGTGGAACATTCTTCTTTATTTAAGTGAGGGTTCGGACGGCGGGGAATGGGTATGTTTCACGTGGAACATCTGTTACGTACCGAAATCGTAAGTCATCATGGGGATTTGTATGTTCCACGTGGAACATGAGGCTCTTTGGTTTAGTGTTCTTTCCCTCTGCAAGAGTTTTTCTATTCCCTTAAGCGTGTATTGTCGTTTGAATGAGAATCCTCCGGGTTATGGATAGGGCTTCCATTTAGGGAGTGACCCTAGAAGAGGTTCGGGAAAAGAATCTATTAACGGAGAGATTAGGAAAGAGAACCTTACGGTTGTTTTGCTGAAAAGAGATGCAGCTGCTATGGTTTGAGGTAAGCGTGGATGCGATTTCCCTTTAGGAAGGCCACTTTTTATAGAATTGGGTGGTTGTTCCCTTAGGGAAATAGTGGAGCATGCACCTTATCCTCCAGAGAACTTAAGTTTTGGTATTTGAAGGGTCTATTAATAACAATGAAGATCCTCGTTTGATGCCCAGCACATAAGTTTGAACCCTAAATAATACTCTTGGATCGGGTATCAGGCCCACTGTCGTACTTGGCTGTCTTCGAGCATCAAGCCTCCATGTTCATCTTCCTCCCCTTAGGTGGGAAAGGAAGATGTTAGGTATCACTGTAAACTCTGCTCCCCTCCCTGCCCGGGCGAGTGTGCTTTTGCATTACAAAGGCAGGTTTCTCGCTCACACATTACCATACGACCCCAAAAATCGATTGATCTAAATAGTATTTGCTCAGTTTGGAAGACACCATCCAGGAGTAGCTACTGGATACTATTAAATCATTTCCGGCAGATGCCCCATTTGTTCAAAGGTGAAACTGTTTTGTTCCACTGTATACTCCCTCCTATCAAATTGCGTTCCCTAAGGAAAGTGGAATGGGTATATTCTCTCTTCTTTGAAAAGAGAGGGAAATCACAAAACCACCCTAAATGCTGAAGTTCCTCGAGTCTCCCTCCTAAACCCTTCGATATAGCTCCTTCCCCTACAAAGCCCTCTCCTCCGCTTCCCCCTTCCAAAATCCACCCTCCCATCCATCTTTTATGCTTAACTTTGCACTTTCAAAAATCAAGTATGTTTCCTTCTTACGATGTTATTGTTGTCGGTGCCGGACATGCCGGGTGTGAAGCTGCCGCTGCCGCCGCCAACATGGGTTCCCGGGTGCTGCTGATTACCATGAATATGCAAACCATCGCCCAGATGAGTTGCAACCCCGCCATGGGTGGTATCGCCAAAGGACAGATTGTGCGCGAAATAGATGCCCTCGGCGGGTATTCCGGAATTGTGACCGACCAGTCGATGATACAATTCCGCATGCTCAACCGCAGTAAAGGCCCCGCTATGTGGAGCCCGAGAGCCCAAAGCGACCGGATGTTGTTTGCCACCAAATGGAGGGAAGCACTGGAGAACACCAAGCGGGTGGATTTCTACCAGGATATGGTAAAAGGCCTCCTGGTGAAAGATGGTATTTGCTATGGTGTAATCACCGGGCTTGGCCATGAAATCGAAGCAAAAGCGGTGGTACTCACCAACGGAACCTTCCTGAACGGCGTTATTCATATCGGTGATAAACAGTTCGGCGGGGGCCGTGTAGCGGAAAAAGCTGCCACTGGCATCACCGAACAGCTGGTATCCCTCGGCTTTGAAAGCGACCGGCTGAAGACCGGGACCCCTCCCCGCATCGACGGAAGAAGCCTCGATTATTCAAAAATGGAAGAGCAGAAAGGCGACGATGAGATGGTGGGATTCTCTTACATGGACGTTGAAAAGATCACCCCCGACAAACAAAGAAGCTGCTGGATTACCTATACTAGTGAAGAGGTACACAACATTCTGCGCACCGGCTTCGACCGGTCGCCCATGTTTCAGGGCCGCATCCAGGGCGTAGGCCCCCGGTATTGCCCGAGCATCGAAGACAAAATAAACCGTTTCGCCGAACGCGATCGCCATCAGTTGTTCGTAGAGCCGGAAGGATTTAATACCGTAGAGATCTATGTGAACGGATTTTCTACATCCCTGCCGGAAGATGTACAGCAAAAAGCGCTGCGCCTTGTACCGGGTTTTGAAAATGCGAGAATGTTCCGCCCGGGATATGCGATCGAATATGATTATTTCCCCCCTACCCAGTTGAAGTTTTCGCTGGAAACAAAGCAGGTGTCGAACCTGTTTTTTGCGGGTCAGATTAACGGTACCACCGGTTATGAAGAAGCTGCCTGCCAGGGTTTGATGGCGGGTATCAACGCACACCTGAAAGTGAAAGAGCAGGAACCGCTGATCCTGAAACGCAGCGAAGCGTACATTGGGGTGCTCATCGACGACCTGATCAACAAAGGAACGGACGAACCGTACCGCATGTTTACCTCCCGCGCAGAGTTCCGCACCCTCCTCCGACAGGATAATGCGGACCTTCGTTTGACGGAAAGAAGCTACAGATTAGGTCTTGCCACAGAAGAAAGAATGGAGAAAACCCGCGCAAAAATCTCCGGAGTGGACCAGGTAAAAGCTATTCTGAAAGAACTAGCGCTCGAACCGGAGGAAACAAATCCGTGGCTCGAGGCTAATGGTTCTGCCCCGCTCACGCAAAAACAGCGTGCGCATCAGGTACTGCTTCGTCCCGGTTTGGATATTATTTCAATGAAAAACAGCTTGCCGAAAGTGGAAAAAGTACTCGCAGGTTTCAATCGTGAAGTGCTGGAGCAGGTAGAAATCCAGGTGAAGTATGATGTGTATATCGAAAAAGAAAATGAACTGGTACAGCGTATGAGCCAGCTGGAAGACCTAGTCATCCCCGAAACGTTCGATTATTCGAAACTGGTTTCTTTATCGAACGAAGCCCGGCAGAAATTCACCAAAATAAAACCGCGCACGTTAGGACAAGCCAGCCGGATCAGCGGCGTCAATCCGAGTGACGTACAGATTCTGATGGTTTTTATGGGCCGGTGATTTTTATAAATCTTGCTGAAAAAAGAGGTGTGTTGATAACGCACCTCTTTTTTTGTGAATATATACCCAAAATTGCTGAAAAACACCCAAAAATTCATAAACAGTTGATTTTCAGTCGATAAATTGCTGAAAAACCACCTCCTCAAATTTCGACGATCTCCTCTTGGGTCGATAGTAGATATCAAAAGGCATCAAAATCCGTAAAAAAGGCTAAAAATGCGTTTTTTGAGGGATGGAGATAAAATGAGTGATTTTTCGGACTCAAAAATGAAACGAAGGCAACCGGCGTGACTTTGAACACGTACAATTGTGGAAGAAAAGAAAAAGAAGCGGTCACATTAAAAAAAGATGCAGTAACTTATGGACAACCGAAATGTTTCCACGTGAGACATTTTGGAGCGATAAGTTAGGATAGTAACAAAAACAGAGTGCAGGACATATTAGACATCATCGAGGGTTGCCGTCAGTGGAAGCGCGGCAGCCAGGAAGCACTTTACCGGCAATTCTTCGGATATGCCATGGCTATCTGTTTGCGTTACGCCAACAACAAAAATGAAGCTATCGAAATTCTC
Organism: Chitinophaga lutea; assembly: GCF_003813775.1. Classification (NCBI taxonomy): domain Bacteria; kingdom Pseudomonadati; phylum Bacteroidota; class Chitinophagia; order Chitinophagales; family Chitinophagaceae; genus Chitinophaga; species Chitinophaga lutea. The sequence continues at coordinate 2,206,356 of NZ_RPDH01000001.1, read as the reverse complement.
AACGATGGTTTCCTAAAAATTTTTAACCACATCAATTCTTACGATACCTCCAGGCCATTTAAAAGCTGGCTCAGTAAAATCATGGCCAATACCGCCATCGACCATTTGCGGAGCCGGAAAAAAATTTCGTTTGCCGAAGATATTTCCCAGGCTTATGATCTTGGCGTTACCGATGATAAAGCGCTGGACAAATTATCCTATGATGAAATACTCCTGTTGGTGCAAAACCTGCCGCCTGCATATAAAACCGTTTTCAACCTGTATGTGATGGAAGGTTTTCAACACCAGGAAATTGCCGCCATGCTGGGCATTTCGGAAGGAACGTCAAAATCCAATTTGTTTAAAGCAAAAAGGATTCTGAAGGAGAAGATAGAAGAAATTACATCCCTGAATAATAATCAAGACGCCGGTGAAATCGGTGCAAGCGTTCGAAAATGAGTGAACAGTTTGAAAATAGTATCCGTAAAAAGCTGCAGGAAGCAGACGTTCCATTTGATCCCGCTGCCTGGGACCAGATGAAAAAACGCCTGGACGATTCCGGCCGCCGGCGCGGTGCTTTTTACTGGTGGACGGCAGGTTTGCTCCTTCTCCTGGGCCTTGGCAGCTGGTGGTGGTTTTTAGAACAGCAGCCGGTGGATAAAAATGAATCAGATCGTATATCCGTTACCGATAGTTTGAATAAAGCCGGCGCCCATTCACCTGAAACACAGGAAAACATAAAAGACAGACCGGCCACACCACACCAAACCCCGGCTGCGGGAATTTCGTTGCCTGGTGCTTCCGGCACTATTGAGCCGGCAACATCTGCCGGCATCGATGTGGATAAACCGGCTGGAAATAATACAGCCACTCCTTCCGCCAGCCTTGCCTTAACACCGGCAAAGAAAAACACCACTATTGTGGATAACCTGCAGCAGAGAGGAGTGACCACCGCAAAAACGGAAAACAACCAGACAACGGTGGATAACACGGCACCTAAAAATCCGGTTGCGCCTGTTAACATCGTGCCCACGCCGGCTGGTTCCACGAAAGATTCTTCAAAGTTGACGGCGGGTGTGAATAACCCGAAAGCAACTAATATTCCCTCTGTGAAGACAACGCCGGCTCCCGCCAATCCCGTGAATGATTCTTCAAAAATCACGGCAGCTGTGGATAACCCTGTACAGGAAAAGAAGAAAAAACAGAAACGCGGTTTTGATGCAGGCATCACACTCGGCCCTGACTATAATGCAGTGCCGTCGCTGAAGCATGGCCGGATTGGGTTTGGGGGCGGCCTGCTGATCCGTTATCATATCAACAACAACTTCTACCTGAGCACAGGCGCTTCCTACAACAAAAAGCTCTACGGCGCGGAAGACAAAGATTATGACAGTCCCTACCCTACTTACTATAAAAAGATCGATGCGGATTGCAATGTGCTGGATGTCCCATTGAACGTACACTATACCTTCCTGCACAAACCCAAAAGCACATGGAGCGCAATGGTGGGAGCATCGTCTTATTTCATGATAAAGGAAAAGTATGAATACTATACTTTAAGCGGCGGCAAGTACAAACGGGAATTCAATAACAGTAACCAACATTATTTTTCCGTGCTGAACCTGGGCGTCAATTATGAAAGAAATACCAAAGGCGTCATTCAATGGGGTGTGCAGCCGTATGTGAAACTGCCGTTGGGTGGAGTTGGAGCAGGAAACGTGAAACTTTTGTCCGCCGGCGTTTCGTTCCAGGTAACGGTGGGAAAAAAAGACTAGTTTATTTTTTCTCGCGGATCTTTTTATAAACCCGGATCGCGATCAAGAGGCAGATCGTAAATATCACCAGACCGATCAACGCCCAAAGCATACTCAGCAAACTTTTCAGAACAACGAGAAACACAATCGCTACTAAAAATATTGTGGCTACTTCATTCCAGATACGAAGCTGTGTAGATGTATATTTCAGCCGTCCCGCCATCAGGCCTTTATAAATTCCATGCAGTAAAAAGTGATAAACATATAATCCCAGTACAAAGGCGAGTTTTATCCACAGCCAGCCGGGAATATCGCCCAGCAGTATTACCATCCAGGGCCCGAAGATCAATGTCAGCACGGCCGATGGCCAGGTAATCCCAAACCACAACCGTTTGATCATCGTTCCGAATTGTGTTTGCAGGATGCTGCGCTCGGGTTCAGGTTTATCCTGCGCTTCTGTATAATATATAAAAAGGCGTACGATGTAAAATAACCCGGCAAACCAGGTTACCACAAAAATGATATGCAACGCCTTGATGTATAAATACATAGTTTACAAAATTACATAAATTAAGTGTAGGGCTTCAAAGGCATTTCAGTTGTGAACCCATACATGTAAATCAACTGAACACGGCAAACATAATAGCACTGCAGTTTGACGTAGTTATCCACATCCCGGTATCCCAACCTCTTATGAAACCCTTACCAGGCGCGGCCGTTGATGCAGATACCGGTACAGTAGCCAGTGTATCACGATGCCAGCCGTAAAATTAGCGACGCTCCAGAAAGTCATCCAGCCGTTTTCTTTGTAAAAACCCGCTCCGAAAAACCAGCAGATGAAGTACACGTGGAACCATGCAGGCACCAGCCAGGTTACAATTGGTAAGCGGGTGCCAATGAGGAGGTTTCTTTTCCGGAAACCCAGGATAGCCATTGCCGCGAAAATTATCAGCAGCGTCACAAAACGGTGGGCACTGGTGATGCCGAATTGTTTCAGCCAGTCGGCCAGCGGAAATAAAGAAACGAACAGCGCCACCTGCGACAGCAGGATAGATAACAGCGGCGTGGAAATTCGCCAGACGTAGAGTCGCTTCCATGGCGACTTTTCAAGCAATCTTGCAAACACCGAATAATAAAAAACAACGAGCAGCCAGCCGTAAAAGTTGCCATATGGCACGCCAAACCACTGGCCGGTCAGTGAAAATTCAATGCCTGCGCGGTGTTCCCAGTCCCAATGCCACATGTGCAGGCGGTAGGCGACTACATCCATACTGAGATCGATGTTGATGGCCAGCAAAGTATCGATCGCGGCGGCGGCCCAAACCGGTAGTCCGAACGAATCCGTTATCAGCCTCGCCGTGTACATGATGACCGCCCAGCCCATGCCGATGCACAGGGGAATGTCGTTCGGCGCTGTACCGAACATCACCCAAAACTTGCCATACACGTAACCCCCGCTGGAAGCCACGTTCACGTATTCGAGCAATAACCCGAAACCCAGCCCGCCAAGCAGGTAGGCCATACTGCCGGCGCCCTTTTTCCAGGCGTGCATGCAGCAGAGCACGAATAAAACATACATGCACAGCTCTGTCAGCGGATAACAGAAAGCAGGAGGATAATCATATGGCATTCCGCGGAATGGAGGCATCGCTGAGTTTTTATAATTGTTCTTTGTCCATGTAGGAATTCGCACGACTGTCTTTCGCAAACACGTACACCAGCAGGGAAATAAAGATACACCCGGTTACATACCAGTAATAATAAGATTCGTGGCCGATATTTTTAAAATAAAGGGCAAGGTATTCTGCTGTTCCGCCAAAAATGGCCACGGTTAAGGCATACGGCAATCCCACGCCCAGTGCGCGCACTTCCGCGGGGAACAACTCTGCTTTCACCACCGCATTGATAGAAGTGTAGCCACTCACGATCACGAGCGCGCAGAGAATGAGATAAAAAGCCGCCCACACCGAACCCGCCTGGCCGATGGCACTGAGAAGGGGCACGGTAAACAGGGTACCCATCACGCCAAACCAGATCAGCAGCGGCTTCCGACCTATTTTATCGCTCAGCCATCCAAACATTGGCTGGATAGCGGCGTAGATCAGCATCAGGAAAAATGTGATGACGGTGGAATCTTCTTTTGACAGTTTCACCGTATTGACGAGGAACTTTTGCATGTACGTGGTGTACGTATAGAAAGCGATGGTACCGCCCAAAGTGAGGCCCACAACGGTTAACACGGCATAAGGATGTTTTTTCAGCAACACCTTCACCGAGCCGCGTTCTTTTGTTTTGCCTTCAAGTGCTACGGACTCGTGCATGTTGGTGCGGAGATAAAGCGCCACCAGTGCGAGTATAGCACCAATTACAAATGGAATACGCCAGCCCCATTCACTCAGCTCTGCCTGCGTAAGGAATATTTTCTGCAGCGATAACTGTATGCCCAGTGCCAGCAGCTGCCCGCCGATCATGGTTACGTATTGAAAGCTGGAAAAGAACCCCCGTTTGTCGGACGAAGCCACTTCACTGAGATAAGTAGCGGACGTACCGTATTCGCCGCCGATGCTCAGGCCCTGTAAAAGCCTCGCCAGCAGGAGCAAAACGGGCGCCGCCAAACCGATGCTGTTGTACGTTGGGGTGCAGGCGATGATCATCGAGCCGAACGACATGAGCAGCACGGATAATGTAAGCGCATCTTTCCGGCCGCGCTTGTCGGCAATGCTGCCGAACAGCCACCCTCCTATCGGCCGCATCAGGAAACCCACTGCGAAAATGGCGGCAGTATTCAGCAATTGTACTGTGCTGTTACTTTTTGGGAAAAAGGCAGGAGCGAAATAAAGTGCAAAAGCAGAATAGGCATACCAGTCGTACCACTCCACCAGGTTACCTACGGAACCGGTAAAGATGGCTTTCAGGCGCCATGCCGTAGTGGCATGTTGCGGAAGCGGGTTTGTGGTCATGAAATCAAAAATAAAAAAATTATATCCATTCCACAGGCAGGCCCATGAACCGGGAGAAATCCTTAGAGCGCTTCGTCATGGCTTTTTTCTGTGTGTCGCTGAAACTGGTGAATGGGATGGCTTCCAGTTGCAACGTATTCTTTTTCACAGTCCGTTTCCAGTTGCCCTTTATTTTTCCGTTGTTGACCACGATGGGTTGCAGGATGCCGTTCGGCGGAGTGAGTTTTTTCAATTCGGCTTCCCTTGCGAGCAGGCTTCTGTCTGCATAACCGGTGTAATATTCGTCGAAGCCCGGCAACAGTAACATTCCGGGAGTGGATGGCGGTGAGGCCGTAACCGGTTTCATCCAATACTCCTTACCGCCGGCTGTTATTTTTTCCACCTCGTTTCCCAGCGCCAGTATCGCTGCTTTGGCGGCTGTCAGTGTTTCCCCGCACCAGTAGGCAAAATCCTGCACCGTAGCCGGGCCGTGACCGCTGAGGTAACGCAGCGCCAGCGTGGATAACGTTTCCTCATTGTTTGCCTTTTTATCCACCGGCAGCCACTCGTCCAGCAGGGCGTACGTGAATTCTTTACCACGGCGCGGCGCGCAGCAGATCACCAGGTCCGTGCCTGCCCGGGAAATGAAGCTGTTCATGCGATGGCCGGACGTATCTATTTTCTTCTTTTCAAGTGCGGCTTTCAGTTCGTCGCGCGACAACTGTTTGCCGCCTTCGAGTGTTTTACGGATGACGTCGTGGCTTTTTCTGATCTGTGTTTCATCGAGGCCGTAGCTTTTAAATACCGACGCGAATGCCGAAATCATTCGCGGCTGGATGAGGCGGCCTATCCACCGTACGTCTTCCGGCGCGATGAAATGAATCGTACCGCGAAGGCTCGAAATCCGGATGATTTCTTTGGCGGCGAGGGCGTCGTCTACTGCTTCATCCGTCAGCCCGGGCACCCGCAAGCCGATGGACCATTTGGTGCCTGCATAGTCCTGTCCTTGCATGGCGCACAGTTGCAAAACCGCCTCCCTGGCTGTTTTGGCGGGAGAATGGGAGATGAATTGATTTAAAAGCCGGAGGGCGATGATTTCTTTGGCTGTCATAACATCGGTTTTCATGGCAGAGCCGATGTCCAAATTAAATGTTTATTTTACAGATAGATGCGGAAACTCCTGATATTACTTTTTTTGTTGCCCGGAATAACCCCAGCCGTTATTGCCCAAACAGACCCATGGACCGGCACATGGCGTGCGGAAAACAAACCCAACGGCGGACGTGTGTCCATTGTGATGGAACTGCGGATAGGCACGCCGGCACAAGGCGTTTTGTTCCCTGCCCAGATAAAACTGCAATACGGGAAATTTTCCGGAACGTACGAAGTACTGCTGGCCAAAAAGACGGATACGCAACTCGGCCTCGGCCGTGGGAAATATCCCATCGAACAGTCGCCTTTCAAACTGGGCATCTGGATGCTTTACCTCAACGGCACACTGGATTATAAGAACGGCGAGCTTTCGTTGCGTCGCGTGTGGATAGACAAAGGCGATATTTTTATGCGCGGCCTGTATGAGGATGACGAAATCTGGGTAAGCACCAAAGTTGACCTCCGCGATTTTCTGTATCGCCAGTCCATCACATTCAGGAAGATCAACAACACTCCCTGGACGCATCCGGACACCCGGCGGATCATCGATCCCGACCCCGACAGGGACAGTGTGTATTTTGGGTTGTACCAACGTATCCGGTCAAATAGTAAATCGGTGGAGATACAGGTGGAAGACCAGGAAAAATATGACCGCGATACCGTGACCCTGCTCCACAACGGCCGCGTCATTTTCAGTAAAACAGAAATCAACAACAGCAACCGCCGGCAGGTGGTCGAGCTGGATTCGGGCAGGAACATTTTCACCATTTTCGCCGACAACTATGGTGGCCTGCCGCCCAATACAGGCGAACTCCTGATAAAAATAGACGGCGAGGATTACCATTTAAACTTCACCGCCCGCCCGAATGTGTATGCCACTTTCCTCGCGGCGGACATCTATTACAACGCTGCCCAGGGAAAAAATCTTACCGGCCGCGCGTCCGAAAGAACCACTACTCCCTTGGCCACGCTTGAAGTAGATACGGCAAATGTAACGCTGGAGTTGTGGGATGGACAGGTGGAAGATGGCGATAGTATTTCGCTGCGCCTCAACGGAGAGTGGATAACCACGGGGTTCCCGGTGAAAAACAAGTTGCAGAAAATTCCGGTGAGATTGCGGCCAGGTGAAAACTCGCTGCTTTTCATGGCTGATAACCTGGGAAGCATACCGCCGAACACGTCGGAATTGCGCATCCGTTACGGCACAAAAACAAAAACGGTCGGGCTGAGCACGGATTTTAAAAAGAACAACGAGATAAAACTGATACTGAAAGAATAATCCATCATACGGAAAAGGGACTGACCAGCAATGTGGTCGGCCCCTTTTTATTCACAACAATTGAGCGCTAACGGGAAAAATGCCGGATGCAAAAAACATCACGCCAGCACATACGGCCAGCGTTGCGGCCGGGTGAGCATGGTGTTGGCTTCGTCGTCGTTTTTGAAAACTTCTTTCACCGGGTCCCAGAACAATTTACGTTTCAGCTTCATCCCTGCATGGTTCAGCAGGCAAACCGTACAGGCACGGTGTCCCACCTCAATGGGCGTGATGGGCGGCCTGCGGGAAATGATCGATTCGAGCCAGTTGCCATGATGGTCTTTACTGTCGATCAGCTGGATTTCATTTTCACCGATTACGGACGTGAGAATTTTCGGGTCGCTGGCGTCGAGCGCTTTCGAGTTTTTCGCTTTAGCGTTGGGATCGTTGGCGGTAGCGGAATAATTGCCGCGCGATACGAATATCCATCCTTCCGACCCGACGAATTTCACGCCGTTGGGATAGCTGTCGCTGGCCAGTACCTTCACGCCATTGGCATAAATGTTCTCGGATTTGAAGGGGCCGTGCACGTCCCACAGGTTGCCGGCCGGTGGAAACTCCGCGCTGGCGGTAATTTCGATCGGGCCGGTGTATTCGGTTCCCATCCCCCAGTTAACGATATCGAAGTGATGGGCGCCCCAGCCCGTGATCATGCCCGCACCGAACTGTTCGCAGCGCAGCCAGCCCGGTCTTGAAAAATCGTTGGTAGGGTGCACGCGTTTTAACGTGTAAGGCACGTACGGCGTTTCGCCCAGCCATTTTTCATAGTTGAGTCCTGCCGGGATGGGCATCTCCTGCTCCACAGTGCTTTGTGAAGGATCGTCGATGGGCAGGCCCACATAGATCGTATGCAGTTTGCCGATGCGCCCGTTGCGCACCAGCTCGCAGGCCCTTTTGAATTGCGGCATCGACCGTTGCTGGCTGCCGATTTGCAGTATGCGGCCGGATTTGTGGACCTCATTGCTGAGGAAGCGCCCTTCCGCGATCGTCAGCGAGGCCGGTTTTTGCATGTACACGTCTTTCCCTGCCCGTACGGCCTGAACTGCGGGCAGCACGTGCCAGTGATCGGGGGTGCTGATGATCACCGCATCGATATCCTTATTGTTCAACAGTTCCTGGTAATCCTCATACATCTTTACATCCTGCGCCTGCGATTTTTTCGCGTAATAATCCTGCACCAGTTTCTGCGCGGACTGGAGGCGGTTCTTGTCCAGGTCGCACACTGCCAGGATCCTGGCAGTGTCGTGTTTCCAGACGCCCGGCATATCGTGCTCGCGCGAAATACGGCCGTTGCCGATAGCGCCCACATTGATCCGGTTGCTCGGGGCCATAGGGCCTTTCACCACATGCGCCGGTACAATGGTGGGGATATTGATCAGCGCCAGCGAACCAACGGCGCCTTTGAGCGAATTTTTGAGGAATTTTCTGCGCGAAGATTCCTTACCAGTTTTCTTATTCATGTGGAATATGATTTTAAATGTTCATTAAAACCCGATGGCATTACCGCCGTCTACCGGCAACACTACGCCCGTAATATACTTGGCGGCGCGCGAGCTCAGGAATACGGCCGCCAGCCCAACGTCTTCCGGCTTGCCTAAATGCTGCATAGGTGTGCGGGATAGCACCCTGTTTTTCCTTTCGGGATCGTTGTTGAGCGCTTTGGCCGACATTTCCGTTTCAATAAATCCGGGCGCGATGCAGTTAATGCGGATGCCCAATGGCGACCATTCCACCGCCAGCGCTTTGGTAATGCCCTCTACCCCTGACTTGGCGGCTGTATAAGCCACCACTTTCGGAATGCCGTATTGGGAGGCCATGGAGCTGATCAGCAAAATGTTGCCCTTTCCGCGCGGCGCCATCCGGTTGGCCACTTCCCGGCTCAGGGCAAATACCGCCTGCAGGTTTACCTGCAGGATGTTCTGAAATTCAGCATCCGTCACCTCCAATGCAGGTTTTTTCAGATTGATGCCGGCATTATTTACGAGTATATCAACAGCGCCAAATTCCTGTTCAATGTTTTCAACAAACGCACCCAACCCCTCCAGAACGGACAGGTCACAAACCTTGTAAAACGCATTTTCCCCCAGCTGCGCAACTGCGGCCTGCAGCACGGCTTCGCGGCGGCCGGCGATCACCACGCGTGCACCGGCATTGACGAAGGCCTGCGCGATGGCGAGCCCGATGCCGGAACCGCCGCCCGTTACCAGGGCCAGGCTTCCTTTTAAAGTAAATTCACTCATGTGTTTATTTTTCTTTGGCAACGGCCAGGCCGGCTGTTGTAACATAGTACTTGGCCAGTATGTTTTTTATTTCCCATTCCGGCACCTTCCCTTCCTTCAGGAATTGCAGGTACCGCTGCATCACATCGGCAAAATGGGCCTCATGGCCAGTTTTCAGGGTGTCGGGTATCACCACCTTCCAGCGGCCGCCTTTATTTTCAAGGCTGATGCCCGGGTACTTGCCGGATAACTGCTGAACAACTGCCTGCAGATTTTGCGTATAGGCGGTTTCATTGGTTTTCGGTTCGATGTACAACTCCGGTTTCCAGTTTTCTTCTTTGCCCTGGTTGATCACCAGGCTGGCTTTGGTACCACGTACGATCGCATAATGGCTGTCGCCGCCGCCTTCGGGCGCCTGGTAGTTCCATAGCGCGGTTGCGCGGACGTGAACGCCTTTGAGCGAATAAAAAATGGAGCCATTGGCGGGCACATCGAGGATGGAATCCTGTTTCACAAAACCCTTCAGAAATGTGGGGAACGCCGTTTCGCCGGTGATGGCGGAAAACTGGGAAAGGGTCAGGGGCGTCCGCCACTTCTCGCCTTTTGAAATGTGGATATCCTGGCGGTAATCGATGACGGTCGTGTCGAAACAAATCCACTGCGCGAGGTCTACCAGGTGCGTGTTCACGTCCACGATGGCATCTCCCTGTTGTGAAGGATCAAAAAACCAGGAGGGCCGCTTCAGGGTTTTGCCCGAAACGGATTTATAGAAATGATGGATGCTTTCGATTTCCACGGCCGGCGCCTCGGGGGTACCTTTTTCCAGCTCGCCGAAAACACTGGCCTGGTGCAACAGTTCTTTCTGCAGCTTGTTCGTGATTTCAGAGCGTTCGGTCATGATGTCGTACACCAGCACTTTCTTTTCCGCGGCTGCCGGAAAAATCTGTTCCAGCTTTTTAAACCCTTCTTCCGAAATCACCATCGGCTTGTCGGCCAGCACGTGCATGCCCGCGTTCACCGCGGCGCTGATGTAATCCGTTTTCTGCTGGTTGTTGCCGGCCAGCACCACCACACTGCCTTTCTGTTGTTCCGTCATTTTTTGCAGGAAGTCCGAGCCGGTGTATACCTCTTCCTTCCAGTGCGTCGGGTTTTCGGACCGGGTGTTATATTGCTCAATCAGGCTCAGGTGGGCTTTCAGTTCGGGACCATCGGCCGCAAACACTTTCACCACGCTGTCGATGCCGGGGTACATGGACTTTTGCACCAGCGCCGCGTGGAAGTGGCCGGGCGCCAGGGTGATCAGATGTACCATGTTGTTGTCTTCTTTGGGCTGGCTGGTGTTGCAGGCCATTGTGGTGAGGGCTGCCGCCAGTACATAAGTATATTTCATTCGTTCAGTAATTTCAGTAACGTACGGGCGTATCGGGCGTGCTGGCGTAGGCGCGCGACAGGTTGCGGCCCTGCGTCTGACTCACCACCCAATGCAGGCCCTGGTAAAGGTGCTGCAGGTAGGTGGGCTCCTGGTAGTCTTTTTTGTCGTGGCCGAAAGTGGTGTACCATATATGGCCCCCGTCAAAATGCTGGTACCATACGGCGGGGTAATTGTTACCGAAGGAGCCTACATTTTTAACCAGTACCGAATCCGCCGGTTTGACTTTCAGGCTGCTCACGTCGTGGGCGATGAGGGTTTTGATGCCCGGGTACATCTCTTTGGAAAAATAGCATTCGTCTTCCCGTATCCATTCTTTCGGCACACCCTGCATCGAAGGGTGCGCTGGGTCGATCACCACCACTTTAAACGGCTGGAACTTCGCGTGCCAGGAAAAGGTGCCTCCCAGCATCATTTTGAACCAGGTCCATTTGCGTTCCGTGCCGATGGCGGAATGTACGCCCATGAAGCCGCCGCCAGACTGAATGTAGCGCATAAAAGCCACTTTCTGGGCATCGGTATCGAATACGTCGTTGTTGGTGCTCGTAAAAACAAGGGCATCGTATTTTTTCAGGTTGTCGTCAGAAAATACGGCAGGGTTGTCCGATACGTCTACTGCAAAACCGTGTTCCTGTCCCATTTTCTGAAAAGCCGCGGAAGCAAAGGGAATATTGTCGTGCACGTAGCCTTTCCCGTTTTTGGTATACACAAGCACATGCGTTTTTTTCCAGTTAACGGTTCCGGAAGTCACTTTCCCCGTGGTGCGGCAGGCAGAAAAACCGGCAAGCCCCGCGAGAATCAAAAAAAATAGAAAAGGTCTGGCAAAACTGGTGCTCATCATAAATTTTAATTAAGAGTGGAATTAGTTTGACATCATCTGCAGATGTTTAAAAGTACTTAACAACCACATGCAAAGCAACCCATGCCGCTTCCCGCGCGGGAAAGGGCTTTTATTACAACGATACCGGAATCGTTTGCATTAAATATATTACATTTAATAGCAGGAAAATTTAACAAATCATCAGTGGAGCACCGCAAAAACGCCGTCACGATAAAAGATATAGCGCAGCAGCTGAAAATGGCGCCCTCCACGGTATCGCGGGCGCTGCGGGGCAGCCGTGACATTAACCCGGCCACCCGCCTGTTGGTGCAGCAGGTAGCGGAAGAACTGCGGTACACCCCCAATCCCATCGCCCTTTCCCTGAAAGAAAAACGCAGCAAAATCATCGGTGTGATCGTGCCGGAGATCGCCAACAACTTCTGTGCGGCCACAATCGGCGGCATCGAGGATTATGCCTACCGGAAGGGATATCATGTGGTGATTTTCCAGAGTCATGAAGAATACGAGCGGGAAGTACAGAATGTGCGGCTGTTGACGCTGCGGCGGATCGACGGCCTCATCATTTCGCTGGCCAACAACACCCGGCAGTTCGGCCACCTGGAAGGCCTTCCCGCGCCCGTGGTGATGTTCGACCGGGTGCACGATGGGATTGCAGGCCCGAGGGTGGTTGTCGACGACTGTGCCGGCGCCTTCAACGGGGTAACGCATCTCCTTTCGCAGGGCTGCCGCAACATCGCCATTCTTTCGATGGCACCGTGGCTCTCCACTTCGCAAAAGCGTCTGCAGGGTTACCGTGACGCACTGGCTGCTCATGGGATTCCTGTGAACGAGGATCTGATCGTACAATCCTGCGAAACGGAGCAGGCCATACAGCAATTGTTCGACGGTACGGTGCGGCCCGATGCCCTGTTTTTTTCGATGGAACGCCTGGCGTTGATGAGCCTGCGGGTGCTGAAACGATTAGGTCTTCGTATTCCGGAAGATGTAGCCGTTGCAGGATTTTCAGATAACCCGGCCAGCGACCTCTTCTCTCCCGCCCTCACTACCATCCGTCAACCCACATTTGAAATCGGCCAGCGGGCGGCGGAGCTGCTGATCGATCAGATAGAAGGCACTGCCGTAGGCGCCGAAACCGTTCAGTTATCCACCATCCTCGATATCCGGTCCAGTAGTTTGAAAAAATAATATTAACCGCAGTTCCGTGGCACTTCGATGTTACAACTTCCAATGCCATGAATGCTGCCGCGAATTTCAATCGAAAAGTAATTGAGTCGCCGCTCCTTCCAGCGAAATGTGTTTATCAGATGATTTGTTACCCAGGTAAAGGTCGATTTTAATATAAAAAGCCCACCTCCCGCAAGAAAAGTATGCGGCAATTTTATTCCCCCGATAACGCGCTATTTGGAATAATTATCGTAGATTAATGTTTGATTGCAATCGATTGTATTTCCTGACAAAATACCGGCTTTAAGGCCCATAAGAACTGTATAGCGTAATAATTGATTTTCCACTAAAATGAAAACGTATGCAAAAGGCGAACTACCTGTTTGTGTTGATTGCATTGCTACTAACCCAGGCAGCGTACTCACAAAACAAACGCATTTCAGGCAAGGTGACCTCCGAACAAAACACCCCTATACCCGGAGCCACCGTTCAGATCAAAAACACCAAAATTGCCACCGCCTCCGCGGACGACGGCACCTTTTCCCTCCAGTCGCCCAACGACCGGGTCACGCTGGTGATTTCCTCCATTGGTTTCAGCACAAAGGAAACCGAAGCAACCGCAGGGTCACCTATTGCTGTACAATTGAAAGAAGACGCGAAAAGCCTCAGTGATGTGGTCGTAGTAGGGTACGGTTCGGTTCGGAAAATGGACCTGACCGGTTCGGTCACGTCCCTCAAATCCGCCCAGCTGCAGGAAATACCGGCAGTCAGCATCGAGCAGGCGATTTCCGGGCGCATGGCCGGGGTACAGGTGCAGCAAACATCAGGGCAGCCGGGTGCAGGCATCAGCGTGCGGATCAGAGGGGTCTCGTCCATCGCCGGGGGCAATGAGCCCTTGTATGTGATCGACGGGCTGCCGCAGTTCAATGACGATGTGCGCGGTGCCAACGGCCTTTCCACCATTAACCCTTCAGACATCGAATCGATAGAAGTACTGAAGGACGCGGCGGCTACCGCCATCTACGGTTCCCGCGGCGCCAATGGCGTGGTGATGGTCACCACCAAATCCGGTAAGGCCGGCCAGGCACGGGTAACCTTCGAAAGTTCATTGGGCTTCCAGAGCCTGCGCAGGAAACTGGATATGATGAACAGCACCGAGTATGTTGATTTTGCAAAAAAGTACTACACCAACTCCGGCCTGAATACACCGGCCGACCTGGCGAACTTCACTCCGTCGGTCAGCACGGACTGGCAGGATGAAGTGTTCCGCACCGCGCTGGTATCGAACAGTTCGCTGAATGTATCCGGTGGAACGGAGCGCACCCGTTACTTCGTTTCCGCGGGGTACACGGATCAACAGGGCATCGTTGATAACAGCGACTACAAACGGGCTTCCGTGCGGCTGAACCTCGACAGTAAAATCAGCGACCGCTTCAGCCTGCAAACACGGCTGATGGCCTCCCGTTCGATGCAGGACGGGTTCTCCCCGGCTGTAGGCGACAACACCCGCAACTTTGGTAAATCCGGGATCGGTTCCGTGTTGCGCTCCGTTACGACCGTAGGCATTAAAAATCCGGATGGCACTTATACGGATACGTCTCCCTTTTCCTTTAACGGCATCGACGTGGAAAACCCGGTTGCCGTAGCGCTTGAAGTACTCGACCGCAACACCACCACCCGTATACAGGGCGGCCTCGATTTTAAGGCGGTGCTCGCAAAAGGGCTGACCAATACCACCCGCGTTTCCGGGGACTTTTATCACATCCGCCGCGATCTCTATTTCCCGCGCATTTTGCCCAGTATGGGCAACGGCATCGGTGTGGCGGAGCTGGGGGAATATGACAAGACCTCTGCCCTGGTGGAGGATTACCTCGAATACCGGTACGATTTTTCACCGAATACATATTTGGAGGCGATCGCCGGGGTATCGTATCAGAAAGAAAGATTGAATACAGTAGACATTTCCGCTTCCGGCTTCGGCACCGACGAATTAAAAAGTTACAATCTCAGCTCCGCCAATTCCGTGAGCAAACCGGTGACCGACATCGTAGAAAGCACGCTGCTGTCGGCTTTCGGACGGGTGCGTTTTAACCTGCACAACCGGTACCTGTTCGCGGTGAGCCTGCGCAGAGACGGCGCGTCGGTATTTGCGGAAAACAACAAATATGGGGTATTCCCTTCTGTTTCCGCCGGCTGGCGCATTTCGGAGGAGGCATTTCTGAAAAGCGTGGAGTGGGTATCGAACCTCAAACTGCGCGCCAGCTGGGGCAAAGCAGGCAACCCGGCCATCAGGCCCTACCAGTCGCTCTACCTTGGCCGTACCGTCAACACCGCACAGGGCGCCGGAACCGGGCTGGCGGTGGGTCTTTCCCCCACCTTCCCCAACCCGAACCTGAAGTGGGAAACCACGACACAAACCGACATCGGGGTGGATTTCGGCGTGATCAACGAAAGATACCGGCTGACGTTTGACTACTACATCAAAAAAACGACGGATCTGCTGGCGCTGGTGCAGCTGCCCCCTTCATCCGGTGTTAGCGCCGGCATCGGCACGGGCCCCGATCAGATCATCGATAACGTTGGCGAAGTGGAGAACAAAGGATGGGAGCTTTCGCTCGGCGCAAATATTGTGAATAACAGCGACTGGTCTGTCAACGTGGATGTGAACCTGTCCGCTAACAAAAACAAGGTGACCAAAACGAAAGGCAACAAGGATATTCCCGCGATATCCGGGGGTAACGATGCTTCGGGCTCCAATAGCGTCATCCGTGTGGGACAGCCGCTATCTGCCTTCTTCGGCCCCCGCTTTGTGGGGCTCGATAAAGACGGTGTGCCCATCCACGAAAATCTCAACGGCGACAAGGATTCACAAGGGCGGGATGTAATCAATGCGCTGGATAACCAGATTATCGGTAGCCCCTATCCGGATTTGTACTACGGCATCAATCCCACTATCCGGTATAAACGGTTCACGCTGTCATCGATATGGGCCGGTGTGAGCGGGGCCACCATCAATAACGCCGGGCTGTTCGACCTGACAAACCCTTCGCCGGCTAACCAGTACAACAAAATGAAAGCCGCCGCCGAACTGTATCCCCGGCCCAGCCAGATCGCGGCCAATGCGCATTTGCGGTCGTCGCGCTTCATGGAAGACGCATCGTTTTTCCGACTGCGCAACGTGCGGCTCGATTATAACATCAACCTGCGGGGCAATAAAACGATCAGGAACTTCAATGTATATGCAAGCGGTCAAAACCTGCTCACCTTTACGGATTATTCCGGCTACGACCCGGAAGTGAACACATTCTCGGGTAATGACCGCCGGCAGGGAGTTGACCTCGGGGCCTATCCCGCCTCAAAAACCGTTACACTTGGTTTCAGTATCACATTCTAAAATGAAGAGTCATGCAACGCAAACATATTTTTACCTTTTTCATCACACTGGCGCTTATTTCCACCATACACTCCGCCTGTGATAAACTGCTGGAAGAAAAACCGAAAGCCACGGCCCAGCTCGACAAACTGGATGCGAGCACGCTGGAGCAATTGACGACCGGCGCATACGAACCATGGACGCGCAGCCGCGGCCGCCTCTGGGAATCTACCGTGGGCCTGGGTTTTGAGCTGATGGCCGAATATGCCGACGGAGGTGCAACGCAGCAGGGATGGAGCAACTACACGAACCTGTTGAACAGCCCTACGGCGATGAACCAGCCCTGGACCACGCTGTACGAGGCCATTGGCCGCGCCAATGCACTACTGGCAGGCCTCGACGCGAACACGACGCTACCTGCCAACCTGAAACAGAAGGCTTACGGGGAGATGTATTTTATCCGGGCAGTAAGTTACTTTTTTGCCGTGCGTACTTTCGGAAAGGTGCCTCTTCGCCTGAAACCTATCCCCAATGTAGATGACGTAGCGCTTCCCCTTTCAGAAGTGCCTGCTATTTACCAGCAGATTATTGCCGATCTCAAATTCGCTGAAACCGCTCTTCCCGCCAAAACCGACGCACCCGGCCGTGCTACTGCCGGTGCCGCCAAAACCGCATTGGCTGATGTGTATCTCACCATGGGCGATTATCAGAACGCGTATGCGAAAGCAAAAGAAGTGCTGGATAAAAAAGCGGATTACGGCTATGATCTCGAAGCTGATTTCTCCACCATTTTTTCGCCCACGCTGGCCACTAACCGCGAAGATGTTTTTTCCCTGAAGTTCTCGCAGGTGCTCGACAGGGGCGCATTCCTGGCTTCTTACTGGGCTGATGCCCAGGCGAAAAAGGCCGGCTTCTCCGTGAGAGGCAACAAATTCGGGGGAATCATTTCCGCGGCCCCGCTGATCAAAAACTGGGATAACAACGATCTCCGCAAAAAATGGAGCCTTTATACCACCTACATCATCGACGGGCAGGTAAAAAATGCGGAAGTGGAATCGGGCAGTTATGATATGAGAATGGGCAAGTACCGCGACCCTAATGCGCCGATCGATACCGGCAACGGCAATGATTTTTATTTCTGGCGTTATGCCGATGTGCTGCTGATACTGGCCGAAGCGGAGAATATACTCAACGGCCCTACCCCCGCTGCATACGGATATATTAACCAGATCAGGCGGCGGGCATACGGGCTCAGTATTGCCACACCCAGCCCGATAGCTGATCTGCCGGCCGGCCTGACGAAAACGGTTTTCCATGATATGGTGATCAGGGAAAGGGGATACGAATTTATCGGCGAATGCAAACGCTGGTTCGACCTGGTGCGCACGGGGAAGGCCGCAGCCGAAATAGCGGCTGTGCGTGCGGTGATACCCAATCCCAACAGGAAACCGGTACCGGCGAAATGGTTGTTCCCTATTCCAGACGTGGAAATTCAGAATAACCCGGCATTAAAATAATTGACAGGGCCGCGCGTAATGCGCGGCTTTTTTATTTCGTAAGAATCATTTTCTTTTTCCGTAGCAGAAAGGAATGAGGCGGGCTTCCACAGGCCGAAAGCAGGAAAGTCGAAAAGGAGGAATTCCCGCACCCTGAGCGGGTAAGGGCATAAAAAAAGAGGTCACTTTTGATGACCTCTTTTTCGTGGTGTGGGCCGGGATCGAACCGGCGACACAAGGATTTTCAGTCCTTTGCTCTACCAACTGAGCTACCGCACCAAGTACCCCTTTTTCGTAAGGGGACTGCAAAAGTAAGACAATCTTTTAAAAAACAAAAAGTTTATGCAAGAATTTCTTGTGTTTCCTGTTTTTCTTTCCGGAAATTTCAGCCGCCGCCCCAATGCTGTTGCGGTGTGGGCGGCGCTTTCATTCCATTTTTTTATAACGTCATTCGGGGTAATGTGCAGGCACACAACGATCAGTTTCCATATTCCACCAGGAACTTGATACGCATCAGTTTCAGCTGCTCGATGGTGTAATTGCCTTCCGTGAGCTCATCTTTTGCGATCTGCAGGCTGGATGTTTCGCAGCCTTTGAAGTATTCGATGATCTCATCCTGCGCATAGTCATCCAACTCTTCGTCGATACAATAATCGAGGTTAAGGCGGGTGCCGCTGGCCACGATGGTTTCCATTTCATCCAGCAACTGGGGAATGCTCAGTTCCTTATTTTTGGCGATAGTTTCCAGCGGCATCTTTTTATCGATGTTCTGGATGATGAACACTTTCAGCCCGCTTTTATTCACCACGCTCTTCATCACAAAATCGTCGGGCTTGGTGATATTGTTTTCTTCCACATACGCCGCAATCACGTCCACGAATTTTTTGCCGTAGCGGATGGCCTTGCCTTTGCTGACCCCCTGGATTTTTTCCAGCTCCTGCACGGTGGTGGGGTATTGGGTGGCCATGTCTTCCAGCGAGGTTTCGAGGAAGATGACGAACGGTGGAAGGTTCTTTTCTTTGGAAACCTTTTTACGCAGGTCTTTCAGCATTTCGAACAGCGCCGGGTCGGCCGACAGCTGTACCTCACCGGAAGTGCCGTCTTCATCATCGCCACCGCCGTCCTCATCGAACTGATGGTTCAGCGCAACGTAGATGGAGTATGGTTTTTTGATGAATTTTCGACCTTTTTCGGTGATCTTCAGCAGTCCGTATTCTTCAATATCCTTATCCAGCAACCCTTCCAGCATCATCTGGCGGATGAGGGAATTCCAGAAATGGGGGTCGAACTCCTTCCCCTCCCCGAACACGTCCAGTTTGTCGTGCCGGAAAGTGGTGATTTGCGGGTTTGTACGCCCTGTAATGATATTTACCACGTATTCGGTGCCGAAGCGCTCTTCGAGGCGCTGAATGGCCTTTAAAACGATTACTACGCGGTTCTTCACCTCGATCTTTTCTTTCGGGTTGCGGCAGTTATCGCATTTGCCGCAGTTTTCCTGCTCGTATTTTTCACCGAAGTAATGCAGGATCACTTTCCGGCGGCAAACGGCGCTTTCCGCGTAAGCCACGGTTTCGTTAATGAGCTGGGCGCCCATTTCCCTTTCGGAGAGCGGCTTATCGCGCATAAGGTGCTCGAGTTTCTGCACGTCCTTGTAGGAGTAAAAGCATACGCAAATCCCTTCCAGTCCATCGCGGCCGCCGCGGCCGGTTTCCTGGTAATAGTTCTCGAGGCTTTTCGGGATGTTGTAATGTATCACGAACCGCACGTCGGGTTTGTCGATTCCCATCCCGAATGCGATGGTGGCCACGATCACTTCCACTTCCTCGAGCAGGAACATATCCTGGCGCTGCGCACGGGTCCCGGAGTCGAGGCCCGCATGGTAGGCCACGGCCTTGATGCCGTTTGCCACCAGCATGTCTGCCAGCTCTTCGGTGGTTTTGCGGTTCAGCGTGTAGATGATGCCGCTTTTACCCTTGTGCAGGTGGATGAATTTGACGATTTCCTTGATGGTCTGCTCTTTTTTGCGCTTGGGCCTGATTTCGTAATACAGGTTGGGGCGGTTAAAAGACGACATGAAAATTTCAGGATTCCGCAGCTCGAGGTTCTTCACGATGTCGCTCTGCACCTTGGGCGTAGCCGTGGCCGTAAGGGCGATAACAGGCAGCTTGTCGCTGATCATGTCGATCATTTCCTTCAGGCGGCGGTACTCCGGGCGGAAGTCGTGCCCCCATTCCGAAATACAATGTGCCTCATCCACGGCGATGAACGAAATATCCAGTTCTTTGAAAAAATCGATGTTTTCCTGCTTGGTGAGTGTTTCCGGCGCCACATACAGCATTTTCGTTTTGCCGGATAGCAGGTCCGTGCGCACCTTTTTGATTTGCGCCTTGGTGAGTGTAGAATTGAGAAAATGCGCCACATTGTCTTTGCTGCTGTAAGAACGTATCAGGTCTACCTGATTTTTCATCAGCGCAATCAACGGGCTCACGATGAGCGCCACGCCGGGGCTCATCAGTGCTGGAAGCTGGTAGCATAAAGATTTACCGCCTCCGGTTGGCATGATCACGAATGTATCTTTTCCGGAAAGTATGCTTTTAATGATCTTCTCCTGATTCCCCTTGAAGGAATCAAACCCAAAGTGTTCGTGTAATGCATCCAACAAACTTACCTTTGCAACAGCCATCACATATTAATTTAACGAATGTAATTCAGTGTAAAACCGAACCGATAGATGAAAATTTTTCAACATGTTTTTTTGGGGGACACGAAATTACTTAAAAAACCAGTTTGTGTCAATATAAATTATATGATCGCTGCCCTTATTTAAAAAATGATAAATTTGTACCCATCGCATGAAACAGAAGACTACGGTAAACATCCGGGAAACAGCGAAGCGGACAATCAGGCTGGAATCAGCTGCCATTGGGAGTTTGGAGCAATTTATCAATGACGATTTTGAACAAACCGTGGAATTGATTGCCCATTGTCAGGGCCGTGTGGTGATGACCGGTATTGGCAAAAGCGCCATAATTGCCCAAAAGATCGTGGCAACGCTCAATTCCACCGGTACGCCGGCCCTGTTTATGCATGCTGCAGACGCTATTCATGGCGATCTGGGGATGATTACGCCCGAAGATGTGGTGATTTGCATCTCCAAAAGCGGCGAATCCCCGGAGATCAAGGTGCTGGTGCCCCTGGTGAATAACCTGGGCAACACGCTGGTGGCCATTGTGGGGAAACCTGATTCATACCTTGCCCGGTCGGCACATTTTGTGCTGAATACTTTCGTTACACAGGAAGCCTGCCCCAATAACCTCGCGCCTACCTCCAGCACCACGGCCCAAATGGTGATGGGCGACGCGTTGGCCGTGTGCCTGATGGAGCTGCGGGGCTTCACTGCGGAAGATTTCGCGAAATTCCACCCCGGCGGTACTTTAGGCAAAAAACTCTACCTGAAAGTGGCAGACCTCAGCCGCCTGCATCAGGTGCCGAAAGTGATGCTGGACAGTACGCTCAGGACCGTGATCGTGGAGATTTCGTCCAAAATGCTCGGTGTTACAGGCGTTGTGAATGAAGCGGGCGGACTGGAAGGGATTATCACCGACGGCGACCTCAGGAGGATGCTGGAAAAGAATATGGATGCATCGGGCGTGAAGGCGGCGGACATCATGAGCCGTAACCCCAAAACCATTCAGCACGACGAACTGGCGGTGAACGCGCTGGAATTGATGCGGGAATATGATATTACGCAATTACTGGTGATGAAAGGTGACCAGTATCATGGAATTATACATTTACACGATTTAATCCGAGAAGGAATTATTTGAGCGATGACATCAATGAACAAACATTTTTATGTGGCCATTATGGCCGGAGGTATTGGTAGCCGGTTTTGGCCTTATAGCCGCACGGACTACCCCAAACAGTTCCTGGACATCTTGAATACAGGTAAAACCCTGCTGCAATGGACCTATGAGCGTTTTTTGCAGTTTATTCCGGAAGAAAATATTTACGTGGTGACCCACCACCAGTATGCTGGTACGGTGGCCAAGCAGTTGCCCAACCTGCCCCAGGAAAACATTGTAAGCGAGCCCTCCCGCAAAAACACGGCACCCTGTGTAGCATATATTTCCCACAAGGTGCATAAGAAGGATCCCAAGGCCAGCATGATTTGTGCACCCGCGGACCATCTCATCATGGACGGGACCGCTTTTACCAGCACCTGCCTGAACGCGCTGCTTTTTGCGCAGAAAAATAATGCGCTGCTGACCCTCGGCATCAAACCCACCCGCCCCGATACCGGCTATGGGTATATCCAGTATGAAACACAACAGGTGGCCGATAATGTCTACCAGGTAAAAACGTTTACCGAAAAGCCCAACCTGGAACTGGCCAAAACGTTTCTTAAGAGCGGCGACTTCCTCTGGAATGCCGGCATTTTCGTGTGGAACACACACAGCATTCTGAAAGCCTTTGCTACCTACCTGCCCGAGATGGATGAGTTGTTCACGCAGGAAAACAGTGTGCTGAACACTTCAGGGGAAAAAGATGTGATCGAAAAAATTTATTCGCAGTGCACCAATATTTCCATCGACTATGGTATCATGGAAAAGGCGGACAATGTGTACGTCATTCCCGCCAATTTCGGCTGGAGCGATCTCGGCACCTGGGCCAGCGCCTACGAGAATCTTGAAAAGGATTACCTGGGCAACGCCGTACAAGGTAAAAACGTGATGGTGATAGACGCAACAAAATGTATGGTGAAAGCGCCTAACGACAAGCTGGTAGTGCTGCAGGGCCTCGACGATATGATTGTGATCGATACAACCGACGTGTTGCTGATTTGTAAGAAAGAAAACGAGCAGCAGATCAAAGAGTACGTGGCCGAAGTGAAACGGCACAAGGGAGACAAATACATGTAAGCATAAAAAAAACCGGAAGTGACTGCTCTTCCGGTTTTTAATTTATACAGGCATTTTACGCCGATACTCCCACTGCCTCCAGGGATTGTCCGATCCGCTTGGTGTGCTCATGGAATGTGACGGTGCCTGTTTCTACATCATACATGGCCCCGATAATCCCGACTTCCCCCTTCTCAATCATTTCTGCAAGAATGACGCTCTGCTCCAGGATGGCCTGTACAGATCGTTCAGTATGTATATTCGTCACCGCCTCCACGAACGCCTGGTTCGATGAGGTACGGTTTTCCCGGATAGTTTTTTCCTGGAAGATAGCGGGCCTTATTTTCCCGAGCAGGCCCGTGAGGTTACCCATTTCCACATGATCGCATGCGCCTTTAATCGCCCCGCAATGTGTGTGCCCCAGCACCACAATGATTTTGGAACGTGCCACTTTACAGGCGTATTCAAGACTGCCAAGCACGTTATCGGAAATAACCGCACCTGCCAGACGGATGCTGAAAATATCGCCTAGGCCCTGGTCGAAAATCAACTCCGCGGAAGTGCGGGAGTCCATACAGCTGACGATGGCGGCAAACGGCCACTGCCCTTCTTTTGTCTGGTTTACCTGCTGTAACAGGTTACGGTTGATGCGAAGGTTGTTCACGAAACGTTCGTTGCCCCTCCGGAGCAGCTCTAAGGCGGTTTCGGGTGTAAGGCTTTCCTGTGTGATTTTATTGTGCGCTTTCATTTTAATTCGTTTTTTAATCGGTGATTACTTAATTCATAGTCAGTTCTTTCAGCAGCTCCCTGTGTGTGCCATTGCTTACGACGCTGGCAGGTTTTTCTTTTTCAGGAGCTTCCAGGAAAACATGTTCTGTGTTGTTGATCTTGTATGCTTCTTTGAATCCTCTGAGCACAACTTTTATTTTTTTCTGCGGCGCTTTGATCTGTGAAAATTCGCGGATGATGTCCAGTACATCCTGGTCGATGTACACCGTTTTGCCGGCATCGATGACGATGGTGCTGTTTTCCGGCAGACGGTCGAGCGTCAGCAGGATATTGGCCTTGTTCAGGAAAGAAACTTCCTGCGACAGTTCCAGCCTGATCAGATCGCCGGTACGGTATTTTTCGCGCTGGAAAAAGTAAGGGCTTTTCATGTTACCCCACATGATGAACAGCACGCTGGTAGCCAGGCCCACGCCCACACCCACGAGCAGGTCGGTGAAAACGATCACCAGCACCGTTACCACGAAAGGTACCCACTGGTATTTGCCTTTTACAAACATCTGTTTGAAAACGGTGGGTTTGCAAAGTTTATAGCCGGTTACCAGCAGCACGGCCGCCAGGGTCGCCAGCGGAATCATGTTCAGCACGGCCGGAATCAGGGCCGCGCACACCAGCAGCAGAACACCGTGGCTGATGGCCGCTAATTTGGTACGGCCACCGGCATTAATGTTGGCCGATGAACGCACAATTACGGAGGTGATGGGAATGCCGCCCACCAGGCCACTGATCATGTTGCCCACACCCTGTGCTTTCAGCTCGCGGTTGGGTGAAGAGTAGCGTTTGAGAGGATCCAGTTTGTCGGTAGCCTCCAGGTTCAGCAGCGTTTCAATGGACGCTACCACGGCAATCGTTGCTGCGCTCAGCCAAACGGCGCCGTTGGTCAGCTGACCGAAGTCGGGGATGGTGAATTGTCCCACGAAATCATTGAACGAGCTGGCTACGGGCAGGCTCACGAGATGGCTTTGCTCCAGGCCCAGCGGCGAGCCGATGGCCAGGAAGAATTGGTTAAGGCCCACGCCTACCAGCACAGCTACCAACGCTGCCGGCACAGCTTTCAGTTTGGGGATTTTGGCCCAATACAGCAGTATCGCAATGGATATGATGGTAATGAGCACCGCGCCCCAATGGATATGATTCAGTGTACTGAGCAATGCGGTAAATGTGTTTTCGCCATCCGTCTGAATGAATGCAAAATCTCCTTCTGTATCCGCATCGTACCCGAAAGCATGCGGAATTTGTTTCAGGATGATAATGATACCGATGGCGGTCAGCATCCCGGTGATGACATTGGAGGGGAAATAGTTGGCGACGGAGCCGGCACGCAGGAAGCCCAGCACCAGCTGCATCAATCCGGCCAGTACGACGGCAAGCAGAAACGTTTCAAATGCCCCCAGAGAGGTAATGGCAGACAGCACGATGGCGGTCAAACCTGCAGCAGGGCCGCTCACACTCAATTGCGAGCCGCTGAGAGAACCGATAACGATGCCGCCGACAATACCGGCGATCATACCTGAAAACAACGGCGCTCCGGACGCAAGCGCAATGCCGAGACACAATGGAACGGCGATCAGGAACACTACAAGTCCCGAAGACAGATCGCCTTTAATATTGGAGAAAATAGAATTTTGCTTGTTCATGATGAACGTTAGTTTATGATTACACACCGGTATGCAGCAGTCATGATGCATATCGCCGAAGCTGCGGGACCTGCGAACCGGCCTGTATCAACGGATGATTACAGGCCACAACGCAAATCCGCGGGCATCGCGAAATCCGTGCGTAATGCTTGATGTAGAATAAAAACAAAGTCGGAAAGGCGGTTACTGCCTGGAATGGCAGCAACGCAACATGGCATTAACCCAGGTAATTGGGAGGTGGGGTCTGGATTTCCTGAATAGGGCTGGTCGGAATGTCTTCACGGTACCCGTATGAAAAAGTGTTCAGGAAAAGATTCGGGTTCATTTCGGTTTCGTAGTCCGAATAACGATGACAATTGATGTCATTATAAGAAAGTTTCACGCCTTTGGATGAGGAGCATCCGTCCACGTGTTCTTCCACGATCTGGTTATTAAACAGCAGTTTCCCTACTTCCTTTATGGGAAGCACCTGAATGCACATCAGGCTCATGAGAAATATACTGAGTAATCTTTTCATTCGGCTCGAATCCAGTTTATCGTTCCGCAAAAATAACTCCCAGGCACAAGAAATCATATTCTTCCATGTCAAAAAAATGTTAAATGACCCGCTAGCCCCTTATAAATCTGTCACTTATAGTAGTTCCGCGTCTTATCCCTCCCATTTGCCGCTCATCACAATTTAAAGAAGCACCATTTTGGGCACTTCTCACATAACGCTCACAGAATCAGCAGATTGTTGATGAGTAGCGGTAATGTTCTAAGCAAGTTATTTTGCATTGTTTGGTATTGTGTATTGCATAGTAGTATATTTTCTCTATCTTTGTGTTGTGAAGATGATAGAATGGTCATCTTCAACCGTAAATCAGATTTTTAAAGCTCACTTGCCATGAACATAGACAACACGCAATCACAGATGAGGAAAGGGGTGCTCGAATTTTGCATCCTGTCCATCATCAAGCAAGGCGAGGCTTACCCTTCAGACATTATTGAAAAAATGAAAGAAGCAAAGCTGGACATCCTGGAAGGGACACTTTATCCCCTACTGACACGCCTGAAGAACGCTGAGCTGCTCACCTATCGCTGGGTGGAAAGCAGTTCCGGCCCCCCGCGGAAATATTTTTCCATGACCGAAAAAGGAGAAGCCTTTTATTTGGACCTGGAAAGCACATGGAATGAACTGGCCAACGCCGTACACCAGCTCACCCAACAAAACAATACCATCCAATAATAATATCCATCCGGTAACCTAAAACCTAAATCAGTATTAGAAGATGAAAAAGATTATCAATATAAACTTGTCCAGCCGCCTGATCCCCATCGAGGACAGTGCCTACGAGATCCTGCGGCAGTACCTGGATAGCCTCAGGCGGTATTTCTCGCAGGAAGAAGGGGCGGAGGAAATTGTAGGAGATATTGAAAGCCGTATTGCAGAAGTATTTCAGGATAAGATCCGTAAAGGTGCGCATTGCATCACCGATGAGGACGTGCTCGCGATCAAAACCTCTATGGGTACGCCTGAACAGTTCGGCGACGAACCGTTGAACAGCACAGGCAGCAGCAAGAGCCAGTCTGCCGGTACGGAAAGCTTTTCAACCTATATCCGCCCCCGGAAACGTTTTTACCGCGATGGCGACAATAAAGTATTGGGTGGTGTGTGCAGTGGGCTGGCGGCGTACTTTAATGTAGACCCCATCGTATTCCGGATTGTTTTTGCCGTGATGGCCATCGGCCTGTGGGGCGGCGGCATCCTCCTGTATTTCATTCTCTGGTTTGCAACCCCTGAAGCATCCACAGCCGCGGAAAAGCTGGAAATGCGGGGGGAGCGCGTAGACCTCAATAACATCAAGGCCACCGTGCAGGAAGAGATGAATTCTTTCCGTTCCAGAATGGAAAGAATGGGAGACGATGTGAAAAATTTTTCGGAGGGCCGCGGGAAACAGTTCGGTAAAGACGCCGGAACTGCGATAGAAGGCTTCTTCAGGGGACTCGCAAACGCCATCGCATTCATCGCCAAAGGCTTCTTCGTGTTCCTTGCAGTAGTGCTGCTTTTTGTATCGGTAGTAGGGCTCATCGTTGCTGCTATCTTTTCCGCGGTCCTTTTCCCTATCAAAGACCTGATCCTGGACAACGGTGTACAGAGTATCCTCTTCTGGCCGGCGCTCACGCTGCTGATCGGCATCCCCATCCTGGCGCTCATCATGTTCCTGGTAAGGAAGATGGCCGGCATCCGCCAGACCAATAAATATTCCGGCTATACCCTCGGTTTCCTCTGGGTATTGGGCGTGATCTTTACCATCTGGCTGTGCATTTCCGTATCGCTCGACTTCAGCGTAAGGCCGCAGCCGGCAACGGAAAACTACGCCATCACCCAGCCCACTTCCGATAAGCTGGTTATCCGCAAAGCGGACGATATCGTGGAGATGGATGAAGTGAACATTTTCGACGGGCACCTGCGGGTGGTAGACGATACGGCCATTGTGGGCGATATCCGCATCGAATTTGACCGCAGTCCGAACGACAGCTTTGCCGTACGGGTGAAAAAAAGCTCCCGGGGCAGAACCTGGCGCCAGGCTACCACGCTCGCCAATGAAATCGAGTTCCAGCTGAAACAGCAGGATTCCGTACTGCTGATTCCTTCAGGGTTTTCCATCCCCCGCAGGTCGCTGTACCGCAACCAGCGTATCGACATCGAGATCCTGGTGCCTGTGGGCAAAAGAATCGTGGTGGACCGCGACGCCCGCTATTACTTCAACTTCGACCGCAACTGGCGGCATGAGTGGTGGGACGACCGCGACGCCGACTGGGATAACAATAACCAGATTGATGTGAAAATGAACGAAGACGGCTGGGAGCGCAAGGTGAACGTGGAAGAGCAACAGGAAAAGTCCCGCCAGGACTCCCTGCACCAGCATTACCGCTACAAGGGCCGTGAGCAGCAGGCGCCCGCCACCACGCCGGTGGAAGACAGCTCCGAAAAAGAGAAAAAGCAGTCGGCCAGCAGTCCTACCCTCCGCCTGGTGTCATTCCTCTTCTCTAACCCGGCTACCAATTACTAGCAATAAATCGTCACAATAAGTTTAGTTTCAATAAACTGAAGAACCGCGGTATCCACCGCGGTTTTTTCGTGTTACAACGTAATTTTCCCGATCCGATCACTCCGGTACCCTTATTATTGCTAGTTTTGCATATTCAAAAATCAGGAGATCAGATAAGGATGAAGGTACCAATTAATATTGCACTGGTAGGGAATCCAAACAGTGGTAAAAGCTCTCTTTTTAATGCGCTCACCGGTTTAAACCAGAAGGTGAGTAATTTCCCTGGTGTTACGGTCGACAAAAAGACTGGTACTGCCCGCATTTCCCAGCAATTGGAGGCGAATATCATTGACCTGCCCGGTACCTACAGCCTGTATCCCAAAAGTGCGGATGAATTTGTGACCTACGACGTGCTCCTGAACCCCTCCGGCAAAGACCGGCCCGACATGGTGCTGATCATCGCCGATGCCTCCAACCTCAAAAGAAACCTGCTCTTCTGCTCCCAGATCATCGACCTGAAAATGCCTGTGATTATCGGGTTGACCATGATGGACCTGGCCAAGAAAAAGGGTGTGGAGATAGATCTCGCCGGCCTCGAGCGTGAACTGGGCGTGCCGGTGGTGGCCATCAATCCCCGGAAAAACAAAGGCCTTCCCGCGCTGAAAAAAAACATCGAGCTAATCGCGCAGGAAAAATTCGGCGCTCCTGCGAGGGACTTCATCGAAAACCATGCGCTGGCACCGGCGGTGGTACACGAATTGAACCAACTGTTGCCGCTCAGGAGCGACTATGCTGCATTGCACGTGGCGGTAAATTACGACGAACTGACGTTTCTGGATAAACACAAACAGGCGGCGGTACGTGAGCTGCTGCAAAAAAATAATTTCAATAAAACCAAGGTACAGGGTGAAGAGATCATGCAACGGTATGCCCGCATCAAACAAATCATGCATGGTACCGTGGTAGAGACCGATCCCCTCCAACAGCAGCTGCAAACCGAACGGATAGACAACCTCCTGCTCCACCGCTTCTGGGGCTATGCGATTTTGCTGGCCGTATTGTTTTTGCTGTTCCAGAGCATTTTCTGGCTGGCCTCCTACCCGATGGACCTGATAGACGCAGGTTTCGGCTCACTCAGTGGCTGGCTTTCGAATGTATTGCCGGACAATCAGCTGAGCGATATTTTCATCAACGGCATCATCGCCGGTTTGGGCGGCATTGCAGTGTTCATTCCTCAGATCATGATTTTGTTCGGGCTGATCACGGTTCTGGAAGATACGGGCTACATGGCGCGCATCAGTTTCCTGACAGACCGGCTGATGCGCCAGGTGGGCCTGAACGGCAAATCCGTGATGCCCCTCATCAGTGGTGTGGCCTGCGCCGTGCCGGCTATCATGGCCGCCCGGAATATCGAAAACCGGAAAGAACGCCTCATCACCATCATGATCACCCCGCTGATGAGCTGCTCCGCGCGCCTGCCCATTTATACCATCATGATCGCCCTCGTCATCCCTGACAAAGCCGTGCTCGGCTTTATGAGCCTGCAGGGCCTGGCGATGATGATCCTTTACCTGCTGGGCTTTTTTATGGCGGTGCTGGTAGCGGCGGTGATGAAGCTGTTCGTGAAAATCAGGGAAAAAAGTTATTTCATCATGGAACTGCCCGTATACCGCGCGCCGCGCTGGAAAAACGTAGGCACCACCATGGTAGAGAAAGCAAAAATATTCGTGACGGATGCCGGCAAGGTGATCATGATCATTTCCATCGTTCTCTGGTTCCTGGCTTCTTACGGCCCTTCAGGGAAAATGGATGCCGTGCATACCAAATATGAACAGTTACAGGCGCAAACTACAGACAGCGTACAGCTTGCCGACATCGACCACCAGTTCCAGTCTGAAAAATTGTCTGCCTCGTACGCCGGCATTCTCGGCCATGCGATCGAGCCCGTGGTAAAACCGCTCGGCTTCGATTGGAAAATCGGTATTGCACTGATTACTTCTTTCGCTGCGAGAGAAGTATTTGTGGGCACGATGGCTACCCTCTACAGTGTAGGCGAAGCCGATGAAACAGATGCAACCCTCCGTGAAAAGATGGCATCAGCCACCCGCATCGACGGAACGCCGGTGTATACGCTGGCGACGGGCCTTTCCCTCATGATTTTTTATGCCTTTGCCATGCAGTGCATGAGCACGCTGGCCATCGTAAAACGTGAAACCAAAAGCTGGAAATATCCCATCATCCAGTTCGTGTACATGACGGCACTGGCGTATATCTGCAGTTTTATCGTGTACGAAATATTCAAATAAGCGAGCGGATTTCCCGTTGACGGTATTTCGACCTTTTCCTGTTAGCAGGAAAACAGGATTGCCTCAACTTCGCCATCATGCTGATTCGAATATTCAAACCCCGCCTGCAGTTCCTTCCGGCGGATTGCTTACATTTGAAAAAAGCCCTGCATGAAAAAGCTCCTGACAGCCCTGAGTTGTTTCATTTCCAGCTCCGCCTTTGCGCAGATCGACTCCGCACAGCTGATGAAAGATGTGCAAACCCTCGCCGCCGATAAAATGGAAGGCCGCAAAGCCGGTTCCCGGGGCAACCGGATGGCGCAGTTTTATTTGCTCGACCGGTTTAAGCAGGTGCCGCTGCAATCTTTCAACAATACTTTCGAACAGCCCTTTTATTTTACCCGCAGCGACAAACGCACCATGGGCACAAACCTTTATGGCTATGTGAAAGGCCGGGTGGACAGTTTTGTCGTGATTTCCGCTCACTACGACCATGTGGGAATCGGCAAGCCCAACCAGGAAAAAGACAGTATCTATAACGGGGCAGACGACAATGCCTCCGGCGTGGCCGTGCTGCTGGCCATTGCCAAATATTATGCGGCACACCCGCCGAAATACAACCTGATTTTTGCCGCATTCGATGCGGAAGAAATGGGGTTACAGGGTGCCAAAGCTTTTGTGGCCCGGCCGCCTGTGCCGCTGGCGCGCATCGTGGCCAACCTGAATATGGACATGGTAAGCCACAACGATAAAAATGAGCTGTGGGTGTGCGGCACCTCCCATTACCCGCAGTTGAAACGATATATAACGGCCGTTGCGCCAAACAGCCGGGTCAGCCTGCCGATGGGGCACGACCAGGAAAAAGACAGCAGCCAGAACTGGACGAACCAGAGCGACCATTACGAGTTCCACAAAGTCAAAATCCCATTTCTCTATTTCGGGGTGGAAGACCACCCGGACTATCACCAGCCTTCCGACGAATTCAGCCGCATCAATCCCACATTTTTCTACAACGCCGCCCAAGCCCTCCTGAACGTGGTGAAAGCGATCAACGAATAAAAAAGCGGCCCATTCAGGCCGCTCTTTTTTTCTATCAGAAGTTTGGTTTTTGTTCTATCAGCTGGTTGGCGTAGGCCTTCCGTTGCTGGGAACCTCCCACGAACCGCAGCAGGCTACGGGCTGTTGTTTCTCCCGCCGCCATGCGAGCCGGCGGCGTGCCCAGTATTCTCGTCAGCGCAGCATACAGCAGTGGCTCTTTTACGTCGCCCAGCGTACCCATGCGGAAACTTTCTTTTATTACTACGTCCGGCACAAAGCCCGTGGTGTAATCAGACTTGCCTTCGGCGTTGAAACTTTTCGTCACGATCGGTTGTAGCCCCCATGTGTTGCGGCGGTCGTCGGTTTTGTAAATGCTCCATGACCCTACGTTTTTGCCATAGGTGGTATCGCCCACGATGGCCACGGGCATGTAAGGCCGCAGGCCGTTGATAAGCAGCTCGCTGGCGGAAGCGGAACTGCGGCTGGTGAGTACCACCACCTGGTCCAGCTGGTTGCCGATATTGTTGGCTTCGGCGCTGAATTTCTGAATGAAATAACCTGCGCCGAGTTCCTTGGTGATTTCGGCAGTGAGGGTTTTATTGTATTCACGGCGGAAAAACACCTTATCGGCCGAGAACCCCTTTATGATATTGCTGGCCAGGTTGACGGTAGACCGGCTGTCGCCGCCCGGGTTGTAACGTAGGTCGAGCACCAGGGAGGTGACGCCGCGGGCTTTGAGGCGGCCGAACACTGCATCTACCTGATTGTCGTACAGGCTGGATGAATCTCCTTTATCTGGTGCAAAAAAGTTGTACATGAAGTACCCGATTTTTTTGCCGTTGATTTCGTACACCGAGTCGAGGTACACCGGGTTTTCGGCAAACTCCGCTACGGTGAGGTTGATGGGGTTGCCAGGAGCGGTGGAGCTGTCTTTACCGTCAGAGCCCGGAATTATTTTGGAAATGCGCAGGGTATGATTTTGTTCCAGTGCGCTGAGAAATGCATCCACGTCGGCGCCGGAGCTGTAGGTGTATTCTTTACCGTTCACGCCCCAGAACACGTCGCCTCTTTTGAGGCCTGCCGCTTCTGCGGGGGAATTTTTCTTCACATACTGGATTTGTGCGCCCAGCTTCGACTGCCCGAATAAAAAGAGCGACACGCTGTAGCCCGCTTCCTTGTTAACCCCGCTCAATGAAGCCAGCAGGGTTTTATAATCCTCCACGATCCATGAAAAGCGGTCGTCGGGGCGTTTCAGCAGCCCGTAGAAAAAATCGCCCGGCGCCTGGGTGCGGTCAGGATTGGATGGGATATTATCCGTCCAGTAATAGTCCGACTTCATACTCTCGTAAATCCAGTCGTTGACATATTTATTGTCGTTCTGAGGGCCGGGATCGGGGGCTGTTTTATTCTTCTTGCAGGAAAAAAGGGCCATTCCCGTAGTGGTGTAAAGCAGGTACCGTAGCGCTAAGCGTTTTGTCATATGGATCTGTGTTTCTAATGTCATGGAGCGGTTAATTCCGCTGTAATTTAACGGTTATCAGGCTATCCGGCTGCTTAAAAACGTCCAGTTTCCCCGTTTGGTAGCCTTTGCGGGTGAAACTCAGGCGGGTGCCTGCCTTCACGCCCTGAATATAAAAACGGCCATGGTTGTCGATATTCGCTTTGCGGTAGCCGCCACCGGACGATGCGGCTTTGACCTTACGGAGCGGTTTGCCCTGCTGATCCGTCACAAGTCCGGAAACATCGAACTCCTGTTCTTCCAGCTGGATCACGATCACCCGTACCCCGGGCAGCATACCGGCGGCCATCGCACGTTGGCCGCCAATCACGTCCATCTTCCGGATTTTCAGGCCCCGGAGGTCAGCAGAATCTGCCGGGAGACCGTTGACGAGGTAGATGGAACGGCTTTTTGCCGTATCGGTCTGTTGTGCAGCGGCGGCGGTGCTAACCAGGAGCAGTAATATTAAAAACGGATTCATATTTGAATTATTATATCCTTCCGTCCGCCGGTTTCACACCTTCGCCGATCAGTTCCTGCCTTATTTTCCTGCGCCACTCCAACTGCCGGGCCGCGTTCTGGCCGCTGTGCACCTCGTCGTCGTAAGCTTCCTGCATGCGGTTCATTTCCCGGAACGATTCGAGGTATTCGAACTGGATGCGGCTGTCGTGATCGTCCATCGTCAACGGCAGGCGCATGATTTTTTTCCGGAAGCGCTCGGCCACGAGGCGCGTGATGTCGAAATGAATTTGTTCGTGTTCCAGCGTGTGCTGGCTGGGAGGCATCGTGCGCGACCAGGAGGCGCTTTTGACCCAGAAAACCTGCAGGATGAGGGTGATTTCGAGCGTGTCGCGGAACCTGCGGGAGCTGCCGTCGAAAGCGAAGCTCGTAAAACTCACCGCCTCATTTCTGCTGCCCGGGCGGGGGGCGCCGCGATAATCGCGCGCCTGCACAGGGCGCTGGTGGTAAAAAAGCGTGTCCGAATTTTCATCTTCCGGCCGCGCATCCTCGACGAAGATGATTTTGATGATTTCGAGAGAGGATTTTCCCTGCGGTGAATATCCAAAATGACGGGCCCCGGGCGCTGGTGATGGGTTTCCTGTCAGTTTTCTTTCTGTTGTCGAACCGCGATCATCTGCATGCATCTTTGCATTTCCTCCCCCTGTGGGAACAGGCGGTTGCCCGACTTCAACGGCACCGGTACAGCACAAACAAAACAGCGTGAAAAGTGCGGAAAGCATAGGTAATAAAGTTCGTGAAAATTAGCCGGAAATCGCGCATCGGCCTACAAATACCCGAATTGGGCGGGAGCACAAAAATCCGTAATTTACGGTATTACCAAAACAATCATCCCATGTACGGCGGTGGATACATTTTTGACGAGCCCAACAAACGGCAGTTGAAAGACGAGCAATTGCATGACGACCCGGAAAAACTCGCGGAATTCGAAGCGCGCATCGACCGGGGCGAAAAAATCGAGCCGGGGGACTGGATGCCCTCCGAATACAGGCGGCAACTTATCCGCCTCATCGAACAGCACGCCCATTCTGAAATCATTGGCGCCCTGCCCGAAGGAACCTGGATTACCCGCGCCCCCGGGTTCAAGCGGAAGCTGGCGCTGATCGCCAAGGTGCAGGACGAGATCGGTCACGGGCAACTGCTGTACAATGCGGCGGAAACACTCGGCAAAAGCCGCGAAGCAATGATCAACGACCTGCTCAGCGGGAAATCAAAATATTCCAACGTATTTAACTA
Organism: Chitinophaga lutea; assembly: GCF_003813775.1. Lineage (NCBI taxonomy): Bacteria > Pseudomonadati > Bacteroidota > Chitinophagia > Chitinophagales > Chitinophagaceae > Chitinophaga > Chitinophaga lutea. Next base: position 2,171,757 of record NZ_RPDH01000001.1, on the reverse strand, counting down.
CCCGGCTGAAACCTGGGCAGATGTAACCGTGATCGGTTTTTTGATAGACGCCGCGGCCATCGTGAACCAGGTGGCCAATGCCAAAGGTTCCTACGGCCCCTACTGCAGGGCGTTGGAAAGAATTTGTTACGAAGAGAGTTTTCACCTGAAGCAGGGGCACGATGCGTTCATCGAACTGGCCACCGGTACGCCGGCGCAGCGCGCGATGCTGCAGGACGCCCTCAACCGCTGGTGGCAGCCCATCATGCACTTTTTCGGCCCGCCGGATAAAAGTTCCGTGCACAGCGAAAAACTGATGCAGTGGAAAGTGAAAATGGCCAGCAACGACGAAATGCGCAACCAGTTTCTCGACACCTACGTACCGAAAATATGGGAGCTGGGCCTCACCCTGCCCGACGAAAACCTCCGTAAAAACGAAAGCACCGGCAGGTGGGAATTTTCAGACCCGGATTGGGACCTGTTCAAAAAAGTGATCAATGGCGGTGGCCCCTGTAACAAGGAGCGACTCGACGTGCGGAAATGGGCAGAGGAACACGGCCGCTGGGTAAGGAAAGCCCTCATGAACCCGGCAGATAAAACCGCCGCACCGGTGGCGTAAGGACTTGCAAAACGACCAGCATGGAAAACAACCAATCATTAGATCCCCGCGTAAACCGCCTGCAGCTAAGTGCTTCCGGAGAACCGGTAGTAGTGCAGGACGGTGAGAACTGGAATGTATTCGAAGTATTTCACCAGGAAAAAAGAGGCGCCCACCACGAGCACGTGGGCTGTGTACACGCCCCCAACGCCCAACTGGCGCTGGTTTTTGCCAAAGAGCAATTCGCCCGCCGGAAAAAATGCTTCAACCTCTGGGTCGTGCGCAGTGCAGACATCCTCGCTTTCAGCGCCGAAGATGAGGACATGTTCGCCAACAACCTCGATAAAACTTACCGCGACGCCAGCGGATTTAAAGTCATGGAAAAAATCAACCGCTTTAAAAAATCAGGAAAAGAATGAACCCAGCACTCCACTACCTGCTCACTGCCATGGCAGATGACGCGCTGATACAGGGCCACCGGAATTCGGAATGGACGGGCCTGGGGCCCATTATGGAGGAAGACATCGCCTTTTCTTCCATGGCGCAGGACAAGATCGGGCATGCCTGGGCCCTCTACCGTGTGCTGCACGAAGAGCTGGGCGGGACCGACCCTGACCGGTACGCCTTCCTGCGCAACGAAAAAGAATATAAATGCTGCCACCTGGTGGAACTGCCCAATGGCGAATACGACTTCAGCCTGATGCGGCATTTTTTGTTCGACCATGCCGAAGCGGTGCGCTACAGCCGGCTCGAACAAAGCACCTTTGCCCCGTTGCAACCACTCGCCCGAAAGCTGAAGGGCGAAATCAAATACCACACCCTGCACGCCAATGCCTGGATTTCGCAGCTGTGCCGGGCCGGCGAAGAAAGTTATGCCCGGATGCAAAGCGCACTCGACTACTGCTTTCCGCTGGCGCTGGGCCTGTTTGAGCCCGGCGACCATGAGCAGGAACTGGTCGCGGAGGGTATATACCCCGGGGAAAAAGCCTTGCAGGATCTGTGGTTGGACCGGATTTATAACATTCTGGCCCTTGCAGGCCTCAACCTCCCGGATGCAGGCACTACGGAACCGGCCTACGGCGGGCGCAAGGGATATCACACCGCGTTTCTGCAGCCGCTGCTCGGCGAAATGGGCGCAGTATTCCGCACAGATCCGGAGGCCATATGGTAATCAGCAAAGAAAATATCTACAAAGCCCTCGAGCAGGTGATGGACCCGGAAATTCCGGTGCTGAACGTGCTCGACCTGGGCATGATCACCGCCGTGGAGCTCGACGGGGAAACCGTGCATGTGAAGATGATACCTACCTTCGCCGCCTGTCCGGCTGTAGACATCATCCGGCGGAACATCCGTACCGTGCTGGAAAAGGAGCTGAACACCCCCGTCACCGTGGAAATCGATAAAACCGCGCACTGGAGCAGCAACCGGATGACCGATGCGGCCCGGCAGAAGCTGCTCGATTTCGGCATCGCGGCGCCCCAGGTGCATAACGGGGAGGCCTACTCGGAAATCCTCCTGCAAACCCCCTGCCCTCATTGCGGAAGCGACAATACCTACCTGCGCTCCCCCTTCGGATCCACGCTCTGCCGCGCCATCCATTATTGTAAGGACTGCGGGCAGGTGTTTGAGCATTTCAAGCCGCTCGAGTAACATTTTCTTGTATCTTGCCGCCATGAAAATTGGTTTATATTTTGGCTCCTTCAACCCTATACACACCGGGCACATGATTATCGCCAGTTTTATGGCCTATCATACCGACCTGGATAAGGTATGGCTGGTGGTTTCACCGCATAACCCGTTGAAAGCCTCTTCCTCCCTTCTCAACGAGCACCACCGTTTTCACCTCGCTGAAATGGCGGTACAGGATGAGCCCCGGTTGCGGGTGAGCAACATCGAGTTCTCCCTCCCCCGCCCGTCTTTCACGATCGATACGCTCACCTACATGACCGAGAAATTCCCGACCCAGCAGTTTGTCGTGATCATGGGCAGCGACAGTTTTCAGAACATTCCCCGCTGGAAAAATTACGAACAACTGCTCGCCAACTATGAAATCTATATCTATAACCGGCCCGGCCATGAAGTGAAAGATACTTTCGGCGCCAGGGTGACGATTGTGGATGCACCCTTGCTCGACATTTCAAGCAGCAACATCCGGAAGTGGGTACAGGAAGGCAAATCCGTTCGTTATATGGTGCCGGATCCGGTCTGGAAGTACATGGCGGAGAATAATTATTACAAAGGCTAGCAGTCAACAAACTGTGGAATTATTCCCCCGTTTGTTTCATTTTCTTTTCTTTCGAAGGATGTGTTTTGACGATTTTCACCTCTCTTTTCTTGACGAGGTATTCGTTGGAGTAGATGCGGATCAGCACGATAAACAATGAGATCAGCAGCGGCCCGAAAATGAGGCCTATAAAGCCGAACAGGCTTACGCCGATGATCACGCCGAAGATGGTGATCAGCGGGTGCACGTCCCCGATTTTTTTAGCCAGCATCATACGGAACAGGTTATCGCAGGTGCCCACCACCCCGAAGCCATAGGCCAGTACGGCGATGCCCTGCCAGGTTTCCCCCGCGGACAGCATATAAACGCCCATCGGCACATACACCGCTGCAGCCCCGATAATGGGCAGCATGGCGGTGAAGCTGGTCACTACAAACCAGAACACCGGTTCCGGCACCCCGAATATCAGGTACCCGATCAGCGAAACGATACCCTGGATGAGCGCGATGAGCGGGATGCCGATGGCGTTGCTGATCACCATGTTTTTGGTTTCTTTTCCTAACAGTTCCACATTTTCGTCTTTCAGCGGTATATATTCATACAGCGCTTCTTCCATTTCGCGGGCATGCACCAGCATGAAATAGAGGATAAAATACATGATGGCGACGGCGGTGAGGGTATTGAAAGTGGCGCCCACAAAGCCCGGCAGCACATTGGTGATATATTCCTGGAGCTTTTGCAGTCGGGCGGGCGTCATCAGGTCTATCCCGAAGGATTGCTCCAGGCGGCTGTTCATCGTCTCGATGCCTTTGATCAGCTCCGAGGAATGGGTAATCGCATAGGTCACCTTGGCGGTGAGCATATTGACGAGCATGCTGATGGGCAGCAGGATGATGAGAAAAGACAGGATCATGATCAGCGCCGCGGCCCAGGGCTTCCGCCACCGCCGGACTTCCACCAGCCGGAACATGGCTCGCCGGGACAGAATATAGAGCGTTATGGCCCCCAGGAAGCCCGGGAAAAAGGCGTACAGCTCTTTGAACAGCAAGATGCCGAGAAAGGCAATAATCAGTAGAAAAACAATTTGTTTGAGGCGTTCATTGTCCAGGTAGCTCATAGTGATTGCTTGGTAGTGGATTCAAACCTACGTGATTTTCGGAAATGCACAAACTATGCCATTGGGAGGGGGAGCGCGGCTCCACCGGGAACAATATGGTTGTTTTTTCTTTAAATCCCCGGGAGTGAACAATTATGGAACAAAGTTTGTAACCTTTAATGCGGAGTTGTAGGAACACCCCGTACTCCCTGGAACCCAAATCTTTCACATTTTAAAAACTATAAACTATGAGCAGAAGTTCAAAAGCAGTGGTATCTTTTATAGTAGGGGCCGCTGTAGGCGTAGCTGTGGGCTACTTTCTTAATTCCGACAAAAAAGACGAGCTGGTAGAAAAACTGAAATACCAGACAGGTAAACTGAAGGACAAATTCCGCGCAAAAAAGCAGCAATTCGAAGATGCTATTGAAAATGAATTAACTTAATGGTTACATTGTAGCATCTCAAAATTCACTTTGCATGGAAGATAATTTTTCCAACTATTTTTCAGAGACGGGCAAGGTAGCCAGGAATTACCTGGAAACCCGCCTGGACCTGATAAAACTGCAGGCAGCCGGAAAGCTGTCGAAAGCGTTAGGTCTGTTCTTTTCGCTGATTATGGCTTTCCTGCTGTTCTTTTTTGTAATTGTTTTCCTGGGAATGGTGGTTGGATTCTGGATCGGGGAAATGACAGACAGCTTTGCCATCGGATTTTCCTGTGCCGCCGGATTTTTTGTGCTGCTTTTCGTGATACTCATTCTTTTCCGCAAATCGATCATCCAACGACCACTCGCCAATATGCTGGCGGCCGAACTGGTTGAGGAGATTGAAGAAATGGAAGAACGCCGCGAAGAAAGAAGGGAAGAAAAACGCGAGGAGAAAGCAGCGGAGTAAAGAAAAAAACAACATCCTGATGAAACATTAATACGCGCCTGCACATGCCAAAAGTTAAAGTTAAGAACATGGAGCAGCTGGATATAGAAATCCAGCGATTGAAGGAGAAGACGCGCCGGCTCGAAAATGAGCTGGGTGAGCGGATCGATCACCTGAAAGGCAATTACAAATCCATGGCGATGAATACCGTTGTACCCGGTATCGCAAAAAGCGGCGTGCTGGGTATTGTTGGCGGCATCGCCAAAACGGCATGGAAAAGCGGCGCCACAAAATCGGTGCTGACGTCTGCCCTCATCACGGCCGCCGAATTCATCGGCGTGCGCCTGGGCATTAAATTATTTGATAACATCCGCAACAAGCGGCGCCGTAAAAAAGCCTCGGCTGCCCGTTCACACGAAGAAGAGGATGAAGGCTGAGCCGGGTCCTAGCCCCATACTTTTGTACCCTCACTGCAATTTGCACAAATATCAATATGCTTGCGCCCTTTGATGATCTGGCTGCGGAAACGCAGGTAGTTTTCGTTATGCCATAAGGTTCTGAAAGTACTGGTTTTCAGGTCGCCAAGGCGGTGCTGGGCATCTTTATCGAAGCAGCAGGGCACTACCAGCCCGTCCCAGGTAATCACCGGCGAATGCCAGAGGCGCCAGCAGTGATTGCCCAGTTTATTTTTAATGGCGTAAGTGCCGTCTTCGTTCTTTTTATAGCGGGAGTACTTGTCGATAGTGGGGATTAGCCGGTTGCCTTCTTCATAATCATATACCTGCGCGGTTTTGAAGCGCACTTCATCTACCCCGATTTCCGCCGCCAGTTTTTTAATGTCCTCTATTTGGTGCTCATTCGGTTTCACCACCAGGAACTGGAAGAAAACAAAGGGTTTGGTGGCATTCAGTTCTTTTTTCCACTTCACGATATTTTTAGCCCCTTCTATCACTTTATCCAGCTTGCCCCCCACGCGGTATTGCGTGTACACGTCCTGCGTAGTACCGTCGATGGAGATGATCAGCCTATCGAGGCCGCTTTCCACGGTTTTTCGCGCATTCTCGTCCGTAAGATAGTGTGCGTTGGTGGAGGTGGCAGTGTAAATGCCCTTGGCGGAAGCATATTTCACCATATCGAGGAAAGCCGGGTTCAGGTAGGGCTCTCCCTGGAAATAGAAGATGAGATACAACAGCTCTTTATGCAGCTCGTCGATGGTTTTTCTAAAAAAGTCGTTTTGCAGCATGCCGGTAGGCCGGGTGAACGCCCTCAGGCCGCTCGGGCATTCGGGGCACCGGAGATTGCAGGAGGTGGTGGGTTCGAAGGAGATCGAAATCGGAAAACCCCATTGCACCGGCTTGTTCGTCCATTTGCTCCAGTAGTAGCTGCCCAGCACCTTGCCGGCATTCCAGCCACGGCGAAAAGTGAACTTGGAAAGGAAATTCAATGCATCGTTGATGTTTGGTTTGGGCATGGCCTCGCGTTCTTTAAGGTATAAATTTACGACAACAATACGGCCTTTCATGCATAGCACAAAAAATTGCCCTATACTTGCTGCTGATTTTCATAGGATACCTATTGAGCATGGCTAAGAAGAAACGTACGCGCCCCTTTATTTACCTGATACTCATCCTGGCATTGGCGGGCGCCGCTACCGCGGCCTGGTGGCTGCTGCGACAGCGTACGCCACTGGAGTTCGTGCGGTACGAGGAGTTCGGAATCGATATTCCGGTGAATTATTCCGTGCATGGGATCGACATCTCGAAATTCCAGGGAAATGTGAACTGGCGGGCCGTTCGGCAGATGCAGGTCGATGAAATACGTATATCCTTCGCGTTTATAAAAGCTACTGAGGGCATCACCCGCCAGGACGCCACCTTCCAGCGTAACTGGGAAAAAGCAAAGGAAGCCGGCATCGTCCGCGGCGCCTATCACTTTTTTTACTCCACCCGTGACCCGCTCAAACAGGTCATCAATTTTAAAAATGTGGTCCAGCTTGAATCCGGCGACCTCCCACCGGTACTCGACATCGAAGTGCATAACAATCAGCCCCCCGCCGTTATCCGCAGTACTGCCCGCATCTGGCTCGAGGAAATGGAAAAGGCGTACGGCGTAAAACCCATCATCTACACCAATATTCATTTTTACGAAACGTACCTCGGGAAGGAATTTGACGATTACCCGTTGTGGGTGGCGCATTATTACCAGAAAGACAAACCGCGCAGTGCGCGTAACTGGGTTTTCTGGCAGCACAGCGACATCGGGCGGGTGAACGGCATCCGCACCACGGTTGATTTTAACGTGTTCCGTGGCGACAGTACCGATTTGATGAAGCTTTGTATTCCGTAACTTTATAAGATGGAAGAAGAATCGAAAGATAACCTGGACTGGCAGCTCCTGCAATTTTTCATCAAGATCGTGCGTACGGTTTTCGTGGGCCTCTTCTGGATGCTGGTCAATATCTTTTTCGGTTTATACCTGGGGTTCGCCGTGCCCGAAGAGTCCACCCCCCTGCGGATGTTCCTGTTTTACACCTGGCTGGTGCTCAGTCTTGCCGCCTTCATTTATTACATCTGGCGGATGTGGCGGCGTAAAATGCCGCCTCCCTGAGCCGGGGTTATTTTCCCGGCGCCGCGAACACCTGTGTCCAGACGCTGTTTGCACGGCCTACGCCCATTTCTTTGTAGTTCCCGCTCATGATGTTTTTGCAATGGCCTTCGCTTTTCAGCCAGCCGTTGATGACGTCCGCTTCTTTGGAAAAACCGGAGGCAATGTTTTCGCCCGACCATGAATAGCTATAACCGGCGGCTTTGATGCGCTGCTGCGGGCTGGTTCCTTCAGGGCTGCTGTGGGAAAAGTATTTGCGCTCCACCATGTCTTTACTGTGCTTGGCCGCGGCCAGTTCCAGCAGGATGTTCCACGAAAGCGGCTGCACCGGCGGCATGGCTGTGCTGCCGCAATTGCAGCCTTTCGAACGAACGTCGTTCACCAGCTGCAGCAGCAATTCCTTATTGACATTATTTTCCACTACCACTACCGTTCCCGGCTCCTCCGGCTCCGGCCGTGGTACCACGACAGTGTCTTTAGTGCAGGCAACAGCCAGCAGCAAACAGGCAAAAGGTATAAAACGGATCAGTTTGGTGAACATGAGAATCCCAGTTAAAAGTCAAAGTTTCAGGTACTGGGTTCTTGATAGGAAGAGGTTAAAGCACGTTGGCTTTTTCAGAGGAAGAGGGTTAAATTATCGCCAACAGCACTATTCTTCAGGGTGGATACAAAAGTAAGGCGCCGGTTTGAATAAACTAGCGCCCCTGTGCAAAAAAGATGTTAATGAAAATAACAAATTATAAATCAATGTAGTATGATGGCTAGACCCCTGGTTTCGGCGCCGCCATCTCCTGACTCCAGAAGTTGCCCACCTTTGCCACGCCCATCTCGATGAACTTGTTGCCCATCAATACTTTACAGTGCGTGACACTTTTGAACCAACCTTCTACCACGCTGCGTTCGTTCAGGATCCCCAACGCTATGTTTTCACCCCAGGCCTGCCACTGGTAGCCCATGCGGGCGATGCGCTGGCCTGCATTATTGCCGTTCAGGTCGTTGTGGCCGAAATAATCATTGTAAAGCATATCCTGGCTATGAAGGTAGGCTGCGCGCTCCAGTGCCGTGTTCCAGCGGATGGGCGGCGCCGGCGCCATAAAGGTGTCGCCGCAATTGCAGCCCTTCGCCCGGATTTCATTCACGAGTGCCAGTAATACTTCTTTATTGACCGGGTTGTTCATGATGAAGGTTGTATCCGCCACAGGTACTGGTGGCGGCGGTATGATCGATGTTAAAGGTTCTTTGCTGCACCCCACGAGTATGGTGCAACCGATTGCGATGCCTGCACACAGGCGTGCGAATCCAGTAATCATGTGTCTGAATAAGTTAAATAGTTAGAAACTAATTGATTCTCTGCGGTTTAGCGAAGGCTACGGTTTAAAATATGAGCATGGGGTTTTTCAAAGAGATGGATAAACCGTATTGAATACAGCATATGTCGTAAGGATATGCAAAGCTACTGCCGCATTTTGTAAAAGTCATCTTAACATCTGTAAAATTTCTGTTAACGCATTGATTGTTAATCAATTGCAAACAGCTGATGTAGGCATAGGCAGCGGGGCGACCTGGCTTTTATGTATCTGCATTTAATACAGCACCAAATATATATAATAAATATAAAATGTAAAAAAATAAATATAAATGAGTTGAAGGCGAAATGGTCCAGGGGTGGTATTTTTGTGGCCCGGAGCCCCAAGCCGGTTCGTAACCCCGGGCCTGCTCCTGTCACGGTATGAAACCTTTTGCAGCAATGATCGTCTTATTTGTACAGTTGGAGCAAGGCTGATGGAAAACGCTCGGCACAAATGCCCAACATGGATTTTTTTAAACGTTTCTGGAAGAAATACAGTACCAAACAGCCGCGTTACGCCCAGCTGGATTACAGTCGCTATTTCGAGCTGTCCGCTATAGGTGGAATGCGTCTCGAGCGCCGCTACCTGGGCAAGCTGGCGCTGCCGAAAGGGTATCTGTTGGTATGCGATCCTTTGCTGGGCCTGCACGATGCGCTCCCATACACACGGCGCGTTCCGCCGGGACAATACCCGGTGTCGCTGCTGGTGGCGACAGGCAGTCTGTCCAAAAAAAATGCAATGCTCCGGATGAGTTTTTCGGAGGAGCGGCCGCAACGCTGGGAGCTGGCGTTGTTGCCGGGCCAGGAGGCATCGCCGGATCATGCGGACGATGCGTATTACGGATTTACGGCGGATGCGGGTATTGGCTGCCTTTGCGATGCGCAGGTGCAGCAATACTTCAACCTGTATCTCGAACGTTTTTTTAAAGATCATCCGGACGGGAATGTATATTCGACGTTGTTTGCCGCCGCGTTTGAAAAAAACGGCGGGCTGGGCGCGAATTTTTACCTTCCCTCTTCCCCACAGATGAATGCCATGTTGTTTCATACGGGTTATGGCGATGGCATTTACCCGGCTTATTGGGGATTGGGAAAGAACGGTAATATTTGCAGCTTTGTAATTGATTTTCTCGTACTATAACCTATTCGCAATGTTTATCAGAATATTCCTGGTGCTGTTGCTGCCGGTTGCATTGCATGCCCAGACACCCGCCCTGGCCGAAGGCGACATTATTTTTCAGTCGAATATTTCCCCGCAGTGCAAAGCCATCGAGTTGGCCACACACTCCCGCTACAGCCACTGTGGGATAGTGTTTAAAAAGAACGATGGCTGGTATGTGCTGGAAGCTGTGCAGCCGGTGCGGGAAACCCCCTTCGCCGAATGGATCGCCAGAAACCGGGGGCGCTATGCCGTGAAGCGCCTGCGGGGTGCCGATTCTTTGCTGACGCCTGCAGTTGTTAATGAAATGAAAAGCGCCGGCGCAAAGTATCTCGGAAAAGACTATGACAGCTATTTTGAATGGTCCGACCAGCGGATTTACTGCTCGGAACTGGTCTGGAAAGTCTATAAAAAAGCAACGGGCCTGGAGGTGGGCCGTTTGCAGCCCATGCGGGAATATGACCTGAGCCATCCCCTGGTAAAGGCCACTATGCAGGAGCGGTACGGCAACAATATTCCCCTCGAGGAAAAAATGGTGTCGCCGGGCAACATATTTGACAGCAAGCTGCTGGAAACCGTGGTGAGCCGGTAAACACTCTGCCCCTCCACGTGTTATATTCCGGTAAATCAATCATATGAAAAAAATACTCTTGTTGCCCCTGGCTGCCATGGTGCTCTTCACATCGTGCCAGAACAGCCCGAAATCCGGGACGTCAGACAGCACACAAACATCCATTTCCGTACCCGCCACACCCGAAGGATATTATGAGGCTAACCTGCCCGCCGCCTCCAGCCCCGGCCGCCTCATCGCACTGAGCGTCGTAGACGGCGGGGAAGTGCAAATGACCACCGATTATCAGAACAGCACTCCCGAAATCGTGCAAATGGGGAATTGGGCCACACAGGATAGCGGCCGGCTGCTGGTCACCCTGGTGACGGTCGGCAGCGGGAATCCACAGAAAGACACGCTTTATTTTAAACAGGACGGCAAAAGCCTGCGGTATGAGGGTGCTAACTATGGTTCGGACGGCCTGACGCTGGTGCGCAAAGAAAAGCCCGCCCCGGCAACAAAAGAGCTGGTGATTTGGGTGAAGAGCGAAGCAGAGTGCGACCGCGGCCCAGGTTTCGGTAAAACGACCTGCTATGAGGTGCAATACGGCGACAAGCTCATGACGCCGGCTACGGAGCCCTGGGAAAAATTGATGGAACCGATCGATGGCTTTAAATACGAAAAAGGGCACCTGTATAAGCTCCGCGTAAACCGCATTCCCCGCGATCCGCGCATTCAGGATATAGGCGTATATGAATACAAACTCGTAGAGGTCATTTCGAAAGAAAAAACGAAATGACGCACATGTATGCCCCGGCAGCATATACATCATCTCCTTAATAAAAAAAACTCACCCGCAGCGGACACAACTCAATCCAATCGCAGATTTTGAAACTCCGGCTTGTGAAAAAATCCAAACCAGAAGGCGAACGCTTCGTTGTTATCGAGCAACCTGAACTTGTTTAGTATTGCCAGGGCAAATGCAACGCTCGCCGTACCGTTTGCCGTGATGAAGGGGCCCGCAGCCACGGCGGGTTTTTGGATGTAGTGCGATTCACCTTCGTATGCAGGCACAGCTTGTTTGAGCAGACCAAGGTCGTTGCTCGTGTGGGGCACATTGTCGAGCAGGCCTTCGTCAGCGAGGTACAGCGTGGCGTCGCAGATGGCGGCGATGGTTTTTCCCTCCTTCAGCATGGCTTTCACGAACGGTGTGATCTCTCGGTTGCGCCCCTCAGACCAGGCGCTGCCGCCGGGAATGATCAGGAGATCGGCCGCCGACGCATCCAGTTTGTCCAGGGAGGTTTGCGGAACAACCGTGAGATTGGCCGCGCTGGTAATGGCTTGGCCGCTGAGGGAAAAAGGAACTACTTCAAATGCAGTGAACTGTTGCAGCGCGGCGGCTGCCAAAGCGGGTTCCCAATCGGAATAGCCGTCAAATACAAATAGGTAACAACGTTTCGTTTTCATGTCTGGTGTTTTTAATGATACTACAAATTTCAGGCGGGGATTTGACAGCAGTATGTCAGCAGGGAAAACGAGGCTGGGAAAATAAATTGTGGGCGGGATTGGGTGGGGAAAACAAGCGGTATTTTGCGTTTTTCACGAGAAAACGCTAACTTGCCCCCTGAAATTTCTTAAAACTGTATATCATGTTGTTGAACGTTTTACTTAACGCTATTTACGAGGCAGGCAATAAGATCGGCCATTATGGTGCATGGTTTTTCATCATCCTGTTCAGTCTGATGTTTTTGTACGCCATGGTGAAGTACGTAAAACGTTAATCAGTTAGACGATATTAAATAGCAAAGGCTGCCTGATGGGGCAGCCTTTCTTTATTATGTGAAAAACCTAGAATGCTTCCGAAAGGGATAGATAAAATCCCGATTGTCTCTTTTCCCCGGGCCTTTTCTCGCCCCAGCCATAATCCAGCCGCACGGTGATACGGGCAGACTTGTCGTAGAAATAGCGGATGCCAAGGCCATAGTTGGGCTTGAGGCGGGAAAGCGAAAACCCGTCGTTGTTGAAAACCGTACCGGTGCCTGCAAATCCTGCCAACGCAAATGTCGGCTGCAGATCCACGAACCATAATTTGATACGGATCTTAGGATCCACGTAATAACGATATTCGGCTTGCGCGGCGAGGTAGTTCTGATCGCGGTAGCGGCCGGTATAATATCCGCGCATGATGTTATCGTTACCCAGCTCAGGCAGCAGGTAAAACGGCAACGTCTTCCCCTGGAGGCTTTGCGCGAGCCCATTCAGGCCCAGCGTACTTTTGCTGGTAATCGGAATAAACTGGCTGGCTTTGACCTCGAAACGCCAGAGCGGATGCTTGCTGAGAAACGATGGTGCATAAGCGGCGTTGAAACGGACATAAGTGCCGTTGGTGCAGTAATTCTGGTTATCGCGGTTGTCGTACACGCCGGTTACGCCCAGAAAAGTGGAATAACCGCCGGTTTTATCCACGAGGGAGCTTTCCGGGAAGATGCCTTTGTCATTGTCTGCTGTATACTTATCGTGTTGGTAAGTAACGGACAAGCCTGCGTAGAAATGGCTCGTGACGCGCTTTTCCGCCTCCACCGATATTTTGTAGCGTTTGTTGCCGATCAGCGACTGGTCGGCATGATGCGTGGTATCGCCGATGCCGTAATAATACACCGGGAAGTTGTGGTAACGCAGGTTGGTTTTGATGTGGAAGTCGTTGTTGCGTGTCCAGTTGTCGGTCTGGAAGTTCAGTTTGAACTGCTGCTTCGTAGTGAAAGTCACCAGTGCCGCCATGGTTGAGTTCCTGGTGAGGAGCGACGGGGTTTTCTTATCTGCATAATAAGAATAGAGGGCGGCTACGCCGAACTCGAACCCTTTTTCCGGAGAATAACCCACCACGGGTATCGGGAACACACTCGAACGCCTGAGCGTATCTTTTGTGAAGGGAAGATGATGAGGGTTTTCTTTTACCTGCAAAGAATCCTGGGCCTCCATACTTTGCGCCCCCAGCATACAAAAACTTAACACAGCTATCTCTTTCCGCATATATTGCAATATCCTTAAAATTCCTGAAATACGGAAACGGCCCTAAAGAGGGGCTTTTTTGCCTCGAAAGAAGCCTGCGATGACATTTGTGACAAATGCTACGTGTCCAAGGGTCATTGCGAAAAACGAGATCAAAACGATTCTCCCCCACCAGAAAGCCGAATCACTCCAGGTTGAATAATCAACAAAATAACGCTTGGGGAGCTGGTTACCCCCATGCACTCCTGCCTTACTTTCGAAAAAAAATGCAAAAAAGCAGGTCAGGATGAAAAAAAACAGCGTATAAACATGGATGTACTGCAGCACGCGCCACTGCCGGAACGAACGGGTAACCAGGTACACGGCCGTTTCGAATAGCACGATGGCGCCCAGCAGGCCAGTGAGGAAATATGGCCCAATTACAAAATAAGTATCGTGCAGGTGAATGTCGAAGGCATCGCTGAAAAGGAAAGCCCAAACTAATATGGGGACAATCAGCAGCGGAAGCAATACCGGCGGCAGGTAGAGTCTTTTGATCATATCGCGGCGTTGGTTTTTATATTTTCAAATCGCTGGTCTGTTATCAATGCTCCATTTTCAAACACGGTTTGCAGCAGGTCGGAATGTTGCGGATGGGAACCGGCAGCAACGGTTTCAAAACCGGCTTCGGTGCGGATGAGCTTTAACCGGCCCGCTTTTGATTTTTTGAATGAAGTGCGCAGTTGGCCATCGGCATCGAGCTCCGCGGGTGATTTCTGCACGTCTACACTGCGGCCATTGATTTCGGCGTAGGAACATTTCAGCGCAAACTCCTGCGTATCGCGGTTAACGCGTTGCAATAAAGCGCCGCCCATTCCCAGCACCAGGTTTTCGGCGCTGATGCCGGCTTGTTTCAGTGCCTTATAAATGACGGGTATGGATTCATAACTGATTCCGTCTCCCTGGATCACCCTCACTTGCGGCGGCAATACTTTGTACCCTTTTTCATTGACGCTGTGCCCGAATTTTGCCATCAGGATGTCGAACACGGCCAGCAGGGTTCTGACCGGATCCCCGGAATCCGGGCGGATCACGAGCGTGCCGTTGCGGGCGAGCACCTGGTCTTTCAGCAGGGTGCCCCAATACTCTTCGCACGCGCGGAAAATGTTGTAGGAATCCGATACACAGGCGATGGTCCCGGAAGGGAAGGTATCCAAAACATGTTTAAAGATGTCCGGTTCTCCTTTTTCACCCAGCAGCGTGACGATGGAATGTTCCGTAGCGGGGATAGACAGGCCGGGCGCCTTCGCCGCATGGTAGTATTTTTTCGCGAAGGTGGATGCGGCGAGGGTATCGCTGCCGCTGAAGTTGACCAGGTGCGCGCTTCCGCCCAACCCGGCGCTTTCCACCGAGCTCGCGCCCCTGAAACCGAAATCGTTCAGCACAAAATCGATTCCCGTAAAAGACGCAGTGCTGGCGGTGGCTTCGTAATACCGCTTCACTACTTTTTTTATCTCCCGGGAAAGGGTGGCCACCGTACAGGGGTACCACACCTGCATCAGCAGTGTTTCGAGGAAATTGGTAAGCCAGTAACAGGCCGGGTCGGTATTTTCGATGGTCATCAGGACCTGCTTCACCGGGATCACGCTGCCTTCCGCTACTGCTTTAATCCTGACCGGAAGTCGCCCCCCGTGTTTTTCGAGAATATACGTAAACCGAGCCGGGTCGTACACATCCTTCCGTCCGAACACCTCTTCCAGCTCAACACCCGCCGCCCGGATTTTTTCCGCGGTAACGACAGGGCCCGCGAGGTACGCTTTCAGAAAATACTGCAACCCGTAAAAAACGGTTTCATCAAACAGCCCTCCCCTGCTTTCCAGGTAAGAATAGATATGCGTGGTGCCTGGCACGTATAACTTATGATGGGAATATTTGTAGGCGTCGGCCAGGAGAATGAGGTTTGCTTCCATACACTGAGAATGCAGTCACGAAATGGACCGGTGAACGATCGGTAACGGGTTTTACGAAAATAACGGATTATCCCAATATTTCATGTAACCGGCCCCGTCGGCGGATTTTTAACCGGGATATGGTGAAAACGGGTGATCATTTTCCAGAAAATCAACACGAATAAGGGATTGCTATAATGCGCAATCGGTTTATTGTACCAGATACACAAAAAAATTTTTCTCATTGATTCCCAGCGGAAAAATTTGTGTCAAAAAGCGATAAAATTGAGTCTCAAATAATTAAGAGAAAATTTCGATGTATTCCTCCTTTTCTTTCAATTCGTTAAAGCGCTCCTGGTTGAAGCTGTATAATTGGGCGGGGCGGCCCTGAAGAGGGTGTTTTAATTTTTCCTGCTGGGTGGTCAACAGGCCGAGATTATGGATCTTT
Source organism: Chitinophaga lutea (assembly GCF_003813775.1). Taxonomy (NCBI): domain Bacteria; kingdom Pseudomonadati; phylum Bacteroidota; class Chitinophagia; order Chitinophagales; family Chitinophagaceae; genus Chitinophaga; species Chitinophaga lutea. The sequence goes on along the minus strand of NZ_RPDH01000001.1, from coordinate 2,155,944 downwards.
TTCTGGAAGTTGCGGCGGTCTACCGGGCGACCGTACAGCCATTCATAGAGTTTTTCAAGTTCGGAAACGGGGAACTTCGCTTCGAGCAGCTCGAACGCGAGGGGCTCGTTCCGCATGCGAATCCGCAGGTGGTCCAGTGCGGCGGCTATGACGGTTGCATGGTCGAAGGCCATCTGAGGCAACTCCCGTACTGGATACCAGCGCGCTTCTTTATTGCCCGCGCCGGGAATCAGCTTGGTAGCGGTAGGTTTGATCAGGCCTATATGCGCCACGCACAGCACACGGCCGCGAGGGTCCCGGTCCGGCGCGCCGAACGTGCGGAACTGTTCGAGGTAATTGGCGCGTAACCCGGTTTCATCGCGGATTTCACGGTGCACGGCATCTTCAACGGGCTCGTCGTTGCGGATGAAACCGCCGGGCAGGCCCCATTTAAAAATGTGTGGGGGGATGCTGCGTTTACTGAGCAGCACCATCATGCCTTCTTTAGAGGAAAAACGCAGCACAACGGCATCTGCCGTCACCCTGATGTGTTGATGAACTGGCAAGGGATAAGAGTTTTCTGGTTTACTGTCCGCTTACATACTGCTGTACCTGCGAAGTCCCTTTCCGGAGATTCACGAACAGCGGATTTTTTTGCGGATCGAATACTATGATCGTATTGGATTCCCAGGCATCCTGCGGGGCCGGCAGCACAATTTCCACCTGCAGCGCGTTGGCGCGGCGGAACATGAGGCTGTCTTTCTTCACATACCGGGCCTGGAAGTCGTGTTGCTGAAGATAGCGGATAATACTGTCGCGGCTGGCGTTCACGAGGCTGTCGGCCGTAGCGTGTTGTTCGCGCAGCACAAAACACTTGTCGCTGATCACTTCATAATTGGTGGTATCTGTTTTTTCGCGCACGGGATTACACGCAGCCAGCAGTGCCAGGGAAAATAAAAGATAACGCATACCGCAAGTTATAAAAACCACATTTAAAAAGCGATATCAAATACTTTCTCTTCTTTGCCGCGCTTTACTTTAACGGTGGTATGGTCGCCAGCCTTAAATACGGAGAGCGCGCTCATGTAGGATTCCACGTCACTCACCGGCTTTTCACCCAGTTGCACGATCACATCGCCGGGCACGATGCCGGCTTTCCTGGCGGGTTTACCATCGGAAACGCCTTCCACCCGTACACCACCTTTATTATAAGTATAGTCCGGCATGATGCCCAGCGTTACGGAAAATTTGGTGCTAACGGGCTGCCGGTCGCGGGTTTTGGTGAATGCCAGGCGCGGCTGTACGTTGGCTTTTTCAACGATGCTGTACACCAGTTTCACCACTTTGAGGCTGCCGTCATAGTTGATTTTGTCTGTATCGTCACTGGGCTTATGGTAATCGCCGTGGGTGCCGGTAAAGAAAAACAGCACGGGCACATCTTTGCGGTAAAATGCAGCATGGTCGGATGGGCCAGCGCCGGTGGAGTCGTAGCTGACCTTGATGCCGGGAGGAACAGCGCTTTTCAGGATGGCGTCCCAGGCGGGAGACGTGCCGACGCCACCGATCTGGAGACCTTTATCGGCAGTGAGGCGGCCTACCATATCCATGTTTACCATATAGTTCACGTCTTTCATGGGGATGCCGCCGTTATCGATAAAATATTTGCTGCCGAAGAGGCCGAGTTCTTCACCGGAAAAGGCCACCACGGCGTAATTGTTCTTTTTCAGGGACGACGCTTTCAGCATCCGGCCCAGCTCGATGAGGGCGGCCGTGCCGCTGGCGTTATCGTCGGCGCCGTTGTGGATGGCTTTTTCGGAAGGTGCCATGGAATTATGGTCTTCGCCATACCCGATATGGTCGAAGTGCGCGCCCAGTATCACGGTGGTGGCGGCGCCATTGTCGATATAACCTACTACGTTAGTACCGGTCCTTTTGCTGGGTTTGAGCTCCACTTCAAAATCCACCTGGAAACCGTTGGCATCGTCGGCACTGAATATTTTGCTCACTTCCGGGCCGGCCCAGATGGCGGGGATAGGAAGCGGGTCTACTTTTTCGTCGAGCCATTTCTGCACGGTAAATGTTGTTTCCGGCCCGTTGAAGAAAATAATGCCGGTGGCGCCGTTCTGTTTGGCTTCTTTGGTCTTTTTGATGTAAAACTCCATGGGGGCGCCGTGGGGGTTGATTTCGTCTTCCGCCGCTTTCACGTCAATGAGCCAAACGTTATCGAGGTCGTTCACTCCCGGCAGCACTTCGCCTTTGGCCGATTTTTGGGCACTGAAAGGCAGGGGGATAAAAGTTCCGGCCGCCTGCGGGCGGTGGTTCAGCAGCAGGCGTGTTTTGGGGCCGGCTTCTTTTCCTTCCCGCACGGTAAACTCCTGCAGGTAGCCGCTGGTGCCTTTCGGGCTAAGCCCCGCCTGTTTCATCTGCTCGGCGATGTAGGCCGCGGCCAGCTGCTCACCCGCCGTGCCAGTGCGGCGGCCCTCCAGTTTGTCGCTGGCAAGATAGGCAACGTGCAGCTGCAGGTTGCTCATGATTTTTCGGTCTGCTTTCTTTTGCGGATATGCTGCCAGCGTTAAACAAACAAGCGGGCACAACAGGTAGATCTTTTTCACTGCCGGGGAGTTTTGCCGCAAAAATAAGCTTTATCACGGGATTGTCTGACCGCCCGGCCCGCTTTGTTTTATACTCAAATTAAATACTAAATTTGCCGGGCTCTGAAGGAGTTACAACAAAAAAAGAAACATTACAGCATGAAAAACACACCATTTACACAGAAGCACATTGCGCTGGGCGCAAAAATGGCCCCTTTTGCGGGTTACAACATGCCCATCTCCTATTCCGGTATTAACGATGAGCATGCGGCCGTCCGCAACAGTGTGGGTGTGTTTGACGTGAGCCACATGGGCGAGTTTGTGCTGAAAGGTGAAAATGCGCTCGACCTCATCCAGCGGGTTACCTCCAACGACGCTTCCAAACTCACTGCCGGCAAGGCTCAATACAGCTGCCTGCCCAACAACGAAGGCGGCATCGTGGACGACCTGCTGGTATATTGTATCGAAGAAAACAAGGTATACATGCTGGTGGTGAACGCCAGCAATATTGAAAAAGACTGGAACTGGATCAGCCAGCACAACACCAAAGGGGTGGAAATGCACAACATTTCCGAGAAAACCGGCCTGTTGGCCATTCAGGGCCCCAACGCCACCAGCGTGATGCAGTCGCTGACCGACCAGGACGTGGTGAACCTGAAATACTACACTTTCGTCAAAGGCACTTTCGCTGGGGTCGACAATGTGCTGATCAGCGCAACCGGCTACACAGGGGCGGGGGGCCTGGAAATTTATTTCGAGGATAAGGACGGCGCAGCCGACAAGATCTGGGATGCCATTTTCGCAGCCGGCGCTTCCAAAGGCATTAAGCCCATCGGTCTCGGCGCCCGCGATACCCTGCGCCTCGAAATGGGTTTCTGCCTTTACGGCAACGACATCGACGACCGCACCAACCCACTGGAAGCCGGCCTGGGCTGGATCACCAAGTTTACGAAAGACTTTACCGCCCGCCCCATCCTCGAAAAGGTGAAGGCCGAAGGGGTACAGCAAAAACTGGTGGGCTTTGAAATGATCGACAAGGGCATTCCCCGCCACGATTACGAAATCAAAGACGCCGCGGGCAACACCATCGGCCGGGTGACGTCCGGCACCCAGTCGCCCACCCTGCAAAAGGCCATCGGGCTGGGATATGTTAAAACAGGCTTTGCAACACTCGATACAGAGATTTATATTGCAGTTCGGGATAAGCTCCTGAAGGCAAAAGTGGCAAAAGCGCCGTTTATCGGCTAAAACCCGGGTGCTTTTGCAATTTGGCGGAAAGGGGCAGCGTTATTGAAAACCATCGTTACCATACCATATCTTAAATTGTATTACTGCTATGCCGCTTATTCATCTCACCACGGTTATTCATGCGCCGTTGCCCAGGGTGTTCGACCTGAGCCGGAGCATTACGCTGCACAAGCGCAGCATGGAACATTTAAAGGAAGAAGCCATCAAGGGAAAAACCAGTGGGTTGATTGAATACGACGAAACAGTGACCTGGCGTGCAAAGCACCTGAATAAAATGAGGGAGCTGACCATGCGGATCACGGCAATGCAGAAGCCCGGATACTTTTGTGATGAAATGGAGCAGGGTGATTTCACCTATATGAAACACGAGCACTATTTCAAGGAGATCCACAACGGCACCATTATGATAGACATCATGGAGTTTGGGACGCCTTATGGCCGGATGGGCCGCTGGTTCGAAAAACTCTACCTGAGAAAATATATGAAGCGGCTGCTGCAGCTGCGCAATAAAATCATCAAGGAATATGCGGAAAGCGAAAAGTGGCGGGTGATCCTTGATTAAAAAAAGAAGCATGAGCGAGATTACAAAACCAAGGCTGGAAGTATGTTTATCACCGGCCCTTTTGCACCTGTTCGACGTGAAGAACAGCATTGTGGTGATTATTGATGTGCTGCGGGCCACCTCCACTATCTGTACGGCGCTCCATAATGGCGCGGCCAAAGTGATACCGGTGGCTACCGTGGAAGAATGTGTGAATATCGGGCGCCAGCTGGATGCCATTACCGCCGGCGAGCGCGATGGAAAAATTGCCGACGGCCTGCTGCACGGCAACTCCCCTTTCGAATACCCGGTTGAATTTATCAGCGGCAAAGTGCTGGTTTTGACTACAACGAACGGCACCAAACTGCTTCACATGGCCAAAGATGCGGTGCAGATCATCACCGGTTCTTTCCCGAACATCTCTTCCGTATGCGAATACCTCATTTCACAGGGCCAGCACGTAATATTGGGCTGTGCCGCGTGGAAAGACCGCGTGAATATGGAAGACACCCTTTTCGCCGGCGCCGTGGTGAGCCGGATCAAAGAGCATTTTGATGTCAACTGCGATTCCGCCCTGGCCGCCGAAACGCTGTACGAAAGCGCCAAAAGCGACCTGTTCGGCTTCATGAAAAAAGCATCCCACTACCAGCGCCTGGCCCGTTATGGACTGGAAGAAGATATCCGCTTCTGCCTCACGCCCGATGGCGCCGATGTGCTGCCCATTTTGCGGAACGGCGAGCTGGTTAAGGAAAAATAATACCCCGGCGCTGCTGGGTAAGAAAAAGGTGTTCCAGGCAACTGGAACACCTTTTTTATGTGAAGGTTTTGAGTTTACGCAGCTAACTGCCTGCGGGAGCGGAGATAGTTGTCCAGCGAATAAACGCCGCCGCCGTGGAGCAGGAAGAAAATATTCACCAGCAGCATGGTGAGCGGGGAATAGAATTCCATCAAACCGCCGCCGGAAGCCACTTTCATGATGGTGGCAACGATCATGGTGAGCACCAGCGAAAGCGCCGCGAAACGGGTGAAGAGCCCGAAAATCAGTAGTAGGCCGCCCGCGAATTCAGCGATGGTGGCCAGCAGACCCCAGAAAGTAGGCCAGGCGCTGATGCCGATAAAACTCATCGCGCTGCCCACACCCGTCCATACCTGTTCGCCACCGGCGATTTTTTGCCAGCCGAAAACAAAGAAGAGTACGCCGATTCCAACACGGAGGATCAGCAGGCCGAGATTTGAATTTTTAGAATTGTCGATGTTGAGTGTGTTTCCCATAGAAATAATTTATGCGAAATTACTTCCGGAACACCCCCGTCCGCAATGGATATTTTTTTGTTTCAGTTGCACATTTTTCAAATATATCCGGCCACACCCGCCCCGAAACGTGCTTTTCTCCCTTCAGCCCCTCTCTGTTTGAATTTTTATGCTTACTTTTGTGGATTGCCTTTTCATGAGCCGCGAACAGGAAAAAACGAACTCAGCAGACCGGAAAAATGATGCATCGCCTTATTGATATTTGTTTCTAACCCCGGCTTGTGCTAAAAAGGGGCAATAGCAAGGAAAGCATGTCGCTACCCCACTTATTAAAATATGTATATAATAACGGCACCGATGAGGTGATTCGCCGCGGCAAGCGCATTTTTGCCACGGGAGGGGTAGAATTGCTTGAAGGTGACCCGGTGCTGCGCTCGGCCACTTTCCGCGTGAAAAGCGATACGCACGCCAACTACTATAAGGTATCCATCAACAAATACCACGAGCCCTCCACGATGAGCGTTCGTTGCCAGTGCCCCTATAACCTGGGCGACATCTGCCGGCACGAAGCGGCCGCACTGTTCCAGCTGCAGGAAATGCTCGACCGGAACCACTTCGAATCATTTGAAACACAATATGATCAGCAGCATACGCTGATCAAAATGAAGTCGATCGACTTAAAAACCATCAAACTCCTTACTTCCAGCGCCATGATGGCGGATGCCGAGCGCATCCTCCGCAAGTCGCAGGCGGTCATCAAATCCGCGAAAGACGAAAAAGTGGAAGCGGAGCTGAAGGTCGACAATAAAAAATACCCGCTCATCCTGCAAAGGAACGAAGAGCGCAACTTCGATACGCACTGTACCTGCGACGAGCATGAGCACCCGCTCTGCGTGCACAAAACGGCCCTGTTCCTGCAACTGCTGAACGCCCACGGCCCTTTTTACTTCGATACGCTGCGCAACTGGGATAAAGAAAAGAACAAACTACTGTCGTCTTACGGGTATTCGCTGAGTGATGACCTGGAAGGCAAATTCACGTTTTCTTATATGAACGGGAAGCCGTTCCTGCGGGTGCTCGACCCTACTATCAAAAAAGTGGAAGCGCCCGTGGCCGTCAAACCGGAGCCGGAAGAGGAACAAACCATCACGACTACACGCCGGCTGGGCGTGGTGCTGAACGCGAACGACAAACTGTTCCCCTATTTCCAGGTGGAACTGATCAGCGGCGATGCGAACGAAGACGAGTCTGAATTCGTGTCGCTTGTAAACCGGATAGATTTGGGCAAGTACGTGGACTTTTACCTGTTCAGGGAAAAAGACCGCGACCTGATCACCCCTGTCCGGAAACTGCAGCAGGGCGAAGTGAGCAAGTTCCTCAACAAAAATTCCCCCTTTGCCGGCATCTGGGAAAACATCATGCACGAAAACGAAGATGGGCTGCCCATGGAAACCATGGAGCTCATCGTTGAATACCTGCATCCCAAAATAAACAAACTGTTCCCGCAGCTGGCCGAGCACCCCCTGGTGTTTTTGCTGCGCGAAGGGCAGCCGTTCAAAACAAAAAACCTGCAGCCGCTGCAGATAGAAGATATGCCGCTGGAGCCTTATTTCAAGGCCAGCCAGGTAGACGGGAACGTGGAGATCACCGCCTGGGTAGACATCGACGGGCAGGCTGTGAATGTGTCAGAGAACCAGTGGGCCAGCCCCCTGTTGTTCCTCCACAACGGCATTATGTACCAGTTCAAAAACCCGCAGGACAGTATCAGCATCATGCGTTATCAGCAGATGAACGCGCTGCGTGTGCCCTCGGGCGAATGGCAGGATTTTCTCAAGGAAGTGATGTTGCCCCTCGGTAAAAATTACCCCGTGCAGTTCGACGCCGCCCTGCTGGCGGAGGTCGACGACATCGTGCCCGAAACGCGGGTGTATCTCAAAGAACTGGGCGAAACTTTCGTGATCCAGCCCGGCTTCGCCTATCACGGGCACGAGGTGGAATGGAACGAAGAAACGCGCATCACCGTGCAGGAAGGCAATAAGGTGTTGGTCATTCACCGGAACAAGGAAGCCGAGAACGCATTTGTGGCCAAATTGCGCACCCTGCATACCAATTTTACACATCTCAACAACTATAACTATTTTTTCCTGCGGTCGAAAGAAGCGCTCAAGAACAACTGGTTCTTCCTCTTTTTCGACGCGCTGAAAGAAATGAACGTGCGTGTTTTCGGGTTCGAGCAGCTCCGGAATTTCCGGTTCAATCCGCAGAAACCCGTTACCAACCTGCAGATCAGTTCCGGCATCGACTGGTTCGATGCGCAGGTGGAAGTGCTGTATGGTGATCAGAAGGTGGGCATCCGCGATATCAAACGCGCGCTTGCCAACAAACAGAACTACGTGCAGCTGGCCGATGGTACGCTGGGCCTGCTGCCGGAAGAATGGCTGAAAAAATATTCCCTGCTCTTTAAAATCGGGGAAGAAAAAGATAAAGGCGCTGGCCTCAAACTGAGCAAGTACAACTTCTCGGTGATTGATGAGCTCTACGAGTTTATCGACGACGAAGCGATCCTGGTGGAGCTGGATGAAAAACGCCGCAAGCTGCTCCAGTTCGACGAAATCAGGAGCGTCAGCCTGCCCACGAACCTGCAAGCCAACCTGCGGCCTTACCAGGAAAGCGGTTTTCAGTGGCTGAATTACCTCGATGAGGTGAAATGGGGCGGCATTTTGGCCGACGATATGGGTCTTGGTAAAACCGTACAGGCCCTTACCTTCATCCAGCACTACAAAAACGAAAACGGGAAATGCCTCGTGCTGGTGGTTTGTCCCACCACACTGATCTATAACTGGGAAAACGAGATCCGGAAATTCACGCCCGAAATCACTTATCACATCCATCACGGCCCGGCGCGCCTGCGTAACCCGGAAGAGTTGCAGGCCTTCGACATCCTGATCACCACTTACGGTACGCTGCGCAGCGATGTGCAGTTGCTGATGAAAATGGAGTTCGATTATGTGATACTCGATGAATCCCAGGCGATCAAAAACCCGCAGTCGAAAGTGACAAAAGCGGCGCAACTGCTCAACACCCGCAACCGTATTGCGCTGAGCGGTACGCCCATGCAGAACAACACCTTCGATATTTATGCGCAGATGAACTTCCTCAACCCCGGCATGCTGGGCAGTGTGGACTTTTTCAGGAATGAATTCGCCACGCCGATCGACAAATTTCAGGACGAGGAACGCAAAGAGCACCTGAAAAAACTGATCTACCCCTTTATACTCCGCCGCACCAAAGAGCAGGTGGCAAAGGATCTGCCGGAGAAAATCGAAACGGTGATTTTCTGCGAAATGGATCCGGAACAGCGCCATATTTACGATGCGTACCGCAATACGTACCGCTCCAAAATTCTCGGCGTGATCGAAGACCAGGGAATGGAACGCAGCCAGCTCACCATTCTGCAGGGCCTCATGAAACTGCGGCAGATCTGCGACTCGCCGGCCATTCTCAACGAAACGGAAAAGTACCCCAACCATTCCGTGAAGCTGCATGAGCTTACCCGCGAAATCGCCGAGAACATCGGGCATCACAAGGTGCTGGTGTTCAGCCAGTTCCTGGGCATGCTGGGCCTCATCCGCGACCGGCTGGCCCATATGAAAATCCCGTACGAATACTTCGACGGCAGCACGTCTACGATGGACCGCGAAAAAGCTATCCAGAACTTCCAGAACAACGACGATTGCAGGGTTTTCCTGATTTCGCTGAAAGCGGGCGGCGTGGGTCTCAACCTCACGGCGGCCGACTATGTGTACATCGTTGACCCCTGGTGGAACCCGGCAGTGGAGCAACAGGCGATCGACCGTACGCACCGTATCGGCCAGACGAAAAATATCTTCGCTTACAGGATGATTTGTAAAGACACGGTGGAAGAGAAAATCCTGGAACTGCAGGAAAGGAAAAAATCACTGGTCAAGGAGATCATTGCGGACGACAGCGGCTTCATCAAGAAACTCACCAAAGAAGACGTGCTGTATCTATTCAGCTAATAAGGTTTATCACATTCCCGGGGGGATTGTCAACTTTGCTTGATAATCAATATAGTCCGCACTGAGCCATGCACTCCACGCTGCAAGAGGGGCCATCAGGTTCTGCATTGGATACCTTCAAGCGGTTGAGTACAAACGCCTTTGGAAACCAACGTGCTCCCCATCCGGTGAGTGGGGCGTCTACTCTGCATTGGACAGCTTTAACCGGCTACTACTGTTTCCTGAAGTACAAACGCCTCATGAAGTCAATGTGCTCCCCACGCTGTGAGCGTGCCTTCTACTCATCATTGGACAAGCATCAACCGGCTACTGAGTACAAACGCCTCATGAAGTCAACGTACTCTCCACGCCGTGAGTGGGTCCTCTGGTTCTGGATTGAACTGTTTCAACCGGCCGCCAGGTACTACCGTTTCCGGAAGTACAAACACCTCATCAAATCCCCACGCTGCAAGCTGGTCATCTAACCTGCGCCGAACCAGCCTGGCCCGGCTGCTGAGGCCACAGATGCCGGTGCCGGCAGCACAACTCCTCAGGAAATCAGCTTATACCCCACACCCCGGATGTTCACAATCTGTATCCGTGGGTCGTCTTTCAGGTACCTGCGAAGGCGGGTGATGAATACGTCCATGCTGCGGGCGTTAAAGAAGTTATCGTCGCCCCAGAGGTCCAGCAGGATGGATTTCCGTTCCATGACCTGGTTGCGGTACCGGCAAAGCCGCCAGAGCACTTCGGCTTCGCGGTGCGACAAAAATTCCTTGTGGTTATTGCGGGTAAGGGTTTGTTTCGTGTAGTTGAACGCGTACTGCCCGATGAGGATTTCATCGTCGCCGGGCTGCGGTGCCGGCTGGAAGCGGCCTATCAGTGATTTGATGCGCACGATCAGCTCGTCCATGCTGAAGGGTTTTTTCAGGTAATCGTTGCCGCCCAGTTCGAAACCTTTGACCACGTCAGCAGTCTGTGATTTGGCGGTGAGGAAAATAATGGGAATGGACTTATCTGTTTTCCGGACTTCTGCCGCCATGGAGAAACCGTCCATGTCCGGCATCATGATGTCGAGCACGAGAATGTCCGGTTTATGCTGCCGGTACAGTCGCAGGCCTTCCTGCCCGTTGTGGGCGCAGAACATGCGGAATCCCCTCATTTCGAGACTGTCTTTTACGATCTGCGCCAGTTGTTTTTCATCTTCTACCAGCAGTACGGTAGCGTCCATAAGATTCTGTTTTTCTAAATGGTAGCGGCTATCCGGAAAGGATGCCGGCGTTATTTGCGTATCGTTTCTTTTTGATGTTGCAAGGCTTCGTTCCGCGTGAGGCTCACCATTTACCCGGTCTTTGCTTTCATATTTTTCATCTCCGGCCCCCCCCCATTTATCCGACTCCCTGTTGTGCAGAATCCTTATTCGACATCTCCGCAGAATTCAGCACTTACTCGTCTTCTGTTCTCATAGTTCGACTCTTCATCGGTCCCCCTATGCTGCCTCCTGTTGTGCAAAATCCATATTCATCATCTCCGCAGAAATTCCATTTATCGGGTCTCTTGTTTTCCAAATCATACTCTCCATCTCCACAAAGGGTACCATTGAACCATGAACCCTCCGTCCCTGCAGGGCCCGTATCCACCGGCCTTCTGCATCCCAGGGAAATAAGCCCTCACCCCAATGGAATTTCCAGCGTGAACTCGCTCCCCTTTTCCGGCAAACTTTTAACGCGCACAGCGCCGCCATGCATCTCCGCGATCTTTTTCACATAGCTAAGCCCCAGCCCGAAACCCTTTACGTTGTGCAGGTTGCCGTTGGGAACGCGGAAGAATTTTTCGAAGATGCTTTCCTGGTAACTGTACGGAATGCCAATACCGTTGTCTTTCACGGTCACTTTCAGGTGCTGTGCTTCTTTGGCGATTTGTATGTGCACAACGGCGGGGTCGCCGGAATATTTAATGGCATTGTCAACGAGGTTGTTGATGGCATTGGCCAGGTGCGTACGGTCTGCCACCACTAAGGGGTCTGACAGTACGGTGTAGCTGAAATCGACGTTCTTGGCGGCTTTCAGCCGGTGATTGGCCACGATGCTGCTCACCAGGTCGTTGATGTCTGTGGTTTCATAATTCAACTCGAAATTCTCTTTTTCTTCCGCGGCGATGTGCAATACTTTTTCCACGAGGTCGCTGAGGCGCTGCAGTTCCTGCCGCGAAATGGCGAGATAGGATTGTGTCTTTTTCGTGTCGTTGAGGGCGTTGAAGTTCTGCATGGCTTCCACCGCGGCAGACACCGTGGCGATGGGCGTTTTCAGCTCATGCGTCATGTTGTTGATAAAGTCGTTCTTGACTTCCGAGAGTTTTTTCTGTTGCAGGATGGTGCGCAGCATGTAGATGAAGCAGCCTACCGTCAGCAGCAGCAGCGCGGCGGAACCCAACAGCGTTCCCAGCATCTGTTGAAGGATGTGGCGCAGAGGGCTGCTGAAGCGCGCCCGCACGGCGTATTCGCTGAAAGGGTTGAAGGGAATGACGAAAGACTGCAGTGGGTCCGGCTTGCCGGTATTGATGGCGTCCAGCACTTCGGGGGTCATGTTGATGGAATCCAGCTCATACGCCGTGGTAATGCCGCGCGACGCCAGTTCCCGGCCGTACACGGAATCGAGGCTTTTGACAGACATGCGGCTGTTGTAGTATTTGTTCGCCATCAGCATGTCGGAAATATCCTTCGAAAGAGAATCCGAGTAAACCCTTTTGATGGAGTCGCCCGTAAACAGGCGCAGGTGTAGCCGGCCTTTGTCGGCCTGGATTACCCGGGTAACGGTGACGCCCTGCGCCACCATACCGGAGTCGCTCCAACGGGTGTCGGTCTGCAGGTTGATCATGCGCGGCCTGCCGATAACGGCACCCCTTTCCGCCGGTATCGCCCGGGCAAAGAGGCGGTGCACATCGCCGAACTGTTTGTTCTGCACGGCCGTGCGGAGCGCATCGTTGATGTCGCGGTTAAAGTCCTGCAGCCTTACATGATAGGCGTTATAAATCCAGTATCCCTGAAAGATGAAAACACCCAGGATGCAGGAGCACATTAAAACCAATATTGTCCGGATTCTGTTCCGCATGGTTGTAAAACTATCCAATCCCCGGCAACTGCAAACGGGGCTTAACATTAATTAACACTAAATAGTACTGGTTAACCATCGTGCCGGGCGAGAAGCCGCAATTTTATCGCCTAAAACCGAAAGTCATGAAAATACTGTTGTATGCCCTGCTTGCGGGCGCATTGCCGGCCGCGGCGCAGCAAACGTCCGGCGTGATCGAATACGAAATGACGGCCCGCGTGGAGGCCGGTTCGTTCAGGATTGTAGCCTACGGGCCCGGTGGCAGCCCCGCCCCAGCCGATGCGCCGATGCCCGACCTGCCGGACATCATCACCACGAAACAGACACTGACTTTTTCAGGCGGCCGGGCCCGGATTGAAACCGAGGGCATGTCTAACCGCATCATGATGTCGGCCGGCCCCGGCCCCGGTGGCGGCGCGGTTCAATCCGCAGTGGCCGTTGGTGGCGCTCCTTCGGTAACGGTCAGCGGAGCGGGGCCCGGCATGCGATCTGCCGCACTGCGCCCCCCTGTCAGTAACACCACGTATATTGATCTGGCAAACAGGAAGTATATATCCGTTACGGAAGAGAAAGCCGACAGCGTGGTGACGGGCGCCTGGTACACGGAAGAAGACTACAAACAGCCCGCCGCATTCAAAACCTCCGGGAAAACCAAAAACATTGCCGGGTACAACTGCAAACGGGCAACGGTGAAGGTGGGGGAAGAAAACTTCGTGGTATGGTATACGGAAGACATTCCCGTGCTGTTTTCCCCCGTGAACGGCGTATTGCCCGAAAAGGGCGTGGTGTTAGCCATTGAAAGCAGCAAACGTTCCTTCATAGCCAAAAAAGTGACCCTGAAGCCCGTATCCGAAGCAGAGGTAAGCCCTCCGGCCAATGCGCAGAAAGTAACGCCCGAAGAGCTGAAAGAGAAACGGCGCCAGATCATCGAAAAATTCCACAACGATCAGTTAGAGAAACTCCGGTAGTTTAAGACACAGACACCCTTATGAAACATCGACTTTTACCCTTATTGGCGGCGCTTATGGCCATTATTTCGGTTGCCCGGGCACAGCAGCGCGACAACCGCATCACCGGTGTGCTGACAGACCGCGTCAACCGCGAGCCTCTCCCGAATGCGGCGGTGGCGCTGCTGGCCGCAAAAGACTCCGCGCTGGTTACTTCTGTGGTGGCCGATGCCAAAGGCGCTTTTACGATCAAGGGCATGCAGCCCGGCAAATATGTGCTGATGGTGACTTACATGGGGTACAACCCGCTGGCCCGCAATGTGCAGATACACGATACAACGGGCCTGGTGTCGCTGGGAACGCTGGCGCTGCTGCGGAAAGGGCTGAATTTGCAGGAAGTGGAAGTGGTGGAACAAAAACCTCCCATCACCATTAAAGAGGATACGGTGGAATTCAACGCCGGTTCCTTCAAGGTCAGGGAAAACGCCGTGGTGGAAGACCTGCTGAAAAAGCTGCCCGGCATCCAGGTGGAGAAAGACGGCACCATCAAGGCTAATGGCGAAACGGTGAAACGGGTGCTGGTGGACGGGAAACCGTTCTTCGGCGACGACCCCAAAATGTCGACGCGCAACCTGCCGGCCGACGTGATCGATAAAATACAGCTGATCGACCGGAAAAGCGACCAGGCCCAGTTCACGGGCATTGCCGACGGCGAAACGGAAAAGGCGCTCAACCTGACGATCAAACCGGACCGTAAGAAAGGCATGTTTGGCCGGGCTACGGCGGGGTATGGTTCCGACCAGCGGTTTTCGGCGAACGCCAACCTGAACCGCTTCCGGAACACGCAGCAGCTGGCAGTGGTGGGCATGGGCAATAACGTGAACAACACCGCCATGGGTGGCGGTGGCGGCGGGCGCGGGATGATGATGAACAGCGCCGGCGCGGAAGGGGTGGCCCGCAACTGGATGGGCGGCATCAACTACAGCGATAACCTCGCCAAAGGGCTGCGCCTCAGCAGCAGTTATTTTATGAACGATACGCGGCGGGAAAATGAAAAAAGGGTGGAGGGCGAAACGAGGCTTACCCCCGATTCCTCACGGTTCAACAACAACCTCAACGGCAGCCTCAACAACTCCGCCAATCACCGGGTGAATGCACGCATCGAATATGAGATCGATTCTTTCCATTCGCTGATCGTAACGCCGAACCTCACCTGGACCACCGGCAATACCTACTCCGAAAATCAAACGACCACCCTGCTCAACAGCGATACGCTCAACACCGGCCGCAGCCTCACCCGGTCTACGATGCAAACGCCGAACCTGAACGGCTCCGCCCTCTTCCGCAAAAAGTTCCGGAAAAAAGGCCGCACGTTCAGTACGAACCTCACCTTCGGCGCCGGCAGCACCGAATCCGAGTCGCTTAACCAGTCGCGCACGGCGTACTATGAACAGAACGCCACACGCAAGATCGATACGATCGACCAGAAAGTAATGCAGCGCAACGCATCGAACAACATCGGCGTGCGGATGAGTTACACCGAGCCGATTTTTACCGATCGCTTCCTGGAGCTGAATTACGGGTACGCCTACAATTTCAATTCGTCCAACCGGCGTACCTACAACCGCAGCAAACCCGGCGAGGGGTACGATGTGCTCGACGACAGCCTGTCCAATTCATTCGATAACATGTATAGCAACCACCAGGCGGGGCTGAGCGTGATGACGCAGAAGCTGCGGTATAATTACACGCTGGGCATGAATGTGCAGTTCAACAACCTCAACAGCGAAAACCTCAGCAAACACACGGAGATCCGCCAGAGCACGGTCAATGTTTCGCCGCTGGCGCATTTCAACTACAACTTTTCATCGAAGAAACGCCTCCGCGCTTCGTATCGCGGGCAAACGAAACAGCCTACGCTGGAGCAGCTGCAGCCGGTGCCGGATAACTCCAATCCCCTGTTTGTCAAAGAGGGCAACCCGGACCTGAAACCATCGTTCTCCAACAACCTGAACATCAGCTACAATGCTTATAACCAGGAGCAACTGCGCAGCTTTTTTGCAGCCCTGAACGGTTTGTACGTGCTGAACCAGATCGTCAATTCCAATACGCTGACGGCGGATGGCCGCCAGGTGACGAAACCGCTCAACGTGAACGGCAACTACAATCTCAGCGCTTTTATGGTCAACGGGTTTTTCTTCAACAAAAAGCAGCGCACGTCCGTCAACTCCAATACCATGGTGAGCTACAACCGGGACATCAGTTTCCTGAACAGCCGGGAGAACTTCACCAACACGCTGAACATCACCCAGGGCGCCACTTTCAACTACATGCACGAAGAGCTGTTCGACGTGGCGGCTGGCGGCAGCGTGAATTACAACCGCGCGCGTTTCAGCGTGGATAAACGGAATAATACGGATTACTTCAACTTCGGCCTCAACCTCGACTTTAACGTGAACCTGCCGTTGGGCTTCATGATCGGCGGCGATGTGGATTACATTGCCAATACCGGGCGCAGCGCCGGTTACAACCAGCAATACACGATGGTGAACGGGTTTGTTTCAAAAACGCTGTTCGCCAAAAAACAGGGCCAGCTGCGATTCCAGGTGTACGACCTGCTGAAGCAGAACGTCAGCGTGAACCGTACGGTGAGCGGCAACTATATCGAAGATTCGCAGAGCCAGGTGCTACGCCAGTACTTTATGCTGAGTTTTACCTGGTTTATCAACAGTTTCGGCGGGAAAGCATCCGGCATGAGGATGGGAATGCCCCCGCCGCCTCCGGCGATGTAGACAGAGGATGTTTTCCCGGAAAGCATTTCGCCATATTGCCACCCGCGGCAAAACTGCGATGATTTACCTGGCGGTCTTGCTTTCCGGGTCGTCTGCGAGCGGGAGCGTGCGCTTCGTCAGCATGCAGGGTGTTCCATCACAAGTTACCTGGTAGTGCGCCTAACGACTGCCATTTGGAGGAAGTGCGCCGTCCGCCAGCATGCTCTAACAAGCCCCCCTATCCCGCCGCTACCCCCTCAAATCGAAACGCGGCATCAGCCGGTATGCTGCAATTACCGGGCAGGCCAATCCCTGAAAGAATGCTACATTCGGTAAAAACCGACACATATGCCGGCAGGTTATTCAGGCACGCCGTTGTACCGGAAATTAGGGGTCAGGCCCGGTTCCACACTGAGCGCCAGGCATGCGCCCGCGCACTATAAATCATTGCTGGAAGGTTTGCCGGAAGATGTGAAATGGGTGAAAGGGAAGGCGGACCTCGTGCATTTTTTCGTGCAGCAAAGGGAGGTGCTCGAAGCGGCATTACCGTCGCTGATGGCCGACATCCCGAAAAACGGCACGATATGGATATCCTGGCCCAAAAAATCGTCGGGAGTGGCAACGGATGTTACGGAAGACGTTATCCGGGCAGCCGCCCTGGCTTTGGGGCTGGTAGATGTGAAAGTTTGCGCGGTAGATGAGGTGTGGTCCGGTCTCAAGCTCGTTTACCGGCTCGCAAATCGTTGATCATCCGCTTTTTGGGACTGTCTTGCCAGTATTGTGTCAGATACACCACCAGGCGGGCAATCGTAAAAGTGGGGATAAAGTCCAGGCCGGGGAACAATTCTTCAATGAAATTGAAAATACTGCCGAAAGCGCCCACGGGGCCGCCGAACATTCTGTAGAAAATGAGGGCCGAGATAGGCGCCCAGATCACATCACTCACCTCACCCAGCATCGGCACCGCGTAACTGGCCGCACCAAGCAGGTCCATCAGCAGGCAAAGTAATAAACTGGGGGTAGCTCTTCTTTCCATACGCACACGTTTTATACATATAATCAAATAGCCTACCAAAATGTTACTCCCCGGGCCGGACAATTCCGCCGCCCAAAACGGCCGGTGTCCGGAAAGCCTTACCGGTATTGGATTTATATACGAACGGCATTCGTCACATGGTTTTATGGGAAAGAAAATAGCGTACTTCCACGCATCCGGCTTGCATCCGGCCGATAATTCGATTAAATTCACTGCCGGTAAACCCGTCACGTTATGACAAATCATTCCCGCAGAGATGCGATCAAAAAAGTAGCAACCATGGCACTGGCAAGCACCGCCTTCACCTCCCTGTCCAACCGCGTGGCCGCGCACGAGCAGGCGGTGGACGAAAAACTGAAAGGAAAAATCAATCACTCCGTTTGCGCGTGGTGCTATAATGGCATCCCGCTAGAAGACCTCTGCAAGGCCGCCGGCCAAATCGGCATCCAGTCGATCGACCTGCTGGGGCCCAAAGACTTCGATACGGCCAAAAAATACGGCCTTACCTGCGCCATGGTGGCACTCAACCATAAAGACTGGGGCATCACCCGCGGCTGGAACCGTAAGGAACATCACGAACCGCTGATCAAGGTATACGAGCAGCTCATCGACGAAACGGCCAAAGCCGGCTTCACCAACCTCATCTGTTTCTCCGGCAACCGAGGCGGCATGGACGACCAGCAGGGCATCGAAAACTGCGCCGCCGGCCTCAGAAAACTGATGAGCTACGCGGAGAAAAAGAAAGTGACCATCGTCATGGAACTGCTCAACAGCAAGGTAGATCACGCCGATTACCAGTGCGACCATACGGCCTGGGGCGTGGAATTGTGTAAAGCCATCGGCTCGGAGCGCTTCAAATTATTATACGACATCTATCATATGCAGATCATGGAGGGGGATGTGATCCGCACCCTGCAGGCCAGCCAGCAGTACATCGCCCATTATCACACCGGTGGCGTGCCGGGCAGGCATGAAATCGACGAAACGCAGGAGCTGTATTACCCGGCGATCATGAAAGCCGTGTACGAAACCGGTTTCAAAGGGTTCGTAGCGCAGGAATTCGTGCCGAAACGGGAGGATAAACTGGCTTCCCTGAAGCAGGGCGTGCTGATCTGCGACGTTTAATATTTCCAGTCTTTCCGCAGCATACCCATCACCACCATGTCTACATACTGGCCGTGCAGTTTTGCGCTCTGGCGCAGCACGCCTTCTTTGGCAAACCCGAGTTTGATGGGTATCTGCGCGCTTTTGTCGTTCTGCAGCACAAAGCGCACTTCCACCTTGTTCAGCCGTAAAGCGGCAAAGGCATACCCGATGAGGACTTTGCAGCAGCTGGTAACGATGCCTTTGCCCTGGCAGGCTTCCGCGAGCCAGTAGCCGATTTCCGCTTTTTGCAGCGCATGATCCCAATCGTGTAGGTCAATCACTCCGCACAGCTCGTTGTTGTGCCAGATGCCGAACGCCACGGCGGTTTGTTCGTTCGCTTTGCGCAGCATCAGTTCGATGAAACGGAGCGAGTGTTCTTCGGTGG
This sequence comes from Chitinophaga lutea, assembly GCF_003813775.1. Classification (NCBI taxonomy): domain Bacteria; kingdom Pseudomonadati; phylum Bacteroidota; class Chitinophagia; order Chitinophagales; family Chitinophagaceae; genus Chitinophaga; species Chitinophaga lutea. The sequence goes on along the minus strand of NZ_RPDH01000001.1, from coordinate 2,136,920 downwards.
TATTGTAGTCTACCCAGGGCAGGAATTTACGCAGGTGCTTACGCGAAAGGTTGACCAGTTGAAACAGGGCGGGCGCGTGTGCCGGTTGAAGCTGCCGTAAGCTGGTAGTATCGTTTACAAGGAGTTCTAGCATAATGAGGCGGGGTAAACATAGGAAAAATACCGTTAAACAAAAACAGGTAACCCGCCCTTTGGCAGATTACCTGTTGATTTTGATTATGACGGTACTGTACTACTAGCGTTTTGAAATCAGCTGCTGTTTGGTCATATCCTTCACCACCTGCTGGCTGTAAACCACGGCCATTCTGGCGGCGGAAGAAGGGTCGAAGGTTTCCGTCTGTACGGAATAAAGCAGCTGTTTGTCTTTCAGGTTATACAGGTTGCTTTCCAGAAAATAACGGGTGTTGGTGGTGTAATACCCCGGTTGGTACACCCTGTCGTACATGCTGTTGTAATACCACCAGAACCTGCCGTAATACGGCGGGAAGGGGCGGTAGAACGGGCTCCTGTCGGGCACATAATTCTTTTCCTTGCTTTTGTCGAGCATCACGATGGTCATCACCTGGTCGATATCTCGCTGGCGGATTTTATTCATCGCCTTCTGTTCGTTCAGGCCTTTGAATGCAGCGGGGCCGTATTCCTGGTAAGCCGACACGGCGTTGTAGCCGCGTTGCCTAAGGGCGGATACCATTTCCTTTTCCATATTGGCGCGCAATCCGCCTTCTTTATCGGATACCAGCGCCATCACCATCACTTTCTGATCGGGATGCAGGGAAACCTCCGGCTCTTTCCACGAAGAGGTGACTTTGGTGCCGGAACAGGCAGCCAGGAAAAGCACTAATCCTGTCAGCACCCCCGCAGTTAAATATCTCATCTTGTTCTTCATAGTGCTGTGTTTTTGTACAGGTAAGACGGCAAACAGGGTGCAAAAGATACACCGCCCGACCGGGTTTAACATATTTTTGGGGGAACTGTTAAAGGTTTGAAAAGGGCTGGTGCGCCGGGAATTGCCAATTTATTAAGCTTTTTGTTAAAGTGTTGACGCTGTTGAAAGCCAGTGTTTTAGGTAAGCTTCTCCAAAGCCCCTCCGGGGATGCGCCGTAGATGAAGCATAGCCTCTGTATAGATGAAGCGTAGATACCTTCGTTTGCAATTATGTTGCAATTCAGATGAAGGAATAGGAATTTTCAGGTCTTGTGCCAACACGTCTATACTGCCGTAGCTACTGGCGCCGGGATTTGGTTGCAACAAAAAGGGCCGACCTTGGTCAGCCCTCGTATGATTTTCCCGGGTGAATCAGTAGTTGATCACCTGTTCTTCGATGGTTTGCGGAATTTCCCTGAACTGGTACAGCTGTGTGCGCAGCTGCGGTTCGAAGCCTGCTTCGCGGATGGCATCCTGGATGCTCCGGTAAGTGAAGCGGTGCGGTGCGCCGGCGGCGCTTACCACATTTTCTTCGATCATGATGGACCCGAAATCGTTCGCGCCGGCGTGGAGGCAGAGTTGCGCCACGGCCTTGCCCACCGTCAGCCAGCTGGCCTGGATGTTTTTGATATTGGGGAGCATGATGCGGCTCAGGGCGATCATGCGGATGTACTCTTCCGAAGTGGTCATGTTATGCACGCCACGGATACGGGCCAGCAGGGTGTCCACGTCCTGGAACGTCCAGGGGATGAAGGCTGTGAAGCCGTAGTGCCCTTCCGGTTTTTCGCTTTGTACCTGTCGGATGGCCACCAGGTGCTCAAAGCGCTCAAGCACGGTTTCCACGTGGCCGAACATCATGGTGCCGGAGGTGGCGATGTTCAGTTTGTGGGCGGCGCGCATCACGTCAAGCCATTCCTGGGCGCCGCATTTGCCTTTCGAGATCAGGCGGCGTACCCGGTCGTTGAGGATTTCCGCGCCGGCGCCGGGCAGGCTGTCCATGCCCGCTTCCTGCAGCGCGCGGAGCACTTCTATATGGGTGCTTTTTTCGAGTTTGGTGATGTGCGCCACTTCCGGGGGGCCCAGGGTGTGCAGGCGGAGGGTGGGATACAGTTCCTTCAGCTGGCGGAAAAGGTTCGTGTAAAAACTGAGGCCCAGTTCCGGGTGGTGGCCGCCCTGCAACAGCAGTTGATCGCCCCCGTATTTCAGGGTTTCGTCAATCTTGCGCTTGTATTCCTCGATGTCTGTGATATACGCTTCCGCGTGGCCGGGAATGCGGTAGAAATTACAAAATTTACAGTTGGCCGTGCACACGTTGGTGGTGTTCACATTCCGGTCAATCTGCCAGGTCACTTTGCCGTGCGGCACCTGTTGCTTCCTCAGTTCGTTGGCGATCTGCATCAGTTCCGTCAGGGGAGCGTGCTCAAACAGGTACACACCCTCTTCTGCCGTCAGGAATTCAAAATGCTGGGCCTTTTTGTATAAATCCTCTAATTGCATCTTGAAAACAAAGGTAGGGCTTCCGGACAACTATTTTGCCACTTGTAATAATTAGGTGCGCGTAGAAGGGATAGAAACGTTAAATTTATAAAAATCGAGATGCGTTGCGTCTTTCCTTATGCGTTTTCAGACATTTCACGTTTTAATCCTCTGCCTGCTGATTTTCAATATTGACGTACGGGCCCAGGAACCAGAGAGCATCAACCAGGAACCGGAAGCCCGGTTCATCACCCGCTTTCCCTTCAAGCAGTATTACGGGGGCGTGGTGGTGATCTCCGCACGCCTTCAGCATTACCCCGATACCCTGCAGTTCCTGCTCGACACCGGCAGCGCCGGCATTTCGCTCGATACCTCCACCTGTATCAGACTGGGCGTCAAACTCACGCCGTCCGATAAAATCGTGCGTGGCCTGGGCGCCAGCAAAAACATCTCCTTTGCCGTGGATCATTCCCTCCACCTGCCCGGTCTTACGGTCGACAGTCTCGATTTCCACGTGAACAACTACGAACTGATCAGCCAGGTGTACGGCATACAGATAGACGGCATTATGGGTTACAGCCTGCTGAGCAAATACATCGTGCAGGTCGATTACGACAAGGAAGAAATTGTGGTATACAGCCAAGGCCGTTTCCGTTATCCGAGGGGCGGGTACCTGATGAAGCCCAACCTCACCTTCATTCCCGTGGTGCCCGCGCCCATGCGCAGCGGCAAGCGGAATGTGAACCACCGGTATTACTTCGACACCGGCGCCGGGATGTGCCTGCTGCTGAGCACGCAGTTCGTGAAAGACAGCGCGCTGCTGGTAAAACGCAAGGCCAAGGTGATACCCACGGAAGCGCAGGGGCTCGGCGGTAAAATGCAGATGTTCATCACCACCATGAACGAATTCAGGATTGGCAACTACACCTTCCGGAACGTGCCTACCTACCTGTTCGACGATATTACCAACATCACCTCATACCCCTCGCTGGGCGGCATGATCGGGAACGATCTCCTGCGGCGCTTCAACCTCACCCTTAACTACGCCCGCAAGGAGATACACCTCCTGCCCAACACCCACTTCCGCGACCAGTTCGACTATTCCTACACCGGCCTCATCATTTACCTGATCGATAACCGCATTGAGGTGACGGACGTGATCAAGAACTCCCCGGCCGAAAAAGCCGGCTTCAGGCCCGGCGATATCATCCTGGCCGTGAACAACAATTTCACCAGCAACCTCCAGGTTTACCGCGATATACTCAAGAACATCGGCACCCGCCCCACCCTGCTGCTGATGCGCAACGGGGAGCTGATGCTCAAAAAGCTGCCCATCCGCAGTATATTGTAGCTATTGGCATTTGTCGTAAATTTGTATGTTTGGGCTGGCCGCTCCGGCGGTTGCAGCCATCATGTATTTTTTCAAAAAAGGATATGATTCATTACAATAAATTCACATTGGACAACGGGCTGAGAGTACTCGTGCATGAAGACGCCACTACGCCCATGGCGGTGGTCAACGTGCTGTACGACGTTGGCTCGCGCGATGAAAACCCCGCGCAAACCGGTTTCGCACACCTGTTTGAGCACCTGATGTTCGGCGGCTCCATCAACATCCCCGAATACGACGAGCCGCTGCAGATGGCCGGCGGGGAAAACAACGCCTACACCACCAGCGACCTTACCAACTATTACATAGAACTGCCGGCGGAAAACATCGAAACGGCCTTCTGGCTCGAAAGCGACCGGATGCTCTCCCTCGCGTTCTCCGAAAAAAGCCTCGACGTGCAGCGGAAAGTGGTGTGCGAAGAATTCAAAGAACACTACATCAACAAACCTTACGGCGATGTATGGCATAAAATGCGCGAGCTGGCTTACAGCAGCCATCCCTACCGCTGGATGACGATCGGGAAGGAACTGTCGCACATCGAAAATGCCCGCCTCGACGATGTGAAGTCGTTTTTCTTCAAACATTACCGCCCCGTGAACGCCATCCTGGTAGTAGCCGGGAAGGTGACCACCGAACAGGTGAAGAAGCTGGCGGAAAAGTGGTTCGGCGATATCCCCACCGGTGAAAAATACGTGCGCAGCATCACGGCGGAACCGCCGCAAGCGAGCGCCCACCTGCTGGAAGTGACCGGCAAAGTGCCGCTGGACGCGCTGTATAAAACGTATCACATTTACCCGCGGCAGGATCAGCGGTATTATACGGCCGACCTGATTTCCGACATCCTCGGCGGCGGCGGTTCCTCCCGCCTCCATCAAACGCTGGTGAAAGAAAAGAAACTGTTCAGCAACATCGAGTGTTACCACTTCGGCACCGTAGATGCGGGTTTGCTCAGCATCGAAGGCAAGCTGGTAAAAGGTGTGAAGATGAAAGACGCCGAGCGCGGTATCCAGGAAGAACTGGAAAAACTGCAACAGACCGTTATCCCCGAAAGAGAACTGCAGAAAGTGAAGAACCGGGTGGAAAGCCTGCTGGCTTTTGAAGACATGAGCCTGCTGAACCGCGCCAACAACCTGGCCTTCTACGAACTCATGGGCGACGCCGGGCTGATGAACGCAGAGTTTGAGCGCTACGAGCGCGTTACCACGGCGGATGTGCATCATGAGGCACAGATCATCTTTTCGGAGAAAAACGCCAATACCATTCACTATTACGCAGGAAACCAAGTATAAATTATGATCAACAGAAAACAGGCGCCCCCGATCAAAGACGCTGTGGAATTTGAATTGTCGCTGAAGCCATACGAACTGTTTAAACTCGATAACGGTATTCCCGTGTACGTGATCCGTTCGGAAGAACAGGAGACCCTTCAACTGGAACTGGTATTCCCCGCCGGTTCGTGGTACGAGTCTGAGAACATGGTGGCCGCGGCTACCAACTTCCTCATGAAAAACGGCACCAGCAAACGTTCCGCGCTGGAGATCAACGAGCTGATCGAATATTACGGGGCCTATCTCAACCGCAATTGTTACCACGAAAACGCTACGTATACTTTACACTGCCTGTCCAAACACACAGCCTCCCTGCTGCCGGTGTTCCAGGAAGTGATCCAGGACCCTGTGTTCCCGGACGAGGAACTGGCGATTTATGTGCAGAACATGAAACAGAAGCTGGCGGTGAATCTGCAGAAATGTGAATTCGTAGCCAACCGGCATATCGATAAATACCTCTTCGGAGAGTTCCATCCTTACGGCCGCGTGAGCAGCATGATGGCGTACGATGCCCTGCAAACGGAATCGCTCAGGGCGTTTTATAAAAAACAATACACGTACAACAACTGCAAGATCTTCCTGGCCGGCAACCTGCCGGCGGATATGATCGAAATGCTGAACCGGTATTTCGGCAGCAGCGAATGGAACGGGCAAAGCCACCTGCTGCGCCCGGATTTGCCGATACTGCCGGCGGAGGAAAAGAAATACCGCATCTTCAACGATGAAAACGGTGTGCAGGGAGCGGTGCGTGTAGCGCGCCCCTTCCCCAACCGCTACCATCCCGATTTCCCGAAAATGCTGGTGCTGAATACCATCTTCGGCGGCTACTTCGGAAGCAGGCTGATGAGCAACATCCGGGAAGACAAAGGGTATACCTACGGCATCCATTCGCAGATCTATAACTTCCGGCAAACGGGCGGCATCAACATCCACACCGAAGCCGGCCGTGACGTATGCGAAGCCACACTCACGGAGATCTACAAAGAACTGGCCCGCCTGCAAACAGAACCGGTGCCGGAAGAAGAACTGGGCCTGGTGCGGAACTACATGATCGGATCCATTCTCGGCGACCTCGACGGGGCCTTCCAGGTTATCCAGCGCTGGAAAAACCTCATCCTCAACGATCTCGACGAGCATTATTTCCAGAACAACGTCAGGACTATTAAAACCATTACCGCTGAAGAACTGCAGCACCTGGCCAAAGTATATTTCAACCGGGAGGATTTTTACGAGCTGATCGTGATCTGACGGTGAACATTCAGCATGCTTTTTGTGTAATTAATGGGATTGCATTGTATGACCAATTAAGCCTATCATGGGAATACTGATTCGTATACTCGTCACCGCATTGGCCGCCCTGTTAACGGCGTACCTGTTGCCCGGCGTAAAACTGCCGGATTTTAAAACCGCACTTTTACTCGCCATCGTGCTGGGCCTGCTCAACCTCATCGTAAAACCGATACTGGTACTGCTCACGCTGCCCGTGACCATTATTACCCTCGGCCTCTTTTTACTGGTGATCAACGCGCTGATCGTGTTGTGGGCCAGCAGCCTGGTAAAGGGGTTCAAGGTAGACAACTTCTGGTGGGCGCTCATCTTCAGTGTAGTGCTCTCCGTGATCAGCAGTATCATGCTGTCGCTGGGGCCGTCGCAGGACAACGACTAAAAAAAAGACAGCGGACAATGCACTTGCCCGCTGTCTTTCTTATATTCTTTTACTATTGATTCAGTTTCAAGACGGCGCCGCTCCTGGTGCCGTTGTGCTTCCCGTTATCGACCGTTACCTGCCCGTTGACCAGTACGTACTGGAAGCCGGTGCTGTATTGGTGCGGGGCGCTAAAGGTAGACAGGTCTTTGACCGTATCGGGGTTAAAGATCACAATATCTGCCGCATAACCGGGCAACAGCAGCCCGCGGTTTTTGAGCCGGAATTTCTGCGCCGGCAGCGACGTCATTCTGCGGATGGCTTCTTCCAGCCCGATCACTTTTTCTTCCCGCACATATTTCCCCAGCACTCTTGCATTGGTGCCATACCCGCGGGGATGCGGCACGCCCACGTTAAACTCGCGGATGCTCGCGTCTGACGCAAACATGTTGAAAGGGTATTGCATGATGTATTTCACATCCTTTTCGCTCATGCCGTGGAACACCATGCTGGCATTTCCCATTTCCGCCATGTCGAGCACCGTTTGTACTTCTTCTTTCAGGTTGGATTTGCGGCCCCGCATCTTGTTTACTTCCGCGATGTTTTTTCCGTTGAAGGTGGTGTCCGGCTTGAAATAAGCCACTACGGCGTAGTCGAGGTGCTTCAGGCCGCGTTTTTTATACATCGCCGTCATTTCCCCGGCAATTCTTTTGCGGGTGGCGGGGTCTTTCAGGCGGTACTGGATCGAATCCGCTCCGCCGGACAATGCCCAGTCGGGCAGCATGGTGCGTAAACTGGTGCTGCTGGCCGTGTAGGGATACTGGTCGATGGTGACCTCGAGCCCTTCCTGCCGGGCTTTTTCCACCATGCCGAGCGTCACATTGGAGCGGCCCCAGTTCTGTTTGCCGCCGATTTTGAAATGGGATATTTCCACCGGGATATTCGCCTGCCGGCCGATGGTAAGCGCTTCTTCTATGGCGGCTTCCACGGCATCGCCTTCGTTGCGCATGTGCGTGGCGTACACACCGCCGTGCAGGGCCGCTACTTTCGCCATGCCCACCACTTCGGGCGTGCGGGCGTAGAGGCCGGGCAGATAGATGAGGCCGGTGGAAAAGCCTACCGCGCCGTCCTGCATCGCTTTGTCGACGATCGCTTCCATCCGCTGCTGCTCATCCGGGCTGGGCGCACGGTCGGTACTGCCCATCACAGCCCGCCGAACGTCGTTGTGGCCAATGAGGGAACCGACGTTCACGGAAGTCTTCAGGCTGTCGAGCTGGCGGAAATATTTGCCGAGGTCTACATTGGAAGAGCCGCAGTTGCCGGTGATCACGGTGGTCACGCCGTCGTACAGGAAGTTATCCGCCGTAGGCACCTTGAATTCGTCGCCCTCGATATGGGTATGCACGTCTATGAAACCCGGCGCCACAACGAGGCCGCCGGCTTCGATGGTACGGCTGGCTTTGAGGGTGGCGGGCAGGCGGCCCGTTTGCAGTATGCGCCCGTCTTTCACCGCCACATCGCCGTAATACCAGGAGTTACCGGTGCCGTCGATGATTTTTGCATGTCTGATCAGGAGGTCGCAATCAGATTGGGCATGTACGCCCAAACCGGCCAGCAGTAAGGGAAGCCAGAGGAGCCGTTTTGTCATTTTGTTATATTTAACTGGAATGGTCTGCCACGATTTTCCACTCTCCTTTCATTTTCCGCACTACGAGGGTGAAGTGGCCGGAAAGATCGCCGATTGTGCGGGCGAGATGCCATTTCCCTACTACAAAATACACATCCGTGGCCAGTTTTTTAAATTCCAGCAGGTTGAAGGTCAGTGTGCCCATGCCCTCTTTGCCGGGATACGACTTTTTGTAATTGTCGAGCGTCGCCTGCCAGCCATATGTGATGCCGCTTTTCCCGATGAACATCAGGGAATCGGACCGCCAGTAGGTCTCCATGAAACGCTCCAGGTTTCCCTCGTTCCAGGCCGTCAGCTGGGTGCCAAGCACCGCTTTAATGGCGTTGACGTCCCGCGACTGCGCACTGGCGGGCATTTGGAGGGTGAATAAAGATATCGCAATGAGAATGATGCATTGACGCATGGTAAATTTTTAGCAAAAGATAAACAGTTTTTGGCATTTGCGCATTAGTTGATTATACTACCTTTGCACAACCTCGTAAAATAAAAAACTGTATCAATATGCCAGGATTTGAACTATTTGGCGCAGAAGAGAAAAAAGAAGTAAATGACGTACTGGAAACCGGCATTTACATGCGTTATGGATTTGACGGTCCCCGCAAAGGGATCTGGAAAGCGAAAGAGCTGGAGCAGGCGCTCTGCGAGCGGTTTAACGTGCAGCATGCGCAGCTGACTTCCAGCGGCACCACGGCGCTCACCACCGCGATGGCCGCCCTGGGCATCGGCGCCGGCGATGAGGTGATCATGCCTACTTTTACTTTCGTGGCTTCGTTCGAAGCCGTACTGTCCGTAGGCGCTACCCCCGTGCTGGTGGATGTGGACGATACGCTCACCCTGGCCCCCGCGGCGGTAAAAGCCGCCATCACGCCGCAAACCAAAGCCGTGATGCCCGTGCACATGTGCGGTTCCATGGCTGACATGGATGCCCTGGAGGAAATCTGCCGCGAGCATAAACTGATCCTGCTGGAAGATGCCTGCCAGTCTACCGGTGCCACTCATAAAGGCCGCGCCCTGGGCTCTATCGGCGATGCCGGCACTTTTTCATTCGACTTCGTAAAAACCATCACCTGCGCCGAAGGCGGTGCGGTGATCACCAACAATAAGGAAGTATACCTGAAGTGCGATGCGTACTCCGATCATGGCCACGACCACCTTGGCGGGGCCGACCGCGGAGCCGACGGGCATCCGCACCTCGGCTTCAATTTCCGGATTTCGGAGCTGCATGCGGCCGTGGGCCTGGCGCAGATCCGCAAGCTCGACCGCTTCCTGGCTATTCTCCGCAATAACAAACAGGTATTGAAAGAAGCCCTGGCAGCAGTGCCGCAGGTAACATTCCGTCGCCTCCCCGATCCGGAAGGCGACAGCGCCACCCACCTGTCTTTCTTCCTGCCCGATGCCGACACCGCCCGCGCAGCTACCGCAGCCATCAAAGCCGCCGGTTTGCCTGCGTTCTACTGGTTCGACAATAACTGGCACTATGTGCGTAAATGGCAGCACTTCAAAGAAAGCGCCACCCTCACGCCGTTTGCCGCGCAGCTGACCAAAGCCATGGAAGTGTATAAAACCAAAACTTTCGAGGCCTCCGACGCCATCATCAGCCGCTGCATTTCTTTCCCCATCAGCCTCGCCTGGACGGAGGAAGAACTGCGCGACCGCGCCACCAAACTCGCCGCCGCCGTTAAAAGTGTTTTATAATCCAAGCTTCCGCAACGCATGAAAAAGATCGCACTGATCCCTGCACGTTATGCAGCCACCCGGTTTCCCGGCAAAATGATGGCCGTGCTGGGCGGTAAAACCATCATCTGGCGCACCTACGAATCCGCCCGCAATACCGGCGTGTTTGATGAAGTGATGGTGGTGACAGACAGCGACGTGATCTATAACGAAATCGTCAGCAATGGCGGCAAAGCCGTAATGAGCAAAAAAGAGCACGAAAGCGGCTCCGATCGTATAGCCGAAGCCGTGGAGGATATGGAGGATGTGGATATCGTGGTGAACGTGCAGGGCGATACGCCTTTCACCCAGAAGGAACCGCTCGAAAAACTGCTGCAGGTGTTCGAAGGGGAAACCGGCAAAAATGTACAGGTAGCCTCGCTCATGCAGGTGCTGACAGACTGGAAAGACATTGAAGACCCCAACTTCGTGAAAGTGGTGGTGGACAAGGATTTCAACGCGCTTTTCTTTTCAAGGTCGGTATTGCCGTACCCGCGGGACAAAGCTGTGAACACCACCTACTACGAGCACATCGGGGTGTATGCTTTTCGCCGCAGCGCCCTGCTGCAATTTACCCGTACGCCCATGAGCCCACTCGAAGCTGCGGAGAAAATAGAATGTTTACGTTATCTTGAAAACGGGATCTCCCTGAAAATGGTCGTAACCGACTATATGGGAGTGGAGATCGATACGCCGGAAGACCTGGAGCGCGCTTCGAGGTACCTGGAGAATAAATAATGACCAGCGCAGGAAAAGGACCGTTTCCGCCTGCCGTTGAAAAATAAAACAGTTAGGGATGAAATTCAGAAATTTTAAACTCGTCGGGTACGTTATTTTCGGCCGTGGCGCGTTTAACCAGCTCGATGAGATCATTGCGCCGCACCGCAAGGGAGATGCGCCCATGATCTTTTTTGTGGACCATTATTTTGAGAAAAACCAGCCCTTTATTTCCCGCATCCCGTTGAGGGGGAAAGATAAAGTGGTGTTCATAGACGTGACGCACGAACCGAAAACCGTATATGTAGACCGCCTGCGCGATGAGCTGACGGCGGAATTCGGTGAAGTGAGCGGCATCATCGGCATCGGCGGCGGCTCCACCATGGATATGGCCAAAGCGGTCAGCCTGATGATGACCAACCCCGGTTCCTCGGCCGACTACCAGGGCTGGGACCTCATCAAAAAACCGGCTGTTTACAAAGTGGGCATACCCACCCTGTCCGGCACCGGCGCGGAAGTGAGCCGCACCACGGTACTGACCGGCCCCACCAAAAAACTGGGGATGAACTCCGACTACACGCCGTTCGACCAGATCGTACTGGATCCCGAGCTGATCAAAAATGCGCCGGTGAACCAGCGTTTCTATACCGCCATGGACTGTTATATCCATTGCATCGAATCGCTGGAAGGCACCTACCTCAACGCTTTCAGCCGCTCTTACGGCGAAAAGGCGCTGGAGCTGTGCCAGGAGATCTACCTGAAAAAAGAGCAGTGGGACGATGATGCCGACGAAAAACTGATGATGGCCTCTTATGCCGGCGGTATGAGCATCGCCTATTCACAGGTAGGCGTGGCGCATGCGGTGAGCTACGGACTGAGCTACCTGCTCGGCACCAAGCACGGCATCGGCAACTGCATCGTATTCGACAAACTCGAAGAATTTTACCCGGCCGGTGTGAAGGAATTCAAGCAGATGGTGGAAAAACACCAGGTGGAAATTCCCCAGCACATCACCAAAGGCTTGTCCGACGCTGATTTCGACAAGATGATCGACGTGTCGATGGGATTGGCCCCGCTTTGGGAAAACGCTCTGGGCAAAGACTGGCAGCAGCAGATGACGCGCGACCGGTTGAGAAAACTGTACGAACAATTGTAAAATACAGGCTGCACCACCACGGTGCAGCCTTTTTAATGATATCGAGATGGAAGAAATCGGAAAACTGACGGAAGAATACAAACAGGTACTCGCCAAAGTGCAGGACCGGCGCAGGCACTGGCATGAACATTCCAAACCGTTTCTCAAACAGTACCTCAGCGAGGTATCGGAAAAACATCAGCTGAACTGGAAGGCCGGCGCCAACGAATCGATGCAGGGCCTGGAAGCCGTGTATCTTGTATTCGACCATGAGCCGAGCGGAATTGTGGAGCAGTCGCCGTTCAGTGTGGTGCAGAAAATGAAGGTGGGTGGTTTTCTTTCTTTTTCCCAAACCCGCAACGGCCAGGTGGTGGTATGGATCAGCTTCCCGTTCATCGACGGCATGGCAGAGGAAAAACCTAAGGTGGAAACCATCGAAACGATTGAGCCCGAAGAAATTACCGCCGAAAACATCACCCGTTTCATCAGCAAGTTCCTGGACGAGCTGATCCAGTGGGAAAACGACTCCCGCGACGAAATCGGATTCAGAAGTCACCGCTGACAGCAGTCCGGATGATTTTTATCAGTGGCGGTACGCGCCGGTTTTCCGAACTTTGTGGTAAGAAATGATTCCGATGCGAGACATAGAAAACAGCGACGATATCAAACTGATGGTGGATACCTTCTACGCCAAGATCCAGCAGGATGCCCTGCTGGGGCCCGTCTTCGCGGAACGGATCGCCCCTGATGCGTGGACGCCGCACCTCGAAACCATGTACCGCTTCTGGGGCTCACAGCTGTTGGGCACACAGCAATATCAGGGCGCACCCTACGCCAAACACCGCACTTTGCCCGTTCATGCCGAACATTTCGACCGCTGGCTGCAGCTGTTCGATGCTACGGTAGACGAACTGTTCAAAGGCCCGCGCGCTTCCACCGCCAAAGTAAAAGCCGCCTCCATAGGCAAAATATTCCTCAGTAAAATGATGTTTGAAAGAGGGCTGTCAGGGAAGATCTAATACCCCCTTGTAATGATTTTAATGGAACGCTCCATCGAATTACCGTTATGTTTTTGTTGCCTGTTGTAAAGTGAGTTTGAATGAGGGTTGTTCGGGTAGGTCTGATGCCCCTTGGTAAAGCTATTTTGCGGAAGCCTCTCCGGGAAGTCCCGTTATGCTGTTGTTACCTATTGTAAAATGAGTTTGAATGAGGGTTGTTCGGGCAGGTCTGATGCCCTTGGTAAAGCTATTTTGAGGAAGCCTCTCCGGGAAACCTGGGATGCTTTTGTTTCCCATGATAAAATGAGTTTGAAGGAAAATTGTTCCGGACGGTTTGATGCCCTTTGTTAAAGTGATTTGAGTGGCCTCTCCGGGAAATTCCGACTTCTTTTGTAAATAGTTTCCGGGGCGCCCTGTGGGGCAAAACTCAATGCCCTTTTGATCTTAAGCGGATGGTTTTCCGCATGTACCGCACATACTTATTTCGGTAGATAAAAAACAGGTAAACAGTGGCCAGCAAAGTAATGATGGCCATGATGTAAAACACGCGGGCAAAGTGTTCCGGGTTGTTGCCGTACCATTCGGCGGAAAAGAACGCACCCAGGCCAATCCCCGCTTCCAGCGCAATGTACATGCTCCCCAGGGCGCGACCACGATGCTCCGGCAGGCCGAGGTCAATCGTCCAGGCCGTTACGGCAGGGGAATTGATGCCCAGTGACACGCCGTACACCAATGCGCCGGCGAGCAGCATGCCGGGGCTCGTTGCCAGCCCTATCATCAGCATCGACACGGCCATCAGGGCAGATGCAATTTTCAGGAGCGGCACGCGGCCGTATTTGTCGCTGGCCTTGCTGGTGAGCAGGCGTATGCCGATGGAGCTGGCGGTGAAGAAGGTAAAGAACACGCCCTTGTTTTGCAGCCCAAGGTGGGCGCTGAAATCGGGAATGATGGTCAGCAGCGCGCCATAGCTGAAATACGTGAGGAAGGTGATCACCACCGGGGCAATCACCAGCGGTTCAAAAATCTCGTGTTTCGATATCTTCAGGAGCCGCGGTGAAAAGCTCTGCCGGTTATGCAGCGTTTCTTTCATGCCGATCAGAATCACGACAGACAACAGCGCGAATCCGGCCGATATCTGGAACATGGTCATGATGCCCCAGGCATTGGCGATGGAACCGCCGATAGAAGGGCCGAGCGACAGTCCGATAGTACTGAAAAGCCCCACCATGCCCATTGCTTCGGCGCGGCGGTTGAAGGGCACCATATCCGCCACGTAGGCAGACGTGCCGGTAGGTTTGAAGCCGGTGGAAAAACCATGGAAAAAACGAAGGAGGAGGAAAGCGGCAACGGAACTGACGAGGGGATACAGGAGGCTGCAGATCACGCAGGTGACGGAACCGAATACCATGACCGGCACCCTGCCGATAGTGTCCGTCAATTTTCCGGAGAATGGCCTGCTTAAACCAGCCATCAGGGTAAATAATCCGATGATGTAACCTTTGTAGTCGGCGCCGCCTAGGCTGGTCAGGTAGGCGGGCAACTCGGGTATCATCATGTTAAAACTTGCCGAAAAAAGCAGGTTACTGCTGCACAATAACCAGAACTGCACGGTATAAATCTTACCCGACTGGTGGTCCATGCCACAAAGTTAGGAGAAAAAACATCATTGCTGAAACACTTCCCAATCCTTCCATACCGGCTCGTACCCCTGCTGGCGGATCATGCCGGCAACGTCGGCGGCCGACCTTTCATCACTGATCTCAAACTGTTCCAGGCTCTGTGGATCCACGGCATAACCGCCCGGGTTCGTTTTGGAGCCTGCGCTCATGGTGGTGATGCCGAGCTGTACCAGGTGATTGCGGAACTTTTCCGATTCGCGGGTGGATAGGCTGAGCTCCACGTCGTTGTACAGCAGGCGGTACGCGCAGATGAGCTGCACCAGTTCGCGGTCGCTCATTTCCACCTTCGGCGCCAGTCCGCCGGAAAACGGGCGGAGCCGCGGGAACGAAATGCTATAGCGCGTTTGCCAGTAGGTGCGTTGCAGGTAATCCAGGTGCAGGGCGGTAAAGAAGCTGTCGGTCCGCCAGTCTTCCAGCCCGATCAGCACGCCCAGCCCGATTTTATGAATGCCTGCGGCGCCTAACCTGTCGGGCGTATCCAGCCGGTAGGAGAAGTTCGATTTTTTCCCTTTGGGGTGATGTTTGCGGTAATCGGCTTCATGATAAGTTTCCTGGTAAACCAACACCGAATGCAGGCCCAGCGGGATAAGCGCGCGGTAGTCGGCTTCGTCCATCGGCTGCACTTCCATCGATACCTGTGCGAAATGCGGGCGGATAAGGGGCAGCACTTTCCGGAAATAATCGAGGCCAACGGTTTGTGTGGCCTCTCCCGTCACCAGCAGTACATGCTCAAACCCCTTGTCGCGGATGGCGTCGATTTCCTGTAGAATTTCCGCGCCCGTGAGGGTTTTGCGGCGCAGCGGGTTGTTGTAGCTGAAGCCGCAATAGGTGCAGATGTTCTGGCATTCATTGGACAAATACAGGGGCGCGTACAGCTGCATCGTTTTGCCGAAGCGCTGCTGTGTGATCAGTCTGCTGGCCGCCGCCATCTGTTCCAGGTAAGGAACGGCGGCGGGGGAGATGAGCGCCATAAAGTCGTCGAGATGGCGCTGCTGGCGGCCGAGCGCCTGCTCCACATCACGGGCGGATTTGCTGTAAATCGCCGCTTTTATATCGTCCCAGCGATGTTGCCGGAAAATGGTTTCGAATCCCATGTTGATGGTTTTTATGTGTAATGCTTCGTGCCTCCCATACTGTGCCTTGCCGGATGTTCCGGTAACTGTAGCGTTCTTCCTGGGAGTTCCACTTCTCCGCAATTCTTCGGGAATGCCCCTTATTCACTGATTGGTTCCTTTGCCGCTTATTCCTCTACATTTCTTCCGGATGCAGTTCTATTCACTGATTGCGCCTTTGCGTCCATTGTTTTGCACCCTCCTGATGCGGGCGATTCAATGATTGCCACTTTGCGTCCATTCCTTTTTATTTCTTCGCAATGCAGTGCTATTCGCCTGTTGTCTCCTTTTCAGTCCATTCCTTTTGCACCCTCCGGATGCTGCACTATTCACTTGTGCCTCCTTTGCGTCCATTCCTTAATTTCTTCGCAATGCAGTGTTATTTACCTGTTGTCTCCTTTTATATTCATTCCTTTGCTCCCTCCGGATGCCGCATTATTCACTGATTGCTCCTTTATGTCCATTCTTGTTTACTTCTTCGCAATACAGTGCTATTCGCCTGTTACCTTCCTTCCGTCCATTCCTTTGTGCCTTCCGGATGCTGTACCATTCACCCGGTGCCTCCAGTACCGCTTTCGCATTGCCGCTTTATTCATCCAGGAAAGCCAATAAAGGACTGCTGGCGTGAGCCTGGCGGCTTTCTCCCGGCAATCCGGCCTCGAATGCGTGCCTGCCGGCGCTGACAGCCTCCCGGAACGCCGCGGCCATATTGACCGGGTTGCCGGCCACGGCAATAGCGGTGTTGACCAGTACGGCGTCTGCGCCCATTTCCATAGCCATGGCGGCGTGCGAGGGTGCGCCGATGCCCGCGTCGATGATGACGGGCACTTTGCTTTGCGCGATGATGATTTCGAGGAAGTCCTGCGTGCGTAATCCCCGGTTACTGCCGATCGGTGCGCCCAGCGGCATCACGGCCGCTACGCCGGCTTCCTCCAGTCTTTTGCAGAGCACCGGGTCTGCATGGATATATGGAAGCACCACGAAACCCAGCTTCACCAGTTCCGCCGCCGCCTGCAGTGTTTCGATCGGGTCGGGCAGCAGGTAGCGAGGGTCCGGGTGGATTTCGAGTTTGATCCAGTTGGTGCCCATGGCTTCGCGCGCCAGCTGTGCCGCAAACACGGCTTCCCCGGCGGTGCGCACCCCGGAGGTGTTGGGCAGCAGGCGGATATGGGGATGCCGGAGCCAGGCCAGCATATCGTGGCGTTCCGGGTCTTTAGGATCAATCCGTTTGAGTGCGACTGTCACCAGTTCAGACCCCGAAGCAAGTATGGCCGCTTCCATGGTAGCCGCATCACCGAATTTGCCGGTGCCCGTAAAAAGGCGGCTGTTGAAGGTGGTGCCGGCGATGGTTAATTGTTGCATGACAAAGCTTGTTGAATGTGATGAACCATTTCTTTTTTATTGGCGGCATGTGTGATCAGACCCGACACGGCCACGCCGTGAATGCCGGTGGCCATCAGGGCGGGAATGTCTTCCAGCAGAATACCGCCGATAGCGAGCACGGGAATGGCGACGCCTTTTTCGCGCAGGTGCGCCATCAGCTGTTTATAGCCTTCGAGGCCCAGTACAGGGCTGAGTTTTTCCTTCGTGGTGGTGAAACGGAAAGGCCCGTAACCAATGTAGTTCGCTCCTGCGGCCGCGTGTGCCAGCGCGTCGGCTGGGGTGTTGGCGGTTCCGCCCAGCCAGCAGCCCTCGCCGGTCAATTGGCGGGCTTCCCGCACGGGGATGTCCAGCAGGCCCACATGGGCGCCGTAGGCACCAATCACGGCTGCCATGGCAGGATGATCGTTGATGGAAAGTTTGGCGCCATACTGGTCGCAGATGATTTTTGCCGCAGTCGCCTGCGTGGAAACGTCGCCGGACTTTACCCGCAGCTGGATCCAACGGCAGCCCGCCTCGCAGGCCGCGCGAATGTTATCGAGGTGGGAGGAGTCTGGTGTCTGTTGCGAGATGTATAATAGTCGTTCCATGATGTTGTTTTGATGTGATTGATATTTTTTGTGTTTGTCCGCCGGATTTGTCAGGTAGTGAACGCCTTGCGGGACCTGCTTAAACCGGATAATTGCAAGACTATGTTCTTACCATTAAAGCCGAAACACAACTGCTTCCCTAAAGCTCCGCGCACTGCCCTTCTGCATCATTCCGCAAGGGTGAACTCAGGCCGGCTGCTGCATTTTAAACAGGTGATGCCCCAACAGGGACGGTGAACTTTGCAGGTAATCATAAGTATACGCTTTGCCTTCCCGGCACGCCCGCTCCAGCGAAAGGCTATTCGCCAGCGCGGCTGTAATGGCAGCGGACAGCACGCAGCCCGAGCCGTGTTTGGGATATACAACGGGCTGGTGCAGGTGCGCTCCAGGCTGACCCGGAGTTATGGTACTCCCCGCTTCCATTGAAGAAATCGGAGCAGGGGGGGCGAAATCCGTCTGACCGCCACCGTCATACAGCGTGTCCCAGCCTTCTTTCCCCGGCCGGTGCCCGCCTTTCAGCAGCACGTTACAATGCCCCGCCATTTTACGGGCGGCGTTTTCACCGGAGGGATCGTTCATCATCGCCACGGCCTCATCATAATTCGGCGTCAACAGGAGCAGATGCGGGAGCACCTGTTCCCATTGCCTTAATGAATCGGCATGAAAAGCGAAGCCGGCAGAGGCTTTCAGCACCGGGTCGAGCACAAACTGAAGACCGGGCCGGATGGCCCGCAAAGCGGGCAGAATTTCCAGTATCGCATCCGGACCGGCCACGATACCGATTTTGCAATACCGCACCGGGAACTTTTTGAGCAATGGCGCGGCCTGCGCGATGATCTTCGCAGCGCTGAGCCACTCCACGGCGTGCAGCTCGTCGTCTGTTTGCACCGTGAGGGCCGTGCACACACCGAAGCCGGTGAGGCCATACGCTTCAAAAGTTTTGATGTCTGCCAGCAAACCCGCGCCCCCCGAGGGGTCAAGGCCTGCCAGGCTCATTACGAATGTTGCCATAAATCCTGTATCGTTTGATAGGTTTTCACTGCCCCGGCGGGATTGCTCCAGATCGTTCCGAGCAATGCGGCACCGCAAAAGCCCATCGATTTTACCTGCCGGATGTTGTCCGCCTGCACCCCGCCGATGGCGATGCAGTTGGGCGGGACGGCCACAAAAAGATGTCCTTTACCGCTGTAGCCGTTCTTCGAAATGCTGTCGAACACAGGGCCGAGCAGCAGGTAGTTCCATGGACCGGCCGGCGCCCCGGGCGTGTGAATGGAAGTGCTGAAAACGGGCGCTTGCGACGCCTGGCGATGCGGTGTTCCGGCGGATGGTACCGTACGGCTATTGTCCGTCCGCCTTACCGCCTCACCAACATGCAGTCCCATCACGTTATACCGTTGCAACAGTTCCGGGAACCCCGCCACCATCACCCGGGAATGATCGTGCAGCCGGTCGAGCAGGCCGGTATAAGCCTCCAGGCTCCAGCCGGGCTTCCGCAACAGCAGCGTAACCGGGCCGGCGGCGGCCAGTTCGTTGAGATACAGGTGTTCTTCGTGTATCCTTTCAGGGGATGTGACTATCCAGATCATGTTTGCAGTCTTCCATGTTAATGCGGCTAGGACTTTCCTCTCTGTTCTGATGAATGAAGGTTTTCGTCAGGGCCTGTTATCCACTACGATTTACGATTCGTTGTCCATGCCGTGATATCTTCCCGCTGCAAATGTTTGTTGGCATCGGGAATGCAGGCCTTCGGGTCATGAATAAATCTCCCCTCCCGCGGCCGCAAAACGTTCCGACTGTTCTTTCAGCCCGGCAGCCCTTACTTCCTGCGATATTTTCATGGAGCAGAAATGCGGTCCGCACATCGAACAGAAGTGCGCGATTTTGGCGCCTTCGGCCGGCAGGGTTTCGTCGTGGAAACTGCGGGCGGTGTCAGGGTCGAGGCTGAGGTTGAACTGGTCTTCCCAGCGGAACTCGAAGCGCGCCTTGCTGAGGGCATCGTCGCGGTGCTGCGCGCCGGGGTGGCCTTTGGCGAGATCGGCGGCATGGGCGGCGATCTTATAGGTGATCACGCCGGTTTTTACGTCTTCGCGGTTGGGCAGGCCCAGGTGTTCTTTGGGCGTTACGTAACAGAGCATCGCCGTACCGAACCAGCCGATCATGGCGGCGCCGATGGCGGAGGTGATGTGATCGTAGCCGGGCGCGATGTCGGTGGTCAGGGGGCCTAACGTGTAGAAAGGCGCTTCGTGACAATGTTCCAGTTGTTTGTCCATGTTTTCTTTGATCAGGTGCATGGGCACGTGGCCGGGCCCTTCGATCATCACCTGCACATCGTGCTTCCAGGCGATTTTCGTGAGCTCGCCCAGCGTTTCCAGTTCCGCAAACTGTGCTTCGTCGTTCGCGTCCGCGATGGAGCCGGGCCGCAGGCCGTCGCCCAAAGAAAAGGCTACGTCGTAGGCTTTCATGATCTCGCAGATGTCTTCGAAGTGGGTGTAGAGGAAATTTTCCTTGTGATGCGCCAGGCACCATTTGGCCATGATGGAACCGCCGCGGGAAACGATGCCGGTAGTGCGTTTGGCGGTTAGCGGCACATAACGCAGCAGTACGCCTGCGTGGATGGTGAAATAGTCTACCCCCTGCTCCGCCTGTTCTATCAGCGTGTCGCGGAAAAGCTCCCAGGTGAGGGCTTCCGCTTTGCCGTTCACTTTTTCCAGCGCCTGGTAGATGGGCACGGTGCCCACCGGAACGGGGCAGTTGCGGATGATCCATTCCCTTGTTTCGTGGATGTTTTTACCGGTGCTCAGGTCCATGATGGTATCGGCGCCCCAGCGGCAGGCCCACACGGCTTTCTCCACTTCTTCTTCGATGCCGGAGGTAACGGCCGAGTTGCCGATGTTGGCGTTGATTTTAACGAGGAAATTGCGCCCGATGATCATCGGTTCCGCTTCCGGGTGGTTGATGTTGGAGGGAATGATGGCGCGGCCCGAGGCAACTTCCTGCCGCACGAATTCCGGCGTGATGAGGCGTGTTTTAGATCCACCGGCGGCGCGCTGGTTCTCCCGGATGGCGATGTATTCCATTTCCGGGGTGATGATGCCCTGGCGGGCGTAGTGGAGTTGCGTCACGTTCCGGCCCGGCGCTGCTTTCAGCGGCAGGTGCAGGTGTTCGAACTTCGTTTGCTGCGGTGCAGAGAAGGCCGGGAGCGCTTCCACATCGTTGCGGCCGGTAATCCACGTTTCCCGCAGCCGGGGGATTCCTTTGTGCACGTCGATGTCGATTGCAGGGTCGGTATACGGCCCGCTGGTGTCGTACACGGTGACGGGCGCATTGGTTTCTTCAATGCCCTGAAGGCGTGTATCCGTAAGCGTTATTTCCCGCATGGCAACGCGGATGTTGTGCAGCTGCCCGGGAACATAAATTTTCTGAGATGCGGGCAAAGGCGCCCGGCTGATGGTGGTGTTTTGCATAGCGCAGTTTTTTTGTTTTGCTGAGGAATGGGCACGACGATCCCGGCGCCCGTTGAGGGCGTTGGCGGACAGGCGTTATTGCAGGCAGGTATTACCCTCCCTGTGTGGCCTGGATGATCATGACCTTGTCGGCCGGCGACAGTGTGGTGGCGTCCCATGCGGCGCGGGGCACCACACTGCGGTTAACCGCAACCGCAATGCCCTTGGTGGGGAGCTGAATAAACTGTAAGAGTGCAGCAACCGTAGTGTCCGGCTGCACTGCATAAAGTTTATTGTTTACAAGCACTTCCATGTTTGCAGGAGTTTAGGTGAAACAATAAACTTTAAGGATGTAGATGAGAAGGAGTTCAGTATTACTTTTCCCTACGTCAGTGCGAACTGCATCAGGTACTGAGGGTATCATCTCAGTTCCGGCGCGGGCCGGAACACCCCTAAAGTGATACAAATGTATGGTGTAGAATACCAAATTCCAAATACACAACGGTTTAGCATTATCTTTGATAGGAACAAGAGATATGTTTAAACGATCCTGTATGAAAAAACTCAACCTGTTTGCCGGATGCTGGTTATTGCTGGCCGCCTGCCAGGCGCCGGTGTCGGGCGAAAAGGAAAAAGACAGTGTAGCCGTTACCGATAGTACGGAGCTGGTCGACACACTGCCGGCCGATTCGGTGACCGTGATTCCTGCAGATACCGCCGTGATAGTGGATTCCACGCTGGTCCCGGGCCGCTGGCTGCAGCCGGTGCAGGGAATAGACAGCGTGATGCAGGGTTTCAACCTCAGGAAAAACGGGAAAGCGGAATCGGTGAACATGCACAGCCGCCTTTACGATAAATGGAAGCTGCAGCAGGATACGCTGCTGCTTTGGAGCCATGCTGAGGGGGACAAAGAACCGGTGACGGAGATCGATACGCTGGTGATCAAAATGTTGAACGATACATCGTTGGTGGTATTTCCAACCAATGCAGCTCCGGGGTACCTGGAAAAATATACAAGAAAAAAAGGTTCAAGGAAAGGGAAATAAGGACAATGCAAGTTCCCCGATCCGGATTCGGGAGGTTGCTTCATAATTGGGTACGGTTATTACACCGGCACCCGAACTGAGGAACTTGTGCAAGCGCTTTAGCGCGACTATAAATTATACTGCTGCCAGAAACCTATAGCGGTGGCAACAATTGCCAGGAACAGGCCGGCCACGGCCATCTGCAGCTCGTCGGTACTCTTACGGGCAATTATCAGGGATATGATGCAAACGAAAACGCCTGCAGCGCCAAGGTAAATAGCAGCGTCTGCGGATTTGCTGATGAATGAAAATGCGGCCGTAACCACACCTACAAAAATGGAAGCAAACCCTGCGATTTTGGGCATACTAGTTGGGTGATGCATACTGAATAGAGATTATGGTGAATAAATATTGAACGCTATTGTTGCAAGCCCGGCTGTTGGTCACGTTCCGGCACCTCTTCCCAGGGAGTCTTCAGCAAGGGACCAATCTGTTGATAACGCGCATCCTGGTATTCATCCAGCCCATAACGCAGACTGGTGGTATCTTTCACTGTAACGAACGTACCGAAGAGGCGATCCCAGATAGAAAATATATTGGCATAATTCGAATCCGTTTCCGGCTGATACCGGCTGTGGTGTACTTTGTGCATATCCGGCGACACGATGATCCAGCTCAATGTTTTGTCCATCCAGCCCGGCAGGTGGATATTGGCGTGATTGAACTGGCTCATGAACGCCGAAATCGTCTGGTAGAGCATCACCATCCAGATGGGCGCACCCATGGTCACAATGCCCACAAACAGCGCGATCACGCGGAACACGCTTTCCACCGGGTGGTGGCGCAGCGCCGTGGTGGTATCCACCGCCGTGTCCGTATGGTGGATTTTATGGAAATGCCACATCCAGGCGATTTTGTGCTGGATGAAATGAACCAGGTAAGCGCCTATAAAATCGAGCATCAGCAGCGCGGCAATGGCATGCGCCCACACCGGCAGCTTCAGCCAGTATAAGAGCCCGAATTGCTCCCGTGCTGTCCATTCCGAGGCCTTGACGATCAAAAAGGCGAATCCCAGGTTCACCATGGCGGTCGTTAACGTAAAAAAGAGATTGGTGCCGGCATGCCGGTATTTGTTCCCCGAAAACCGGAACCGCGGGATCACTCCTTCGATGAGCCACAACAATACCAGCCCGGCCACTAACATGGCGGTACGGTATGAAGATGGTATATGCTCAAAAAAGTCGATCATGTGCGGATGGAATTTATACGTACGTGCGTTGAGGTTAGTAAATATCAGTTACGTTTCTAATGAAAATTTACGATTTTTTGCCCAATTGTAGCGGGTTTCAGCGGATTATTTGTATTTCAAAAAACAAGCAATTCATTCAGAGAATGCTTTATATATGAAGAAATGGTTAATTGTTGGGGTCGTCGGCGGGGTATGGGAATGGATACATTTTTCCTTTAATGTATAATGGAAATTAATATTTGAAGGGTTTGTGATAAAACAAAAAAGAGGAAGCACTGCTTCCTCTTTTTTTATCGGTATCGTGTTAAGATCAATTGTTGAGCAGCAGCGGCATCACCAGCATCAGGAGGTCTTCGGACTCCCCCTTTTCCACGGGGCGGAGAATACCGGCTTTAGTGGGCGCGCTCAGGTCGATGGTGATTTCGTCACCTTCGGCGGCGTGCAGCATTTCGATGAGGAATTTCGCGTTGAAGGCGATCTGCATGTCTTCCCCGCTGTACTGGCAGCTCATGCGCTCGTTCCCTTCAAAGGAAAAATCAACGTCCTGCGCGGAGAGCTGCAATTCGGCGCCGCTGATGTTGAGGGCTACCTGGTTGGTGCTCTTGTTGGCGAACACGCTCACGCGTTTCAGGCCGTTCTGGAAGTCGTTTTTCACGAGCGTCAGGCGGTAAGGGTTTTCCTTCGGGATCACCACTTTATAGTCAGGGAAACGGGCGTCTATCAGGCGGCAGATCATCTGTGCATTGTCGTGCGACACAAAGAAGTGGTTGCTGCTGTAAGACACTTTGATTTCGCTGTCGTTATCAGGGATGGCGGATTTGAGCAGGTTGAGGGGCTTCTTCGGTACGATGAAGCTGTCGGCCTGCGGACATTTCACATCGGTGCGGATATACTTCACGAGCCTGTGCGCGTCGGTAGCCACGAAGGTGATATTGTCCGGGTGCAGTTCAAAAAACACACCGGTCATCTGCGGGCGAAGATCGTCGTTGCTCACGGCAAACAGGGTTTTGTTGATGGCCGTCACCAGGGCGGAAGCCGTCATGGTGAAGTTCGTCGCATCTTCTGCCGCCGGCTCTTTCGGGAAGTTTTCCGGGTTTTCTCCCATCACCTTGTATTTACCGTTGTCCGACGTGATCTCAACAGCAAACGAATTGAGGTCTATGTTGAAAGTCAGCGGTTGGTCCGGCAGGTTCTTCAGGGAGTCCATCAGAATTTTCGCCGGAATACAAATGCGCCCGGTTTCTTTGGCCTCTACCTCCAGCTTTACCTTCATAACGGTTTCCAGGTCGGTAGCAATTACGGTGAGCTCGTTTTTGTCGATCATGAAAAGGAAGTCCTCCAGGATGGGCAATACCGTGTTCGAGTTAATCACACCGCTGATCTGTTGTAATTGTTTCAATAAAGTAGAGGAAGAAACGATAAACTTCATAAGGTTACTTAATAATTGTTGCAAATGTAAGGCAAACAAAGATAGAAAGTTTTGTCAATCATCCTCCGCCGCTTTTCCACAACTTACGCGCATGTATTCGCATTATCACAAAATATAATGCTTGTTAAAAGAGCGGTAAATCGACTTATTTTTGAACAAATTCGCAGTATTTCTGCCATGTGTTGAAAATATTGAAAACAATATGCCTTTTCTTTTAAATTATTAATAAATCGGTTAGTTTTGCGGGCGCAAAAATCATCATTCATTAAAACAAAAAAACTGGGGTTATGAAACTGTCTCATTTAGCCGAAACGCTGATAGGTTCTGAAATTATCAAACTGGCCGGAGAGATAAAGGAAAAGCAGGCTAAGGGTGAAAAGATCTACAATTTCACCATCGGTGACTTTGACCCCAAGGTATTCCCTATTCCGCTGGAGTTTGAAAATGAAATCATTCAGGCTTACAAGGATAAATACACCAACTATCCGCCGGCCGACGGTATTGCCGAACTGCGCAAGGCAGTGGGCGAATTCATCTCGGAGCGCGAAGGCCTCAGCTATGATCCGAACAGCGAGATCGTGATCTCCTGCGGCGGCCGTCCGATCATCTACGCTACTTACCGCACGATCGTTGACCGCGGTGAGAAAGTAATCTACGCCACTCCTTCCTGGAACAACAACCACTACACTCACTTCCTCGAAGGCGAGCACGTGGTGCTGGAAGCAAAAGCGGAAAACGACTTCATGCCCACCGCTGCCGAACTGAAGCCGCTGCTGAAAGGTGCAACCCTGCTGGCGCTCTGCTCTCCGCAAAACCCCACCGGTACTACCTTTGGTAAAAAACAGCTGGAAGAAATATGCGATATGGTACTGGAAGAGAACAAAAGCCGCGCAGCCGGTGAAAAACCGCTGTACGTGCTGTTCGACCAGATGTACTGGGTGCTCACCTTCGGTGAAACGCATCACTACAACCCCGTTTCCCTCCGCCCGGAAATGAAAGATTACACCGTGTTCATCGACGGTATGAGTAAAGCCTTTGCCGGTACGGGTGTGCGTGTGGGCTGGGCGCTGGGCCCCAAACACGTGATGAGCAAAATGAAAGCGATCCTGTCTCACGTGGGCGCCTGGAGCCCCATGGCAGAACAGAAAGCCGCTGCCAAATACCTCGTACAGAAAGAAGCCGTGAACAAATACCTCGTTCACTTCAAAGGTGAGGTGGAAGAAAGACTGGTGAAAATCTTCGAAGGATTCGACGCGCTGAAAAAAGCCGGCCACCAGGTAGACGCCATCGCTCCGCAGGCAGCCATTTACCTCACCATCAAACTGGACCTGGTGGGTAAAAAGACGGCAGACGGGAAAGAGCTGGCAGACCAGGCAGCCGTTACCTCCTACATCCTGGATGAGGCGAAACTGGCGGTGGTTCCTTTCTACGCATTCGGCTCGGCTAAAAACTCACCCTGGTACCGCCTGAGCGTGGGCACCTGTGTGAAAGAAGAAATCCCTGCCATGCTGGCAGCATTGAAAGCGGCACTGGAGAAACTGCAATAAGCGGAAAAGTCTACATAGAAATAGCAAAAAGGCCCGCCGGAAGGCGGGCCTTTTTGCTATGCCCCGGCCGGCATATCCCATTTGGCCCGGACCATTCATTTGCGACAAACAGCACCCTGTTACGCCCTTCCAGGCATTCATTTCCCGCTTTTGGAGGCGGGCAGGTCCGGTAATTTTAGCGGGAAGAGCGGTTTTGGACGGCGTGGATTCGGCGCGTTTAAGCCGGGGATAACCAAAAAAGGTACACCGCCATTAGAAATAAGGCCCATGCCGTGGAAAAGGCTGAAATTCATTTATTGGCGTTTTTACACATAATATAAAACGAATGAATCAGGATTTTTCATTTTGTGTATATGTGCCAAAAAACTCATTCCCAATAAGTTGTGTTTTTCAGTGTTTTGGCCGTGGCCGGCAGATCAATACCATCGGCCCCGCTCGTATTTCGCTCCCTCCCGACCCGGTAAACCATTCCGGGCGCACGGCGTTCCGTCCGCTGTCGGTGCCCTGCAGGCTCCTTCAAAAATGTGCACGAGTGCAGAAAAAATGTGCACGAGTGCAGAATATGGAGCAACACGGGGCACGCCTGCCTGTTTTCTCCTTCCCCGTAATTACCGTCCCGGTGCCGGCCGGAAATTGAACGCGAATTGACAGAAATTTGATCTGAATGGAGATTCCCAGGGCAAAAGACGAACCTACAACGAACCTACACTGGGGGAATAACGAACCTACGTCCAAAAGGGAAGCTTCGTTGTAGGTTCGTTGTAGCTTCGTTGTAGGTTCGTCTTTTACGGTGGGTTCACTTTGATTCGTCCCGAAATAGGTTTACACCCCTTGTTGTTAATCCGCATAAAGGTCTACAGGTTCAAAGAGTAAAAAAAGAAACGATTACGTGACTCGTCCTGAAACAGGTGTACGCCCCTGGCCAGATTGTCATGATAGTCCACATGGTACATGGATATGTGAATAAATCCGGTTCACCGGATGCCGGGGGAGCGCTTCCCGCCTCTTTTTCTGCTTCCTCCGTACTGCCATTTTGCCCCGCCCCGGCTCAGGTGAGGTCATCACAGCCATGCCGGTTATAAGTGAGAGTGACCCTGGTTATCAGACCCATGTAATTTAACTGATTCATAATCAATCTGTTCCCGGGAAACTCCCAAAACTCTCCCTGTCACGGAATCGTTAAAAATCCGTTAAATGGTCAACTTCATTTACCAAATCCAAATATTCACTATACCTTTGACTTTGTAACTAAAAAAGTCAGAAAGTTAATGCACACAGACAACAGAGACGAAATGCGTGACCGGATCATAGAGGCGGCTCTGAAAAGGTTTACTCACTATGGTGCTTCCAAAACCACTATGAATGAGATCGCCGAAGATCTGCATTGCTCCAAGGCCTCTTTATACTACTATTTCCCCGACAAAAACGCGCTGCACTTCGGAGTGCTCGAAAAAGCAGGTGAAACCTTTTTTGCACGCCTCGAAAAAGTAGCGGAGGGCGAGGGCGCGACCGTCGACATATTACTGGAGATGGCCAGGGTGCGCCACATCTTCGCCAAAAGATTCTGCCGGCTGGAGCTTTTTAAAGTACTGCGCGACAAACAGATAGACACTACCGGCGACGTATTCGAACAGGCCCGCCAGCGGGAAACCGCCATGACGGCCAAAGTGCTGCAGGCAGGCATCGACCGGGGCGAACTGGCCCCCTGCGACGTGCAGCAGATGGCCGTTCTATACATCCAGTCGATGCTGGGGCTCCGCCTTTCGCTGGCCAACGGCGCCATGAGCGACGACATCTCCGAAGAAGGGTTCGAAACCGTGCGGCAGTGGCAGGAGCAGTTCACCGCCATTTTCATCAAAGGATTAAAAAAATAAGGCATGAAGGAAAGAATTTTAGAAACCGCCCTTCGCTTATTCAGCACATATGGTATCAAAAGCATCACCATGCAGGACATCGCCCGTGAATGCGGCATCTCCAAAAAAACGGTGTACGAGCACTTTTCCGATAAAACGGATCTCGTAGACGCCGTGGTGGCTTTCATGACCGGAACACATTGTCATAAACTGGAGGAGTGCACCAGCAGTGGGAGGGATGCCATTGAGGAGCTGGTGCTCTCACTCCGCCAAATAGAACTGCAGGTAAAGAGCATCAATCCCGTCCTGCTGTTCGAGCTTGAAAAATACCATCCCTCCGCGTGGAAAGTTATCCAGGAGTTCAAAGACCGGTTTGTCCGCAAAAGCATCCGGGAAAACCTGGAGCGCGGCATCCGTGAGGGACTTTTCCGCAGCAACATGAACATCGACATTATCACGCACCTGCGGCTGATGCAGATCGAATCGGCCTACAACCCGCGCTACTTCCCCGCGGCGCAGTTCGACCTCCACGACGTGATGGTGCAGGTAACGTTACATTATATACACGGCGTTGCCACTCCGGAAGGCCACCGGCGCATCGAAGCATACACGGCCATTCGTCAAACCGCATAAATACCATACGATATAACAGTTTGTAACATGAAAAAATGGATCGTATCCTTCCTGTTTCTTTCAACAGCAGGAATATTAAACGCTAACGCACAAACGAAACCCCTGACACTGCAGGAGGCCCTGAAGTTTGCGTTGGCCAATAACCAGACCCTGGCCGTGAGCCGGATCGAGGAAAACATAGGCCGGCTCAAAACCGAAGAGGTGCGCGCCCAGGCCCTGCCCCAGGTGAATGCCAACGGCACCATCACGGACAACCTGAAAAAACAGGTGATGGTACTACCGGGCGAACTTACGGGCCAACCAGGTAAAACCTCGCTGCTCGAAGTAGGTACCACCTGGAACGTTGCCGCCACCGGCGAACTGAACCAGCAGATCTACAACCAGAGCGTGTTCACGGGCCTGAAAGCAGCGAAAGCGGGGGAACAGTATTACACCCTGCAAACACAGCAATCCACGGAAAACGTGATCTATGAAGTGTCTGCCCAATACTACAGCCTGCTGGTGAAGAAAGAAAGGATGAACGTACTGCAGTCCAACATCGACAAGCTGACCCGCCTCGTGGAAACCACCAAAAGCCAGTTCGACAACGGCCTGGCCAAAAAAATCGACCTCGACCGCATCAAGGTGAGCCTGGTGAACTACCAGACCCAGAAAACGCAGCTCGAGAACCAGCTGAGGGTGGACGAAAACAAACTGAAACAAAGCATGGGCATGCCCGCAGATGCAGCTATCAGCCTGCCTCCGCTGGCGCTCAGCGAAATAGAACAAAAAGCCGCCGGTACTGCCGACTTCGGGAGTTTCAACATAGCCAACAGAACGGAAACGAAACTTTTAGACAAAACGGAAGAACTGCAACAATTCCAGAAGAAGGCATACCTGGCGGAATATTTTCCCAGCCTTTCCTTTAACGGCCGCTATTCTTACAACGGGTTGAGCAACAAATTCGACCTCTTCAGCGGCAGCGGGGGCACCGCCAACTGGTTCGGCATGGCCTCCATCGGCCTCACGCTGAAAGTGCCCATCTTCGATGGTTTCGCACGCCGCTCGCGGGTGCAGCAGGCCAACCAGGTGCTCAGGCAGATCGACCTGCGGCAGGAGCTGAACAAACTGCATCTCACCACCGCTTACGAAAACTCCCGGCTGGTGATACTCAACAGTCTCAGCACCATCAAAACACAAAAAGAAAACGTGGGCCTCGCCGATGAGGTGTACGCTTCCACACAAAATAACTACAAACTGGGTTTGGCCAGCCTGACAGACCTGCTCGACGCGGAAACTTCACTGGCTGAGGCGCAAAACAGCTACAACGAAGCGCTCCTGCAATACAAACTTGCCGAGCTCGACCTGATCAAATCTAACGGTAACCTGCCATCACTTTTAAACTAATGCAAGCCATGAAGAAAGTTTTAATCTACGGCACTTTAACAATAGCGGCCATTGCGGCCATCATGTGGAAGCTGAACGCCAACAAAAAGGCGAATGCTGACAAAACGGAATTCGTAAAACAAAGCAACACCGGCGATGTGCCCGTGCTCACC
Organism: Chitinophaga lutea; assembly: GCF_003813775.1. Taxonomy (NCBI): domain Bacteria; kingdom Pseudomonadati; phylum Bacteroidota; class Chitinophagia; order Chitinophagales; family Chitinophagaceae; genus Chitinophaga; species Chitinophaga lutea. The sequence continues at coordinate 2,106,429 of NZ_RPDH01000001.1, read as the reverse complement.
GAAAAGGTGGCGCGCGTGGAGTTCGATCAGAAATTCTCCGTGAACGGGAATTTCGAGCCGGCCCGCGATCTGACCTTTCTGAGCGAAGTGAGCGGCCGCATCACCAAACTGATGGTGGACGAAGGCAGTGTCGTGAAACAGGGCCAGATCATGGCGCGCATCGATGATGAATTGCTGGGCACCGACCTGCAGACGGCGAAAGTGAACCTGGAGCAGATGAAGGTAGACAAGGAAAGATTTGAAAGCGCCTTCAAAACCGGCGGCGTTACCCAGAAACAAATGGACGACACCCGCCTGCAGTACGAAATCGCACAAAGCCGCTACGATGCAGCTTCCCGCCGCATCCGCGACACCTATGTGAAAGCGCCGATCTCCGGCATCATCAACGCCAAATACGTGGAGCAGGGCGCCTACCTCTCCGCGGGCACCAAAATGTTCGACATCGTGGACGTATCGCGCCTGAAACTGCGCGTAACCGTACCGGAGCTCCAGGTGATCAACCTGAAGCTGGGCGATAAAGTGAACGTGACCACCAACGTATTCCCCGAAACCGTATACACCGGCAAGATCACATTCATCGCCGCCAAAGGCGACAATACGCTCAGCTACCCGGTAGAAATGGAAGTGACCAATGTAAGCGGCAAACCCCTGAAAGCGGGCATGTACGGCACCGCCAACTTCGAAATGCCCCGGCAGGAACCGGCCATCCTGGTAGCCCGCACCGCGTTCGTAGGCGGTGTGAACAGTAACCAGCTTTACGTGAAAGAAGGCAATGCCGCAAAACTCCGTAAGGTAGTAGCCGGCCGCATCTACGGCGATAAAGTGGAAATACGCGAAGGGCTCAATGAAGGCGAGACCGTGATTACCAGCGGCCAGATCAACCTGGTCGACGGTGCGAAGGTGACAGAACAGACCAAGTAGGATTGCTTACATAAACGAACTGAATCATGAAAATTACAGAGATTTCCATAAAAAGGCCGACGGTGGTGGTCGTACTGTTCACCATCCTGACCTTGCTTGGTTTCATCAGCTACAAATCCCTCAACTACGAGCTGCTGCCCAAGTTCTCATCGCCGATCGTAACGATCGCCACGGTCTACCCGGGCGCTTCACCGCAGGAGGTGGAAAGCACCGTGACGAAAAAAATCGAGGATGCGGTGGCCTCGATGGAAAAAATCAAGAAACTGACTTCCAAGTCGTCTGAAAGCCTTTCCGTTGTGACGGTAGAACTGAACAACGACGCCAATGTGGACATTGCGCTGCAGGACGCACAGCGTAAGGTGAACGCCATCCTGGCGGACCTCCCCGGCGATGCCAAACCACCGTCGCTGAACAAGTTTTCGCTCGACGATTTACCGATCATGACCCTGTCTGCCACGGCCAAAATGGATGAGCGCAAGTTCTTCGACCTGGTGGACAAAAAGCTGCAACCGCAGCTCTCGCGCCTGCCCGGCGTTGCGCAGATTTCGCTGATCGGCGGCCAGGAACGGGAAATCAGGATCAATATCGATCCTAAAAAACTGGAAGCGTATAAATTATCGATTTTACAGGTCCGCCAGCTGGTGACCAACGCTAACCTCGACTTCCCCACCGGTAAGGTGAAAACCACGGATCAGCAGATACTGGTGCGCCTGGCGGGTAAATACAAGGATGTGGACCAGCTGCGGAATTTAGTGCTGACTACCACGGCAACTGGCACCCAGGTGAGGTTGCAGGACGTGGCCGATGTGCAGGACGACCAGAAAGATGCGGAGAGAATTGCGCGGGTAGACGGGTTGAACGCCATCGCCATGCAGGTGCAGAAGCAGACGGATGCCAATGCCGTGGAAGTGAGCAAACAAATACAGAAGGCGATCGCAGGGATCGAAAAAGAATACAGCGCCAACGCACTCGAGATCAAGGTCGCCAACGACAACTCGGTGTTCACGCTCGAGTCTGCCGACTCCGTGATACATGACCTGATCATCGCCGTGTTGCTGGTGGCTGCCGTGATGATGCTCTTCCTCCACAGCCTGAGGAACGCCATCTTCGTGATGATCTCCATCCCGGCCTCGCTGATCGCGACTTTCATCGGTATGAAATTGTTCGGCTTCTCGCTGAACCTCATGAGCCTTTTAGGGCTCTCCCTGGTAGTAGGTATTCTGGTGGATGATGCGATTGTGGTGCTGGAGAATATATACCGTCACATGGAAATGGGCAAGAACAAGGTGCGTGCGGCGTTTGACGGGGTGAAGGAAATCGGGTTCACCGTAACTTCCATTACCCTCGTAATTGTGGTGGTGTTCTTACCCATTTCACTGACGAACGAACTGGTGAGCAAGATTCTCCGCGAATTCTGCGTGGTGGTGATGATCTCCACCCTGCTGAGCTTGCTGACTTCCTTTACCATCGTTCCTTTGCTGGCTTCCCGCTTCGGTAAGCTGACGCATCTGACGGGTAAAAACGTCTTCGAGAAATTCATCCTCTGGTTTGAAAAACAGCTCGACAAATTCACCCACTGGATGACCAATGGCCTGAAATGGGCGCTGGCGCACAAAACCATCACCATCGTAGGTGCGCTGGTATTGCTGGTGGCTTCTTTCCAGCTCCTGAGCAGGGGTTACATCGGCGGTGAGTTTATCCCGAAAGGCGACCGCGGCCAGTTCATCATCATGCTCGAAATGCCGAAAGATGCTTCCCTGGAACAAACCAACCAGGCTACGCGCAAGGTGGAGCAGATCATGGACAAAAAACGCGAGGTGGTTTCGCAGATCACCACTGTGGGCCAGACTTCCGAAGACGGCTTCGGCACCTCGCAGTCTACCGCCTATAAAGCGGAGATCACCGTGATGCTGATAGACCTGCACCAGCGTGAGGCGGCAGACATTTTTGCCTCCAAGGTGAAAAAGGAACTGAAAGGCCAGCTGCCAGGCGTGAAAGTGAAAACAACCCCCGTGAGCATCATGGGTACGGCGGAACGTGCGCCGGTGGAACTGGTGGTGATGGGCACCAACCTCGACAGTGTGATGAGCTTCGCCAAAACGGCCATGGCCGAACTGAAGACCATCGAGGGCTCCAGCGAGGTGAAACTGTCTGTGGAAGAAGGTAACCCGGAAATCAACGTGCAGGTGGACCGTGATAAGATGTCGGCCCTGGGCCTTACCCTCGAAAACGTGGGTGGTACTATGCAAACGGCCTTCAGCGGTACGGCGGACGATTCCAAGGTGAAATTCCGCCAGGGTGAATACGAATATGATATCAACATCCGCTTCGACGACTTCAACCGTAAAAACATCCAGGACGTTTCCAATATCGACTTCAAAAACGATAAGGGCGAACTGATCAAACTGTCGCAGTTTGCGACCATTACCGAGGGTTCCGGGCCGAGCCGCCTCGAGCGTCGCGACAAGAACACTTCCGTGTCCGTACAGTCGCAGGTAATGGGCCGCCCTTCCGGTACAGTTACGCAGGAATTCGGCGCGAAAGTCGCCAAGCTGCAGAAACCGGCCGGTGTGTCTTATGTATTCGGCGGTGACGCTGAAAACCAGGGCGATTCGTTCTCCACACTCGGTATGGCGCTGCTGATCTCGATCGTGATGGTATACCTCATCATGGTGGCGCTGTACGACAACTATATCTATCCGTTCGTGGTGATGTTCTCCATCCCGCTGTCCATCATCGGGGCCCTGCTTGCGCTGGCGCTGACGAACAACACCCTGAACATTTTCACCATCCTGGGTATGATCATGCTGATCGGCCTGGTGGCGAAGAACGCGATCATCCTGGTGGACTTTACCAACCAGATGAAGGAAGAAGGGCAGAGCACGTATAACGCGCTGCTGCACGCCAACAAGGCCCGTCTGCGCCCCATCCTCATGACCACCATCGCGATGGTGATCGGGATGCTGCCGATCGCACTGGCTACCGGTGGCGTGGCGTCTACCAAAAACGGCCTCGCCTGGGTAATTATCGGCGGTCTGATCAGCTCCATGTTCCTGACGCTGATTGTGGTGCCGGTGATTTATATGGTGGTGGATAAAGTGATGGCGAAGTTCGGTATGGGCCGGGTGTCGAAGAAACGTTACATCCGCCAGCGGATGGTAGCGCCCACCCGCCAGGAGCTGGAAATGCAGGACCTGTCGTCCGCTTCCATGATGAACTGATAAAATACTTGCATAAGTGATAATAGTGTTACAAACAGTGTAACAGTTGTAGGTTTAACTAAATGGCCGGGATAATCTTATCCCGGCCTTTTGTTTTTAACCTGATGAGGAGCTGAACTGTTATCAGTCCTTCGCAATTTTATTATAAGAAACGGTAATCCCCTTGATCAGCGACGAGCTGAAGCCCTGGTGCTCCATTTCGTTGAGGCCTGCAATGGTGCAGCCTTTGGGGGTGGTTACCTTGTCGATTTCCTCTTCCGGGTGACGGTTTTCGCGGATCAGCAGTTCCGCCGCTCCTTTCACCGTTTGTGCGGCGATGCGGGTGGCCGTGCGCGCATCGAAGCCGATTTCGATCCCCCCCTGGATGCTGGCGCGGATGAACCGCAGCGCGTAGGCGATGCCGCAGGCGCCCAGTACGGTGGCGGCGTCCATGAGTTTTTCATCGATGCTCACCGTTTGGCCCAACTGGTTGAACATATCGGTCACGAATGCCGTTTGCTGTTCCGAAACGTTGCGGCCGCACACGCAGGTAATGGATTCCTGGATGGCGATGGCCGTATTGGGCATGGCGCGGAAAATGGGCATGCCCGGCAGCGTGATCTTTTCAAGATCGTCGAGCAGTACGCCGGTCACCACGCTGATGAGCATCTGTTTTTTGGCGTCGAAGGAGGCCCGCAGTTCGCTCAGCACTTCCTTGACATTGTATGGTTTAAGGGCCACCACCACCACGTCGGCCCGGCTGATGGCTTTGGCGTTATCCGTTTCTACCTGAACCCCCTGTTCGGCGAGGTTCGCCAGGGTGGCGATGTTGCGTTTCGTAATGGTAATATCCGCCGCCTCTGAAAAGCCGCTCTTCAATAAACCCTGTGCTATGGCTGAGCCCAGGTTGCCACCGCCAATAATGGCTATCTTTTTACCGGACATAGTCTATCATTTTAGAGGAGTAAGGTATGACAAAACGGGGAGGCTTGCAAGGGAAGGGCCCTTAAAAGGCAGTGGCTCCCCGCGGGGAACCACTGTCAGACAACATCATAATATGATCATTCCTGATGACTCAGGCATTAATCCAGCGTTACATGGCTCCAGTTTTCGCCGCTTTTGATGCGGTACAGCTGCATTTCGCTGATGGCAAACTGTTCGGCGATCTGTTTCATCGTTTTCTTGCCGGGTTTGTTCAGCAGGCGTTTGATGCTTTTGACCTTCACCACGTTCAGCTTTAGGCCTTTCTGGCGATGGCGCTGGAGCTCTTTGTAGGCAATTTTGGCCGGGCTGTTCTGCTGGTGCTTTTCCATTTCTTCTTTGGTAGCCCAGCGGAGGTTGGAGGCTTTATTGTTCTTTTTGTCAAAATCGAGGTGAATCACATATTTCTGGGTGCGGCTGGTTTTCGGGCAGAACAGGCGGGCTACTTCGCGGTGCAGGTATAGCGACTGATAGGTGTCGGCGGGTTTGATGTTCAGCACCGTATAGCCTTCTACGGTAGAACCGTTCAACAATTTGCCGTCATCAACGCTTTCGTGGTAACTGATCACTCTTCCCATATTGGACACCGCGTATTTTTTACGCAGGGCAGATTTGTTTTTAATCTGCAAGTCTTTCCAGACTTCGTTTTTCAGATTTTTGATCGTGGCCATTGTGAAGTAATTTTTTTGTGATTCAATTGGGATTAATCCGGAAAACCACACGCCGCTACCATATCTGTTTCTGCCATCGGGGCCATTGTCCTTTCAAATATATGATCTCTGTACTGTAGTGCAACGGCATCCAGCACTTCTTCTACCGCCGCTGCCGTATTGCAAGTTACTAATTGTGCACGGAATTCTTTGATGTGCGGCAGGCCTTTCAGATAATTTGTATAGTGCCTGCGCATTTCCAGGATACCGACCACATCCCCCTTCCAGCTGATAGAGTGGCGCAGGTGCTGTTTGCACACTTTTACGCGCTCGGCCACGGTTGGCGGGGGCAGGTGGGTGCCTGTACGCAGGTAGTGTTTGATTTCGTTGAATATCCAGGGGTAACCGATGGCCGCCCGGCCGATCATCACCCCGTCTATCCCGTATTTTTCCCTGGCGGCTTTGGCCTGCTCGGGTGTGCAGATGTCGCCGTTACCGAAAATGGGGATTTTGATGCGGGGGTTGTTCTTGACTTTACCGATCAGGGTCCAGTCGGCATTGCCCTTATACATTTGCGTGCGGGTGCGGCCATGGACGGTGAGGGCTTTAATGCCTACGTCCTGGAGCCGTTCCGCCACCTCTTCTATGTTTTTGGTGTCGTCGTCCCAGCCGAGGCGCGTTTTGACCGTTACGGGGAGCCTGGTGGCCTTTACCACGGCTTCGGTGAGGCGCACCATCTTGGGGATGTCTTTCAGGATACCCGCGCCGGCGCCCTTGCAGGTCACCTTTTTTACGGGGCAGCCGAAATTGATGTCGAGCAGGTCCGGATTGGCCACCTCCACAATCTGGGCGGCCATGGCCATGGGCTCTTCGTCGCCGCCGAATATCTGGATGCCCACCGGGCGTTCGTAGTCAAAAATGTCGAGTTTCTGCCGGCTTTTGATGGCGTCCCTGATCAAACCCTCCGAGGAAATGAACTCCGAATACATGAGATCCGCACCATTGATTTTGCATACGGCACGGAAAGGCGGATCGCTCACGTCTTCCATAGGCGCCAGCAATAAAGGGAATTCACCCAGTTCTATATCTCCTATTTTTACCATATAATAATTAAAAGCACGCCGCTAGTCGTTCAACTGGCAAACACAATGTAAATTTACGCAAAATTACCACAGCAATACTTATGGGATACTTACGGCAATACTCTCCATTCATGCAGCTGATCACGTTTTTCGGGCTTTGGTTTGCGTTCATGTTATTATACTCACTGTTCCTGGCCGGATTTTTCCCGGCTATCAGTGGCGGCTATACGATCGCTCAGATGGAAGACACCAAGGTATGGGCCGATCCTTCCTTTGTACGGGGCCTCAAAATCGTACAGCTGCTTTACACGCTGGTGAGTTTTATGGTGCCGGCGCTGGTATTTGCCTACCTGGCCCATCCCCGTCCGGCTGTTTACATGGGGCTTTCCGCCCGTCCGAAGTACCTGCAACTGGCGCTGGCCATCCTCGTCATCCTCTGCGCGCTGCCGTTGGTGAACGTGCTGGGGGAGTGGAACAGCACCTGGCCGGTGTCCAAACAAATGCGCGACCTGGAGGAACTGGCCACCAAACAGACCAAACTGCTGCTCAATATGCCCGACATCGGGTCAATGCTGTTTAATCTCTTGCTGCTGGCGCTGCTGCCGGCCATCGCCGAAGAGGTGTTTTTCCGCGGGGTATTGCAAAGAGTATTAACACCGATGGTTAAAAATGGTTGGGTGGCCGCCATCATCGCCGCCGTTATTTTCAGCGCCATCCATATGCAGTTCCTCGGTTTTATGCCGCGGCTGCTGCTGGGCTTCCTCATGGGCGCCATTTACTTCGTAACCGGCAACCTGTGGCTCGCCATTGCAGGCCATTTTGTGAACAACGGGCTGCAGGTGGTGTTAGTGTATCTGTACCAGGCCAAAGTGATCAGCTACGATGCGACGCAGGACGAGCACGTTCCTGCTGTTTACGGTGCGCTGAGCGCACTGGTTGCCGGCATCCTCATCTGGCGATTGTATATGAAGGCGCGGGAGGCCGGGCAAACTTTCGAACTGCCCGCCGAGCCGGGTGACGAGGAGGAAGAAAACGAAGAGAACAAACAGGATCATTCAAATATTTAAAGACTAATCACATGGAAAAAGACTGGGTAAAAGTATTCGGCAGCCAAACGCCCTTCGAGGCGGAGATCATCAAAGGCATGCTGCTGGAAAATGAAATCGAAGCGGTGATCGTCAACCGCCAGGACTCTTCTTTCGGCACCATGCTGCCCGGAATGGACGAGGTGTATGTACATAATTCCAACGAAGGCAAGGCCCGCGAGCTGATTGCGGCCAGCCGGGAGGGGACAATCGAAAACAATCAGTAGCTTTACGCCCGATCCAACTTTTTAAGCCTGTATGAAGACCTTCATCACGCGCACCATTACCGCCCTGTTCTTCGTCGCCATCATGCTCGGAGGCATTTTGTGGAATGAGTTGTCTTTTTTCCTGCTTTTTTTCCTGATCAATTTTTTTGCCCTGCAGGAATATTTCAAACTGGTGCGCAACATCGACGTAGAGTATCACGACATATCGCCCTGGCACAAATACGGCGTACTGGTGGCCGGCAGCGCCATCATGATGGCCGCTACCAACTCCACGTTCGGCGGCACCGGCGTAACCGTGGGCGAAATAGGCTGGGCGATGGCGCTGATTTTCGTATTGATACTGCCGTTGGGTGAGATACTGATGAGCAGGGTGTTTTCCTTAAAATCCATCGGGTACTCGCTGCTGGGGCTGATATATGTGACCATGCCGCTGGCCATGCTGGTAAGCCTGCGCTTACAGCCGTACGAACTGACGCCTGTGCCCGTCGGTTTCCTCATCCCCCTGCTGCTGATCATTTTTATCTGGATAAACGATACGATGGCTTATATCGTGGGCTCCCTGATCGGGCGCACGCCGTTTTTTCCCGCCATTTCGCCGAAGAAAACCATCGAAGGTACCGTGGGCGGGATGATTCTCGCCATTGCGGCCGCCGGCGTGTTCGGGTATTTCTGGGGGGATCAATGGCTGCACTGGCCGCACTGGATAGGCCTGGCCTGTATCGCCGCCGTTTTCGGCACCGCCGGCGACCTGCTGGAATCGCGGCTGAAACGACTGGCCGGCGTCAAAGATTCCGGCAGCATCATGCCCGGGCACGGCGGCTTCCTCGACCGGTTCGATTCCTTACTGGTAGCGGCTCCCTTCGCCTGGATATACGTTAACTTTATTGTTCTTTAAATAGAATAAATTTTCTTCATACCTTCGTACCGCCTAAAAACGGGCATACCTAAAAATCGAATTGAACAATGACAATCCATCGGGAAGGAACAGCTACCATCACCCTGGTTTTTGTGCTGCTGGCGCTGCTGAACGGCGCCCTGTTTTACTGGCTGCCCGGCGCGCCGGTACTGACGTGGACGGTTTTAGCCGTTTCTGTTGTGTTTTTCCTGTTTATCGTTTCCTTCTTCCGCATCCCGGCCCGTGAAATGAAACAGGACGAACAGCTGGTGATTGCCCCGGCCGACGGTAAAGTGGTAGTGATCGAAGAAACTTTCGAAGCGGAATATTTCAAGGATAAACGCCTGCAGGTGTCGATCTTCATGAGCCCTGCCAATGTGCACGTGAACCGTAATCCCATCAGCGGCGAGGTGAAGCTGAGCCAGTACCATGCCGGTAAGTACCTCGTTGCATGGCACCCGAAATCATCCACCGAAAACGAACGCCATACCGTGGTGATCGGCAACGGCAAACAGGAAATCCTGGTACGCCAGATCGCCGGCGCCCTGGCCCGCAGAATCGTCAACTACCTGAAAGCGGGCATGCAGGTACGCCAGAACGAAGAAATGGGCTTCATCAAATTCGGTTCCCGGGTAGATATCTACCTGCCGGTAGGCACCAAAGTGGACGTCGCTTTGGAGCAAACGGTAAGGGGCGGACAAACGGTGATTGCGAAGCTGGGATAGTTTTAACATTATTTTACGGGAGGAATAGCCTATTTTCAGGAAACAAGCAGCCGGTTATGGGAAAAACAAAATATTCATTCCTTAAAAAATCACAGCCGTCCAGGAAAGGCAAATGGCACCTGGCGCTGTTCCTGCTGGAAGTGCTGGTATCTTTCGTTAAAATTTAAAAGCAACAACTATGAAGAAATTGTTTTTGGCATGTGCCGCTATCGCTTTACTGGCCGGTCCGGCAGTGGCACAGGAGAAAGCCGCGGCAGACAAGCAGGCGAAAAAAGAGACCTGTAACAAAGGCGCGGATGCCAGCTGTTGCAAAGAGGCCCAAACCGCTAAAAACAAATCCTGCTGCGTGTCTATGCCGTCTAAAGCCGCCGCCCTCAAAACGGCCGCTGCGGCCAAGAAACCTGCTAAACCTGCTCCGAAAGGATAAAAGATATGCGTAAAAAGTAAGGGGTTGTACCGTTTGGTGCAACCCCTTACTTTTTTATGGTGGGCGGCGTCCATGGCGGACGCGCCTGTTTTTATGATATGATCAATCCGAAAACGTGCCCGCGGAAGGTTTTGATGGCCCTTTTTAAGGCAGTTCAATCCTGCTACAGGATATCCTTCAGTTCCTTCAGGCTCCGGATGGTGTAAGTAGGCGTTACCCCTTCCTGCGTTTTATCCGGCGCAAAATACACCTGGTCCATGCCCGCTTCCTTGGCGCCGAGAATGTCCACGTCGAGCGTATCGCCGATCATAATGCTTTCGGCGGCGCTGGTAGACGACAGTTTCAGCGCGTAATCGAAAATATCGCGGTGCGGTTTCAGCGAACCGGCGGTTTCCGAGGTAACGATGTGCGTGAAATAATCGTGAATGCCGGAGTGTTTCATTTTCAGGCGTTGCGTTTCCTCAAACCCGTTGGTGATCAGGTGGATGGGATACTGCTTTTCTTGCAGGTAGTCGAGCACCTCGATGGCGTGCGGGAACAGGGCGGTTTTGGTAGGCAGCACTTCCAGGAAGCGTTTACCCATGGAGTCGCACAGTTTGTCGTCGCACATCTTGAACTCCAGGAACGTCATGGTAAAGCGTTTGGTACGGAGCTCATTCCTGTTAATGAACCCTTTGCGGAAGCGGTCCCAGAGTTTATCGTTGATCACGGAGTAGCTCGCGTAAAAGGTGTCGAAAGAGGGAATGCCTCTTTTGTCGAGCTCGTGTTCCGTATAAAGTTCCTGTAAAGTGGCTACGGCGTTGGTTTCAAAATCCCAGAGGGTATGGTCCAGGTCAAAAAAAATATGTTTATATCGCATAATCTGTTCTGTAGCGTTGGCAGCTGTTGTTGTGCTGCAAATTTACGACAACCTGCCGACATGGGTGTTTTTAACCTTTCAGCCGTTCTTATTTCCAAAAATGGAAAGCATTGTGTAAAATGCATGCTGAACAATCTTGGAACACATGTATGCAATCATTACCGGCGCCAGCAAGGGCATAGGGAAAGCAGTGGCGGAGCGGCTGGCCGCGGAGGGATTCGATATCGCCATTTGCGCGCGCCATGCGGATACGCTCGAAGCCGCCCGTGCGGCCGTGGCTGCAAAGCGGCCGGGTGCGAAGGTATTGGCCGAAGTGGTGGATATGGGCAAAAAAGAGGAGGTGGTGGCCTTCGGGAAAAAGGTGACGGGGGTATTGGGTGAAGCGCCCGCCATCCTGGTCAACAATGCCGGCATTTTTGTGCCCGGCGCCGTGCACGAAGAAGAAGAGGGGCACCTGGAGAACATGATGGCCGTCAACCTGTACAGCGCCTACCATCTGACGCGATATTTACTGCCCGGCATGAAAGCGGCCGGGAAAGGACATATTTTTAATCTTTGTTCCACCGCCAGCCACCGGGCGTACCCCAACGGCGGCTCATACAGCATCACCAAATTCGCGCTGCTGGGTTTTTCGAAAAACCTGCGCGAAGAAATGAAACCCTTCGGGATAAAGGTGACGTCGGTAAGCCCGGGCCCCACCTGGACGGCCTCCTGGCAGGGGTTCGAAGGCCCCCGGGAGCGGCTGATGGAGCCCGGAGATGTGGCCGATATGATATGGGCGGCGTACAACCTCAGCGAACAGGCTGTGGTGGAAGACATCATGATGCGGCCCATGCTGGGGGATATTGAGTAAAATCCTTTACTGTGGCCTATTTAGGGCTTTTTTTAACTAACTTTTAACGCATATTGAAAGAGAGGCGCAACGGCTTTGGTTAAATTTGTATTCAGAATGATATTGAATGCTGCCATTTTAAAAAAGTATTGTTTTACGCTGCTGCTGCTATGCGGGGCGGCACTGGCTGCCGTTGGGCAGGAATTCCGGTTTACTACCCATGTAAATTCCAACAGTATCGCGCTCGATGAAATGGTGCAGATACAGTTCATGCTCGAAAATGCGGAAAACCTCAGCGCATTTGAGCCTCCGGCGTTTAAAGGATTCGACGTGGTGCAGGGCCCCAGCCAGATGCAGGGAAGCACCTACATTAACGGGAAAATGACCACCTATGTGGCGTTCAGCTACATCCTGCGCCCCAAACAGGTGGGCACTTTCACCATTCCCGGCGCCACGGCGCGGGTAGACGGCCGGCTGGTGCGCAGCAATCCCACCAACATGGAGGTGAGCAAAGGGGGCGCCGGCTCGGTGATGCCGCCGCAGCAACCGCAACAATATCCCCAGCAGCAGGGCAGGCCCCGCCTCAACGCCGACCCCGCCATTTTACGGAGCGGCGAAGACGTGAAGGAAAAACTCCGCAAAAATCTTTTCGTAAAAGTAGAGGTGGACAAAACCACCGTATACGAGGGGCAGCAGCTCACGGCCACGTATAAACTCTACACCCGCCTGCCGACGAATTCCAACGTGACCAAAGTGCCCGCGTTCAAAGGGTTTTCGGCCAGGGATATCGAATTGCCCAACCCGCCGCAAGCCTACGAAGAAACGGTGAACGGCGTACCGTATAAAGTGTTTATCATCCGCAAAACCCTGCTCTTTCCCCTGCAATCCGGCCAGCTGGAGCTGGATCCCGCAGAAGTGGACAACCAGGTACATCTTGTGAAAATGCAGCGGGGCAAAAGAAAAAATCCCTTCGCCGACGATCCCTTCTTTAGGGACGCCTTCGGCAGCAGCCCGTTTGACGACGCCTTTTTCGACGATGCTTTCGGTAACCACGAATATGAAGTAGTGCCGTATAAAATTCAGAGCCCGGTGGTAAAGGTGACGGTGAAGCCGCTGCCCGCGGAAGGCCGCCCCGCCAGTTTCAACGGCGCCGTGGGAAGTTTTACCATGACGGCCGGGACGGATAAAAAAGAGCTCAGCACCGACGATGCGCTCAGCCTGAAAGTGACCATCAGCGGGCACGGCAATGTGAACCTGCTGAATGCGCCGCCGCTGAATGTGCCAGGTGCGTTTGAAAAATACGATCCCACCGTATCAGACAATATCGAAAAGAACAGCAATCCCCTCAGCGGCAGCCGCCAGTTTCAGTATGTGCTCATGCCGCAGGAAAAAGGGGATTATGAGCTGCCGCCGGTGGAGTTCTCCTATTTCGACCCGCAGGCCAATGCTTACAAAACACTTTCCTCTGCCGCCTTCCCCCTGCATGTGATCGCAGGCAAACAAATCAAAAAAGAGAAAGAAGATTTCGCCGGCAAAACGGAATTGGCCGGTATCCGCACCACGGTCAGCCAATGGAACAAACGCAGCCCCTTCTTCTTCGGCAAACCCCTTTTCTGGACGCTGCTGCTGTTGCCGCTGCTCGCCGTGAGCGGCATGGCATGGTACCGCCGGCGCGAAGATTTCCGGAGCAGCAATGCGGCGATGCTCCGCCATAAACACGCCAACAAGGTGGCGCTCAAGCGCCTCGAACTGGCTGCCCGTTACCTGCGCGAGGGAAAAGACAAAGCATTTTATGAAGAAACCTCCAAAGGCATGTGGGGATACCTCAGCCACAAACTGAAAATCCCCATGGCCGAACTGAACAAACAGGTGGTGCAGGAAAAACTGAGCGCGCAGCAGCTGCGGGCCGATACGATGCAAAAACTGTTCGCGCTCACAGATCGCTGCGAAATGGCGCTGTATGCGCCCTCCAGCAGTATCGAGCACCGCCAGGACGCTTACCAGGAGGCCGTTCAGATCATTACCGATATCGAAGATCAATTAAAGCACAAGGCCGGAAAATAAAAGAGTATGCGATTTTCAGTCACGCTATGTTTCCTTGTCTGCACTGCACTGATGGTGCAGGCGCAAAAAGAGCCCATATCGTTTATCGAGGGCAACCAGCTGTACCGGCAGCAACAGTACAAAGAAGCTGCCGCCAAATACCAGCAGGTGATCGATTCCGGGTACCAGGTGGCCGATCTGTATTTTAACGCCGGCAATGCTTATTACAAAAGCAACCAGATCGGCATGGCCGTGTATAGTTTTGAAAAAGCGCTACATCTCCGCCCTGGCGACGAAGGCATTGAACATAATCTTTTCCTCGCCAACCAGCGCGTGAGCAATAACATCGAGGCGCTGCCCCTGCTCTTTTTCGAGCGCTGGTGGCTGCAGTTGCAGCAGCTCCATTCCGCACGTGGCTGGGCCATCGGCAGTATCGTATGGTTCTGGCTGCTCTGTGGCGGCATTATCCTCTATTTCTTCATGCCCGGTATGCGGAAATCATACATCCGCTGGTCCGTTGCCGCTGTGGGCGTGTTTTTCATCGCCTATTTCAGCATGGCCGCATGGATGCAGAACAAGGCGTACAACAACAGCACCGCCATCGTGATACAGCGCAGCGTCAAAGTCAAATCCGCCCCTGACGAAGGCAGCAAAGACCTGTTTGAAGTAAAGGAAGGCGTGAAGGTGGAAGTGCTGGATGGTACGAAAGACTTCAGTAAAGTGCAGCTGGCCGACGGTAAAACCGGCTGGATGCCTGTTGGCGGCCTGAAAAAACTGTAACCCCGCTTCTCAGAGCTTTTCAATCCTGGTCAGGAAATCCTGCTTGCGGTTGCGCGACACGGGGATGCTTTTGCCGTTGCTCAGGATGATTTCCCCTCCGTCTCCCTTGATGTATTTTTCCATGTAAGAAAGGTTGATGATATAACTGTTGTGCACGCGGAAAAACCCTTTGTCTTTCAGCACCTCGTCCACTTCTTTCAACGAGCGGCAGATCAGCACCGGCTTTTCGTGCTTTTGCAGGAACACGCGGGTATAACCTCCTTCCGATTCGCAATAGAGGATTTCTTTTACGGGCATCATCCGCAGGCCGTCTACCGTAGGCAGGGCGAGTCTTTCATTATGCTGTACGTGCTGATGGAGGAACTGGAGCAGGGCGTCCACTTTCGGGCCGGGCGAGGCGCTTTGGTTCAGGGCTTTTTGTACGCTGAGGATGAGCTCCTCCTTATCAACGGGTTTCAGTAAAAAATCGAGCGCGCTGTGGCGGATGGCTTTGATGGCGTATTGGTCGTAAGCGGTGGTAAAGATGACGGAAAAGTTTCTGCGGCTGCAGTTTTCAAGAAGATCGAAACCGTTCATGCCCGGCATTTCCACGTCGAGGAAAACGAGGCGGGGCTGGTATTTTTCGATGGCTTTCAGTCCTTCTTCAGCCCCTTCGCAGACGGCGTCGAGTATCACTTCCGGGCAATGGCGCGTCAGCAGCATTTGCAGCACGTCCCTGCAATGTTTTTCATCGTCAATAATTATCGTATGCATGCAAGCGCGTTGATTTTGGATGACCTGGCATCGCTAAATTACTGAAAAAACACTGTTTCTTCCGGTTTGGATGCGGGGTTTACATCCGGTAAATGAATGATGGTGTAGGTCCCTGTTTTCTGGTGATGGGAATCGTAGAGGTGGCCGCTGGTAACGGCGGCATGTGTATGATACCGGGCGTTGAGCCAGTGCAGCCTTTCCGCCGCCACACGGGTGCCCGCGGTCTTTTGCTGAAAGGTGCTGAAAGCGCTTTGCCGCGCCACGCCGTTATCTTCCAGGCGGATGTACAACCCTCCTTCTTTGCGCCCCACTTCCACGCTCAGACGGCCTCGTCCTCCGGGAGGGCGCTGCAGCAGGCGATACCAGATGGCGCTTTGCACATACGGCTGCACGATAAAAGGAGGCACTAACGAGTGTGTGTCGGAGCCCGGCAAACAGGTAACGGTATAATCGAACTTCTCGAAGCGGAGCTGTTCCAGCTGAAGGTAAAGCTCCAGTGCCTCCAGTTCTTCCTGCAGGCTTACCCATTCTTTGCTGCTGTTTTCCAGCACCAGGCGCATGAGCCGCGAAAAACGCGTGAGGTAATCGGACGCCTGTTCGGTACTGGCGGACAGGATGCGGTTATGGATCGCGTTGAGACTATTGAAAATAAAGTGGGGGTCCATCTGGCTTTGGAAGGTATGCAGTTCCAGGGTGGCCCGGCTTCGTTGTGCGGAAGCGTGCGCCTGCATTTTTTTCCGCAGGCCCCGTTCGCGCCACCAGAAAAATACGCCCAGCACTATCACGGCCCCGGTAAAGAGGCCCCAGTAAATGAATTTGCCCATAGCCGCCAGCACCTCCGTTAAAAGAGGCGCCATACAAGTATGCCATATTCCCGGGTCGCTGGTGGGGTTATACATAAAAGTTTCCTAAGCCAATCAAAGATAGGCCCCTTTCCCACCCCGGAAAAGGGGGATTGAATAGCTGGCAGGGGGAGCCTTACAAATGGCAGCGGCGGGGGGATAGTTGGTGATCAGCCATCGGTAAACTTGTAACCCACCCCGCGCACGGAATGGAAATACTGGGAATTGCGGCTGTCCTGCTCGAAGTATTTGCGGAAGTTGAGAATAAAATTGTCGATGGTACGGGTAGTAGGATATACGTTGTAGCCCCATACTACCTGCAGTATTTTTTCACGGGTCACTACTTCGCCTTTGTTTTCGATCAGCAGCTTCAGCAGCATGGTTTCTTTTTTGCTGAGCTCATGGCGCTTGCCGTCTTTGCCCACACATTCCTGCGCCGCGAAGTCGATCATGTTGTTGCCGAAGCGGTATACGTTGGGAACGCTGTCTTTGTCCTGTATCTTCTTGTTCTTCACGATGAGCTTTTCCACACGCAGCAGCAGCTCTTCGAGGTTGAAGGGTTTGGTCATGTAGTCGTCGCCGCCCTTCTTGAGGCCGAGCACCCGGTCTGCACTGCTGTTCTTGGCGCTCAGGAACAGGATGGGCACTTCATTGTTCTGGATGCGGATGTTTTCACATACCGCCAGGCCGTCCATTTCGGGCAGCATGATATCGAGAATGATCAGGTCAAAATATTCGTTCTTCACGGCTTTTAAGGCGCTTGTGCCGTTGTCTGCCGCGGTTACTTCATACCCCTCCAGTTCCAGGTTGAGCTTGAGGGCTTCCTGGAGGTTCTCTTCATCTTCTACCAGCAATATCGATGCTTTCGTCGCTTCCTTCATATTGATGTGGTATTTAGCTAATTGTCTATAAAATTACGTACAACCCGTTAATTTTATGCGGGTTGGGTAGAATATTCGTCCCAGACGATCTGGAAGCAGGTGCCTTTGGGCTCATTGTCAATCGCTGCAATCTGGCCGCCATGCTGCTCCACGATCTTTTTAGCGAGGTAAAGGCCCAGGCCGGATCCTTTTGATTTGCGGGTGTTTTCGTTGCCAATGCGGTAAAACTTCTCGAATATCCGCTTCCTTTCGGCAGGGTCGATGCCTTCGCCTTCGTCGCAGATTTCGAGTTTCAGCACCGGTTCTTCCTCATCTTCTTCCGTTTCGGTATACAACCGCACCTGTATTTCGGTGCCCTTCGTCGCATATTTCACCGCGTTTTCCACCAGGTTGTTCAGCAGCAGCTGCATCATGAACCGGTCTGCCTGCAATTCGATGCCCGGCTGGATAAACGAAGTGAGCTGATGGCTGGCGATGCGGCCTTTCAGTTCGTCCACCCCCAGCTGTATGAGCTGCGAAAAATCGAGCTTTTCCAGGTAGGGCTGGTATTTCTGATGCTCGAACTGCGACGCCAGCAGGATGTTGTTGCAGAGCTGGTCGAGGCGGTTGGTTTCCCGGATGGTATTGTCGAGCAGCTTGGCCTGTTTTTCTTCATCCAGCTTGTGCCTGCGCAGCGTTTCGAGGTTCAGTTTCGCTACCGCGATGGGGCTTTTCAGCTCATGGGTAACGGCCATCATAAAATTTTGCTGCTGCTGGGAGAGTTTCATCTGTTTCCACACCGCGCGGTACACCACGGCGGCGCCGGCCAGTATCAGCACCAGGAAGATGATGCCCTCGCCTACGTATTTGAAGGTGCGCATCTGCTGTTCTTTCTGGAGGCGCTGCATCTCATACGAAAACTCGGCAGGCTGCGTCAGTTCATGTACCCGGTGCGTCAGTTCCAGCCTTTCGTACCCGGCAATCTGTTTGCTCTGCTGGTGCAGGAGCACGCCCCACCAGAGCAGCTGCAGCACGGTGTAGGCCAGCACAAACACGTAGATGCCGGAAATGAGTTTTTTGCTTTGAAACCAGGATGCCGTTTTTTTCATGGTGTTCTATTTCCGCGGTGCGCCCTTTTCGATGCGCAGGCCCACGCTCAGGATGTCCGGCAGGGGATTCTGGCGCATGTTCTGCTCAAAGGTAAAGCGGTACCGGCCGGGTTTGCTGAAAATGGCGTTTTGCTGGATGGGGATGCGGTGCTCGAATATATCGTCCTTGCCGGTCACAACGATGCCGTTCACGCCGCTGCCTGTCCATTTGCCGTAGGTGTCCGCCAGGGGCAATTCCACCCGGCGTGTGGTGCCGATGCTGTCTCCCGGCGCTTGTGTGTTGATCAGCAGCCAGAGATTGCTGTAAGGGTAAGCGTCGGTATGCCGTACGTTGACGTACATGTTAAAATAATACGCCGTATCCTCGGGCGCCAGCTCCAGTTCAAAAAAAGGCTTGTCGTTCACCGCCCAGTCAGACCGGCTGATATCGCGGTTTTTCTCGAATGTATCCATCCTGGGCGGCTTGCATGCAAGGGCGAGCATGCCCAGAAGGGCGCAGGTGAAACCAAGTTTCATCACGTTTCTATTGTCTTTTTTAAAGGGCTGATGGAATATAGATTGCATCAGTAGTCTTTTGTCTTTAATCAGGCCGATGAAACATACATGCATCAGCGATCTTTGTTTGTATGGGTCTGATGGAACATACGTTTCATCAGTGATCTTTGTTTTGTACAGGTCTGATGGAACATGCGTTTCATCAGTGAATCCGTCTGTTATAAAGAAGCTGGCGGAATATTTCACCAGTGATCCTGTCTTTTCAAGCGGCTGATGGCATGCTCATCGCATCAGGCGTTTTTATGATCTTTTTCAGAGGTCCGGCAGCCGCGCTTAACCGGCAGTTTCGCGGGAAGGCCTCAGCGGTCCTTTTGTTGCCGCCGCCGGCTGTATTATCGGCACATCCTTCTTTACAGTACGTTCAGCACCTGCTCTTTCGCCTTTTCCAGTTCGTCTTTCATCATCACTACCCATTGCTGGATGCCGGCATCGTTCGCTTTGGAGCCGGTGGTGTTGATTTCGCGGCCGATCTCCTGCAGCACGAAGCCCAGTTTCTTGCCTTTGGCGGCGTCCGTTTCGGCGAGGATGTCTTTAAAGTACCGGCAGTGGTTCTGCAGGCGGATGAGTTCTTCCGAAATGTCGAGTTTTTCCAGGTAGAAGATCAGTTCCTGTTCCATGCGGTTGCCGTCCACGTTTTCTTTGCCTACGTATTCGGCCAGCAGGGTTTCGAGGCGGGTGCGCACTTTGTCTTTCCGCAGCGGGTCCAGTTCCTTCACCTTCTCGGTATACAGCAGGATATTGTCGATGCGGAGCAGCAGGTCTTTTTCCAGCATGGTGCCTTCGTCTACCCGGTGAGCATCCATTTCGGCGATGGCGGCGCGGATGATCTTTTCCACTTCCAGCCACTCGGACTCTTCCATTTGTTCGGAGGCGGGCGTTACCACTTCCGGCAGTTTCATCAGCACGTTGAGCATATCTTCCTGCGGCAGCGAAAGGTCGGTGGCCATGGCCGTGATAGCCTGGTGATAATACCGGGCCAGCTCCGTGTTGATCACCACGGGGCGGGTTGCGCCGTTTTGTTTGATGTTGATGGTGGCATCCAGCGTTCCGCGCTGCAGCTCCTGCTGCAACAGGTTCCGGATGTCGAATTCATAGGGCTTCAGAAGAGGGGACATTTTAAGGTTGACCTCAAACTGTTTCCCATTCAGCGACTTGATTTCCGCGAGAATGGTTGTTTCCCCCCGGGTAACTTCCGCACGGCCGAAGCCGGTCATGGATTTGAGCATATTATCTGTTTAGTGTGACAAACCTAATTAAATTAAGCCATATTTCGGATTGGGAACCAGGCAATTTGGAGGGACGGGCGCTATTTGAAGAGGGCTTTATAGATTTCGGCCTGCTTCATCTCCACCAGGTCGCCTGGCTGCATCCCTTCCACATCCAGTTTTTCTATCCGGTAACGGATGAGCCTCAACGTGGGGAAACCAACGGCGGCGGTCATTTTACGGACCTGGCGGTTTTTCCCTTCCCGCAGTATCAGCCGGAGCCAGGGGGCCGGAATGTGTTTGCGGAAACGGATGGGCGGGTTCCGTTCCGGTACAAACGGCGGTTCGGGGAAGATGGCCGCATCGCAACCCCGCGTACGGTACGGTTTGCCGTCTACGTTGATCTCCACCCCCTCGTGCAGCCTGCGGATGGCTTCGTTGGTAACGGCGCCATCTACCTGCACCCAATACTCCCTTTCATGCCCGAACCGGGGGCTCAGCAGCCGGTGGTTCAGCGATTTGTCGTTGGTGAGGATCAGCAGGCCCTCGCTGTCGTAGTCCAGCCGCCCCACCGGGTACACATCTTTCGGCACGTTGAAGAAGTCGGATAAAACTGCTTTGTCGCCTTCTTTCCCGAAGCGGGTCAATACCTCATAAGGCTTATACACAACAAAATAGTGGAGGCTCACTGCTACTTACTTTGGTTAAGGGACTGTAAATTAGTAATTTTGGCCCATCCTTGGAGGTTTTATGGCGCATGATATGTTAAGCGATCACACAGAATGCCGGTTTTGCAACAAGTATCCCGGAGAGGTTTTTTCGGCTGCATCACCGGCTCACATAGCCGAAATTGCCAACGTCAAACAATGCATGATCTACAAAAAGGGACAGGTGATCTTCCAGGAAGGCGCGCATCCTTATGGTATCTACTGCATCAATACGGGGAAGGTAAAACTTTCGCACAGCGGCGACGAAGGCAGGGAGCAGATCATCCGCCTCGTCAAACCCGGCGATCTCATCGGTTATAAAGCCCTCATTAGCAACGAACCATATACGGCCACCGCCACCGTGCTGGAAGACAGTGCGGTATGTTTCATCCCCCGCGATGTGTTTTTACAGATACTGCAGAAAGACAACGCGCTTTCCCTCAAGATGATGCAGATACTTACCAGCGAACTGAGAAGGGCTGAACTGAAAATAACCCATCTAGCCCAGAAACCGGTAAGGGAACGCCTCGCCGAAACCCTCCTGACGCTCAAGGAAACATACGGTGTGGAAGACGACGGGCAAACCATCAACGTAACCCTTTCCCGCGAAGAAATCGCCAACCTCGTAGGCACCGCAACGGAGTCTGCCATCCGCCTGCTCTCCGAGTTCAGGAAAGAAAAAGTGATCGATCTGCCCGGTAAAAAGATCAGGATACTGCAATTACAGAAGCTCATCAACATGGCGAACCTGCAGGATTAGGATAACCCGCCCGCCCGAAGCATCCTTTTTAAAATTTTTTAAGTTCAAAAAGGTCCCGGAAGCATCAAAACGAAGGAAAAATGAAAAACCGCGGCTCCCTGTTCCGGGTCGCGTAAGGGCATCTGAGCAGGCATCCGGCAACGCTGCTTTTTTAACATCACAAAAACATGATCGGCTGAAACGCTTTGCCCGTGCAGGATGCAGAGGCAATAAAAAAAGTCTGACCGTGAGAACAATCAGACTTTCTTGTTATGTGAATGGGTTAGTAAGTACAGGGAAACAAATTTCCCTACACAATATTAAAAAGAATTTCATCACAAAAGAAAAATTTTACAAGAAATTTTATTCACAAGCAAAAAAAAATTGTGGATAACGCCCCCTAACTTTGCTCTCACTTTAACGAAGTTCATATGAAGTTTGATTCACCGATTGCGGTAAAAGAAATAGCGGCGCTGATCGGCGCGGAACTGGAAGGCAATGATGCGCTCATGGCTACCGGTATCAACGAGATACACAAGGTAGAGCAGGGCGACATCACCTTTGTAGATTTTGAGAAGTATTACAACGCCAGCCTTCATTCAGCAGCCAGCATCATCATCATCAACAAGAAGGTGGAAGCGCCCGCGGGGAAAGCCCTGCTGGTGATCAGCGACCCCTTCAGCGCTTACGTCAGCCTGGTGAAACGTTACCGGCCTTTCGTACCCGCCACTACGCCCATCAGCGATACGGCAGTGGTAGGTGAAGGCACCGTTCTGTTCCCCCAGGTATTCGTCGGGCATCACGTCCGCATCGGGAAAAACTGCGTTATTCATCCCAACGTCACCATCTACGACCATACCGTTATCGGCGACAATGTGATCATCCATGCCGGAACGGTGCTCGGGGCAGATGCCTTTTATTTCAAGAGAAGAGCTGACCGGGAAGTGATGTACGACAAACTGGAGAGCTGCGGCAGGGTGATCATCGAAAGCGATGTGGAAATAGGCGCGGGCTGCACCATCGACAAAGGTGTGAGCGGCGACACCATCATCGGGCGCGGCACCAAGTTCGACAACATGGTGCACATCGGGCACGGCGCGGTGATCGGCCGCAACTGCCTGTTCGCCGCACAGGTTGGCATCGGTGGCAAGGTGAAGGTGGAAGATAACGTGATCATCTGGGGACAGGTGGGCGTGAACAAAGACCTGACCATCGGCAAGGGCGCCGTTATTCTCGGACAGAGCGGCGTGGGCAGCTCCATCGAAGGAGGCAAAACCTATTTCGGCTCGCCCGTGGAAGAAGCCCGCGAAAAGAAAAAAGAACTGGCCTGGATAAAACGCATTCCTGAAATGTGGACCCGGCTGAACAGCTAGATCAATTACCTATGGCAACAAAGATTGTAACCGGCGTCGTAGCCTTCGGGATGTTACTGACCGCCTGCACCGCACCCAAACCGGCAGTGGTGAAAAAAGACCCCGGCCTCTACATCCAGCCGCACGAAGTGGCGGTGAAAGTGAAAGACGGCTGGCTCACCGCCAAAACCATCACGCTCGGGGATTATGTCACCAGTTCCCGCACCAATGGCGTGGCGGCGAACACACCGCCCAAACAATGGAGAAACGTGTCTGACGCTTTTTATTTCACGGTGAAAACCGCCAGCGAGCAGTTTCCCGTGCAGGTATTGAGCACGCCCCGCATCACGTTTTCGAACCGTCCCTTACCGGCCTATCTGAACAGTTTAACGGGCGATGCGCCGCTTTGGTACACAACCCTCGGCGCCGTCAGTTCCGCGCCTTTAAAAAGCTGGGAATTCATCCTGAAACGCAACCTTTCTTTTCTTGAGCTGAACGACAATAAACCTGTGGGCGTTTTACGCTCCGCCACCGACGAAGTGCGGGTATCGGCGCATAACCGGTACGGCACCCGCAACAGCTACGAGAAGGTATGTTACGAGTTCCAGCTGAAGGGCATCCCCGTGGCGGCCGTGATACCCGGAGAAACGCCGCAGGTGTGGATACATGAAAAAGCCGATGCCGCCATGCGGCAAACACTGGCCGGCGCCATGCTGGCTTTGATATTTAATGATAAACTGGGAGAAAGGCGTTAGTTCGCCTGCCGTTGTTTGTCGGCGAGGAAGGCCGCGGAGATTTCCCGCACGGTATCTTCCAGCGGGCGGAAGCGGAAACCGGGCAGCGCTTCCTGTATGCGGCCCGCATCGTAGTACACCTTGAGTTGTGCGGTGCGGGCTGTTTCTTTTGTAATAAGGGGACGTTTGCCGGTGAACCAGCTTTTGATTTTAGCCGCGCGCCATACCAGTTCCGCCATCCAGGGTTTGGCGGCGATGTGCGGGGGCTTTTTCCCCATCGCTTCGGCCATTACGGCGAACAGCCGGCGGTAAGGCCAGTTGTCGGCATTCAGCACAAAACGTTCCGCAGCGATGTGGCTGTCCATCAGCCGCGTCATCACCTGCACCACATCCTTTACATCCACAAACCCGTTGATGCCTTCGGTATAATAAGGGAATTCTTTCCAGGCGTTTTTCAGCAGCATGCCCGAGCCGTCGTGCCAGAACCCGGTGCCGAGAATGATGGAAGGGTTCACGATCACGGCATTGAGCCCTTCGGCGATGCCGCGCCAGATTTCCATTTCACTGAGATGTTTGCTGATGGCGTAGTACGAGTTGTTGGTGCTTTCTTCCCAGGGAGATTTTTCCGTGATGGCGGCCTGTTCTCTCGCGCGGCCGAGGGCAGCCACGGAGCTGACATGCACCAGTTTCCGGACACCGGCATCGAGCGCCAGGTTCACCACGTTGGCCGTGCCTTCCACGTTCACTTTCATCATCTGCACCCTTCTGTCGGGGTGGAAAGACACCACCGCCGCGCAATGATATACCTGCTCCACACCCTGCATCGCATCTTCGAGCGTCCCTACGTCGAGCACATCGCCCTGCACCCATTCGATACTGTTTTTGACGGCATCCAGCTGTTCCGGGATGTGCTGGCGGTAAAGGGCTCGCACGGGCTTGCCGGCCTTCACGAGGGCCTGCAATAAGTAGCTGCCTAAAAAACCAGTACCACCGGTAACAAGGATCATGGTGTTTTGAAAGTTGGTGAACGCAAATGTAAATCAATAGTTGTAAAAACCTTTGCCGGTTTTACGGCCCAGTTCACCCCTGGCAACTTTATCGGCCTGCAGGGGCGACGGGCGGAAGCGGGGGGCGTGTTGAAAAGCTTCATACAGCGAAGTGGTGACGGCATAGTTGATGTCGTTCCCGATCAGGTCCATCAGTGCAAACGGGCCGAGTTTGAAGCCCGCGGCTTCGAGCAGGGCGTCGGTAGTGGCAAGGTCGGCCACTCCTTCTGCGGCGATCTGCATCGCTTCGAGGTAATAGTGACGGGCCACGCGGTTCACGATAAAACCAGGGGCGTCTTTCACGCGCACGGGCTGCTTGCCCATCTCCTGCGTAAGATGGATCAGGTCGGCAAACGCCTCATCGCTGGTTTGCGGGCCGCGTACCACTTCCACCAGCCGCATGAGATGGGCGGGGTTGAAGAAGTGCATGCCGGCCACACGCTCCGGGTGAGGAACGCCTGCCGCGATGGCGGCGATGGAAAGGGACGACGTATTGGTGGCGAATATCGTACGGGAACCGTTGAAGGTGGCGAGGTTGGTAAAAAGGGCGGTTTTGGCGGGCAGCTGTTCCACGATGGCCTCGATGATCACATCCGCCACGCAGGCATCCGGTGTATTGACCGGTTGCAGGAGCTGCAGTGCGGCGGCCATTTTTTCGGGCGTGCTCTTCCCTTTGTCCACCGCCTGTTGCAGGCTCTGGCGTATCATCTCCATGCCCCTGGCAAGTGCTTCGGGGCTGGCGTCGAACAACAGCGTGCGGAACCCGGCGGAAGCGGCCACCTGTGCAATACCGGCGCCCATGGTGCCGGCTCCGCATACAGCAATTGTTTGTATATCCATGAAATCGGATTGGGAAGCAAATGTATTGTGCTACACGGTACCCTGGAACTGCTTCAGGAAGCGGGCGTCGTTTTCAGAGAACAGGCGCAGGTCTTTGATCTGGTACTTGAGCATGGTAAGCCTTTCTATGCCCATACCGAAAGCAAAGCCGGTGTATTTACCGGAATCGATGCCGCAGTTTTCCAGTACCTGCGGATGCACCATGCCGCAGCCGAGTATCTCTACCCAGCCGGTATGTTTGCACACGTTACAGCCTTCGCCGCCGCAGATCAGGCACGAAATATCCATTTCGGCGCTGGGCTCGGTGAACGGGAAGAAGGAGGGACGGAAGCGGACTTTGAAGTTTTCGCCGAAGAACTCCTGCACAAAGTAGTACAGGGTCTGTTTCAGGTCTGCAAACGATACGTTTTCAGCGATATAGAGCCCTTCGATCTGGTGAAAGAAGCAGTGGGCACGGGCGCTGATCGTTTCGTTGCGGTACACGCGGCCGGGGCAGATGATGCGGATGGGCAGTTTGCCTTCTTCCATCGCCCTTACCTGCACGGAAGAGGTGTGGGTGCGGAGCAGCCAGTCGGGATTGTTATGCACGTAAAACGTATCCTGCATGTCGCGGGCGGGATGGTTTTCGGCCAGGTTGAGCGCGGTAAAGTTGTGCCAGTCGTTTTCGATTTCGGGGCCTTCGGCGATGGTGAAGCCGAGGCGCTCGAAAATACGGATGGCCTTGTTACGCACCAGGCTGATGGGATGGCGGGTGCCCAGGCGGTGCGGTTCGCCGGGCAGCGTCAGATCCAGCTGGCCGGTAGCGCCCGCAGCCTCGTCTTTCAGCTGCTGAAATGCTTCATACCGGCTTTCTGCCAATACTTTGAAGGCGTTCAGCACCTGTCCGAACTCCTTTTTCTGCTCGTTCGGCACGTTTTTCATTTCCCCGAACAGGGATTTCACCAGGCCTTTGGTTCCCAGGAATCTGATACGGTACTGCTCGAGCTCTTCCGCGTTTTTCGGCTGGAAGGCGGCAATTTCCTGTTTGTATGCTTCTATTTGCTGCACAATCTGCTCCATCCAACAAAGATAACGCCCTGTGAAGAAAAATGAGTAATTTTTGGAGGAAATTAGGGCTTCTTCATGCCGGGCATAGCATATATCCTTATCATAACGCTGCTGGCGCTGGTTTCAGCAGTGCTCTACCGTAAAATGGTATTGTACCGCCGCCAATACAAAGCGGAGGCCACCCTGAATTATTTCACCACTTCCCTGTTCGGTAAAAATACGGTGGACGACATTCTCTGGGATGTGGCCAAAAACTGCATTTCCCGGCTGCACCTGGAAGATTGTGTGATTTACCTCCTCGACGAAGAGCGCCGTGTACTGGTGCAAAAAGCGGCTTTCGGCCCTAAAAACCCGGTGCGCTTTGAAATCCGCGATCCGATCGAGATACCGGTCGGGAGGGGCATCGTCGGTTCCGTTGCTTTCCACGGCAAACCGGAACTCGTGCCCGACACCAGCCGCGATGCCCGTTATATCGTTGACGACGAAAGGCGCTTTTCGGAACTGGCCGTGCCTATCATCCTGCATCATAAAGTAATCGGGGTGATCGACTCCGAGCATTCCCGCAAAAACTTCTACACCGCCGGTCATTTATACCTGCTGGAAAAGATCGCCTCCATCTGCTCGTCCAAGATCAGCCGCACCCTCATGGAAGAACAGGCCCGGCAACAGGAACAGGAAGTACAGCTGCTGCACAAACAACTGGCCGAATTCCGCCTCGTGACCCTCAAGAGCCAGATGAACCCGCACTTTCTCTTCAACTGCCTCAACGGCATCTATCACTGCATTTTATCGGCGGATGTGGACAAGGCGGCGGACTATGTATCCAACTTCGCCCGGCTACTGCGCATGGTGCTGATGCATTCGGAAAAGAACTTCATCAGTCTTCGCGAGGAAGTGGACCTGCTGGGGCACTACCTGAAAATAGAATCCCTCCGCAGCGACAAACCTTTCGAGTTCAGCCTGCTCATCGATGAGGGGATTAACCCCGATGAATATTTTGTGCCCGGCATGCTGATACAGCCCTTCCTCGAAAATGCCATCTGGCATGGCCTGATGCATAAGGAAGGCCATCGCCGGCTGCAGATCCACTGGCGGCGCCTGAAAGAAAAAGTACTGGTCTGTGAAATCATCGACAATGGTGTGGGGCGCGCGGAATCGGCGCGCCACCGCCCTGGCAAACATGCTTCCAAAGGCATGGGGCTTTGTATGGAAAGGGTGGAGCTGTATAAAGTATTGTTCAATACCACCTTCACCATCCGCGTAACCGACCTGTACGACGAGGACGGCGCTCCCCAGGGCACCAAAGTGAATATTGCCTTCGAGATCGCCCCGGGCATGGGCATCGCACACCTGGGATAAAAAGATTTATGGAAAAGAACGGCGGCTGCATCTCTGTAAAAAATCCGATGTTATGAAAAAACACACCTCTTGGTTGTTGGCCGCCTGTTTGCTGGCGGGCAACGCCGCGTACGCGCAGGAGAAGGCCAGGGAGCCTGTAAAACCCACACCGCCGTTGATCAAAGAGGATGCTTCTCCTTCCGCCAAACAAGGAAAAACAACCATACTGAAAACTGAACCTGCCGTTACAAAAGATGAGCCAGCTCAACCCGGCTATAAGATCAGGCTGGGCGACCTGAAGCCCTCCACGCGGGAAAAGATCCTGCGGGACGGTAGTTATAAAAACCTGACCCGCGAGGAAATGGAAGAGGTAAGGAGCGTGGTAAAACCGGCGCTCCGGGAAGGGGATGTTCCCCCACCTCCGCCGCCCGTGATCAAAAAAGATGTACCTCCACCGCCGCCGCCGAAGGTTGAAAAGGCAAAAAAAACGGGGCCACCTCCACCACCAGTTCCTCCCGCTAAACAACGTTAAACAGAACCGTCCCAAAAGTAACCGATGATTGTACGTTACTTTTGAGACGGTCGCGTGCCTTTATATAAGTCCCTGCGAGTGCGTTCCGCATCCCGGGATACGGCTTAACGCGTTGAGTTAATTCATCTATTCCTGTACAGCCACCGCATGTACTATCCTGTGAACCCGGCCGACAGCGATACCGATGTGTTGCACTGGCTCCAATCTTTACCCGGATCAGAATTTCCACAATTGATGGGGCTTTCGCACCTCTTTTTCCTTCCCTGCTTTCTGTTACTCAAACACCACGGTTTTATTCCTGTACACAAACACCCGGTCGCTGAACACCAGCCGCAGCGCCCTGGCAAGCACGGAGGTTTCGATTTCCTGCCCGGCCTTCATCATGTCGCCGGCGGTATAGGAATGGTTGACCGGGATTACCTGCTGCGCGATAATGGGCCCTTCATCCAGTTCATTGGTCACAAAATGCGAAGTGGCGCCGATCAGTTTCACACCACGCTCGAAGGCCTGTCGGTAAGGATGGGCGCCCGCGAAGGCGGGTAAAAAAGAATGGTGGATGTTGATGATCCGCATGGGGTACGCCGCTACAAAAGCAGGGCTCAGGATGCGCATGAATTTCGCCAGCACGATGTAGTCGGGCTCGCAGGCATCGATGTGCGCGCGGATAGCGGATTCCAGTGCATCTTTACTGACCCCTTCGTGCGACACGAAATGAAACGGCACGCCGAACCGGTCGCAGATGTCCTGCAGCACGGCATGGTTGCCGATCACGCACTGCACCGTGGCGCCCAGCGTTTTGAACTGGTGACGCACGAGTATATCGGCCAGGCAATGGTACTCCTTGGTCACCATCACCACGATTTTTTTCTCAGGCCGGGGATTGATGGCAATCAGCGCATCGTCCGGCAATACTTTCCGGATCTCCTGCTCCAGGGCAACGGGCTCCGTTTCGTTTTCCGTTTCTATGCGGATATAAAAACGGTTCTCCACTTTGTCTACATGTTCGCGAAGGGAAACGATGTTCAGCTTCGCCCGGGCCATGATGCCGGAGATGTCTGCGACGAGACCGATCCGGTCTTTCGATTGAATAAGGGCAACCATACGACAATGTAATCAGAAATTATGTAATATCATTGCGCCGGCCCGTGAACAGCGTGTTAAGCGCCGGGGGATATTTTAATTTGTCTCCCGAATTCAATACATTGCGCCTATCTGAGCTCAGGGATGAAGGCGTTTTCCATCTATACGGACAGTGAACTGGTGGACCTGCTGAACGCAGGCAACCGCGCGGCTTTCGATGAAATCTATCATCGGCACTGGAAGTCGTTGTACCGCACCGCCTACCGCGTTTTAAAAGACGAAGGGGCCTGCCTCGACTTGTTGCAGGACATATTCATCTGGCTCTGGGAGCACCGGGGCCACCTGGAAGTGCGGGTCCTGCATGCCTATCTTTCCATGGCGGTTAAATACAAAGTGGCCAATTACATCCGCCAGCTCAAAGTGCGCCCCTCATTGTTCGAGGAAGTGGAAAAACTCGAAATCCCGGATACGGCCACCATTTCCGCCCTCGCGCTGAACGAGCTTAAAACTATCATCGCCGCCTTTACCGAAGAACTGCCGGAGCGCTGCCGGCAGGTGTTTTATCTCAGCCGCATCGAATACCTCTCCAACAAAGAAATCGCGGCCCGGCTCGGCGTATCCGAAAAAACCGTGGAAAACCAGCTCACCATCGCCCTCAAAAAACTCCGGCTCAAGCTCGGTAGCCTCCATTTGTGGATGTTTTTCCTGTGATGTTGAAGGGAAGGCTCTTTTTGTACACACATCATCTCCTTTATGCATCCACACTTCCCGCAAACATCCGTCTCTCCCCCAGGCGGGCCTGGCAGGAGCGACGCCCTGTGAGGAAGACCGCTGAAAAATATTTTCCTGCCCTTTGGGGGAACCCACCGTCCCGCGTGCCTATTACTATACAAGCATGTATTTATGCGCAAAGAAGAATTTATCGCCCTGTCAGCCAAAATCAGTGATGGTAGTGCCACCGAACAGGAAATCGCCCTGTACAACGCGTACTACGACGAACTGATGAAAAACAACCACCCGGATGCCGCCGCGTACCCGGACGACCGTGTTTTGCTCGACAGGATACATGCGTCCATCGATGAGCGAAAAGGGAAAGTGAGGCCCATGGGCCGCTGGATTAAAGTGGCCGCAGCCGTGGTGTTGGTCGCCTCACTGGGCGGCTGGCTGCTCTCCAACCGGCAGACCGCGAAACAGCCTGCGGTTCAGGCGGTTAAAGTGCAGGACGCCCCTCCCGGCGGTAATAAAGCATATCTCACCCTGGCCGACGGCAGCAAAATTGCCGTAGACGACGCCTCACAGGGGCAACTAGCCACTCAGGGAAAAATCAAAGTCTCCAAGTCCGCCACCGGCGAACTGATATACGAAGCGGATACCACGGCATCACCGGATGCTACTCTTTCTTACAATACGCTGACCACCCCGCGGGGCGGACAATTCCGCCTCCTGCTGCCCGACGGCAGCCGGGTGTGGCTGAATGCAGAATCTTCGCTGCGGTTTCCCACGTCGTTTGCAGGCCATGAAAGGCTCGTGGAGCTGACGGGCGAAGGATACTTCGAAGTGGCGAAAAACGCGAAACAGCCCTTTGTGGTGGCTACTGCCGCGCAACGGGTAACGGTGCTGGGCACCCATTTCAATGTGCAGGCATATGGAGACCAGTCCCATACCAGCACCACGCTGCTGGAAGGGAGTGTGCAGGTAAGCGGCAAAGCCGGCCGGAGCCTGCTGGCGCCCGGAGAACAATGCCGCCTCAATGGACAAACGGGCAGCATGCAAAAGCTGCAGGTCGATACCGAAGAAGCGGTGGCCTGGAAAAACGGGTACTTCATTTTCAATGAAACCTACCTGGTGGACGTGCTCCGCCAGCTGGGCCGCTGGTACAATGTGGAAGCGGATTTCGCGCATTTGCCTGCCATCCGGTACAACGGCACCATCCCGCGGAACGTACCGCTGTCCAAAGCCATTGAGATGCTGGAAATCACGGGTAACCTGCGGTTCGAAACAGATGGAAAAACAATCAGGATCAAAAAATAAAAATGTCGCCTATGTAACAACGACAACCAGCATACAAACAACCAGAATCATAAGAAAAGGTAACCGGCTACGCGGCCACGTAACCGGTTGTGCCAGGTAAGCGTCAATTACCAAAGAGCTTTCAGTAATTCAATCACCAGTACCTAACACAACAAATGTATGAATTTGAACATTCATCACAGGGGGATCTTTTGCCCGGCCACGTACCGGCGCCCCCGTTCCCGCCACGCGTTAAAACTGTTATTAACAATGAAGCTGACCATCCTGTTGCTGACGGTGGTCTTTATGCAGGCAGCCAATGCCGCATTTTCGCAACAGATCACCATCCATGTGGAAAATGCATCGCTCAAGTCGGTACTGTCCACTATCAAAAAACAATCGGGTTACCGCGTGCTGTACAGCACGGAGGTATTGGAGAAATCCTTACCGGTTTCCCTGCAACTGAAGAATGCCACGCTCGAGCAGGTGCTGGCGCAGGCTTTCCGCTTGCAGCCGCTGACCTATAAGGTGGAGAACGGCACTATCCTCATCGGGGTGAAACCACAGACCCCGGTATTCACCGAAATGCCCGTGCTGAAAGAGATCACCGTAAAAGGCACGGTGACCAGCGAAAAAGGGGAGCCCATTCCCGGCGCGGCCATCATCGAAAAAGGTACACAAAACGGCACTGTCACGGATGCAACAGGCCAATACACCATCCGCCTGAAAAGTGACACAGCCACGTTGATTGTCCGGTCGATGGGGTTTGCCACACAGGAAATCAAAGTGACCGGCCCGGTGCTGAACATCTCCCTGAAAGACGATAACGCCGCGCTCAGCGAGGTGGTAGTAGTGGGTTTCGGCATGCAGAAAAAAGCCAACCTCACCGGCGCCGTGAGCTCGGTGAATATGGAAGACGTGCTGGGCAACCGGCCGGTGAGCGGAACGGCGCAGGCGCTCCAGGGCGTGGTGCCGGGTTTGCAGATCACCTATGGGTCCGGCCAGCCGGGCGCGGCCACCTCGGTCAACATCCGGGGCATCAACTCCCTCAACGGCGGGTCACCGCTGGTATTGGTGGATAACGTACCCATGAACATCGACGACGTGAACCCCCGCGATATCGAAAACATCTCCGTGCTGAAAGATGCGGCCGCAGCCTCCATCTATGGGGCACGGGCCGCCTTCGGCGTGATACTCATCACCACCAAAAAAGGCAAAAAGAACCAGCCCACCCGCTTCAACTATGCCAATAACTTCACCTGGAGCAAACCGATTTCTTTGCCGGAGAAGGCTTCCCCGCTGGAGTTTGTACGGGCGTTGAAAGATTTCGGCTCGGCAACCTACTGGTCCGGCCAGAACGTCAACACCTGGCTCGGGCTGATGGAAGAATATCAGCAGAACCCGGGGAAATATCCGGAGGGTGCGGCTGTGGTGAACGGCCTGCGGTACCCGCTGGCGGAGCGCGATCTGTACAGCACCCTCTTTACAGGCGGGTTTGAACAGATGCACAACTTCGCTTTCTACGGCGGTTCGGAAAAAACGACGTACCGCGTGTCTGGCGGCTATACGGGGGAAGACGGTATTATGGTCACCAACAAAGACCGGTATGCCCGCTATAACGTGAACGCCTTGCTGAGCACCGAGTTGGCTAAAAACCTCAACGCCAGCGTGAACGTGTTTTATAAAAACGATGTGCGGTATACGCCTTCCACGTTAGCCGGGCTCTTTTATAACGCCATCACTTATCCTTCGTATGTTGAAACCGGCTATGGCACCACACCCAATGGCGTCAGGCTCCCTTACAACACGCCTAACAACGTAGTGAGAACGGAGCCCGCCAACAAGGACTTCCGCGATAACCTCCGCCTCTTCGGCAAGCTGGAATACAGTCCCCTCAAGGATTTGAAAATTACCGGGGAATATACCTTCACGAAAAACAACGGCAACAGCCAGAACATCCTGGATAAAAACGAGTACATCAACGCGGTGACGTTCGACCGGCAGTTCCTCAATAACAGCACCAGCTATACGCGGGCAAACGGGCAGCTGAACTACCACGCGCTGAACCTGTACCTTAACTATGCCAAGGACTTCGGTGATCACCACTTCAAATTACTGGTGGGCACCAACCAGGAAAGCAGCAAAGCGGATACATTCAATCTCTCCCGCCTCGACCTGCTCAGCTCACAGGTGCCCTCGTTTGTGACGAGCACCGGTACGGCAGGTGGCTACGACGGGTTTTCGGAATTCGCCATTTCCGGTTATTTCGGGCGGCTGAACTATGACTATAAGGGCAAATACCTGCTGGAGGTCAACGGCCGCTTCGACGGTTCTTCGCGTTTCCCGCCCGGCAACCGCTTCGGGTTTTTCCCCTCCGTATCGGCTGGCTGGAACGTTGCCGAAGAGCCCTTTATGCGGAGCATCAATAAGACGCTGTCGCAATTAAAACTCAGGGGATCGTTCGGTGAAATCGGTAACCAGGTGGTGGCTTTTGAAGGCATCAGCAGTTTTTACCCGTACATTCCGGGGCTTTCTCCTTACAACGCCTCATGGGTAAATCCCGCCACCAACATCCGCTACCTGACGCTCACGCCGCCTGCGCTGGTGAGCACCAGCTTTACATGGGAAACCGTGCAGTCGCTTAACGTGGGCGTTGATGTAGGCCTGTTTAAAAACAAACTCTTCCTCACTTTCGACTGGTACAAACGCAATACGCTCGACATGCTGGCGCCCGGTGCGGCCCTGCCTGATGTACTCGGTGCGGAGGCGCCCCTGCAGAACGTGGCCGACCTGCAGACAAAAGGCTGGGAGCTGGAGGTGAGCTATAAGGACAATGCCGGCGACTTTTCTTACGGCGTGGGCTTCAACCTGTCAGACAACCGCACGTTCATCACCAAATTCGACAACCCCGCCGGCCTGCTTTCCCAGCATTACGTGGGCAAGGAAATGGGTGAGATATGGGGCTATGTGACGAAAGGATATTTTACGGTGGATGATTTCGCCGCCGGTTCGCTCAATCCCAATTTGCAGGGAGGCACGCTGAAGTCCGGCGTTGCGCCGTACAAAGGTGTTCCGCAGAACCCGGGTGATATCCGCTACGAAGACCTCAATGGCGACGGCGTGATTTTTTCCGGGAACAATACCCTGACCGACCCCGGCGACCGCCGTATCATCGGCAACAGCAACCGCCGGTACCAGTTCGGGATGTTCGGGAATGCATCTTGGAAGAATTTTGATCTGTCGTTTTTCCTGCAGGGCGTGGGCAAGCGCGACCTCTGGCTGAGCAACCAGTTGTACTGGCCTTACCAGAACCAGTTCGGCACTGTGTACAAACACAACCTCGATTACTGGACGGCCGCTAACCCCAACGGGTTTTATCCGCGCGTATATCCCGATGCCGGCGGCAATACCGGCACCAGCCGCATGCAGCAGACGAAGTACCTGTCCAACGGCGCATACCTCCGCGTGAAAAATATCACCATCGGGTATAACCTGCCGAAAGCACGGCTGCAGCGCATCCGGGTAGACAATGTGCGTTTCTTCGCCAGCGGCGAAAATATGTTCACCTTCACCAGCCTGCCGAAAGGAATGGAGTCCGACGCCACTAACTACGGCGAAGGCGGTATTTACCCGTTCCTGAAAAAATTCAGTCTCGGTGCAAACATTTCTTTCTAAATCCAAACAGCCGCAACATGAAATTTGCCAAACATATCATTACCTACTGCAGCTGCCTGATGCTGCTGCAAAGCTGCAGCCAGAAAGAGTTTCTGGATCTCCAGCCGAAAGACAAGCTGACCGTGGGGACTACCTTCACGAAATACGACAACATAAAAACGTACGCCTGGCAGTTCTATGAAGCATTCCCCGGGTATAACGAAGCCGTGCCGAACCAGGAATTTAACAGCGATCTGTTCCTGAACGCGAACCCTAACGCGGAGTCGCTCTGGATATGGCAGCGCATGACCATTCCCAGCAGCAGCGATGATTACAAAGCGCCTTACGCCAATATCCGCGCCGTGAATATCATGCTCGACAATCTCGATAACGCCACCATCACCCAGGAAGAAAAAGACCACTGGCGCAGTGTGGGGTATTTTTTCAGGGCGTTCAACTTTTATAACCTGGTGAACAAATACGGCGATGTGATCTGGGTGGAGAAGGCGCTTGCGGACGCGGACAAGGAGGTGCTGTACGGCAAAAGAACGCCCCGCAACGAAGTAACTTCCAAGCTCCTCGAACAGCTGCAATGGGCGGAAGCGCATATCAAACCCGCCGGTGACGGCGCCAACACCATCAACGTGCATGTGGTGCGTGCGTTCCTGGCGCGGTTCGGCCTGATGGAAGGCACCTGGCGCAAATATCACAACCTCGGCGATCCGCAGCCGTTCCTGCGCGCGAGCGCCGATGCCGCCGCGAAGCTGGTAGCGGCTTTCCCCACGCTCCACCCCAATTACGACGAAGAGTTCAACAGCGAGTCGCTCGCCAATGTGCCCGGCATTTTGCTGTACAAACAATACGAACTGAACCAGGTGACGCACGTACTGGCCAGTCGTGGTCGTAACTCGGCCGGCAGATGGGATTTGACGAAGAAGGCGGCGGACATGTACCTGCTGAAAGACGGGCAGACCCGCTGGACGAGCCCGCAGTTTGCCGGCGACAAATCCCCCTACACCGAATACCGCAACCGCGACAAACGCCTCTATTTCACGACGCCGCCGCCGTTCAGGGTGACGGTGAACCATCCCAGCCAGACGTTTACCTACACCGGCAACGCGGCCGACAGGGAGTACATCGACGTAATGGCCGGTATTTCCAACGACAAGCTGAAAACCTTGCCAACGCTGAACTGGCAGGGCCTGGTGGTGCGGGAGGAGCCGCATTACGTGGATTATAACCAGGGCCAGCCGTTCAACGTAACGTATACCGGTTACCGTTTTTACAAGTTCAGTAACAAGATCCTCCGCGTGCAGAACACGGATATCAACGACGCACCCATTTTCCGGATGGCCGAAGTGCTGGTGAATTATGCCGAAGCGAAATACGAACTGGGCGAATTCAACCAGGTGATTGCCGACCAGACGATCAATAAACTTCGT
This sequence comes from Chitinophaga lutea, assembly GCF_003813775.1. Classification (NCBI taxonomy): domain Bacteria; kingdom Pseudomonadati; phylum Bacteroidota; class Chitinophagia; order Chitinophagales; family Chitinophagaceae; genus Chitinophaga; species Chitinophaga lutea. The sequence goes on along the minus strand of NZ_RPDH01000001.1, from coordinate 2,069,877 downwards.
GCCAGGGGCGGTGTGGCGCCGCTGAACCTCGCGGCCATCCCGGCAGACCCGACGCGTGATGCGGCGGTTGCACCCCAGCTTTGGGAAATCAGGCGTGAAAGGGCCATCGAACTGATGGGCGAAGGCTTCCGCTTCGACGATCTCCGCCGCTGGAAGAAAATGGAATACGCCGTGCAGCGCAAGCTGGGCAGATGGATCAAAAAAGGAACGGACGTACCGGCCAACAGCATCATTCCCATCGAGAACGGCGCTGCGGAAGGGTACATCGCTTATGAAGGCGTGCCCCCCGGTCCCTTCCCTGAATATTATTACCTGCACCCGCTTCCTTCCAACCAGACGGTGATGAACCCGAACCTCGGGCAGAACCCCGGCTGGAAATAACATGATTCTCAAACCGGCCGGCTGTAATTAGGAATAGCCGGCCTTTTTTATATTTTTATCCGTATGAAAAAACAATGGCTACTCGCCGGGATGTTGTTGATCTCATCTTTCGGCATGGCGCAGCAAAAGCCCAACATTGTACTGATACTGGCAGACGACCTGGGTTATGGCGACCTCGGGGCATACGGCCAGCAGAAGATCAAAACACCCAACATCGACCGCCTGGCCCGTAACGGCATGCGGTTCACGTCTTTTTACGCGGGCACCTCCGTATGCGCGCCTTCGCGCTCGTCGCTGATGACGGGGCAGCATACCGGCCATACTTATGTACGCGGCAATAAAGAAATACAGCCCGAAGGGCAGGAGCCGCTGGCCGACTCCGTGCAAACGCTGGCGCAGCTGCTGAAGGCGGCGGGTTATGCCACCGGCGCTTTCGGTAAGTGGGGCCTCGGCATGGTGGGCACTTCCGGTGCGCCCGATAGGAAAGGATTCGATACGTTTTTCGGCTACAATTGCCAGCGGCAGTCGCACCGGTATTACCCTACGCACCTGTGGAGCAACGAACAGAAAATCATCCTCGAAGGCAACGACCTCACGCACAAAGCGGAGTATGCACCGGAGCTGATACAGGAACAGGCGCTGGCTTTTATCGATAAAAACAAAAACAAACCATTTTTCCTGTTCATTCCCACCGTGCTTCCCCACGCAGAATTGCAGGGCCCTGAAGATGAGTTTTACCGGCAGTATGAAAACAGTTTTGAAGAAAAACCACACCGCGGTAATGGTTATGGCCCGGGCGCAACGGTAGGCGGTTATGCTTCCGTGGAGAAACCGCGCGCCACGTTCGCGGCCATGGTAGCCAGGATGGACGCACAGGTGGGCCAGATCATCGACCGGCTGACGAAGCTCGGCCTCATGGATAACACGCTGATTATTTTTACCAGCGATAACGGCCCGCATAAAGAAGGCGGCGCCGACCCGGCGTTCTTCAACAGCTCCGGTGGCTTCCGCGGTGTGAAGCGCGACCTGTATGAAGGCGGCATCAGAACGCCGTTCATCGTACAATGGAAAGGAAAAGTAAAAGCAGGAACTACGTCGGCATTCGCCGGCGCTTTCTGGGACATTCTGCCCACCCTCACCGACATTACCGGTGCAGAGAAAGCAAGATATACCGATGGGGTTTCTTTCCTGCCCACGCTCACCGGCAAAGGCAAACAGCTGCAGCACGATTACCTGTACTGGGAATTCCATGAAGACGGCGGCCGCCAGGCCGTCAGGATGGGGAATTGGAAGGGTGTGCGCCAGCAGGTGAAAAAGAATGCAGACGGGCCGGTTGAATTGTATAACCTGGCCAAAGACCCGAAAGAACAACAGAACGTGGCCGCCGCGAATCCCGCGATCGTAAAAAAGATGCAGCAATACATGGCCGAAGCGCATGTGGAATCGCCCATATTCCCGTTAACGGGCGCCCGGTAATTATAACACCGGTTCCGGCGGAAATGGCGGAGCCGGTGTTATGCCATCGTTTGCAAGGTAATATAGATGTAGAATTGGTGAAAATATGATCACCGGCCAATGGCTTTTTATTACTAATATTACGAGTCTGTATGTAGGTAGCAACGCATTATTATTCTGAAAAACAGTGGCAGTGGAGGCAAACATGTTATGGAACGATCACGAGCAGGTGCTGTTGCAGCACGTTGCGGCAGGGGATGAGAGCGCCTTTACCGCACTGTACCACCGTTATGAAGCGCATATTCTCCAGGTCGCTTCATTGTACATCAAGGACCACGACGCTTCCCGCGAAATCGTACAGGAAGTATTCCGCAAACTTTGGGAAAACAGGGAAAAGCTGGCCGCCGTACGCGACGCCCGCAATTATCTTTTTATCATCGCCCGCAACTGTATCTTCAACCAGTTCAAAAAAGCCGCTTACGAACAGGCGGCGCAGAAAGATCTGCAATATGCCGCGGAAGCGGCCAACGATACCGACTACCGCGTGCGGAACCGGGAATGTGAGCGGATGCTCCATACCGCCGTTAACAGCCTTCCACCCCAACGGAAGAAGATTTACCAGCTGGCCCGCGAAAAGGGCATGAGCTACGAGGAAATCGCCCGGGAACTGAGCATTTCCCGCTTCACCGTGAAAAACCATATGGTGCAGGCCCTGCAATCCATCCGGTTGTACCTGCTCCAGCATTTACATACCACCGTAGCGCTGGTTTGCCTGCTGGCCGGGCTCTGAAAAAATATTTTCCCGCGCACTAGTCCTCCCCCATTTGTCAAATGTCTTTATCACCGGTAGCACAAATTGTCAATCAACCGACATGACTGAACAGGAGTTTTTACAATTACTTTCCCGGTTTAAGCAAAACCGTCTTTCCAGGAGCGAAGCAACGAAGTTTACCGAGGCGGTTACGTCGGGCCGGTTTGACGAGCTGGTGCAGGACGATGTGCTGCAATCAATGCAAAAACCTGCCCGGCAGCAAAGCGGGTTGCTCCGTGTACTGGGTTCCGCGCGGTACAGGGCGGCGGCCGCTGCCATCCTCATCGGCGGTCTTTCATCATTGTTTGTTTTCAGGGCTGCCCGGAATGGCGGCGACAAAGAAAATGCGCCGGCTGCTACCGCTGCTATCCAGCCCGGGGGTCAGAAGGCCCTGCTCACGCTGGCCGACGGTTCCGTAGTGGAGCTCGACAGTACCGGGGCCATGACCATCCCCGGCCAGGGCAATGCCAATGTGCAGGCCGCAGGCGGGCAGCTCACGTATAATGATGCCGGCAGCGAAAGCAATGCGCCGATCTTCAACACCCTGCGCACGCCGCGCGGCGGCCAGTTCAAGATCGTTCTGGCAGATGGCACCAAGGTATGGATGAATGCCGGTTCGGCCTTAACCTACCCTACTGCGTTCAGCAGCACGGAGCGCCTGGTGGAACTGAGCGGCGAGGCCTATTTTGAAGTGGAAAAAGATGCCGCCAAACCTTTCCGCGTGAAGGTAAAGGAGATGACGGTGGACGTGCTGGGCACTGATTTTAACATCATGGCCTACGAAGAAGAAGCGGCGGTGAACACCACCCTGGTGGACGGTGCGGTAAAAGTCAGCGGCAACGGCGTGTCTGAATTGCTGAAGCCCGGCCAGCAGGCTTCCCTCTCCCGAAGCGGCGGCCTGACCGTGAAAGAAGCCGACGTGGAGGAGGCAGTAGCCTGGAAAAACGGGCTGTTCATTTTCCAGGATGCGGACCTGCAGACCGTTATGCGCCAGCTCGCCCGCTGGTACGATATCGAAATCGAGTACGAAGGCCGCCCGGCAGACATGAAACTTAACGGGGCGGTTTTCAGGAATTATAGTTTATCACAGGTATTGACCGTGTTAAAAGCAACCGGGCTACAGTTTAAAATGGAGGCGAATAAACTGATCATCATCTCTTAACAGGAACAAAATTAGACAGTGAGTGAACAATCCGCTGCGGCACCGATGGCCGCGGACTGGCGGGCTATTTCCTAAACAAAAAACAAATCCTTATGGTAACGTAACTGTAAACAGGATGCCGGAAAATAAAAACCGGAGGTGCTGGTAACACCGCCGGCTGTAGTTGCCTGGGTATCCCCTAACTAGTCATTGCTGCGATTAATTAAACAACACCCAAACATTGCAAAACTATGCATTTGAAATTTAATGGAAGTACTCCGTTAAGACCGGGGTATGTAACAGCCAAAATCTGGACGGTTATGAAAATGACCTCTTTATTGTTATTGATCGGTTTTTTACATGTCAGCGGTAAAGCTTTGCCGCAAACCATCACCCTTTCCATGAAACAGGCACCTGTCAAAAAGGTGTTCAAAGAGATCCGGAAACAGAGCGGGCATCTGTTCCTGTACGACGAAAAACTGATCAGCCCTTTAAAGAACGTTGACGTTCAGCTCAACAGCGTACCGCTGAAGCAGGCGCTGGAACAGGTGCTGAAAGGCAGCGGCCTCGAATTCGAGATCGTTGAAAAGAACATCGTGCTTCGCCGGGAGCCGCTGGCGTTGCCGCGTTTCTTCGCGGTGGATACGACCATCGTACCGGAAGTGAGCGGCAAGGTGCTCGATGAAACCGGCGCCGCCCTGATCGGGGCCACCGTGCTGATTAAAGGAACCACCATCGGTGTGGCGGCCGATGTGAACGGGGCCTTCAAACTGAAGAATGTATCGAAAAACGCCGTGCTGATCGTGCGTTTCACCGGTTACACCACCCGTGAGATCAACCTGGATGGCCGCGCCAGCCTGCAGGTGTCTATGGTGATCGATAACAGCAAGCTGGATGAAGTAGTGGTAGTGGGATACGGTGCACAGAAAAAAGCCAACCTCACCGGGGCGGTAGACCAGGTGAGCGGCCAGGATATGGAAGACCGGCCCGTTACCCGCATTTCGCAGGCCCTGCAGGGCATGGTGGGGAACCTCAATATTACCACCACCAGCGCAGGCGGTGCGCCCAATGCCACACAGAACATCAACGTACGCGGCTACACCGGCCTTGGCACCGCAGGCGCCCCGCTCGTTGTGGTAGACGGAGTGCCCGGCGGCGATCTCAACGCCATCAACCCCAGCGACATCGAAAGCATTTCCATTATCAAAGACGCCGCTTCCGCCGCCATTTACGGCTCCAGCGCGCCTTACGGAGCATTGCTCATCACCACCAAACAGGGTAAGAAAGGCAAGGCCCCCAGTATTTCGTACAATAACAACCTGAGCTGGGCCACACCGATCAATATGCCCAAAATGCTGAACTCCCTCGAGTTCGCCGAATTCTATAACGAAGCGTTCGTCAATGCGGCCCGCGCCAAGGTATACGACGACGCCACCATTCAGCGTATCAAGGATTATCAGGCCGGCACCATGAAGGATGAGACCATAAAGAGCCCTACCGCCAATTCCTGGCAGTCATGGGGTGCGGGCAACGCCAATAACGACTGGTTCGATATTTATTTCAAAGACGTGGCATTCAGCCAGCAGCATAACGTGGGCGTTACAGGCGGCGGCAGCAACTCCACGTATTATATCGGCCTGGGGTACAACGACCGTCAGGGGATGTATAACTTCGGAGACGACAAGTATAAAAGGTTCAACGTGCGCGCCAACATGAGCAGCGACCTCACCAGCTGGATGACCATCAACCTCAGAAGTTCACTCACCCGCGAGGTCTTCAACTCGCCCAATACCTACGGCGGCCGCACCGGCGGTAACTACATGCACCAGATTGCACGTAAGTTTCCCACTGTGCCGCTTTTCAACCCGGACGGCCACTACTCCGAAACGAGCGATGTGCTGCTGCACGGCCTCGGCGGACGCCTCAACCGCGTGAAAGACGGTATTTTCCTCACCGGCGAATTCGTGTTCAAGCTGGCCAAAGGCTGGAACTTTACCACCAACTATACTTTTGACGGCTTCCGCCAGGGTGAGACCAACCACACCAAAACCGTGGTGCATTACCTGCCCGACGGCACCACCGCCAACATCAGCGGTACTTTCCCGAACGGTTTCTCCCGGTCAGACATCAACAGCGAGCACCATGTGATCAACGCGTTCACATCGTACGAAAATAAATTCGGCAACCACGAGTTCAAAGTGCTCGGCGGTTACATCAAGGAACTGACTTCCTATACTTCGTTCAGCGCCAGCAACAGCCAGCTGTATTCAGACAACGTGCCCTCCCTGAGCCTTGCTTACGGCACCAGCCCCGGCATTTCCGACTTTATCAGGAAACTGGCGGTGGAAGGTTTTTTCGGCAGGATCAACTACGCCTTTAAAGACAAATACCTGCTGGAGCTCAATGGCCGTTACGATGGTACTTCGCGCTTCCTGAAAGACGTGCGCTGGAAATTCTATCCCGGTGTGTCTGCCGGTTGGAACCTGCATCGCGAGGAATTCTGGCAGCCTATCGCCAAAGTGGTGACCTCCTTCAAGGTAAGAGGTTCGTATGGTGCGCTGGGCGACCAGTCGTTCATCGACCCGGATGCTTCCAACCCTAATTATTATCCTTTTTATCCCAGCCTCGGCACTACCCGTCCGACCAGCACCAACTGGCTCTTTGGCGGCGCGCAGCAGGCCATGGTGACGATGCCCGGTCTCGTGAACAACGACCTGACCTGGGTAACCACCAGCACCCTCAACCTCGGAGCCGACGCATCGTTTTTCAACAACCGCCTTACCGCTTCGTTCGATTGGTATGTGCGTAAAGCAAACAACTTCGCCGGTCCTTCGCAGGTGCTGCCAACAGTACTGGGTACAGGTGTGCCCACCGCCAACAACGCCGATATCGAAACGCGCGGTCTTGAACTGATGCTGAACTGGGCAGACCGTGTGGGTAACGTGAACTACCGCGTACGCGGTGTATTGAGCGACTACCGTGGGAAGATCCTGAAATATCCCAACCCCACCGGGCTGAATACCACCTGGTATACCGGCCAGGGCATGGGCGACATCTGGGGATATACGACCGTGGGGTATTTCACCGCCAACGATGAGGAACCGAAAGGGCCCCGCCAGACGAAGATATCATCCTCCAACTGGACCGCGGGAGACATCAAATACGCAGACCTTGACGGGAACAATATCATCGACTGGGGGAACAACACCCTGGCCAACCCCGGTGACCGCCGTGTGATCGGCAACAGCACACCCCGCTACTCGTACAGCTTTATCGGCGAGGCGAACTGGAAAGGGTTTGATTTTTATGTGTTCCTGCAGGGCGTTGCCAAACGCGAAGCGTGGGTAGGCTCCAACTACTTCTGGGGCGTGATCGGCGACGAATGGCAGAGCTCTCCTTTCACCGTGCACCGCGACCGTTGGTCTCCCACCAATCCGAACGGCTATTTCCCGAAATTCTATATGAGCGGCGAAAACGGCAAGAATACGCAGGTACAGACGAAGTACCTACAGAATGCGGCATACATGCGCATCAAGAACGTGCAGGTGGGTTATACCCTGCCTTCATCGCTCATCAGCCGCATCAAGGCACAGAAAGTACGCATGTACGTGAGCCTCGAGAACCTGGCCACTTTCACCAGGCTCGTGAAAACGATGGACCCGGAATTGTCTATCGGCGACGCCAAGATCTATCCGCTGCAGCGTACTTATTCCCTTGGCCTGAATGTTACTTTTTAACGCACGAAAAATGTAGACTATGCAACTGAAAAAAATATTCGGGGTGTTGACCGTTGCGCTGGCTGCGCTTACAACCTCCTGTACCAAAGACTTTCTGGAACGGGTGCCCGAAACCAGTATCAGCGAAGCGGAGTTCTGGAAGAGCACCAACGACATGAAGCTGTACGTCAATAACTTCTATAATAACACCACGCTGCTGCCCCACTATGGCCTCGGCGCGTTTGGCACCATCGGCATTTACGGGCTCGATGCGGACCAGGGCAGCGACAATATGATCAACATGGGCGTGAACGGCATGCTGAATGGAGAGCGTACCGTACCGGCCACCAGCGGCGATTGGAGCTGGGGCATCATCCGTAACGCCAACTATTTCCTCGCCAATTACGGCAAGGTGCAGGACAGCTGGGACAATGTGAAACCTTATGTGGGTGAAGCCCTGTTCTTCCGCGCCATGATGTATTCCATGCTGATGAAAAACTTCGGGGCGGTGCCCTGGATCAATCAGCCGCTTTCGCTGACAGATACCACCATTCTGTTCGGGCCGCGCCTGGCCCGCAATGTGATCGCCGATTCTATCCTGAATGATCTGGACAAGGCGATCGAATACCTGCCCACCAAAGCTTCCGCGCAGGCTTCCCGCATCAATAAGGAAGTGGCGCTGGCATTCCAGTCGAGGATAGCGCTTTATGAAGGCACGTGGGAAAAGTATCATGCCGGCACCCCCTTCGGCGTAGCAGGCTCAGATGGCAGCAAGTACCTGCAGAAAGCGGCCGCCGCCGCCCAAACCCTGATCAGCAGCGGTGTTTTCTCGCTGGATAATGTGGGTGTGCAGAACGGGTACTGGCGCCTGTTTAACCAGGCTGATCATTCAGGCAGCAAGGAAGTGATGCTCTGGCGTAAGTTCGATGTGGCATTGGGCCTTCATCATAACTGGCACCGTTATACCAATAGCGGCGCTGGTCGCGGCCTCACCAAAGCGCTGGTGGACGCATACCTCTGCACGGACGGTAACCCGATTTCCGTAAGCCCGCTGTACCGCGGCGACGATTCGATTATCAGGGTAGTGGCCAACCGCGACCCGCGCCTGTCGCAAACCATGTATGTGCCCGACGGACAGCATGTCGTTACCAACAACCAGCCCCAGGGCGCGGCAGACCGCCTCTTCACCATCCCGTCGTTCGACCAGGCCAATGAAGGGAAACCGGCCACCGGCTACCAGGTGTATAAAGGGCACACACCGGATTATTTCCAGCAGTACGCCGCCAGTGTAGGCATTACCGCCGTGATTTATTTCCGCTATGCGGAAGTGCTGCTGAACTATGCCGAAGCCAAAGCGGAGCTGGGCACCATTACCCAGGGCGACCTGGATATGACGGTAAACAAACTGCGCGCCCGCGTAGGCATGCCGAACCTGGTGATGGCCGGTATCGTCGCCGATCCGAAATGGGACTTCCCCGCGCTTAGCCCCATCATCAACGAGGTACGCCGCGAAAGAAGGGTGGAACTGGCCGCCGAAGGTTTCCGCAGGGATGATATTTTCCGCTGGGCCGCCGCGGACGAACTGATCGTGGGCAAGAAGCCGCTGGGCGCCAAAAAAGCGCAGTGGACCACGCTGGTGGCTGCCAATCTGTTGAACTCCTACCCGGTAGACGCCCAGGGCTACATCGAGCTGTTCAAAAACATCGCCACGATGGCAGCCGGCTACAAGTTCCGCACAGACCGGGATTACCTCATGCCGTTGCCCACCAATGAATTGACACTAAATCCGAAGCTGGGGCCGCAAAACCCCGGCTGGTAAAACCCGCCATATAGCAGCTGTGTTCCTTCGGGGGCGCAGCTGCTTTTTTTGGAACGAAACGGAGATCTATGAAACCAATAAAAATGCTGCTGCTGGCCGCCTGCTTTTTTCACCCGGCGCTCGCCCAGCAGAAACTTTTCCTGGCAGACCCGCTGGAGCCGCTTTACCCGGATTCGAACGCAGTCGCCGGCTACTCCGCAGAATATACCCTCGATTTCCCGACAGGCGCTGCGGCAGACGTACACCTGCTGCTGGAAGCCTCGCAGGGAAGCACATTCCGGGTGCAGGCCTCCATGAATGGAAAGATGTTGCCGCAATCGTGCTGGAGCCTGCTCACCGATGTGCCGGTGGAGCAGAATACCGGGCTGGACAGCCGGACGGAACAATACAAAGGCCGCCCCAATCCCTTCGTGATTCGTCGCGCCCCTTTCCGCATCTACGAGGTGATCAGCCCGCTGTCTTCGCCTGTTGTGCAGGCCGCCGCGCCCTATACGGCGTTACGCCTCAGCATACCGCCCGCTTTTTTCAGGAAACCGGGAACATACAATATCCAGGTAACGGCAGGCCATCTGAAAGGGGCATTCACGGCCCGCATACATCCGGCCAGGTTACCCGCGCTGAAAGACAGCCGGTTTTTCTACACCAACTGGTTCAGCCTGCCCCGCATGGAGCAATGGCACCACGTAGAACGCTGGAGCAGCGAGTGGTTCGCGATGCTGGATAAATATGCCGCCGCCATGGCCGCCGGTCGGCAGAATTGTATCCTCGTTCCCGCCGAACTGATTTACCTGAAAAATGGGAAAATCACGCTGGAAGAAGATAAAATGCTGCGTTTCATCAACGTGTTCCGGCGGTATGGCTTTCAGTATTTTGAATCGCCGCATCTCATGTACCGGGGTGAAAAAGACGACTGGGGCAATCCCGAATTACAGGTGCAGCTGACGCAGCGCGGTTACAACACCGCTGCCGCCAAACGCGACATCGATACCATCATGACGCTGGTAGCCAGGTTCACCCGCGCCAACGGCCTCACCCACAGCTGGCTGCAGCATATTTCGGATGAGCCTACCCGCACGCAGGCGCAAAGCTACAGCGACGTGGTGAAGCAGGTAAAAGCCATTTATCCCGAAGTGCGCATCATGGAAGCTACCAACGACCGCGACGGTCTGATCGGCGCAGTGGATATCTGGTGCCCGCTCATCAACGACTTCCAGGAAAACGAAAGTTTTTTCCGCGCACGCGAAAAGGCCGGCGAAAAGGTGCTGGTATACACCTGCCTCATCCCCGGCGGTAACTGGCTGAACCGCCTGCTCGACCAGGAGAAGCTGCGCCAGGTGTACTTCGGCTGGGGCGCCGTGCGGTACGGCACCTTCGGTTACCTGCACTGGGGACTGAACCAGTACAACGCCGATCCCTTTCAAAACAGCGTGATCCATCACCCCGCTCCCGGCGCAGGCGCCAACAACTTTCTGCCGGCCGGCGACACGCATATTTTTTATCCCGGCAAGCACGGACCGCTTTCTTCCCTGCGCTTTGAGGCCCACCGCCTCGGCATAGAAGATTACGAGCTGCTCGCGCGCCTGGAGCAGCGGGACGCGCTGGTGGCCAAGGTATTCAGAAGCTACACCGATTATGATAAGAACGTAAAGGCTTACAGGGCCGCGCGCGCCGCCCTGCTGCAAGCCAGCCGTTAGATGCATTCTTTTACCTGTTGCGGCTATGCCCTACCTGAACCGGGGCGCCACGCAGGGTTTACCGAAATGGCGCCGCATGGCGCCGTTTCTTTTTCCCGTTCGGCCCGGTAACAGGATTGTAAGCCGAACATCCTATTTTAGCAAAAGAATTTACCCGTATGAAAAAGCTGCTCTTATTGATACTGACAGGCATCGCCGTCACCGCGCAGGCCCAACAGAAACCGAACATCGTATTGTTCGTGGTGGACGACATGGGCTGGCAGGATTGTTCGCTGCCGTTCCATAAATCGCTTACAAAACAGAACCGCCAGTTCCGTACGCCCAACATGGAAAGGCTGGCGGCGAAGGGCATGAAGTTTACCAACGCATACGCGAACCAGAACTGCACGCCGTCGCGCGTGAGCCTGATGACGGGCATGAGCCCGCTGAACCACGGTGTTTCGTCCTGGACCTTCCACAAGGATAAAACCGCCGGCGAAGGCGGCGATCAAAACTTCGATTCCCCCGCCTGGAACATGAACGGCCTGAGCGCTTCGCCCGGCATTCCCAATACGGTATATGCGTCGCCGTTACCGCAGCTGCTGCGGAAGCGGGGCTATAAAACCATTCATGCCGGTAAAGCCCACTTCGGCGCATTCGGTACGCCCGGCGAAGACCCGCTCACACTGGGCTTCGATGTGAACATCGGCGGCGGCGGAGCAGGGCAGCCCGGTTCCTACCTCGGCCTTAAAAACTTCGGCAACAACAAAGCGCATTCAAATCCGCGTGCCGTGCCCGGCCTGGAGCAGTATTGGGGGAAAGATATTTTCGTGACCGAAGCCATCACGCAGGAAGCGCTCAAACAACTCGACAGTACCGGCAACCGGCCGTTTTTCCTCCATATGGCGCAGTTCGCGGTACATACGCCGCTGGAGGCGGACAACCGCTTCGTGCAACGCTACTATGATGCCGGGCTGGACAGCACCGAAGCGAAATACGCCGCGCTGGTGGAAGGCATGGATAAGAGCCTTGGCGACATCATGGATTACCTCGAGCGTAAAAAGCTCGACAACAATACCCTCATCATTTTTGTGTCGGACAACGGCGGCCTCACCGACGTAGCCCGCGGCCAGCCCAGGAACCAGCACAACGCCCCCTTGCGCAGCGGTAAAACATCGGGTTACGAAGGCGGCCTGCGCGTGCCCATGATCGTATACTGGCCCGGCGTAACCAAACCCGCCACGGTATCCGGCGAGAACCTGATCATCGAAGACATCTTCACCACCGCGCTCACTGCGGCCGGCGGTAGCAGCAAGGGCCTCGTGCAAAAGGTAGACGGTATTTCCATCGCCCCGCTGCTCAAAGGCGGCAAACAATCGCCTGACCGCACATTCGCCTGGCACTTCCCCCACCAGCGCGCCGCAGGGTCGCCGGACGTGCAGCCCTTCAGCGCCATCCGCAAAGGTCCGTGGAAACTCATCTACCTGCATAAATCACAGGCGTTCGAGCTGTACAATACCGACCGGGATATTTCAGAAGTCCACAACCTCGCCGCCGCCGAGCCCGCGCGGGTAAAGGCGATGGCCGCAGAGCTGGGGAAATTGCTGAAGGCCGGCAAATCCAATATGCTGGTAGACAAACAGCGCGGAAAGAGCATTCCTTATCCGGACGAAGTGTTGTAAGTGTAAATATTGTTGCCTGTGATGGCTCCGGAAAGAGGCACTGAAGGTTGATTGATGTGGATGTTTTACTTGCCGTCAGGGATTCGGCCGGATGTGCGTTTGGATGGAAGTATGTTGTCGATTGTTGAGGAGGATGGGTTTGGAAGGATGCTTTTAGCTTTGGATGGCATTACCCGCATGTGCATTTTAAATGTTGACGGGAGGGCTCAGCCGGTTGTGGCAGATGGCAAAATGTTGGATGAATGATTTAGTTGCCAACGGAAGGGATTCACCACATTCGCGCTTTAAATATTGATGAAATGGTTTGGCCGACTGGGGATTACCGACGGATGGAGTTACCTGCATGTTCGTCTTAAATATTGATGGAAGGGTTCAGCCGTTTGATCTCCAGCAGAAAATCTTCCTGGTCCTCCGGTGAGATCATCACCTGCTGCCGGTCGAAAAATATCAGGAGTTTATCTATCGACAGTGCAGGGGAGGCCAGTGCGCTTTTGGTGCGCATGATTTTGCGGACGGTATGCAGCGGGATGGTTTTTTTATACAGCCAGCCGCAGGTGATCTGCAAAGTACCTGCGGACAGCACGTAATAGGTATTGAGATACAGCTGTCCGATGAAAATGAGCACCAGCAAAACGATGAGTGCCGCCGGCCAGGCTTTCATGAGCACTAAAAGGACCGTCAACACCGTCAGGAAAGGGAGGAGCAGGAAGGTAAGCCATTTGTCTACTTTGGAACGGTAGGTTTTCATGGTAATGCGATTTGTCCTGGTAGGGATAAGCCAAATATAACGATAAAGGGCCTCAATAGCAATCGCTGTCGAGGCCCTGTTGCTTTTATATAGCCGCTGCTATTTTACCGCGTTATATTTGGTATAACACCCTTCGATGCACATCGGCTCGATGGGCGTAAGCATCAGTGTGGTACCGGTGATGGTGAACTGCAAAGTGACCGAGGTGGCGCCCGGCCCTGTCAGTTTTATCCGGTTGCCGTCGGCGGAATATTGTGTGTATTTGCTGTCGGCGCTATTGGTATAAGTACCGTCTTTTTTAAACTCGACGATCACCGGTTTGGCGGGGTCTGCCGCGTGTTCCTGGATGGGCCCGCCGATGGAATAGGCGTTGATTGACAACTGCCATTTTCCGAGCAGGGGTTCGTTGATGTGCGCTTTGTTTTTGCTGCACGAGAGCAGCAGGGTGAATATAGTTATGTAAAGCATGTGTTTCATAAGTCCCGGAGTTTGATTGTAAAACGGGCCCGGGGCGGGGAATGTTACAATCCCGCCGCCGACACCTTTTCGTTCAGCCGTTTCATGTCGGATTCGAGGACTTTGTTCTTTTTTTCCATTTCAATGAGGTGCAGCGTAAGCTCCTCAATTTTTTGCAGCAGTTTTTTATTCATCTCCCCTACATCCAATCCTTCCTTTTCCACTTTTTCGGCCGGCGGCATATCCGGCAGGTGGCCATTACGCTGGATGAATGATTCGATTTCAGCTAATGCCGGCAACCTGTAGCCCGGCTTGAATACATAATCCGGCCAGTTATTTAAAGTGACGGTCATTTTACGGGCGCGGATAGTGCCATTCACAGCCAGTTTTTCCGTAGGGTTGTCGGTACCGATGCCCACGTTGCCGTTCGGCATTATTTTCATGTCGATGCCGTTGACGTCGCCGCCGAGCAGCAGTCCTTCCGCGGTTTGCCCGAACACCTGTGCGTTGCCGGCACGGGTGTAGCCGATGCAATATGCCTCGCCACCGCTAGCGCCGGTTACGCCGAGTTTGAAGGTGCCGGTAACATCCAGCTGGGCGGCGGGGTACATTGTACCGATGCCCACGTTGCCGGATTCCCTGATCACCATGCGGTACGCCGCTGCGGCCTCGGTATTTTCAGCGGATGTGCTGAAGAAATACAGCCCATAAGGTTCGCTGGCGCCGATCCCGAATTGATGTCCACCGCCGCTTAGCTGGATGGCCTGGCCGTTGCCAAGCCGCATGGCCTTATTCCAGTGATTACTCGTCCAGGTGGTGCTGCTGGTGATGGTGACAGGTCCGGTCAGTTGGGCTTTGAGGGTGAAGGTGGCGAGAAGGGATGCCAATGCGGTAAGAGAAATGTGTTTTTTCACGGGTTAAAGGGTTTTAGGGGCTGAAAATAGGGAATTCGGCGGAATGAATGCACTACAACCCTAATCCGTTGATAATCAATGGCAGGATGTCATCTGTTCCGGAGCCTCTCCGGGGATGCGCCGTAGATGAAGCATAGCCTCAGTATAGATGAAGCGTAGATACCCTGAGTTTTTCCCGGTTGCAGGGGTGGCCAAATCGGCCAAATCGGCCAAAATGACCAAAAACGGCCAGAACGGCCAGAACGGCCAAAATGATCATTTTTGGCCAAATCGGCCAAATCGGCCAAATCGGCCAAAATGACCAGACGTTATTTTCCGGCGATCTAGTTTCGTGTTATCGGTACCGGTTACACGGGATACTGGTAAGACGTCGCCATTATTCCGTGTATGAATTTTCATTATTTAATCACTTTTAAAATTTAAAAATTATGGCACGACAAATAGGGTTGATGCAGTTGGAAGGAACAATCGGAAACATGACCTTCTACAAAAGCAAAGATGGTTACTTTGCCAGGCAGAAAGCTGCATCCAAAACCAATAACAGCGACCGCACCCGGGAAAACATGAATGAGTTCGCCCGGGCTGTGAAGGCCGGTAAAATGATCCGTACGGCGTTTGCGACCATTATCAGGGACGTGAAGGATTCGTACATCACCCGCCGGCTCAACCAATCGTTAAACCAGGTCGTGAAAACAGACACTTTGAGCGCCCGCGGCATGCGTAATATCATCGAAGGCGATATTTCACTGCTCCAGGGCTTCGAGTTCAATTCCGACATGGCGCTTAGCTCCGCGTTGCTGGCTCCTTACACGACAGAGATCAACCGAACTACCGGCACATTAAAAGTGGGCATTGCACCATTTGTTCCGGCCAAGCTGATCTCCGCTCCGGAAGGCGCTACGCACTACAGGTTTACCATTGCCGGCGCGATGGTGAATTTTCTCAACGGCGATCAGGTAACGGCGATGAAAGCCTCTGACGTGTTGCCGCTTGCCAATCAGGAAGCAGCACCCCTGTCGCTCGAAGTACAGGTTCCCGCGGCCAGTACAGGCGCGCTGATGCTGGCGTTAGGCCTCAGCTTTTTCCAGGAAGTGAACGGGGTGCATTATCCCGTCGGAGAATTGCTGAACAACGCCCTTGCATTGGTAGCGGTTGCAGGCCCGGAGAAGTAAGATCAACTCATCTTTAAACGGATTTTTATGGGAATCAAAGACCGCATCTTGTCAAAGACGCCCCCATTCTTCCGTAAACTTCGCACCGTCGGGCTCTCGCTCATTGCCGTGGGAACTACCATGGCCGCATCGGTGGAATTGCTGCCCGTGGAACTTTCCCGGGTAGGCGGATACCTGATCGTAGCCGGTAGCGCGGCAGTAGCGGTTTGCCAGGTGGTGGTGAAGGATAAGAAATAGCGTTGGCGAACAATGCCCCGAAGGACGCTTCGGGGCATTGTTTATTGTTTTTTGTCGAAACCTTTGCTGAAGAACTCGTTTGGGGAGATGCCGGGAGGTGGAGGGTTTTGAGGAAGCTTTATTTCCCGTCTACCTTTTGTGATATAATTAAATCATACATTCGAGGACTTCTCTTTTAGATGCAGTATGTCTTAATTACTTCAATGCGTCATAAACCACACATTGCGACACAAAACGCTTCTTTACGACATAAATCAACTCTTTGGACATATAAATTGGAAATTCGCCTGAATTGGGGAAAACTGTTGATGAAAGTATAGGATGACTTCCACTTGCGCAAACTTGGCAGAAGACGGTATTCTTTGGAAGTGGAAGCATGGGATCTGGTGGGAGACTATGGGGGAGGGTAATTTTAAGGAGTGAAGAATTACCTGTCGCGGCAGGAGTCTGTTTATCTTCCCCGAGGCATCTATTTGTACCTCGAGCAAATTCAGCACCCCAATGAAATTTACCGAAGTATTTTAGTTTTCCGGAAGGGATAAAATTTCCACCTTTACAGAACTATGAGCATAACATATGTAAAAGGAGACGCCACGCGTCCGACAGGAACCGGCAACAAGATCATCGTTCACATCTGCAATGACATCGGCGGATGGGGGAAAGGTTTTGTGATGGCCATTTCGAAGCGCTGGCCGCAGCCGGAAGCCCAGTATCGTGCATGGTATAAAAGCGGGGAGAATTTTACCCTGGGTAAAGTGCAGTTTGTGCAGGTGGAGGCGGATACCTGGGTGGCCAATATGCTTGGTCAGCATAAGATCAATAAAGACGAACAAGGCAACCCGCCGATCAGGTACGATGCTGTACGTGAGGTGCTGATGTCAGTGAGTGCTTTCGCTATGGAAGCTCAGGCAAGTGTACATATGCCCCGGATTGGCTGCGGACTGGCGGGCGGAACCTGGGATATGATGGAGCCGGTTATTGTTGAAGAATTGGTGGAAAGGGGGGTGGAGGTGACGGTGTATGATTTTTGAAACACTTCTCCGCAGATCGTCCCGATTCTTGCATGAGTTAGGCAAGTAGCAGAAATCGATTTGTCGTTTGTGTGATCCTGATGAGTGAGGTGAGGCAAAATAAAAAAGAGGTAACTCAGGATGATTTACCTCTTTCTTCCGTGGTCCCACCTGGGCTTGAACCAGGGACCCTCTGATTATGAGTCAGATGCTCTAACCAACTGAGCTATAGGACCGGTCCTTGCGGACAAAAATATATAACAAACTTTTTGGGCCCCGTTTCTCAGGGGACGGCAAAAGTAAATATTTTTTCCACAAATTGCCAGTTTTTTTTCAATTTACGGCCACCATGCAAGGAATCAAAAACATCATTTTCGACCTCGGAGGAGTGCTCCTCAACATAGACTACCAGCTGACCAATAAAGCGTTTACGGACCTGGGGGTGCGGAATTTCACGGAGCTTTATTCGCAGTTCCATGCCAACACCCTGTTCGAGGATCTCGAAACCGGGAAGGTGAGCGAGGAAGATTTCATCGCGCAGCTCAAACCCCACATTCCCGGGCATGTCACCGGCGACCAGATCATCGCCGCGTGGAACGCCATGTTGCTCGATTACCCCGTAGCGAGGCTGCAGTTGCTGCAGCAGCTGCGGCAGCATTACAACCTGTATCTGCTCAGCAATACGAACGCTATCCACCTCAAAGAGGTCAACAACATACTCGGGCGCAGCCGCGGCATCCCGTCTCTAGCCGCGTTCTTCGACAAAAGTTATTATTCCCACCTCATCGGCTTGCGTAAACCGGAGAAGGAAGCGTACCAGCTGATCCTCGATGAAAATAACCTCCGTCCGGAGGAAACCCTCTTCATCGACGACACCCTGCCGAACGTGGAGGCCGCCAAAGCGCTGGGCATACAGACGATTCATCTGCAGCCGCCGCGGACCATTCTGGATGTGTTCAGGAAATCGTGATTATTTCACCTCTTCAAAGTCGATGTAATCGCCTTTGTCGCGCTGGCGCACGGGCTCAGCCTGGCGGGGAGGCGCCTGTGGCTGCTGCTGTTGTTGCTGTTGCTGGCGGATTTGTTCCTGCATATGCTGCTGCATATCACGCACCTGGCGGCGCACGTGTTTGGTGGACCTGTATACCGGAATGATAAAGTCAAATACCAGTTTGTACAGTATCCATCCTATGAAAATGTAGAATATTAACCTTAACATAATCGCACAAAGATAACGCTATCTCTATTTTCCGGGGCTATTTTAGGCTTTCTTTAACGAAGGGGCGGGCTAATGGCGGCAATGCTTTCGGGAAAGCATCAGCCTCGGTAGCTATGCAACGGCGAAGCGCCGGTATTTCGCCGGTCAGAACTTGCCGAGCATGGCGGCAATGTCCATCGACGCCTGTTTGTTATACTCCCAGGCCAGCTTGCGGTAATTGATCGCGTCGATCACGGTGCCCACGAGGCAGAGGCCGCCGGTGAAGAGGAACAGGATGCCCATCAGGATTTCGTCCATCAGGAAGCGGTGGATGCCGTTGACGCCTACAAAACCCAGCAGGCAGGTGATCAGGATGGTCTGCGGGTCTTTCCGCCGGTTCTGGTACAGCATCACGAAACGTTTCCGGGTTTCGGGATCGTATTTTTTGGTGAGCTCTTCCAGCCAGACCAGTTCTTCATGGTCCATTCCCGGCAACATGGCGAAATAAAAGTCATTCATATCTGAACTGAATTTTTGCGAGTTGAACGATTCGTGCGCACAAAATCACCAGGGTTGGCAGTCCTAACCAGTGATGGTGGAGGCTTTCGCGCAGTTCCCCGTGCAGCAGCAGGCTCACCGAGGTGCCCAGCCCGCAGCCAGGGCAGCCGCTGAAACCGGCCAGTTTGAACAGGCAGAAGCTGGGCAGGCCGGCATGCGGATCGATCGCCGCCAGGTACACCAGGCCCGCCACCCAGGCGGCCAGTTCCATATTTATCCTGGGAAACATGCTGCTCTAAGTTAAACTAATCTCCGCGCATTCCAGATTCATTATGAATAAAAATAATGTGACTTGGCGGGGGCTTCCGCGGTGTTATATTTAGAAGAAATAGTTTTTAAAATGAAAATAAATGCTAATTTTGTAGTGGAAAAATGATTCAAATGAAGGGGACGCGAGCTGTCCCCTTCTTCTTTTTGGTATGGCAAACGAACAAGTGATAGCAAGCATCCGGGATATGCTGGAAGCGCTCCTGGCAGACAAACCGGAGTATTTTTTGGTGGATATCAGGATTAAACCCACAAACAATGTGAAGGTCTTTGTGGATGCAGATAACGGGGCGTCGATCGACAAGCTGGTATCGCTGAACAGGCAATTATACCCGCAGCTGGAAGCCGCCGGGCTGTTCCCCGACAATGATTTCTCCCTGGAAGTTTCCTCTCCCGGACTGGATGAACCCTTGAAAACACCGCGGCAGTTTGTGAAAAACATCGGCCGCAAGGTAGAGGTGACCCGTCTCGACGGCACCGTCACCGAAGGCAAGCTGCTGAGCGCCACCGACACGGAGCTGCAGCTGGAGGAAACCATCGGCAAGAAAAAAGAAATAAAACTTACAAATATCAATTTATCCGAAATAAAGCACACCAAAGTGTGTATCGTGTTTTAAAAAACTATAACAGAACATGGCTAGTATTAACCTGATTGAGTCATTCACCGAGTTTAAGGAGGCGGAAAATATTGACCGTCCTACGTTGATGAAGGTGTTGGAAGATGTGTTCAAGACGCTGTTGCGTAAGAAATATGGCTCAGATGAGAACTTTGACGTGATTGTAAATACCGAGAAAGGTGACCTGGAAATCCTCCGCCGCCGTACCATCGTGGAAGATGGCACCGTGGAAGACGAGAACGCCCAGATCGCCTATTCCGAAGCTATACTGGTGGAACCCGATTACCAGGTAGGGGAAGACCTCTACGAAGAAGTGGAGATCATGGATTTCGGCCGCCGTGCCATCCTGGCAGCCAAACAGACCCTGACCGCCCGTATCGGCGACCTGAAAAAGAACATCCTGGTGAAAAAATATGGCGACCGTGTAGGCGAGATCGTAACCGGCGAAGTGTACCAGGTATGGAAAAAGGAAGTTTTATTATTGGATGATGAAGGGAATGAGTTAATATTGCCTAAATCCGAGCAGATTCCGACGGATTATTTCAAAAAAGGCGAAAACGTGAGGGCGGTAGTGAAGAAAGTGGAAATGAAGAACAACTCCCCGCTGATTATCCTTTCCAGAACGCATCCCTCCTTCCTGGCGAAACTCCTTGAAATTGAGGTGCCGGAAATCTTCGACGGGCTGATCGTCATCAAGAAGATCGTACGCGAGCCCGGCGAAAGGGCCAAAGTGGCCGTAGAGTCGTACGACGACCGGATAGACCCCGTAGGCGCCTGTGTGGGCATGAAAGGTTCCCGCATACACGGCATCGTTCGTGAGTTGCGCAACGAAAACATCGACATTATCAACTATACCGCCAACATCCAGCTGCTGATACAACGCGCGCTCACGCCCGCCCGCATCAGCCGTATGGACGTTGATAACGACAACAAATACGCCTCCGTTTACCTCAAACCGGACCAGGTATCACTGGCCATCGGTAAAAAAGGCGTGAACATAAAACTGGCCTGCGAACTGACCGGGTACGAAATTGACGTATTCCGCGACGAAGAGCAGGAACAAACCGAATTCGATATCGATCTGGAAGAATTTGCAGACGAAATCGAAGCGTGGGTGATCGACGAACTGAAACGTATCGGTTGCGACACCGCCCGCAGTGTGCTGGATCTGACCACAGAAGAGCTTGTACGCCGTTCAGACCTCGAAGAGGAGACCGTACAGGACGTGAGAAGGATCCTGCAGGAAGAATTTGAAAAAGAATAAAGCCGGCCGCTACACCTTCCCATGGGGTAGGCTTTTTTGATTGCAGAGATATTTGAGTTATTGTTAAAATGTTAAAAGAATTACTCCGCCGCTTGGTGGGGATTAAACGGGAAGGACGAGAATACGATATGCCTGAAGTAACAAACAACACACCGCGATTGCTGGCTGCGGCCAAGGAATTCAATATTGGAAAGGAAACGCTCATCGATTTCCTGTCCAATAAGGGCTTCGACATGGGTGAATTCGGTTCTCCTAACGCCCGTCTAACAGCCCAGATGTACAGTTCCTTGCAGCAGGAATTCCAACAGGATAAGGCCAACAAGAAGAAAAGTGACCAGATTGCCCTGCCCAAAGGAACGGTGTTAGACGCAGCTAAAAAGAAGGAGAAAGAAGAGGCAGAAGCGGCGGCAAAGAAGAAAGAGAAAGACGACGCTGATGCAGCTGCCGCCAAAAAGAAAGAGGAAGCCGCTCCCGCAAAACCCGAGCCGCAACCGGAACCGGAGGCCCCCAAGCCTGCGCCCCAGCCGGAAGTGAAAGCGGAAAAGCCGGAACCGAAACCCGAGCCTAAACCGGAACCAGCCCCGGCCCCCAAGCCGGAGCCTGTAGCGGAAGTAAAACCCGCGCCAGCACCGGAAGCGCCGAAAACGGAAACCCCGGCCGCCAAAGCGGAAGAAGTGGTGAAACCGGACGCTCCCCGCATCAATGGCCCCAAAATCATGGGCACCATCGACCTGGAAGCGCTCAACGCCGCCAACCGCAACAAAAAAGCAGCGCCTAAAAAAGAAGAGGAGAAACCGGAACCCGCTCCGGCTCCAACTCCCGCTGCCAGCGAACCCACGCCTGCACCCGTTGCTGAAAAAGCACCTGAAAAAGAAGAAAAAGCAGCCCCCGCTCCTGTTGCCAAAACAGAAGAAAAAGCTGCCGAGCCCGCTCCTCAGCCCGCCAGGGAAGTGAAAGCGCCCGCACAGGAAGAAAAGCCGGCCGCGAAGGTGGAAACACCCCGCCCCGCCCCAACCCCTGCTCCGGAGGCCAACGAAGCATCAGACGATTCAGGAGACGACAACAGCAACGCAGTGATCGAAAACATCCAGGCCACCAAGCTGACCGGCCCCAAAGTTATCGGCAAGATAGACCTGCCGGTTTCCCAGGACCGCCGCGACAACAAAGGGTTTAACAATAGCAAAGACGAAAAGCGCAAACGCAAGCGCATCGTAATAGAAAAGAAACCGGAGCCCATCAAACCGGGCGAGTTCGCCAAAGAAGGCGGACAAGGCGGCCCGGGCAACCGCACCCAGGGCCAGCACCCCGGCAACCGCGATAACCGCGGCCCCGGCGGCGGCAACCGTGGTCCCGGAGGCGGGCAACACCCCGGCGGTAACCGTGGCCCCGGCGGCGGACATCAGGGCGGCAACCGCGGCCCGGGTGGTCACCAGGGCAACCGCGGCCCCGGCGGCGCACCGGGAGGTGGCCCCAGCCGTCCGCATCAGCGCCGCGACCAGCGGCCGGGCCAGGGCGGGTACGGTCAGAACGCACCCCGCAAACCGGAGGATAAAGAAATCGATAAAAACGAGATCCAGAATAAGATCAAGGAAACCATGGCCAAACTGGGCGGTAACTCCCGCGGCGGCCGTAGTACCAAAGCCAGCCGCAGAAGGGATAAACGCCACGAAGCAGCTGAACGCGAAGCAGCACGCGAAGGTTCGGACAACAAGCTCCAGGTAACGGAATTCGTTTCCGTGAGCGAGCTGGCCAACCTGATGGACGTCAGCTTCGCGGAAGTGATCTCGAAATGTATGGGCCTCGGCATCATGGTGTCTATCAACCAGCGCCTCGATGCGGAAGTAATAGAACTGGTAGCCGGCGAATTCGGCTACGAAGTGGAATTCATCGGTATCGACGACGCTACGGAAGACGACGAGGAAGAAATCGTGGACGACCCGGCGGATCTGGTGCCCCGCGCACCCATCGTTACCATCATGGGCCACGTAGACCATGGTAAAACCTCCCTGCTCGACTATATCCGCAGCGCCAACGTGGTTGCGGGCGAAGCAGGCGGTATCACCCAGCACATCGGTGCCTACCAGGTAACCACCGCCAGCGGTAAAAAACTGACCTTCCTCGATACCCCCGGTCACGAAGCGTTTACCGCGATGCGTGCCCGTGGTGCCAAGGTGGCAGACATTGCCGTGATCGTGGTAGCTGCGGACGATGCCATCATGCCCCAGACGCGTGAGGCCATCTCCCACTCCCAGGCGGCAGGCCTTCCCATGGTGTTCGCCATCAACAAGATAGATAAAGACGGCGCCAACCCCGAGAAGATCAAGGAACAGCTGGCCGGCATGAACCTCCTGGTGGAAGACTGGGGCGGTAAATACCAGAGCCAGGAAATTTCCGCCAAAAGCGGCCTGAACATCGACGTATTACTTGAAAAAATACTGCTGGAAGCCGAACTGCTCGAGCTGAAAGCCAACCCGGACCGCGAAGCCACCGGCTCCGTGATCGAGGCTACCCTCGACAAGGGCCGCGGTTACGTGACCACCGTACTGGTACAGAACGGTACGCTCCAACAGGGCGACACCATCGTATCCGGCCAGCACTTCGGCAAGATCAAAGCCATGTTCAACGAACGCGGCCAGCGGGTGGAGAAGGCCGGTCCTTCCGCCCCCGTACAGCTGCTCGGCCTGAACGGCGCTCCGCAGGCGGGTGAGAAGTTCCGGATGTATGAAGATGAGTCCGAAGCGAAAGAAATCGCCAACCGCAGGGCACAGATCGTGCGCGAACAGGGTATCCGGACCAAAAAGCACATCACCCTCGACGAGATCGGCCGCCGTCTGGCACTGGGCAACTTCAAACAGCTCAACCTGATCATCAAGGGCGACGTGGACGGTTCTGTGGAAGCGCTGAGCGACTCCCTGCAGAAACTTTCTACCGAAGAGATCGTGGTGAGCGTGGTGCTGAAAGGCGTAGGTCAGATCACCGAATCGGACGTATTGCTGGCAACCGCCTCCGACGCACTCGTGATCGGCTTCCAGGTACGCCCGTCCATGAACGCGGCACGCCTGGCAGAGAAAGAGAACATCGAGATTCGTACCTACTCCATCATCTACGACGCCATCGACGAACTGAAAAGCGCCATGGAAGGGATGCTGGAACCGAAAATCGAGAAGAAAGTGGTGTGCAACGTGGAAATCCGCGAAACCTACAAGTTCGACAAAGCCACAGTGGCCGGTTGTTACGTGCTCGACGGGAAACTTACCCGGAACACACGCATCAATCTCGTACGCGATGGCATCGTAGTACACACCGGCGAACTGCAGTCGCTCAAACGTTATAAAGATGACGTGAAAGAGGTCGTATCCGGCATGGAATGCGGTCTGAGCATCAAAAACTACAGCGACCTGAAAGTCGGCGATATCGTGGAAGGCTTCGAGGAAGTGGAAGTAAAAAGAACACTCTAAAATCCTGAAGGGCAGCCCGGAACCCTTGCCAACCAAGGTCCCGGGCCCGCCCGATATCCGAAATTTTTGTTAAATAGATTAGCCGACTTTGTGCGGCTAATTTTTTATTGGTTATTTTGGGTTCTCAGTAACGTTACTATGAAAAAATTTCTCATATCCTCTTTTGGCGCCGTGCTCCTGTTCCAGGCGGCAACCGCCCAACAGGGTCAGAAAATGGTGGCCGACAAGATTGTTGCCAAAGTAGGGGATAAGATCGTCCTGAAATCGGACATTGAATCCGCACTGGTGGATATGCAGCAGCAGGCCCTGCAAGGCCAGCCCCTGCCGCCTAACGCCACCTGCTCCGCCATCGAACAGATCATTGCCCAGAAAATACTGGTACTGCAGGCCGAGCGCGACTCCCTGCCCATCAGCGAATCGGACGTGGACGGCCGTATTGAAAGCCAGATCCGCTGGGCCGAACAACGCTACGGCAGCCGCGAGAAAATGACGGAAGTGACCGGCTATACCATTTATCAGCTCCGTGAGCGTTTCCGCGATGCCATCCGCGAAAGCATGCTCGCGAAAGCCATGCGCGATAAAATCGTGAACTCGGTAAAAGTGACACCCACGGAAGTAAAATCCAACTTCGAAAAAATCCCGAAAGACAGTCTCCCGTTCTATGAGTCCGAACTGGAAATCGGCCAGCTCATCCTGCTGCCGAAAGCCAGCCGCGAAATGGACAAATATGCGATCGACCGCCTGCTCGACCTGAAAAAGAAAGTGGAAAATAAAGAAGGCGACTTCAGCACTTACGCCAGCCTCTACTCGGAAGACCCGGGCGTGAAGGAAAACGGCGGCGTATATACCCTCAACCGTAACGACAAAAACTGGGACGCAGACTTCCTGTCCGCTTCGTTCCGCCTGAAAGAAGGCGAAATGTCCAGCCCGGTGAAATCACAGTTCGGCTACCACCTGATCAAAATGAACAAACGTGCGGGCGACAACGTGGTGGTGCAGCACATCCTGATCAAACCCAACGTGGTAAGCTCGGATATCGCCGCTTCCATTGCCAAACTCGACACCATCCGCACCAATATTCTCGCAGGAAAAATGAACTTCGGCGAGGCCGTGGCCAAATACAGCGACGAGCCCATGGCGAAATTCAACGGCGGTATGCTCCAGAACCCGCAGACCGGCAGCACCTTCCTGACGGTAGACCAGCTCGACGACCCGTCCACCAAAGACATCGTGATGATGCTGGATTCCCTCAAGCCGGGCGGCGTATCGAAGCCGATGCAGTTTGAAGACGAGCAGGGCCGCAAAGGGCTGCGCCTCGTGTACCTCAAAACCCGCACCGAGCCCCACCGCGAAAACCTGCAGGACGATTATTCCCGCATCCAGGCCCGTACCCTCCAGGAAAAACAGGCCGTTGCCCTGAGCAAATGGCTGGTGGACAAAATCCCCACGTTTTACGTGCATGTGGAACCGGAATACCGCGAATGCGGCAATATCTCCAAATGGATGGCCAACACGGTCGCCACACGGTAGTCAACAACGAACACGCTTACAATATTCAGGATCCCGGAGCTGCAAGCCTCCGGGATTTTTTTTGCCCTGTTGTATCCGGAGTGCCGCGCCGCGCGGAAATCACCGCGGTAATGGCGGCCGGGTTTTCCGGAATGGCGTTTTCGCTTGCAAACAGCCACCATCGCCGCTTTGTTAGAGGAATGCTAAAGCCGTGGTGATTTGAATATTTAGGCGTAACTTTGCGACTTCAATTTTACGGCATGAGTGACGCGATAAAGCATGAATGCGGTTTAGCATTCATAAGATTAAGAAAACCATTCTCTTATTATCAACAGCAATACGGATCGGTTTTCTACGGGCTTAACAAGCTGTACCTTCTCATGGAAAAACAGCATAACCGCGGTCAGGATGGCGCGGGAGTGGCCACTGTAAAATTGCACACCGAGCCCGGCGTGCCCTTCATGCACCGTATCCGGAGCAGCCAGCCCCAGCCCATCGGGGATGTATTCGGCAGGATCCGGGACGAAATCGCGGAAATCGAAAAGTACCAGCCCGAAATCACCAAGTACCCCGGTTTGATGAAAGGCCACCTGCGGTTCCTCGGCGAGCTGCTGATGGGCCACCTCCGGTACGCCACCCAGGGCAAAAACAACGTAGAGCTCTGCCATCCTTTTGTACGCTACAACACCATCCCCGCCCGCAACCTCACCATGGCCGGCAACTTCAACCTGGTGAACGTGGAAGAGCTGTTCAACTTCGTGAAAGTGCAGCCCGGGGAAACCCATAAAAACAGCGACCTGGCCGCCATGCTCGAAGTGGTGCACCACTTCCTCGCCAAGGAAGACGAACAGCGCCAGAACGGCCTCGACGTCAAAGCTATCCTCCAGCAGGCATTTTCCATGTTCGACGGCGGTTACCATGTTTGCGGCCTCATCGGCTCCGGCGACGCCTTCGTTATCCGCGACCCGCACGGCATCCGCCCGTCTTATTATTATGTCAACGAAGACGTGATCGTGGCTGCTTCCGAAAGGGCCGCCATCCGTACCGCGTTCAACGTAGGGGAAAACGAGGTGATGGAACTGATGCCCGGCACCGCCCTGATCGTGAAGGAAAACGGCGAATACAGCATCGAAGAGATCATCCCGGCCAAGGAACGCCGCGCCTGCAGCTTCGAACGTATCTACTTCTCCCGCGGCAACGACGAGAAGATCTACAAAGAACGCCACGCGCTGGGTTATCACCTCTCCGAAACCGTACTGAAAGCAATCGACAACGACCTCCGCAATACCATCTTCTCCTTTATTCCCAACACAGCCGAAGTGGCCTTCTACGGCCTCATCAAAGGGCTGGAAGACTACCTCAACAAAATAAAGGTAGAGCGCATCATGAGCTGGGGGAAAGATTTCGATGAAGAGAAACTCACCGAAATGGTGAACCGCCGCGTACGCATCGACAAAATCGCGATCAAGGACGTGAAAATGCGCACCTTCATCACGGAAGACTCCAGCCGGAACGAAATGGTACAGCACGTGTACGATATCACGTACGGTACCGTGAAACCCGGAACAGACACACTGGTAGTGATCGACGACTCCATCGTGCGGGGCACCACCCTGCGCGAAAGCATCATCAAGATGCTTGACCGCCTCGGCCCCAAACGCATCATCGTCATGAGCTCCGCCCCGCAAATCCGCTACCCGGACTGCTACGGCATCGACATGAGCAAAATGGGCGAGTTCGTGGCCTTCCAGGCGGCCATCGCGCTCATCCGCGAGCAGGGCAAGGAATACATCCTCCAGGAGGCCTACGGCCTCTGCAAGGAGCTGGAACGCACCAATACGCTCAATGCGCAGAACGTCGTGAAGAACATCTACAAACCCTTCACACCCGAAGAAATATCCGCAAAAATCGCTCAGATCATCACACCGGCAGGGATCAACGCCCAGGTGGAAGTGATTTACCAGAACATCGAAAGCCTGCACGCCAGCTGCCCGAGCAATCTCGGCGACTGGTACTTCACCGGCAATTACCCCACTCCCGGCGGTAACCGAGTGGTGAACAAGGCGTTCATGAACTATATGGAAGGCAAGAACGAAAGAGGATATTAATCCCGTTTATCATTGTTAACTTTTCCTTAATTCGGGGTGTGAATTTCACCCATGTTTTTACTTACGGTAAAATGCCGTAATTTAGGGGTAGTCAATGGTTTACGATGTGTATGAAAACATTGTTGCTCATTCGCCACGCCAAATCCAGCTGGAACGATCCCGAAATGGATGATTTCGACCGGCCGCTGAATAAGCGTGGCAAGGAAAACGCCCCCGAAATGGCCACCCGGCTGCTTTCACGGGGAACCGTCCCCGAACTCATCATATCGAGCCCCGCTAAACGCGCCCGCTCTACCGCCCGTATTATGGCCAAAGAATGGAAGTATCCCAAGGAGGCCATCCTGCTCGAAGAAGAACTTTACCTCTGTTACGCCTCTACGTTTTTGAAAGTAATCACCAAAATAGACGATGATTTTAATGCCGTAGCGATCTTTGCCCACAACCCCGGCATCACCGATTTCGCCAACTACCTCACCGAAGAGATCCGTATCGACAACGTGCCCACCGCCGGCATCTTTGCCATAGAAGCCGAAACAGACCACTGGGAAGAATTCGACCGCGCCAAAAAACGGTTCCTCTTTTTCGACTACCCTAAAAGCGAAGTTTTCTAGCCGTTCTTTTAACATTTCCGAAGCCCCCCATTTAACATATTTTTCAGGCTTGCCATCCTATTTTCAGTCCATGAAAAATTAACCCGTATGACTGCACGAATTTTACTCCTCCTTATTTTATGTCCCTTTTTTGCAACCGCCCAAACCGGCGGTAAAGGCTGGGGCGCCTTCAACCGCGTAGCTACCGTCAAAGAAGAATGGCGTGGCAAACCGTTCCGGCTCACCGCCACCGCCAAAGCGAACGGCGCTAACGAGATTTCCTGGGCCGGCATCTGGGTACGCGTGCACGACGTCACCGGCGCCGGTAATTTTTTCGACAACATGAGCGACCGCCCGGTGAAGACCGATCAGTGGACCAATTGTGAGATCAAAAGCAAATTTAAAAAGAACGACAGCCTGATTTATTTCGGGGGACTGTTTGTCGGGCCGGGCACGTACGGCTTTGACCAGTTTTCCCTGCAGATCGAAACCAGTCCGGATAAATGGGAGCCTGCCGCCTTGCCGGGAATGGAACTGGCTGCTTCGGAAGATCTAACTGCCTGGTACATGCCCAGGGACAGCACAGGCGTCAAATACGCCATTGCAGTTCAGCACCTGGAGATCGATGCCGCCAACCTGGGCGTGCCCGCCTCACCGACGGGGCGCACCTCTACTTATGGCGCGAACGACAAAGCCGGAGGTTACGCCAACGTGAACGGCATCAAAATTTATTACGAGGTTTACGGGGAAGGGGAACCGCTGGTATTGCTGCATGGCAACAGCCAGGCGATCGTCGTGTTTACGGATCTCATCCCCGAACTGGCCAAACGGTACAAGGTGATCGCTATCGATACGCGGTTGCAGGGCAAGTCCGGCGACGACGGCACCCGCCTGACGTACGAGCTGTTTGCCGAAGACGTGAAAGGTGTGCTCGACCATCTGAAACTCGAAAAAGTCAATCTCTTCGGCTGGAGCGACGGTGGTAACACGGGGCTTATTCTGGCCGGCAAATACCCCCACCGGATCAAAACCCTGATGACCATGGGCGCCAACCTGCAGCCGGATACCGCCAGCGTGAAACCGGAAATATTGAATCTGCTGGCTGCCGAAATTGCGAAACTGCCGCCGGAGAAAACCAGGGAAAAACGGTTATGGACGCTTTGCCTCGAAGAACCGCACATTTCCGTGGAACAGGTAAAGAAGATTAAATGTCCTACACTGGTCATGGCCGGCGACAACGACATGATCCAGGATGCGCACACACGCTTTATCGCATCCACGATTCCCCGGGGCGAACTGCTGATATTCGAAAACGCGACGCATTTTGCGCCTACTGAAATCCCGGTGAAGTTCCGGGAAGCCATGGAAACCTTTTTGCAGAAACATCGATAACACTATGCCTCCAGCGGCACCGGGCGTTTGTATTCGTCGATGGCTACAAAGGTGAAGGTGCCGCTGATGGCTTTATAGCGTTCGGTGGAATACATCTCCTCCACAAAAATTTCCACCAGTACTTTCAGGCTCGTATTGCCCGTATGCACCACCCGTCCGATCAGCTCCACGATGGTGCCGGCGGGAATGGGTTTGGTAAAATCGATCTTGTCGGACGACACGGTGACCATGCGTTTGCGCGCATAACGCGTGGCGGTGATGAACGCCACTTCGTCCATCAGCTGCATGGCGGTGCCGCCGAATAAAGTGTCGTAATGATTGGTGGTGTTCGGGAACACGGCTTTGAAAATCCGTGTTTCGGATTGATCTATTCTTTGTTCGTGATTCATCTTTTGCTGATTTCCACCGTCCACTCCGGGCCGCTGGCGATTTTGTGCCGCGCGGCGAAATTGTCCATGTTCAGTGCGAACGAAAGGTTCATGAGGCTGTTCTGGTAGGCGAGCGGCTGTCCCTCTTTCACGCCGGCAAACGTGGTGACGTAAGGCATTTCGCCGCTATACACCGGTTTGTTGTTATGCAGGATGCGCACCCGCAGCCTGTCGCCATAGCCGAGGCGCAGCGCTTTCAGCGTGTTTTCATCGATGTTCGTCCACACATTGCCGTACTGCACGTCGAGGATGGGAATATTGCCTTTGATGACCCCGTTCGCCGCAGTAGCCTGCTGGTACGGGATCCGCAGCACCTCCGCGGGCAGCAGCGGCCCTACCGAATCAAAGGGCATCACGCCCGCCGCCAGTCGCGCCCCAGTGTAAGCGTATACATCACGGCCGTGGAAGGTGTACGATCTGGAGGAGCCCGGCAGGCGGTTGCGCTGCTCGTCGATTTCCCGCACGGCGCTGATGCCCATGTTTTCCGCGATGAGCGTCAACGTCCCGTTGTCCGGTGTTACGAAGAAGTGGCCCGTTTTTGTTTGCGCCACCACCGATTTGCGCGCCGACCCTACGCCCGGATCCACCACGGATACGAACACCGTTCCCGCCGGCCAGTAAGCGGCGGTTTGTTGCAGCCGGTAAGCCGCTTCCCAGATGTTGTACGCAGGGATTTCGTGGGTGAGGTCGAATATCTTCAGCTCCGGCGACACACCGAAGGCCACGCCTTTCATGGCAGATACTGCGCCGTCTTTCAGCCCGAAGTCCGTTTGCAGCACAAGCGCTTTCTGCTGCGCGTTCAGCGGGGTGAAATAAAAACAAAGTATAATGAGCGGGAGCAGGAACGGCTTCATTTTTGGTGGGTTTGAGGGGTATAAAAATAAGGAATTAATCTGTCTGCTTAGGCAATATGCCCTCCATGCTTTCAGCTCCGGCATGTATAACCCATTGAAACACTATGCCTTTAGCAAATCTCCCTTTCACTCCCCGCGTTTTTGTTTACAAATGGTTTCATTTACCGGGGATAATCCTTATTTTCGTAATTATAGATAAAGATGTCCGGAAAACAGCTTTATGTTTTCCGGGCAGATCGATTAACTGGTAATGAATTGAATTTGCAAAGTGGGTGTGCTGCCATCGGCAGGCCTAACAGTTATGCGTATACCTTGTAAAAGCAGCAGTGCTCACTCAGTACCGCTATTTATCTGATTTTATTTTGTCATTGAACGTGCAGGAATACATAGACAATGGGATGGTCGAAAGCTACGTGCTTGGTATTTCAACTCCTGAAGAAAAGGAGGAGATAGAGCTGTTGCTGAAAGAATCGCCGGAACTGCGCACCGAGCTGCGGACAGTAGAGCGAACCATTCACCGCTTATGGCTGGAAGAAGCCGTACAACCTCCCGTGGAGTTACGTGCCCGCACCCTGCGCCCCTACAACTGGGCCGACACCAGCCCGCAGGATCCGCCCGGCGGCAAAAAAGCCAACTATACTTTCATCAATATTGCGCCGAATCAGAACGATTACATCACCGTGCACCGCATGTGGAAGTGGATCTTCTTTACGGCGTTCCTCCTTTTTAAATTCTGCCTTTTCCTCGCCATTTATTTTTACTTCAAATACCGCCAGGTAGAAGACCGGCAACAGGAAAGGGAGAAAGTCCGCAAAGAGCTCCAGCAGTCCACCCCGCCGCGCTGATGCCTGCGGCGGCCTCCTTTAAAACATCATGAACGTTGCAGCTGCCCCCGTGGCGGAGGTGACGATCGTATTTCATTTCGGGGCTTTCAACAAATTCCGCTTTGCCGCTGTTTAAGATGAACGAGGAAACAACAAATGCTAATCCACTCAATAATCCAATTATGACGCCAAGACGAGAACATGATTTCCTGGGCGAAAAGGAAATCCCGAAAGATGTGTACTATGGAATCCAGACGCTGCGTGCCATTGAAAATTTCCATATTACCGGCATCCCCCTGAAAGTAGAGCCCCTGTTTGTACAGTCCCTCGGCTATGTGAAAAAAGCGGCAGCCATGGCCAATGCGGATCTCGGAGCCCTGAAAAAAGACATTGCGGACTACATCGTGAAGGCCAGCGACCGGGTGATCAGCGGCGAGTTCAACGACCAGTTCATCACCGACCTGATACAGGGCGGCGCGGGCACGTCCGTGAACATGAACGCCAATGAAGTGATCGCCAACGTGGCGCTGGAAATGATGGGGAAAGAAAAAGGCGACTACGAGCATTGCCACCCCAATAACCATGTGAACTGCTCTCAGTCCACCAACGACGCCTATCCCACCGCGTTCCGCATTGCGCTCATCAACAAGCTCACACTCTATAAGGAAAGCCTGCGGGCCCTCGCTGAAGCCTTTGAAACCAAGGGTGGTGAGTTCAACCAGGTGCTCAAGATGGGCCGCACACAGCTGCAGGATGCCGTGCCGATGAGCATGGGCGACGAGTTCCGTGCCTTCGCCACCACCATCCGAGAAGAGCTGGCCAGGGTGGAAGAAAGTAAAAAACTGATCGCCGAAATCAATATGGGCGCCACCGCCATCGGTACCGGCGTGAATGCCCCGGAAGGATATGCGGACCTGGTGGTGAAACACCTGCGCGCTGTAACCGGCCTCGACCTGATACTGGCCACCGACCTGATCGAAGCCACTAACGATACCGGCGCTTATGTGCAGCTCTCCGGCGTGCTGAAACGCACCGCCGTGAAAATCTCCAAAATATGCAACGATCTGCGCCTGCTTTCGTCGGGGCCACGGTGCGGGCTCAACGAAATCAACCTGCCGCCGATGCAGCCCGGTTCTTCCATCATGCCCGGCAAAGTGAACCCGGTGATCCCGGAAGTGGTGAACCAGACAGCCTTTTACGTGATCGGCGCCGATCTTACGCTGACCCTGGCCGCAGAAGCAGGGCAGTTGCAGCTCAACGTGATGGAGCCGGTGATCGCATTCTCTCTGTTCACTTCCATCACCTATATGACCAACGCCTGCAACACGCTGCGCGAAAAATGTGTGACCGGCATCACCGCGAATGCCGACCGTACCAGGGAAATGGTGATGCAGAGCATCGGCATCGTAACCCAGCTGAACCCCATCATCGGGTACGAAAAATCCGCCGCCATCGCGCGGGAAGCGCTGGAAACGGGCAAGTCCGTGCACGACATCGCCGTCAAGGAAAAGAAACTGGTGACCCAGGAAAAATGGGATGAGATATTCACCTTCGAGAATATGATCCGCCCCAAATTCATTAACAGCTGAACCGGCGGGGGTGAAACGTCCGTTCAGTGAAGCCGGGCGTTTCATTCCCGCAACGGCTCGGCAAAATGCAACCCGATGAAAAAATTCGCGTTATGGATGGCGTTGTTAATCCCGGCATCCGCATTCGCCCAAAAACTTCCGAACGTTGTGATCCTGGCCACCGGTGGCACCATTGCCGGCGCGGGAGAATCCAGCGTGGGCAGCGCCTACACGGCTGGCAAGCTCCCGATCGACGCATTGCTCAACGCCGTGCCCGAGGCCCGGAAAATAGCGAACCTCAGCGGTGAACAGGTGGCGTCCGTGGGCAGCCAGGCCATGCACGACAGTGTGTGGCTCAAACTCGCCAAGCGCATCAACGTTCTGGCCGCCCAACCCGATGTGGACGGTATCGTGATCACACACGGCACCGATACCGAAGGCGAAACCGGCTTCTTTCTACAGCTCACCGTCAAAACCGAAAAACCCGTGGTGCTGGTAGGCGCCATGCGCTCCGCTACCGCTATTTCGGCGGACGGCCCCATGAACCTGTACAATGCGATCGTGGCGGCATCCAATCCCAAATCGCGCAACCGGGGCGTGCTGGTTTGCATGAACGACATGCTTTTTTCCGCGCGCGAAGTCACGAAAACCAACACGACCAACGTAGCTACCTTCCAGAGCCCGAACACGGGCCCGCTGGGTACGGTGTTCGACGGGAAGGTGGAATATTACCACGCCATCCTCCGCAAACACACCGTTCAGACAGAATTTGACATCAGCCAGGTGAATTCTTTGCCAAAAGTGGATATCTTGTACGGCTACGCCAATATGAACCCTGTACTGCTCGATGCGTTGGTGAAAGACAAGGCGCAGGGCATCATCATTGCAGGCGTGGGCAACGGTAACCTGTACCCTACGGTGGAACGGCAAGTGAAAAACATTACGCGTACGGGCGTGGTCGTGGTGCGTTCTTCCAGAACGGGCAGCGGCAGGGTAACACTGCATTCCGAAACGGACGACGCCGCGCTGGGCACCATCGTGGCGGATGACCTGAACCCGCAGAAAGCACGGGTGCTGTTGCAACTGGCATTGCTCAAAACCCAAAACCCGCAAAAGATACAGGAGATGTTTTTTGCGTATTGAAGCAGGGCCGGGCACTCATTCAACCAAATTGTATAAATACATCTATTCATGATCTGGCTTCAATTCGCAATCCTTCTCGCCGCTATCCTCATTGGCGCCCGCTTGAAAGGCATCGGCCTGGGCGTAATGGGCATGGTGGCCCTGGCCATCTACCTGTTCGTTTTCCGCATGCGGCCCGGCGAGCCGCCCATCGATGTGATGCTCATCATCCTCGCCGTTGTGTCTACCGCCGCCACCATGCAGGCTGCCGGCGGTATGGATTATCTCGTGCGCATCGCGGAAAAGATCCTGCGCAGCAAACCCTCGATGATCACATTGATGGGGCCGCTGGTGACCTTTTTCTTCACTGTATTTGCCGGAACCGCGCATATCACCTATTCGCTGCTGCCCATCATCGCGGAGGTGGCCACACAAAAAAGAATACGGCCGGAGCGCCCGCTGAGCATATCCGTGGTGGCCGCCCACCTGGGTATTACGGCCAGTCCCATTTCGGCGGCTACGGCGGCCATGATCACCATCCTGGCCGGGCAGATCGAGCTCGTACAGATCCTGAAAGTGTGTATTCCCGCCTGCCTTGTCGGTATCCTGGCGGGTGTGGCCGTGGTCTGGAAAAAAGGCAAGGAACTGGAAAAAGATCCCGTGTTCCTCGAAAAAATGAAAGACCCGGATTTTGCCAGGGAACTGGACGCATCGAGCGCGGATGAATCGAAACCCCTGAAACCCGGCGCTAAAACTTCAGTGATCATTTTTGGCGTTGCGGTGTTATTAATAGTATTGGTAGGCGCATTCCCCGCCATGCTCCCCCGGTTTGAGCCCGGCGCGGCCAACCTGTCGGTGAATGCGAACGGCTCCATCAAAATGGCGGCTGTGATCGAACTGGTGATGTTGTCGGCCGCGGCGCTGATGCTGCTGTTTACGAAAACCTCCACAACGGATGTAGCGAAAGCCAGCCTGTTCACGGCCGGCGCACAGGCCGTGGTGTCGATTTTCGGGGTGGTGTGGATGAGTGCGACCTTCATGGAAGCGAACTCCGCCGCCATCCAGGCAGCGCTCGGAGAAATGGTGACGGCGGCGCCCTGGACCTTCTCCATCGCCCTGTTCGTGCTCAGCATGCTGTTGTTCAGCCAGGCGGCCACCACCAAGGCGCTCATGCCGCTGGGCGTGTTGCTCGGCATTGCGCCTAACAACCTCGTGGCGATGTTCCCGGCTACCAACGGCGACTTTGTACTACCGGGCTACCCTACGCTGCTGGCCGCGATCAACTTTGACCGTACCGGCAGCACCTATATCGGGAAGTACCTGGTGAACCATAGTTTTATGATACCGGGGCTGGTGAGTGTATCGGGCGCCGTGGCGGCTGGTTTCCTGTTCGCCCACCTGTTCTGGTAGCGCCGCAACCAAAAACCTGTTTATGCGTTGTTTAATTACCCTGACCGTTTTTTTCCTGCTGGCGCCTGCGCTCACACGGGCGCAGCGCCAGGAGGATACATCCACTGTCCGTCAGCCCATCATACCGGTCGCCAAACAATCGTTATTATCCAATATCGACATGATCGCGAATATGCAGATGTCGTTTCAGAACGAATTCAACGAGGGCACCTACACGCGGTCCCGCTTTGTGCTGAACCAGTTCCGCCTCGAGATCAAAGGAAAGGTGCATGAAAAGGTCTATTTCCGTTTCCGCGACCGGTACACCAGAACGGTGGTGCCGCAGAGCATCGATAACATCAGCCGCTCCACAGATATGGCTTACCTGCGCTTCGACCCCAGCCCCCGCTGGAAAATCTACGCCGGTAAAATGAGCGCAGACTGGGGAGGATATGAGTTCGACGCCAACCCGGTGAACATTTACGAGTACTCCGACATCATCGAATATGCAGACAATTTTCTGACCGGCGCAGGCGTTGGATATGTACTGCCGGGCAACAAACAGGAGTTTACCCTGCAGCTGCTGAACACCCGTACCGCTTCGTTTTATGAGTTGTACGACACCATTCCCGGCATCCAGGAAGCACGTTTCCCCTTTGCCGCCGTGGTGAACTGGCGCGGCTCTTTTTTCGGCGGGAAGTTCAATACCATCTGGTCTTATTCGCTGTTCAGGGAAGCGGAGTACGAATACATGAATTATTTCGCCCTCGGCAACCAGCTGAACCTGAAAAAATTCCGGCTGGCGTATGATTTCAAATGGAGCAACGAACAGCTCGACCGGAAAGGCATCGTATCCTCGTTCACGGATAATGTGGGATTGAAAACGGCGCAGAACGTACGCTACGTCAGTCACTGGACGCAGGTCGACTACCGGGTGTCCGAAAAAGTGAACCTGTTTTTTGTAGGTATGCTCGACGATGCGCTGTGGAAGGCACCCGGGAAAAATGACCGAACCAGGCTGCGGACGGCCTGGGGATATATACCGGGCATTGAAGTATATCCTTTTGACAATTTTAACCTGAAAGTATTCGGGGCGTTCATAGGCAGGAAATATACCTATACGGATGAAGCCAGACAGGTACTGGGTATGAAGGACTCGGACAATTACCGGGTTTCGGTAGGCATCATCAGCCCCCTCGTGATATTGTAGTGTAAAACACACAATGCGGATCCCGAACGCAGCTGCACAATTCAGCGGACAATCGCAGTTACCGGAGGGATCCGCTTATCTTTGTACCTAAAAATCTCCCATGAGTTATACTGTTCCCGCCCAAACGCGCATCGGCCATGTGCACCTGAAGGTATCCGACCTGCAGCGGTCGCTCGATTTCTATTGCGGACTACTCGGTTTTGAACTGATGGTGAAATACGGGGAACAGGCTGCGTTCATTTCCGCCGGCGGATATCACCACCACCTGGGCCTCAATACCTGGCACAGCAAAGGCATGCCGCCCGCACCGGAAAACGCCGCGGGCCTCTATCATACCGCCATCTTATATCCTGAAAGGAAAGACCTGGCCGCTATCTATAAACGGCTCGCCGAAGCCGGCGTCCGGTTCACCGGTTTTGCGGACCATGGCGTCAGCGAGGCGCTATACCTCAACGACCCCGATGAAAACGGTGTGGAGTTGTATTGGGACCGCCCGCGGGAGCAATGGCCCGTAGATGAAGAAGGAAACCTGACCATGTACACCCACCGCCTCGACCTTGCGGGGCTGCTGCGGGAACTGGACAAATAACCGTTCTACTTTCTACTCAGTTTAATTTTGTCTGCCGTGTTTTCCATGGCCTCTTCGATGGAATGCGAATGTTTGAGATCGAGGTTCTGTTTGGTGGAAGCCGCCAGTTTGGTGTAGAAGTTATGCAGGATGTTCAGCTCTTCCTCGGACAGTGATTCCACATCGATGAGGCGGTTGCTGGCCGGTTTGGTAGCGGCTATCAGCTCATTCAGCTTCAGCTGGATGGATTTGGAATCTTTATTCTGGGTTTTCTGGATGATGAACACCATCAGGAATGTGATGATGGTGGTGCCCGTATTGATCACCAGCTGCCAGGTATCCGAGAAATGGAATATGGGGCCGGTGATGGCCCATACGAGGATTGTCAGGAACGCGATAGCGAAGGCCCAGGGACTGCCGGTAGCTGCGGTGACACTGCCGGCGAGCCGTTCGAACAAGGGTATTTTCTTGGCCATATGCCTTAAGTATTAGTAGTTGATGTTGAGCAGCCGCAGTTTGTTATAAAGGGTTTTCCTGTCGATGTTAAGCAGCTGGGCTGCTTTGGTTTTATTATACTTCACTGCTTTCAGCACGTTGATGATTTTGTTGTATTCCGCTTTCAGGGCCACCGACTTCAGGTCGTTGGAATCCAGCATGGGCATGTCGGGTATTTCCTCCTCGGCGGATTCGCCGTTGGTATGGGTGGATTTTGCAAAGGTGTGACCCGACTTCATCTCGAGCGGCAGCGCGGCCATGGTGATTTCCTTCCCGGCCGGCGTGAGCAGGCTGGCGCGGCGGATAACGTTTTTCAGCTCGCGGACGTTGCCCGGCCAGTCGTACCGCCGGAAACATTCCCACACTTCCTCGCTCATCTTCACTTCCCCTTTGTTCAGTTCCTTGCTCACCTGCGAAAGGAAAGCGTCCACGAAAAGCGGGAGGTCTTCCACGCGTTCGCGCAGCGGGGGAATATGAATGGTGAATTCGTTGAAACGGTGGAACAGGTCTTCCCTGAATTTCCCTTTCTGCACGGACTCGAACAGGTTTTCGTTGGAGGCCACGATCAGCCGTACGTCTATTGCAATTTCTTTCATGCTGCCTACGCGGCGTATCTGTTTTTCCTGGATAACGCGGAGCAGCGCCACCTGGATGTCGTAGGACAGGTTGGAGATTTCGTCGAGGAAGAGGGTACCGCCCTGGGCCTGTTCGAATGCGCCTATTTTGGTGCCGATGGCCCCGGTAAAGGCGCCTTTTTCATGGCCGAACAGTTCGCTGGCCGCCAGCTCGCGGGAGAGGCTGCCGCAATCGAGCGCCACAAAGGGCTGGCCTTTACGGCTGCTGTGCTCGTGTATAAGATGGGCCACAGATTCCTTGCCGGTACCTGTTTCGCCGAAAATGATCACGCTGTAATCCGTGGGCGCTACCAGCGTCAGTTCCCGGAACAGTTCGCGGGAAGGCTCGCTTTCCCCGTACACGTAACGGCTGCCGTTTTTCTGTTGCTCGGATACGGGCATGGGTCTTTCCTCATGCGCGTGGGGCTCCACTGCGTTTACCTGGGTAGCCGGCGCAGGTACCGGTTGTGAAAGGGCTTTATTGACGAGGCTGAGGATCTCGTCCGGGTAGAGCGGTTTGGAGATATAATCGTAGGCGCCGTTTTTCACCATTTCCACGGCAATCCGTACATCGGAATACCCGGTGATGATGATCATCACCGTATGCGGATGCTGCTGGCGGATATCGCCCAGCAATTTGGCACCATCGGTATCTTTAAGGCGATAATCGCACAACACAAGATCATACCGGTTCTCGGTCATCATTTTCATGGCCTGTGCGCCTGTCATTGTACTATCTACCTTAAAACCATGTTTGCCCAGGAATTTACTGAGCAACGTGCATATGTTTATTTCATCATCTATAATGAGGATATTCTTCATAGTAAAATCGGCTATTGGACGGATTCTAAATTTACAACTTATTATGCATTTGACGGGCTGAACGGCTAGCTTTTCACCTCATAAATGATATCTTGCAACTCCCCCACATTAAAAGGTTTCGGCAAAAAACGGGCCGCTCCTGCTGTTAGCGCCTTTTGTTTTTCCATGCCGTTATCGTAAGCGCTGATTGTAATTACCGGTAAATCAGGGTATTGTGATTTTATCACAGGCAGGGCTTCCAATCCGGAACCGTCCGGCAGGTGAATGTCCAGGAACAGGATATCGGGTTGTTGGCGTTTCAGGAACAACATTCCCTCTTTGAGCGCATGCACATACTTCACCTTGTAGCCATACTTGCTAAGGCTCAATTGCAGCAGGTGGCAGATGTCCGGTTCGTCGTCGATGATCAGAATTAACGCTCCCATTGGCTTCTTTTGATGCTCACCGGTGCCGGGGTTAATGGCGTTTCCGGGAGCCGCGCTGTCCGCGTTAAACAATTTGTTCCATAATTTATTTGAATGACTCATATAAAAAACTATCCCACGTCAGTAAATATTTCCTGATTCCTTTATTGCAAACACTTTGCCGGGCTTTTTAACTGTTTAAACAACCATTTCTGTGGAACCATTTCTACATTTTTCGCACCGGCATTTCCCCATACTGCGAAACGGCCCCCCGGAAATTACCTGTTCCCCCTTGGGTTGGCACGATGGTACAGAAATTGTCCTTACTTAATCAGAAACACCAAAAACAATATCTTATGGATTCACTACAATTAAAAGGAGCCTGGAATGAAATCAAAGGCAAATTGAAGCAGCAATACGCAGATCTTACAGATGACGATCTGCTTTACGTAGAAGGCAAGGAAGACGAACTGTACGGAAGGTTACAGAAAAAACTGGGAAAGTCGAAAGACGAAGTAAAAAAACTAATTGACGATTTGTAACCGTTTTAACCGGTTATACTTTTATCATAGCTGTTGTTTTAGTTATTGGCTGCTTTATAGGGTTTTAAAATGCAAGCAGCATTACAACATTTATCAAAACAGATAAAATGTTCAGTGTTAAGCAAAACATATTTAAAATCTGAAAGCTTGCCAGCGCTGTCCTGCACAATTGTGCAGGACAGTTTTTTTCTGCTCATAAAAAAGACCGGCCGGGCATTGTTGCCTGACCGGTCTTTTTTCAGCAGGTGCATGTTGTTTTATCTGTTCACTGTTTCCACGTCGCGCAGGTGCCTGATTTCGTCGTGTGCGGCTTTCAGGGCAACCTGTTGTGCTGCGATCACCTGCCGGATGTCGTCAGGAAGATTTTGCTGAAGCGCTTCGCGGTAAGAGCGTTGGGCGGCATCTTCACCGAACTCGCACGATGCCAGTATGGAATGCCGGTCGTTACCACCGAAACTCACTTTCACGTCCATCCAGGTGCGGTAGATCTTGCCGGCCAAAGTGGAGTCGCGTTCTCTTTCTTCACCCAGGCTGCGCAGGTGTTTGTTCAGCTCTACGGTGTATTGCTTGCTGTCGGCCAGCATTCTTTCAAACAGGCTTTTAAGGTCACTGTCGTCCGTCTGTTTGATGGCTTTCTGATATCCCTCAATACGGTCGTTATTAATTTTAACCAGGTCTTCCAGCACTTCAGCTGTTCTGTGTTGGTGTTCCATAATCTGCTAGTTTAAAAGTGATGTAATAGGGTGAAGGGTCCAAAAATGCTGCCACGGTCAGCCGCTGCCGGTTAGCGGC
The DNA here is from genome assembly GCF_003813775.1 of Chitinophaga lutea. Taxonomy (NCBI): domain Bacteria; kingdom Pseudomonadati; phylum Bacteroidota; class Chitinophagia; order Chitinophagales; family Chitinophagaceae; genus Chitinophaga; species Chitinophaga lutea. The sequence goes on along the minus strand of NZ_RPDH01000001.1, from coordinate 2,028,069 downwards.
CCGAACGGCGCGCAATTGCCACTAAGGGGGGAAGCACTTCCACATCGTTATGCCCCAAAAGCCGCCGCAGTGCTGTTTTTTAGCCTTTTGTGAATTGGCACAATATTTTAATTACAACAAATAGAACAAACACTTTAAGCCATGAGTAATCTATTGTATCTGATCGCAGTGATCCTTATCATCGGATGGTTATTGGGGTTCTTTGTATATTCTGCAGGCGGCCTCATCCATGCATTACTGGTACTGGCAATTATTGCCATCCTTGTGAACATTATTCGTGGACGCGCAGTTTAGTTCGGAAGAACAGGGGTGAAAATTCAATCCATACAGAACGGGGAGGGAAACTTGTGTTTCCTTCCCCGTTTTTTATGCTTTGGGTAAGGTGATGGTGAACTGGGTGCCCACACCTACGGTGCTTTCCACGTCAATGCTGCCGCGGTGATTGATGATGATATTCTGCGTGGAGGTGAGGCCGAGGCCGGTGCCTTTTGTTTTACTGGTAAAGAAGGGGTCGAACAGGCGGGCCTTGTTTTCTTCGGGGATGCCCATCCCGTTATCGGTGATGAGGATATTGATCTTTCCTTTATCTTCTTCGGTTTTGACGGTGAGCACGCCGTAGCCGGGCGTCATCGCTTCCACCGCATTGATGAAAATATTCAGCAGGGCGATGTTCATCTTTTCCTCATCGGCGTGTACGGCCACACCATCCGCCGCAAATTCGGTAACCAGCCGCACGCCAGCCAGCTGCAGGCGGTCGTCGGCCAGCGCCAGTGCTTTTTGCACGAGCGTTGACACCGGCACTTCCTGGAGATGCAGTTCCATCATGCGGGTAGACTGCAGCAATTCGGTCACCAGCATGTTGATACGGGTACAGTTCCTTTCGATGATATCCAGGTACACCTGGCTGTCTTCCGCTTCTTTGAGCACATCCTCCGTCCTGAACTGGCCCACCGCCAGCAGGATGTTGGTCAGCGGGTTGCGCACCTCATGGGCGATCACCCGCGCAATGCGCCCGCTGATCACGAACTTTTCCTGTTGCCGTTTTTCCTGCTCTTCGCGTTTCTTGTCCGTGATGTCTTCCGCCACGCAGAGGAAGGTGCCCAGCTGCTCGTCCAGTTTGCTGGCGTTTACCAGCACGTCGATCTTCTGGCCGGCCTGGTTCCTGAAGGCGTATTCCTTTTGCACGATGGCATCGTCCTCGCAGATCTCCAGCAGGAACCGGAGTGCCTGTACCTCGTGCAGGAACAGGTCTTTCAGGTTCATGGACAGCAGCTGATCGTGCGAATAGCTGAGTTTTCTAACGGCGATGGGGTTGGCGTCGATGATGTTTTTATCGCAGTCGGCGAGTATGATGAGGTCGTGACTTTTTTCGAAAATGCCGAAGTATTTTTTCCTGTTCTCGGCAATGGCGCGCAGATGCGCGAACTCCATGATGCCGTAACGGATGGCCCTTTCCAGCTCCGGCCCGGTGATTTCGCCTTTCACCAGGTAGTCGGACGCACCGGCCATCATGGCCTCGTTATCGATGGCGTAATCTCCCTTGCCGGTGAGCATGATCACGGGCGCTTCGTAGTCGATTTCCTTGAAATGGCGCAGGATGTCGAGGCCGGTGTGTTTGCCCAGCCGGTAGTCTACCAGGTACAGTTCGTGCTGTTTCTTTTCGATGGCCTCAATGGCCATGTCGTAGTTGGAAGCCCATTCAATGTGATACTGTCCGGGCGCTACGTCCTGTAAGAGCGAGTTGACGAGGAAAAAGTCGTCTTCGTCATCGTCGATCATTAAAATTTGCTTATATGTCTCTTTCATCCGGTAAGTTTTCCCCTTGTTGGGCAAGGATGTACAAGAATTGTGCAGTCTTTCTAAAAAAACGCGATTATTCCTCCCGGAATTGTTTCACGGGCAGCACGATGATGAATTTGGCGCCTTTGCCTGGATACCCTTCGGCGCTGATATGACCATGATGGGAATCCACGATCTTTTTACAGATGGCCAGCCCGATGCCGGTGCCTTTGTATTCGCTGACGCCGTGCAGGCGCTGGAAAATGAGGAATATACGTTCGGCATAGGCCTGGTCGAAGCCGATACCGTTGTCTTCGAGCGTAATGCGGCAGAAACTTTCGTCCCACTTGTTTTCTTTCACTACGCCGGTTTCGCGGCCGCTCAGCAGTTCTCGCAGGAGCCGGATTTCGAGCGGGCGGTCGGGCGACGCGAATTTGATGGAGTTGGAGAGCAGGTTCTGGAACAGCTGGTGCAGGGCGGTATCGCTGCCTTCGATCACGGGCAGCTGGTCGCAGATCACCGTGCCGTTTTTCTCCTGGAGGGCCACTTCGAGGTCGCCCAGCACATCCTGGATGAGGGCGTTCATGTCTACCGGCACGATGGTTTCGGATATGATGCGGCCGGCGCGGGAGAAGATCAGCAGGTCGTTGATGAGCACCCGCATGCGCGACACGGCGGCCACCATGCGGTCGATCAGCTGGCCGGCCTCATCGGGCAGCGCATCGCGGTATTTCATCTGCAGGCGGTCCGAGAAGGTGGAGATTTTCCGGAGCGGCTCCTGCAGGTCGTGCGACGCCACGTAGGCGAACTGCTCCAGTTCCTGGTTGGTTTTGTTGAGCAGGGCGATGTTCTCCTGCAGCTCGCGCTGGTAATTTTTCATCCGGTGCTCGATGTGCAGCTGCAGCCGGAATTCTTTGGTAAGCGTCACATAGGAATATACCCCGATCAGGATGGCGATGAGCGAAATGATGAACACCACCGGTATCCATAAACTCGAAAAAAACTGGAACAGCCGCGACTTTTCATCAAGCTGCGCCTGTTCTATGGCAATCATCGCATCTACTTTTTTGTCGATGAGGTCCATCGACACTTCGCCTTCTCCCACGGAAATGCTGCTGCCGATGAGCCCCGCTTCCTCGCCACCGGAGAGCTGTTTATATTTTACGTCCAGCAGCAGCTTCAGCGTATCGAGGTTCCGGAGCTGCTCCGGCTCGTCGGTGATCTTGCGCAGGGCGCGGTATTCCTTTTCGATGCCGATGCTGCGTGCGCTCATGCTGGGCTCGAGGAATTTTCTTTCTTTGGTGAGATTGTATCCCCGGATGGCCGCTTCCGCATCTTTGAGCTGTTTGGTGATCTGTTCGAGGCGCTTGGACACTTCCACCGCATGGTTGAGGCGGGCCGCATTGAGCATCAGGTTTTTGGCTATCAGGTACGAGAGAACGGAGGCGCCTACAATCACGGTGAAAGCAATAAAAAATCCTATCCTGATCTTCTTGTGTACGCTGATGTGCATCGTTTCAAATTGTTATATAAACAGATACGAAAAACCCGCCAACCCTTGCTGGGCAAGATTTTCTACAGTGTGAAAACCTATTTCTACAGGAAAAATCCCGCTGTTGACGGGAGATTCCCCGCACCAGCGATTTCCCCCGTTCCATGAAAATACTAAAATGCAAATTAACAGCCATTGGAACGGCGACCCATAGCCGTTGATATTGTTGTTGCTCCCATAGCAGCAAAAGTAGTACCGGGCTTGTGGAATGTTGTTTGAACTACAGAAAATGTATTGCTGCGCCAGACATTACGATTTTTTTACCCTTAAAACCGAGAGTCATGAAAAGCCAAGCTGATCAGAAGAATATGCAGTCCCCACAACCGCCCGGAAGGAAGGAAGAACCTCAACCGGACCGGGGACAGGGTGGCGGGCAACCCAAGCCCGGGAACGATCAGGATTATGAGACGCCAGACATTCCCGAAGAATTGCCCAAACGCGAAATAGACCGCAAGCCCAGCGATCCGCAATCCGTGCCGGACAAAGAACCCGATAAGGAACCGAAACAGGACATCCCCGACCCCACCGGCAGCGAGGAGAACAACGACGTACAGGAAAAGTCGCCCGACCTGATGGTGGAAGACGACCGGGATACGGAAAGCCTTGTGGATAAACGGGACCGGTTCCCATTTCCAAACAAATAGTCATCATTAATTAACCTGAAAAATATATGCATTATGGCAACGCGTAAAACAGCCACAAAAAGCAATGGCAAAAACGGCACAACAAGCCGTAAATCCACTACCGCAGCCGCGTCAGGCCGCAGCCGTGCAGGCAATTCCGGTTCCCGCAGCAAAAGCAACGGCGGGGACATGGAAAATTCCAAATTCCACCAACTGTTCATGGATGAACTGAAAGACATTTACTGGGCAGAAAAACACCTGGTGAAAGCTTTGCCCAAAATGCAGAAAGCCGCTACTACGACCGAGCTGGTGAATGCCTTCGCAGATCACCTGGCGGCTACCAAACAACACGTGAGCCGCGTTGAAGAAATCTTCGAAATGATGGGCATGCGCCCGGTCGCTAAAAAATGCGAAGCCATGGAAGGCCTGGTATCTGAAGCACAAGAGCTCATCGAGGAAGAAGAAGAATCCGCCGTACTGGATGCCGGCCTGATCATCGCCGCGCAGAAAGTAGAGCATTATGAAATTGCCGCCTACGGCAGCCTGCGGACGCTCGCTACCCGTATGGGCCACACGGATGCAGCCAACCTGCTGGAGCAGACGCTCGATGAAGAAAAAGAAACCGATGTGCTGCTGACGCAGATTGCAGAGACTTCCGTGAACGAAGAAGCCTTAGCTGAATAGATCCATATCAACACAAGGGACCGGTTGGGAATGCCTGAAAGGGGCGTTACTACCCGGTCCTTTTGTTTATGTAAACAGACGCCATGCAAAAATCGCAACCCAAAAAAGACATCCGCCCGGCCCAGCATCAGAACCGCCAGCCGGGCATAGAATCGCGTATGCAGCCATTGCCGGTGGCCCGGAAAACCAGCACCCTGGCCGGCGGCCGCCTCCAGGAAAAGATAGCCGTCATTACCGGCGGCGACAGCGGCATCGGTCGCGCCGTAGCGCTGGCATTCGCCGCGGAAGGCGCGCATATCGTGATCGCTTACCTCGACGAGCATGATGACGCCGCTGAAACCGCGGAACAGGTGAAAGCCTTCGGCCGGGACGTATTACTGATTGCCGGTGATATAGCGCGTGAGAAACATTGTGAAAAGATCATCCGCCAGACCGTGAAGAAATTCGGGCGGGTGGATGTGCTGGTGAACAACGCCGCCGTGCAGTACCCGCAAAAGAAATTTGAAGACATCACGCCGGAGCAGCTTCTGAAAACCTTTTCGGTGAACATCTTCGCGCATTTTTACATGGTGCGCCATGCGCTGCCGCACATGCGCAAAGGGAGCAGCATTATTAACACCACGTCTGTCACCGCATACCGTGGCAGCGCGCACCTGGTGGACTATGCCGCCACCAAAGGCGCCATCGTGGGGTTCACCCGCTCGCTGTCGTCGATGTTGTCCGACAAAGGCATCCGGGTCAACGGTGTTGCGCCGGGTCCTATCTGGACGCCCCTGATACCCGCTACTTTTCCGGCCAATCACGTCGCCGAATTCGGGTCCGACGTGCCCCTCAAACGCGCGGGGCAGCCGGCGGAAGTGGCGCCCTGTTATGTGTTCCTGGCATCGGACGATGCAAGTTATATGACCGGTCAAATATTGCACCCCAATGGAGGAGAAATCGTTAACGGATAAATCGGTACTGACAGATCCCGCCGCCATGGCCCAAGCCGTGAAGCTTCGTTATGTGTCGCCGTCGATGCCCGGCTTTACACGCATGACCAACGGTCACGGCGTGTATTACATGGATGCCGCGGGAAAAAAGATCGAAGACGAACAGGTGCTGGCGCGCATCCGGGGGCTGGTGCTGCCGCCCGCCTGGAAAGACGTGTGGATTTGCCCCTATGCCAACGGCCACCTTCAGGCTACCGGCGTGGATGCCCTGGGCCGCCGGCAGTACCGGTACCACACGCGATGGGCCGCCGCCCGTAACGAAACCAAATATTCCCGGCTGCTGCGCTTCGGTAAATTGCTGCCCCGCATCCGTCGCCAGATCGCCAAAGACCTGCGCCGCCGGCAGCTCGACAAACCCCGCGTGATCGCCATCGCCCTGCGGGTGATGGAAGAAACGCTCATGCGCATCGGCAACGCCGAATATGAAAAGAAATATAATTCCCACGGCCTCACTACCCTGCACAACAAACACGTCAAAATAAACGGGAACGAAGCCTTCTTTCGTTTCAAGGGCAAAAAAGGCGTGGAGCACCAGATCAGGCTCCGCCATGCCTCGCTGGCCCGCCTGCTGAAAAAGGTACGGGACATTCCCGGCCAGGAGTTGTTTCAGTACTACGAGAACGGCGACATCAAGAGCCTCGACTCCGGCGAAGTGAACGATTACCTGAAAGCCTGTACCAACGAAGAATTCACCTGCAAGGATTTCCGTACCTGGGCCGGTACGGTGCAGGCGCTGCACCTGCTCGCGAATTGTGGAACTTATGAAACGCAGGCGCAATGCAAAAAAAATATCGTGGAAGTGATCGATGCCGTGGCGAAAAAACTGGGGAATACCCGCGCAGTGTGTAAAAAATACTACATCCATCCCAGGTTGTTCAGTCTGTACGAAAGCGGGGAATTGGGGAATTTTACGAGTACCGGTGCTGACGAAAAGATATTGATGAAGATCCTGGCTGCCCGTGAAAACAAACAGGAACGCCGGTAATACCGTACGTTCCTGCTCTTTTCATCACAAACCTCCGAAAATAATCTGCTCTTCCCGGTCTTCTACGGGAATCTTCTTGAGGAATTCGTCGAACCCGCCCTCATCATGCGATGAGTACATGCCGTAAGCATCAATGATGTAGCCTTTACGGCCATCCTTGTCTTCCAGCAGGTACAGCACCGAACTGTCCGACGGGTCTGATTCGCCCTCGAAGCGGTAGGTTTTGATGATCTTTAGATCTTCCGGATCATATATCTGCTCTCCTTCCGCGGGCTGCATTCTCCCGTGGTCGCTCATCTTTAATTCATTGTCGTAGCCCTTCGAATGCAGTTTAGCCATCACCTGCGACAGGGTATTCATTTGGCCGGGTTTATCAGGAACGTGTTCAGTCATAAAATTGATTTTGTTTCTGCTGTTAAAATTTCAAAAGGTATGCCACACAAAATGGCCTGATTATTGGCTCATGCCTGTTGGAATGACCCCATTCAGAAGAATGTATTCCCCCATAGTTATGCATATTTATAGAATGACTTACCGTCCTGTTCCCGGGGCGGTTTTTCTTTTGTGATGGTATAATCATTGTTGTATACCACCTAAATCTTGCACTATGAGAGCAATATGGAGCGGGAGCATCGGTTTCGGGCTGGTGAACATCCCCGTCAAACTATACAGCGCCACGCAGGAAAGCCGGCTCGACCTCGATATGCTGGACAAAAAAGACCATTCACATATCCGCTTCCAGCGCGTGAATGAGAAAACGGGCAAGGAGGTGGCCTGGGGAAATATCGTAAAAGCCTACAACTATAATGACGAATACGTGGTGCTGGATGATGAGGACTTCGCCGCCGCCAGCCCCAAAAAGAGCAAGGTGATCGAGATATCGTCCTTTGTGGATGCCGCGGAGATCGACGACATGTATTTCGAAACGCCGTATTTCATCGAGCCCGATAAAAGCGGCACCAAGGCTTACGAACTGTTGTTGCAAACCCTCAACAAAACGCAGAAGGTAGGCATCAGCCTGTTCGTATTGCGCTCGCAGGAACACTTATCCATCGTGCGGCCTAAGGAGGATTACCTCGTGCTGCACCGCCTCCGGTTTGCGGAAGAGATACGCGATCCGAAAGACCTCTCCCTGCCCTCAAACGTCAAGATCGCCAAGAAGGAGCTCGACATGGCCATCAAACTGGTGGAACAATACACCGAACCGTTCGATATCACGCAGTATAAGGACGAATACCGCAAGGAGCTGCTGAAGATCATCAAAGCCAAAGCGTCCGGCAAACGCCCGGCTGTGAAGAAACTGCGGGTGGTTCATACCAAGGGCACCGACCTGTTCGATCAGCTCAAAGCCAGTTTGGGCGGTAACAAAAAACGGGTATCATGAGCCTGACCACGTATAAAAAGAAGCGGGACTTCAAACAGACGGCAGAGCCCGCCGCCGGTAAAGCGCGCGGGGGCGATCAACATATCTTCGTGGTGCAGCGCCACCATGCCACCCGGCTGCACTACGATTTCCGGCTCGAAATGGACGGCGTGCTGAAAAGCTGGGCCGTTCCCAAAGGCCCCTCCCTCGACCCGGCGGACAAGCGCCTGGCCATGGAAGTGGAAGATCATCCATACGACTATAAAGATTTCCAGGGTGAAATACCCGCCGGCAATTACGGCGCGGGATATGTCTACCTCTGGGACAAAGGCACTTACGAACTGCTGGAAAGCAACGGCAAACCCTTCGATAAGGCCGCGTTGCATGAATGGCACGAAGGCAACATCAAAGTGGTGCTGCGCGGCAAAAAACTGAAAGGGGAATTCGCGCTGGTGAAAATGAAAGGCGGCAGGGACGCAAACGCCTGGCTGCTGATCAAACACAAAGACAAATACGCCGTTACCGGCGGTTACAACAGTGAAGACTTCACCCCGCAGCGGGTGATCGATAAACAGCGGGGCAGCGGCGGCGAGAAGAAAACGGCTGCATCGGGAAAGGCGGCGCCGAAGAAAGCCGCTTCCGCTACGAAAAAATCCGCGGCTGCAACAACGAAGAAAACCACATCAAAGAAAGCAGCCTCTTCTGCTAAGAAAAAACCGGTGAAGAAATCTGCATCGGCTACGAAGGCCGTTAAGAAAGCAGCAAGCTCGAAAAAGGCTGTCGCTACCGGTAAAAAAAAAGCCGCGACTGAAAAGGCCGAGCGGCTGACGCGGATGAAGGAATTTTATAAACCGATGCTCACCACCCTCGTAGATGAGCCGTTCGACCGCGAGGGCTGGGTGTTCGAAACCAAATGGGACGGATACCGCGCCATTGCCAACGTCCGTGAAGGGGAAGCCAATTTATATTCCCGTCACCAGATTTCTTTCAACGATCAATATGCTGTTATTAAAACAGCCGTAGAGAATATTCCCCACAATGTGGTGCTGGACGGCGAAGTGATTGTTTTGGGGAGAAACAGCCGTTCCGATTTCCAGGCATTGCAGAATTATAAAACCACCCGTAAAGGCAACCTCGTATACGAAGTATTCGACCTCCTGCACCTCAACGGCCATGATCTGGAAGATCTGACGCTGCTGGAGCGCAAAACGCTGCTGGAAGAGATTATTAACCAGCTAAACGACCCCAAAGTGCAGTATTCCGGCCATGTGGCCACCAAGGGCCTGAACCTCTTTAAAAAGGCCGCAAAAGCGGGTTGGGAGGGCATCATCGCCAAGAACGGCAGTAGCAATTATACGGAAGGCAACCGCAGCCTTAACTGGCTGAAAATTAAAATCCTGAACCGGCAGGAGGCCGTGATCTGCGGTTTTACGGAACCGCGCGGTAGCCGTAAAAAGATGGGCGCACTGTTGTTGGGCGTATATGAAGACGGCCGCCTCGAATATATCGGCCACTGCGGCGGCGGGTTCAACGAAAAACTGCTGAATGATGTGCACGACCGGCTGTTGCCCTACGTGCAAACAAAATCTCCGTTCGATAGAAAAGTGCCTTCCAACATGCCTGTTACCTGGGTAAAACCGGTATTGGTCTGCGAAGTGAAGTTTTCGGAGTGGACAGGCGGCGGCAATCTGCGGCAGCCTGTTTTTATTGCCTTGCGGGAAGATAAACCCGCCAAAGAAGTAAAAAGAGAATTACCTAAACATATTGCCATGGCAGGAAAAAAAGCATCTTCCGGCGAAGTAGCCGTCAACGGAACTGCGGTGAAGGCGAAACCGGTAGCGAAGAAAGCGACCGCTGCAAAAACAGCCGCGAAGAAAACCGCTTCGAAAACGGCCGCCAAAACCGGTGCGAAGAAGGCCTCGCCCGGCAAGTCTGCGGCTAAAGCTACGTCGTCCAAAGCCCCCGCGAAGAAAGCGGCAAGCCCGAAGGCGCCGGCGAAAAAGGCGGCCGCCAAAGCCACGGCTAAAAAGGCATCCGCATCCGGGCCGGTAAAAAAGATGGCGGCCCCTCAGAAGGTTGCCGGCGAAAACGACCGGGAGCTGGTGCTCAACCGCCAGAAAGTGATACTTACCAACCAGCAGAAAATATACTGGCCGAAAGAGAAAATCACCAAAGGCCAGTTGATCGATTATTATCTCGAAGTAGCGGATTACCTGCTGCCGCACCTGAAAGACCGGCCGCTGTCGCTGAACCGGTTCCCCAACGGCATCGACGGGATGAGCTTTTACCAGAAAGATCTCGATGTGAAAACCATCCCTTCCTGGCTGAAAACCTTCCCGGTGCATTCACCGTCGTCCAACAAAATGGTCGATTACCTGGTGTGCAATAATGAAGCAACGCTGGCATATATGATCAACCTCGGCTGCATTGAAGTGAATCCCTGGTTGTCGCGTACCACCAAACCCGATTATCCCGACTACATCGTGATAGACCTCGACCCGGGCGAGATCGGCTTCAAACACGTGGTGACTACGGCGAATATGGTGCATACGGTGCTCGAGGATTACGGGATCAGGTCGTTCTGCAAAACCTCCGGTGCCACGGGGCTGCACATCTACATACCCACCGGCGGCCGTCACCCGTACGAAACCTGCCGCCTTTTCGCGGAATACATCGCCGGCCAGGTGCATGCGCAGCTGCCGGGCATCACCAGCGTTACGCGGGCCAAATCGGCGAGGCTGAATAAAATTTACGTCGACTTCCTGCAAAACAGTAAAGGGCAGACCATCGCCTCTGCTTATTCCGTACGCCCGAAACCGGGCGCCACGGTATCGACGCCACTGCATTGGGAAGAAGTGAATGAAAAGCTGAACGTAAAGAATTTTCATATAGGCAACACCGTAAGCCGCCTGAAAGCCGAAGGCGAGCTGTGGGCCGATATCATTAAAGTAAAAAACGATCTCTCATCCGTGGTAAAAAATGCAAAAAATGAATAAATATTTTGTAAAAGGCCTGATGATAGGCACGTTTCTTGGCTTTGTATTAACATCGCCACACCGCCACGAGTGGGCAAAGCGGCTGGAATGCAAGTGGAAGGAAATGCTCAGACGGGCGGCAAAGGGCGAAAAGACATGATTTTTATTTGTTCACTTAAACCGGCAGCATATGCAAGCATCACTTCATTCACCATTCAGGCTGGCTGTAATTTACGGGGTGTTGATTTCTCTGGTCAGCATCGCACTTACCATGGTGTTTTATATGACGCAATGGTCATCTGACCTGTGGACGGGTTATATTTCCAACGGCGTGCTGTTTGTAGGCATTCTGATTTTTGTCAATCACGTGAATAAAGCCATGGGCGGCAAAGCCTCACTGACCAGCCTGTTTACCATGGGACTGCTCGCCGCGGCCATCGCCATCATCATCGTAGCGTCGGCCACGATTATTTTTCACCTGGCTACGGAACCGCCGGCCGGCACCACCGGCAACCTGCCGTCAGACGGCGGCCGGATGAGCGAATACAGTACTTACAAACGGGAAGGTTTCTGGATTTTCCTGCTGGGCAATATATTTGTCACCAATGCCGTGCTGGGCGGGCTCGCCGCCGTGATAGGCGCGGTCACGGTTAAACGAAACCAGAAAACAACGGACGCAAGATAGGCGGTTTCCTCCTACCTTTGCTGTTATGTCCACAGGTCAAATACTCATAATCGACGACGAAGACCAGCTCCGGAAACTCCTGGGCCGCCTGCTCGGCAGGGAAGGATATTCCGTGCTGGAAGCAAAGGATGCCAAGGCAGCCTGGAAGCTGCTGGAGAAAGAAGAAATACAGGTGGTGCTCTCCGATGTGAAACTCCCCGATGCCAACGGTGTTGAGCTTACACAAGCGATCAAGGCCAAATATCCTGAAGTGGAGATCATCGTGCTGACCGCCTACGGGAATATCGCCGACGGCGTACAGGCGATCAAAAACGGGGCCTTCGATTACATTACCAAAGGAGACGATAATAACCGCATTCTCCCGCTCACGAGCAAGGCGATGGACAAAGCCATGCTCCAGTTCCGCATCCGTTCCCTCGAAAACAAGATCAGCGGCGGCCGGGATTTCGATAACATCATCGGGCAGTCGGCCGAGATCAGGGCGGCCATCGAGCTGGCGCAGAAAGTGGCGGGTACGGATGTGACCGTGTTGCTGCTGGGTGAAACGGGCTCGGGGAAAGAAGTGTTCGCACAGGCCATCCACCGCGCCAGTTCCCGGAAGCTGCAACCTTTTGTGGCGGTAAATTGCAGCGCGTTCGGCAAGGAGATACTCGAAAGCGAACTGTTCGGGCACAAAGCAGGCGCCTTCACCGGGGCCATCAAAGATAAAAAAGGTTTCCTCGAAGAAGCGCACAACGGCACTCTCTTCCTCGACGAGATCGGCGAGATGGCCATGGAGCTCCAGGCCAAACTGCTGCGTGTGCTCGAAACACAGGAGTTTTATAAAGTGGGCGATTCGAAACCCATCAAGGTGAACATCCGCATCATTGCCGCCACCAACCGCGTGCTCGATAAAGAAATCGAAAGCGGCCATTTCCGCGCCGACCTCTATTACCGCCTCTCGGCTTTCCAGATCAAACTACCTTCGCTGAACGAACGGCGGAAAGATATCCCCCTCCTTGCCGAATATTTCATCCGGCAGCTGGCGCCCAAAAACGGGCGGAAGGTCAGCGGCATGACGCCCGCCTTCGCAAAAGCTCTCCAGGAGCACAGCTGGCGCGGCAACATCCGCGAGCTGCGCAATGTGATCGAACGGGCCATCATCCTCACCAATACCGCTGAGCTGGATGCCGCTGCCCTGCCGGTGGAGTTTTTATGGAGCGCGCCCGCGGGAGAGCCTTCTTCCATGTCGCTCGCCGAGGTGGAAAAACACCACATTACCCGCGTGCTGCAATACGTGAAAGGCAATAAAACGAAAGCCGCCGAAGTATTGCAGATCGGGTTGACGACCCTCTACAACAAGATCAAGGAATACAATATCCCCGTTTAACACCCTCCCGTTTTTGCATATACCATGCAGAAATTGCATGGTATATGCCGATGCCTGAATATCTGTTCTGCCTGTAAATCAACCGGTTAACTCCTTTGGCACTCCAATCGCCTATACCCGGGCAAAAACACAGATATGTTACCGGATGCTAAAATCCCGCTTTTGATTGCCTGCCAGATCCCTGCTTTAAAGCACGGCATGCCCGAAACCGGCGCTGTCAACAGCACCATCGGCGCTTTTTCCGCACATACCCGCCAGCTTATCAGGCTGGGGAATTTACAGGAGGTGAAAAAATGTTTCGCCATGGCCGGCGTGCTGTACAAAAACGGCAGCAACGTATTGCAATGCGCCATCGAAAGCGTGTTCATTTTTGCCGTGTCTCCTTTCCTGGATACGCAGCAGATCAAGGAACTGCTGCCCGTATCGCTGAGGCGGATCCGTAACCGGCATTTACAGACAATTTCTTAAAACCAATTGATATGATGATCGCACTGCTTTTACTTGCCGGGCTCGTTTGTTTCTGGCTGTTCTTTAAATCCATCGACTTTTTCGAAAAAATCTGACCGTCATGATGAACTTCTTATTCGTACTGGCCATACTGGTTTTCATTTACATGATCTATGTATTGCTGAAACCTGAAAAATTCTGAATCCCTAAGCATTAATCCATGAATACGGAACTAACCGGCGTTATTGCCACCTACCTGCTCACACTGCTCATCGCCATCCCGCTGGGGCTATACATTGCCCGCGTGTTTAAAGGCGAGAAAACGTGGCTCGATTTCCTGGGCCCCGTGGAGCGTTTTATTTACCGCCTCTGCGGCATCAACCCGAAAGAGGAAATGAACTGGAAGCAGCACCTGAAAGCGTTGCTGGCCATCAACATGATCTGGTTCGTGTATGCATTTTTTATGCTCATCTTCCAGGACAAATTGCCGCTGAACCCCGACGGGAACGGCGGGCAGACGCCAGACCTCGCCTTCAACACGGCCATCAGCTTTCTGGTGAACTGTAACCTGCAGCACTACTCCGGCGAATCGGGCCTTACTTATTTTACGCAGCTGTTTGTGATCACGTTCCTGCAGTTCGTGAGTGCCGCTACCGGCATCGCGGCGCTGATCGTGGTGTTCAAAGCACTAAAAGATAAAACCACTACCAAACTGGGCAACTTCTGGGACATCCTGGTAAAAACCAACACCCGTTTGCTGTTGCCCATCTGCGTGGTGATCGCCATCATCCTGTCGTTCAACGGCACGCCGGCCAGTTATGCCGGCAAAGATACCGTGGTGACCATGCAGGGCGACACGGTGGGCGTGTCCCGCGGCCCCGCTGCGGGCATGATCGCCATCAAACACCTCGGCACCAACGGCGGCGGCTGGTTCGGGGCCAATTCCATCCATCCGCTGGAAAACCCGAGCTACCTCACCAACATGACGGAAGCCATCGCGCAGGTGGTCATCCCCATCGCAATGGTATTTGCGCTGGGATTCTTTATCAACCGGCGGAAATTTTCCTACATCATTTTCGGGGTAATGACCGCCGGCATGCTCATGCTGCTGATCCCGTCCATGATATCGGAAATGGGCGGCAACCCGGCCATCGCGAAAATGGGCGTTTCGCAGCTGACGGGCGCCATGGAAGGCAAGGAAGTTCGTTTCGGGCCCGCGGCTACCGGTTACTGGAGCACCATCACTACCATCATTTCAACGGGCTCGGTGAACGGCTTCCACGACAGTAACATGCCGCTGACGGGCATGATGGAACTGGTGGCCATGATGACGAACTGTTTTTATGGCGGTTGCGGCGTGGGTATCCTGAACTACTTCATCTTCATCATCATCGCGGTGTTCATTTCCGGCCTGATGGTGGGGCGTACGCCGGAATTCATGGGCCATAAGGTGGAAGCCCGCGAAATAAAGATCGCGGCGCTGGTGGCCCTGCTGCACCCCTTCCTGATATTGGCCGGCACTGCGCTGTCGTCTTACATGATCGCGCATCATCCCGGTGCGGCCTGGAGCGTACAGCCGGCCAGCTGGCTCAACAACCCCGGCCATCACGGCTTTTCGGAGATGTTGTACGAATACACTTCCGCCGCGGCTAACAACGGTTCCGGCTTTGAAGGGCTGGGCGACAATAATATTTTCTGGAACGTGACTACCGGGTTTGTGCTGATCCTGTCGCGCTACCTGCCCATCATCGGGCCTGTGGCCATTGCCGGCATCCTGGCGCAGAAAAAATACATTCCCGAATCCGCCGGCACCCTCAAAACGGATACCGCCACTTTCGGTGTGATGACCTTTGCCGTGATCATGATCATTGCGGCGCTGGCCTTTTTCCCGGCGCTGGCGCTGGGGCCCATTGCAGAATACTTTTCCCTGTATTAACGGAATCTGCGGGGTGAAACGCCCCGCGCAACAAAACAAAATAAGCGATGAAATCGAACGATAATAAACTTTTTCCCGCAGCCCTGGTCAGGGAGAGCCTCGCACAATCCTTTGTGAAACTCAATCCCCGGCTGCTCATCAAAAACCCCGTGATGTTCACGGTGGAAGTAGGCACCCTGGTGATGCTGGTGGTGACCCTCTTCACCCTGTTCACCGGCGACGCCTCACAGGGCAGTTTCGGTTATAACCTCACCATCTTTATCATCCTGCTGCTCACGGTGCTGTTCGGGAATTTTGCGGAAGCCATCGCTGAAGCGCGGGGCAAAGCGCAGGCCGAGAGCCTGCGTAAAACCCGCGAAGAAACGCCGGCTAAGAAAATACTGGCCGTGGGTGAAATATTTACGGACGAAGTAAAAGTGGTATCCTCCTCGCAGCTCAAAAAGGGCGACCTCTTTCTGTGCGAGCCGGGCGATATCATTGCCGCCGACGGCGAAATCGTGAAAGGCCTCGCCAGCATCGACGAATCCGCCATCACCGGCGAAAGCGCCCCCGTCATCCGTGAAGCGGGTGGCGACAAAAGCAGCGTGGTGGGCGGCACCAAAGTACTGAGCGACCGCATCGTGGTGAAAGTGACCTCGGGCGCCGGCGAGTCTTTTCTCGATAAAATGATTGCGCTGGTGGAAGGCGCATCGCGCCAGAAAACACCCAACGAAATTGCGCTGACCATTCTGCTGGCCAGTTTCACCCTCGTGTTCATCATTGTTTGTGTTACCCTGAAACCGTTTGCCGATTATGCGCAAACGCCCATCACCATCGCCGCGTTCATCTCCCTGTTCGTGTGCCTCATCCCCACCACTATCGGGGGGCTGTTGTCGGCCATCGGTATTGCGGGAATGGACCGGGCCCTGCGCGCCAACGTGATCACCAAATCGGGTAAAGCCGTGGAAACCGCCGGCGACGTGGATGTGCTGCTGCTCGATAAAACGGGTACCATCACCATCGGTAACCGCAAAGCCACGAATTTTTACGCCACTAACGGGCACTCGCAGGAAGAATTCATCCGCTTCAGCGTACTGAGCTCTTTGGCGGACGATACCCCCGAGGGCAAATCCATCGTGGAACTGGCGGGCAAGGAAAGAGTGAAGGGTTTGTCCGTAGCCGGTGCGCACTTCGTAAAGTTCACCGCCGAAACCCGCAGCAGCGGCATCGACCTGCCCGACGGCACGCGTATCCGCAAGGGCGCTTACGACGCCATCCGCGACCTCGCCGCCAAAGCCGGCAACAGTTTCCCGGAAGAAACGCTCGCCACGGTGCAGCAGATTTCTGGCAATGGCGGTACGCCATTGGTGGTGGCCGTAAACAACCGGATCACCGGTGTGATCGAGTTGCAGGACATCATCAAACCCGGCATCCAGGAACGGTTTGAGCGCCTCCGTAAAATGGGCGTCAAAACCGTGATGGTGACCGGCGACAACCCTCTCACCGCGAAATACATCGCCAACAAGGCAGGCGTGGATGATTTTATCGCGGAGGCGAGGCCGGAAGACAAGATGAGCTACATCCGCAAGGAACAGCAAAACGGCCGGCTGGTGGCCATGATGGGCGACGGTACCAACGATGCGCCCGCGCTGGCGCAGGCCGACGTGGGCGTGGCCATGAACAGCGGCACGCAGGCGGCGAAAGAAGCCGGGAACATGGTGGACCTCGATAACGATCCCACCAAACTGATCGAGATCGTGGAAATCGGCAAACAGCTGCTCATGACGCGCGGTACGCTCACCACCTTTTCGATTGCGAACGACGTGGCGAAATACTTCGCCATTGTGCCCGCGCTGTTCGTGGCTTCCATTCCCGCCTTGCAGGGCATCAACATCATGCACCTGCACAGCCCTGAAACGGCCATCCTCAGTGCGGTGATCTTCAACGCTATCATCATCCCGCTGCTGATACCGCTGGCCCTGAAAGGGGTAGCTTACCGGCCCATCGGGGCCAGTGCGCTGCTGCGCCGCAACCTGCTGGTGTACGGCGTGGGCGGGGTCATCATTCCCTTTATCGGCATCAAGCTGATCGATATGCTGGTTTCAATATTCTTTTAATTATCACCAAGGTTCAACGACCTTCGAAAAATATACTACAATGAAACAATATTTTTTCCCGGCCCTTAAACTCACCCTCGTATTGGTACTGCTGACCGCAGGGTTGTACCCGCTGTTGATTGCCGGCGTGGCTAAACTGGCCCCGGGTAAAGGCGATGGCGTGAAAGTGGAGCTTAACGGCAAAGTGGTGGGCTACGCCAATATCGGGCAGCAATTTTCGGACGACCGGTATTTCCAGGGCCGCCCGTCTGCCGTGGATTACAATGCCGCCGGTTCCGGGGGCTCCAATAAAGCGCCTTCCAACGAAGATTACCTGAAAGTGGTGCAGGAACGGATCGACACCTTCCTGGCACATAACCCCGGTGTGCAGAAAGCAGACATCCCCGCCGAACTGGTGACGGCCTCCGGCAGCGGCCTCGACCCGCACCTTTCGCCCGCAGGCGCACTGGTGCAGGTGCGCCGTATCGCGAAGCTGCGCGGCATTCCGGAACAGCGGCTGCAGGAACTGGTGAAGGACAACACCCAAGGCCCCCTGCTGGGCATGTTCGGGCCGGCCACCGTGAACGTATTGGCGCTGAATATCGCGCTGGACGAGCTGAAATAGTCACAGCCCTCCCTATACCATTTAACCTGATCTATCCTGGAAAGCCCTGAAAATTTAGTACCGGCGGCGCCCGGTTCCGGAGTGAAAGCCTCCACGGAACGGGCGCGCGCAGTACCTTTACATAACGCGATTAACTATATGACCGATACAATGAAAAAAACACTTTTGTTTGCCGCCGGCGCTTTGCTGTGCATGAACACCATGGCGCAGGAAGAAACACCGGCGCCGAAATTCAACTTTTCCGGGTACGTGGAAGCCTATTACGGTTTTGATTTCGATGAGCCTGCCAACCACAACCGCCCGGGGTTTATCTACAATCATTCCCGCCACAACGAGCTGAACGTGAACCTGGCTTTCCTCAAAGGCAACTACACCAGCGACCGTGTGCGCGCCAACCTGGCGCTGATGGCGGGCACCTATGCGCAGTACAATATGGCCGCCGAGCAGGAGCTGATCCGGCATATCTATGAAGCCAACGTAGGCGTGCGCATCGGTAAAAATCTGTGGGTGGATGCGGGCATCATGCCCTCGCACATCGGGTTTGAAAGCGCCATTTCGAAAGACTGCTTTACACTTACCCGCAGCCTGATGGCGGAGAACTCACCCTATTACGAGGCCGGCGCAAAAATCACCTGGTCGAACGAAAAGTGGACAGTGGCCGCCATGTATCTTAACGGCTGGCAACGCATCAAACGGCCGGACGCCAACCAGACGCCCGCCTTCGGCACACAGCTGACCTTTAAACCCAGCAGCAAAGTGACGCTGAACTGGAGCACCTTCATCGGCAACGACAAACCGGACTCCGTAAGGCAGATGCGTTATTTCAACGACGTGTACGGCATTTTCAATATCACGGACAAATTCAGCCTCATCGCAGGATTCGACTACGGCCTGGAACAGCAAACAAAAGGCGAAAGCGATATGAACAACTGGTACAGCCCCACGGTGATAGCCCGCTACGCCTTTACCGATAAAATCGCCGTCGCCGGCCGGTACGAATATTTCAACGACGAGAACGGTGTGATCGTTGCCACCGGCACACCCAACGGGTTCAGGACCAGCGGCTGCTCCCTGAACTTCGACGTGGCGCCTGTCAGCAATGTGCTGTTCAGAATAGAAGGCAAACTCTACAACAGCAAAGACGAGATATTTACCAAAAACAAGGAACTGAAGAACGGGAATGCGGCCGTTACCGCATCACTGGCAGTTTCATTTTAAATTTCATACGCAACCACCAGCGGGGCTGTTCCGGTTTTCAGGCCGGGCGGCCCCCTGGCGGTTCAACCGCTTGTACATGGTGCAGGGTTTTTCACATTCTTCCGGCAAAGCCGGCATGGGCGCATTCAAGATTTACATCGGGATGAGCGCCGGCGTGGGCAAGAGCTACCGCATGCTGCAGGAAGCCCACTCGCTGCTGCGCAAGGGCAAACATGTGCTGGTAGGGTACATCGAAACGCATGGCCGTCAGGAAACGGCCGCCCTGATAGACGGCCTGCCCATCGTGCCGCGGCGGCAGGCGTTTTACAAAGGCAAGATGCTGGAAGAGATGGACCTCAACGCCATTTTGCTGCTGGCGCCGGAATGGGTGGTGGTGGACGAACTGGCGCATACCAACATCCCCGGCTCCAAAAATGAGAAACGCTGGCAGGATGTGGTGGAGCTGCTGCAGGCCGGCATCAACGTGATTTCGGCGGTCAACATCCAGCACATGGAAAGCATCAACCAGCAGGTGAAAGCCATCACCGGCATCGAGGTGCAGGAGCGGGTGCCGGACAGTATGCTGCAGCTGGCGGACGAAGTGGTGAACATCGACCTGACGGCCGACGAACTGATCACCCGCCTCAAAGAAGGCAAGATCTACGACGAAAGCAAAGTAGAAACCGCCCTCCAGAATTTTTTCCAGGCGGAAAAGATACTCCAGCTGCGGGAACTGGCGCTGAAAGAAGTGGCCTCGCAAGTGGAGCGGAAAGTGGAAACGGAAATTCCCCGCAGCCAGCAGATGCGCCACGAGCGTTTCCTGGCCTGTATTTCGAGCAATGAGGAAATCTCGCGCAAGGTCATCCGCAAAACGGCGAGGCTGGCGGCGTATTATCATGGCGACTGGTACGTGCTCTACGTGCAAACGCCGCGCGAAAGCGTGGGGCGCATCAACCTGGCCAACCAGCGGCACCTCATCAATAACCTGAAATTGGCTACGGAGCTGGGGGCCGAAGTCATCCGGGTACAGGCGTCCGACATTGCGGAAGCCATCATGCAAACCGCACGCGAAAAAGACATCACCACGGTTTGTATCGGCAAGCCGCATATCAGCCTGTTTGGCATTATTTTGCGCACAAATACTTTTTCGCAGTTGCTGAAAACCTTATCTTCTCATGAAATTGACCTGATCATACTGTCATGACAAGGCTCCGGCTCAAATCAAAGATCACACTCGGGGTATTATTCCTCTTTTGCATGCTCCTGCTGGTAAGCGTGCTGGGCTATTATTACATCAGCCGTGTCAACAGCGAGGCGCGTTCCATTTTGCAGGATAACTACGAATCGCTGGAATACGCGAAGAACATGCTGAAGGCGCTCGATGAGCAGCCTGTCAACACCGGCGTGTTCCTGCAAAACCTGCAATTGCAGGAAAAAAACGTAACGGAGCCGGGTGAAGCCGCTGCTACCGCCAACCTGCGGAAACACGCCACCGATTCGATGCAGCTGCCGCAGCTCCGCGCAGACCTGTATGAGGTGATGGAACTGAACATGACGGCCATCGTACGGAAACACGAACGCACCAAAGCCATCGCCGACAAAGCGGTGTTGTACATCTCGATCATCAGCGGTCTCTGTTTTTTGCTGGGCATCACTTTCGTGTACAACTTCCCCGGTTACGTGGCCAACCCCATCCGCGAGCTCACCGAAGGCATCAAAGCCGTGGCCGGCAGAAACTACGGGCAGCGGTTGTATTTCAAGTCCGGCGACGAGTTCGGGGAACTGGCCACCGCATTCAACACCATGGCGCAAAAACTCGACGAATACGAGCACAGCAACCTCGCCCGCATCATGTTTGAAAAGAAACGGGCGGAAGCAGTGATCGGCAGCCTCAAGGATGCCACCATCGGCATCGATACCAAAGGCATCGTACTGTTCGCCAACGCGGAAGCGCTGCAATTGCTGAATATGGATGAGAGCAACGTGGCGGGCCGCCCAGCGGCGGAGATCGCCCGGCAAAACGACCTCATGCAGTACCTGCTGGGCAGCCAGGAAAACGGCCACGTGAAAATCGTCGTGAACGGAAGGGAGAGTTTTTTCACCCGCGAAACGGCCGACATCCACTACGAGCACGAAAAGATCGGCCATATCATTATCCTCAAAAATATCACTACCTACCGCGAAATAGACCTGGCGAAAACACAGTTCATCGCCACCATTTCCCACGAACTGAAAACGCCGCTGGCCGCCACCGACCTCAGCCTGACGCTGCTCGACGATGAGCGCTCCGGCGCCCTCAGCACCGAACAGAAGGAACTGATCGACAGCATCCGGCAGGACAACCGGCGCATGATACGCATGGTGAGCGAACTGCTCGATTTTTCCCGCGCCGAAAACGGCAACATCCAGCTGCAGATTCAACCCGTAAACCCCGCCGAGATCGTACAGTACGCACTCGATACCGTGCGCAAGGAAGCCGAAGCCCGGCGCATCCATATCCGCACGGACCTGGCGCCCGACGCCCCGAAAGTGGCGGCGGACGCGGAAAAGAGCGCCTGGGTGCTGGTGAACCTGCTCACCAACGCCATCCGGTATTCACCGCCCGATGCAGACGTGGAACTGGCCGTACAGCCTACCGGCACCAACAAACTCGCCTTCAGCGTCAAGGATGCCGGCAAAGGCATCGACCCCGCTTTCCGCAACAAGATATTTGAACGTTTCTTCCAGGTACCCGGCTCCGAAGATGCCAAGGGCAGCGGGCTGGGACTGGCGATCGCGAAGGAATTCATTGAAGCGCAGGGCGGCACCATCGGCGTGAACAGCACACCGGGAAAGGGCAGCCGCTTCTGGTTCGAGCTGCCGCTGCATACGGGTGCGTAAATTTTCTCTTCCCATTCGCCAGGAAAGGTTACGGCTTCCGGTTCGAAGTGCCGATGCATTCGTAGCATATGGGAGTGAACACTACGTGGGAATAGCCCCATCACAGGCGAGCGGTCAATTATTGCGGATTTCTTCCATCTCCCGCCGCAGGGCTACCTGCGCATCATTGTAGATTTTAACGGCCAGATGAATGTTGGGCACAATACTGTCGAGGTTGCTGCGGCTGCGCGCATGTTGCTCGATGTGCTGTATCATCTCGGAGAGGGGATGGATTTTGACGATCATGAGGCTGTTGCGCAGCAGGCTGGCGTGGCGGCTCGTTTCTTCCCATTCGCCGTGCCGCGCGCTGTTCAGCAGGTGTTTGAACATACCTTCCGTGCACTCCACGAAAATACCCAATACATCCAGCAGATAATCTTTATCGTCTTCCACGATGTTGCGGAGATAGACGAGATCGATCCTCGGCCTGCCCGATGGGTCGGGATGGGAGGCGGTGATGAAGCCGGTGAGGGAGGGTTCCCGTTCCCCCAGCACTTCCTGTATTTTACCGAACAGATCGTCCGGCCGGAAAGGTTTGGAGATGTATTCGTTCATCCCGCAGAGCAGGCAGCGCTCGCGGTCGCCGCGGAGCGCGGAGGCCGTCATGGCGATGATGGGGATGCCGGAGCCCATGCTGCGGATCTTACGGGTGGCGCTGAGACCGTCCATTTCCGGCATCTGGATGTCCATCAGCACACAGTCGAAATTGGTTTCGGCGAGTTTGCGCAGGGCCTCGAGGCCGTTTTCGGCGAGGGTGACGGTGGCGCCGGCCTGCTGCAGGGTGCGGATGGCCACTTTCTGGTTGATGAGGTTGTCTTCCGCCAGCAGAATGTTGCGGCCTTCCAGCGGCGGGCGTGCCGGCCCGGTGGCGGGTTGCTCCGGTACATGGAAACTGCGGCTGAAAGGAATGGCGAACCGCACAATGGTGCCGCCGCCGGGGTTATGATGAATATCGATTTTACCGTGCTGCAGGAGAATCAGCTGGCGGGTGAGTGCAAGGCCCAGCCCGGTGCCGCTGTGCTTGCGGTCGTTGCCGCCCTGCAGCTGCGAGAACCCTTCGCCGAGGTCGTGCAGCAGGTCTTCGGGAATACCTACACCGGTGTCCTGCACCTCGAAGTACAGCATGGTGTTTTTTTCGTTGGCGGCGGCCACGCGCACCGACAGGCGCACTTCCCCTGTCTCCGTGAATTTCACGGCATTGTCGAGCAGGTTGTCGAGTATCTGGTTGAGCCGCGTGGGGTCGCCCATTACGTGGTTTTTGACGCCGTCGGCAAGGTCGCAGTGCATCGCCAGCCCTTTGGCTTCGGCGCGCTCGCGATGTTTACCGATTACGCGGAGTATCACATGGCGGGGATCAAAATCCACCTTGGCAAGGTGGAGCTGACCCGTGCGGATGCGCGAGAAATCGAGCAGGTCGTCTACCAGCACCAGCAGGTTGTTGGCGGATTCGCGGATGTCACTGACATATTCTTTCAGCTGCGGGTTGCCTTCCATCTGCTGCATCAGGTTGGTGACGCCAATGATACCGTTCAGCGGGGTGCGCAGCTCGTGGCTCATGTTGGCCATGAACACTTCCTGCGCCCGTTTGGCGTTTTCCGTTTTCCGGCGCGATTCCACCAGTTTGTTTTCCACTTCGATGCGCTGGGTGATGTCCGTTGCGATGCCGCAAAGCCCGTACACCCGCAGCTGGTGATCGCGGAGCGGGAATTTATTGATGAAAAAATAATGCGTTTCGTTGTTGATCTCGATAGTGTCTTCGATTTCCTGGGGTTTTTCGTACATGATCACCGTACGGTCCGTCAGCGCATGGTTGCCGGGATGGAGGATATTGGGAAAGTCTTTATCCGAGCGGCCGATGATCTCTTTCTGGGAGATGCCGAACACCTCCTCGAACCGCCGGTTCACCAGCAGGTATTTGCCGTGCACGTCTTTGATGAAAATAATGGAAGTGGTGTTGTCGAGAATGGATTCGAGCCGGCGGTGCAGGATGTCCATTTCGTTTTTGGTTTCCGTGAGCCTTTCGTCGGCTTCCCTTTTATGATGGATATCCTTCACCACACATTGAAAACCCATGAACATCCCGTTTTTTTCCACGAGGGCCACGTGCTGTTCCACCCATTTCTTTTTCCCGTTTTTCATGCGGATGGGAAATTCCATGGTGGTTTCCGTGGGACCGGAAAACGACTGGTTCTCATAAAACTCCCGCAGCTCCCGCTGTACATACGAGTCTACGAGTATACCGTATTGTTTGCCGATCAGTTCCTGCGCCGTATAGCCGGTAAGCTCGAATGCTTTTTTATTGACGTAGGTGAAGAAGCCGCCACGGTTGGTGGTAAACAGGGTGGCGCTCGCATCGTCGATGAGCTGGCGGTATTTTTCCTCGCTGGTGCGCAATTGCTTTTCGGATGCCTGCACCTTGCGGAGGTTCGATGCGATGCGGTAGAGGCCCGCCAGCAATATGATGGCGGCCACGATGCTGCCGATGATGGAAGGCAGGAAGGGGCTGCGGTTGAACCATTGGGTGCCCAGCAGGTGGCTGAGGGCCGCGTGTTCCCGCTGCAGGTTGCGGTCGATGAGCTGCATCAGCCCGTCTGCCGGCGCGGGTGTTCTTTTCGTCTGGATCATGGCGCCCGCCATCACGGGATTGTCGCGGGCGGCGTCGATGAGGTAGTTGTAGAGCACGATCCGCTTTAACACGGCTGCTTTAAGAGAATCCATCTGCATCTCCGCCGCGGCGTCTCCCCGGGTCATGATCAGGAGGTTCTGCACCGGGGCCCGGAGCTGCGTTTCGAGCTGGTCTTCCCGCACGAGAAATCCCGTATCGCCCGTGATCACGTAACCCCTGACGGCCGATTCGAGTGTTTTGACCATATAAGCCACCTGCTCCAGCTGGCGGATTTTGTCGTTGGCAAGGCGCACGCGCTCATTGATCCGGATAACGTCGGCATCGGCGGTCCAGGCTTGCCAGGCAAACCAGGTGACGGAAACGATGGCAGCAACAAAAACAATGATAATGGGGCTGCTGTTTTTTTTCATGCAGGTTAATTGTTGTCAATCTCGCCATACGTATGGCTTTCGGTTCATTTAGGGGTTGCGTTGCGGCGGAGCTTCCGTATAACGGGATTGATTTTGGAGTGGCATTTTACCTATTATACAAGTTACGGAAAATACCGCAACCCGGATCCCGATAATTACCATGTATTATTTTTGCAATATTTTAACCCTTTGATTTATTTGCATTCCATTAAATTTGCCTGATATTCTTTTTGCCAAGCATTTAAACATATTATGAAAAAATTACTTTTTACACTGGGTTTTATCGCGGTTTCTGCAGGTGTTTATGCACAGGACATGACTGGTGCGGCTATTGGTAAGGCCAAAGAGAAGGCCTCTTTTTCCAGGGATTTCCTGGTGATCGGGTTTTCTTACGACGGCTGGGCTTCCGCGCCGGACAGCGTTAAAACGAAAGGATTATCCCGCGGCTTCAATATCGCCCTGATGTACGATATTCCCATTTCCAAATCCAACTTCAGCGTGGCTGCCGGTTTGGGTATCAGCTCCAGCAATATATTCCTGAACAAACAGGTGATCCCGATGAACAACGCGAACTCCAACGATGTGAAGTTCGTGTCGTCCGATCTGTATAAAAAATACAAGGTATCCACCAACTACCTCGAAATTCCCATCGAGCTGCGTTTCCGCCAGGTGGCAGACAATGCGAACAAAGGCTTCAAAGCCTCTATCGGCGCTAAAGTGGGCATGCTCGTGAATGCGCACACCAAGGGCAAAAACACCCTGGGCGGCGAAAAGAATATCATCAAGGAACAAAACAAACGTTTCTTCAACCCCTGGCGTTTTGCCGGCACCGCCCGCATCGGCTACGGCAACTTCGCCCTGTTCGGTACGGTGAACCTGAACCCGCTGTTCAAAGACAACACGGGCCAGTCAGAGATCAGGCCTTACTCTATCGGTCTTGCCATCAGCGGACTGTAACGGAATACATCATTACAAAAAAGCCGGCTCCCGTAAGGAAGCCGGCTTTTTTTATGCGGGTATGTCTGTTCAGTTCCCTTTAAACGCGGGTTTTCTTTTCTCCAGGAAAGCGTTGATGCCTTCCTGGTTGTCTGCCGTATTCCCTGCGATCTCCTGGCACCAGGCTTCGTAGTCGAGCACGGTATCCAGGTCGTCGGTCATGCCTTTGGTGAGCATTTTTTTCATCAGGGCGATGGCTTTGGTGGGCGCCTGCGCGTAAAATGCGGCTTCGGCGTCTACTGTGGCATCCAGCTCTTCCGCTTTCACTACCTTGTTCAGCAGCCCCATCTGCAGGGCTTCCGCCGCGGTGAGTTTGGTGGCTTTGGTGGCCAGCTCAAAGGCGCGGTGGTAGCCGATGGTGCGGGGCAGGAAATAAGACGAGCCGGAATCGAGCACCAGCGCGATGTTGATGAATATCTCGATCATGGTGGCGTTGTCTGCGGCAATGATCACATCGCAGGCCAGCGCCAGCGAGCAGCCCGCGCCGGCGGCCACGCCGTTGAGTTTGCAGATCACGGGTTTGGGCATGTTGCGGATGGCCCGGATGATGGGGTTGTACCGCTTGTGCAGCGAGTCGCCCAGGTTGCGTTTGCCTTCCTGTGCGGCCTTCAGGTCCTGCCCGCTGCTGAAAGCCTTGCCCGCGCCGGTGATCACCACCGCCCGTACGGCCGCGTTTTTTTCCGCCTGTTTCAGCGCGTCCTGCAGCTCGTAGCTGAGGGCGTCGTTGAAGGCATTGTACACATCGGGCCGGTTGAGCGTGATGGTGGCAATGTTGTTTTTAACGGTGAAAAGAAGCGAGGTGAACATGATACATGATTTATAAGGTTTCTTTCAGCCAGCCGAAGAACTCGCGCTGCCATACGATGGCGTTCTGCGCACCGAGCACCCAGTGGTTCTCTTCGGGGAAATATACCAGTTTGCTTTTGATGCCTTTCAGCTGTGCGGCCTGGAAAGCCTGCAGCCCCTGCTCAATGCCCACACGGAAATCGATGCCGCCCTGCACGATCATGATGGGCGTGTTCCACTTGTTCACGAAGTTGATGGGATTGAATTTTTCGTAGGTGCCGGCTTTGGACTCGTCCCAGTAAGCGCCGATGTCCCAGTTGGCGAACCACAGCTCTTCGGTGGTGCCGTACCAGCTGCGCAGGTCGAAGAGGCCGTCGTGCGCGATGAAGCTCTTGAAGCGGTTTTCATGCACGCCTGCCAGCATGAACACGGAATACCCGCCGTAGCTGGCGCCTACAGCGCCCAGGCGGCTTTTATCGACATAGGCTTCCTTGCTGATATCGTCGATGGCGGCGAGGTAGTCGCGGATGGGCTGGCCGCCCCAGTCGTTACTGATATCGGCGTTCCATTTCACGCCGTGGCCGGGCATGCCGCGCCGGTTGGGCGCCACCACGATGTACCCCTGCGCGGCCATCAGCTGGAAGTTCCAGCGGAAGCTGTAATACTGGCTCAGCGGCGATTGCGGCCCACCCTGGCAGTACAGCAGCGTGGGATATTTTTTGGAAGGGTCGAAGCCGGGAGGATAGATCACCCAGGAAAGCAGGTCTTTCCCGTCGGAGGTTTTGGTCCAGCGTTCTTCCACCTTGCTTTGCTGCAGCCCGTCGTAAATGTTGTTGTTCACGGTGGTGAGCTGCTGCAGCGCACCTGATTTCAGGTCAACGGTGTACAGCTCTGCGGCATGGTTCATATCCGCCCGGGCCACCACCAGCGTATTGCCCTGCTGGCCTACGAACGCGTTGACGTCGAACTGGCCTTTGGTGATCTGGCGGATGGAAGGTTTGTCGAGCGGGATCTCGAACAGTTGCTCGGTGCCTTTCACCACGGCGAGGAAAAAGATCTTTTTGCCGTCGGCGCTGAAGCGGGCGGCGGATACGGTGCCGTCCCAGTCTTTGGTGAGGTTGACGGTCTTTTTGGCGCCGGCCTGGTGCAGGATGATGTCGTTTTTATCCGCTTCAAACCCGTCACGCGCCATGCTCAGCCACAGCAGCTGTTTGCCGGTATTGTCGAAGGCGGGGGCGATATCGTAGCCCATCATACCTTCAGACAGGTTCTCGGTTTTGCCGGTGGCGATGTTATAGCTGTATACGTCGGTGTTGGTGCTGATGGCGTATGCTTTCCCGTGTTTTTTCTTGCACACGTACACGATCTGCGTGCCGTCGGGGCTCCAGATGAAGTCTTCCGCGCCGCCGAAGGGCATCTGCGGACAGTCGAACAGTTCGCCTTTCAGGATGTCCGTCGCCTCGCCCACCTTGCCGGTCTGCGGGTCGTAGGAGGCGTAAAACACATGGTTGTATTTACCGTCTTCCCAGGTATCCCAGTGGCGGTAGTTGAGGTTCGTGTACACCTGCGCGTTTGACTTGGGCAGGTCTTTATGCAGGTCGGCCCCGCTGATCTTTTCCAGTTTCACTTCGTTGGAAAAAAGGATGTGCGTGCCTTTGGGAGAAATACGGATGTTCTGCATGCCGCCTTCCACATTGGTTTTCTGTACGGCATTGCCGCCGTCTTTGTCCATTTCCCAGAGCTGTCCCTTGAAATTATAGGCGATACGGCCATTGGGCAGCACCTGTGCGCCGGATTCCGCGCCCGCGCCCTGGGTGAGCTGTTTGGCGGCCCCGCCTTTCAGGGGAACGGCGTAAAGGTTCCGCTCGCTTTTATTGTCCGCCAGGGTATAGCGGGAAACGCCATAGATGACGGTGCCATCGTTCAGTACGGTTTCGCCGCCCACGCGGCCCAGCTGCCACAGCAGCTCCGGGCTCATTTTCTGTTGTGCCATGCTTTGTTGAATGAATAAAATACCTGCTACCAGGAGTGTTTTACGCATTGGTGTAGATTTTGTTGTGATGAGCCATAAATGTAGGAAAATTTAACCTACCACCGGACCCGGCCCGAATTCATTAACTTTGCACAAATTCTGAAGATACATTGATAGAAAAACAACAAGTAGTAGACCGTGACGAACGGGCAGTGCTGGTAGGGCTCATCCACAAAGAGCAAACAGACGCGCAGGTGCAGGAATACCTCGACGAGCTGGCTTTCCTGGCGGAAACGGCGGGCGCTGAAGCGGTGAAACGCTTCACCCAACGGCTGGCCCATCCTGACAGGGCCACTTTCGTAGGCAAGGGCAAGCTGGAGGAAATCAGGCAGTACGTGGTGGGGAAAGACGTGAGCCTCGTGATATTCGACGATGAACTGAGCGGTTCGCAGATATCCAATATACAGAAGGAACTGAAGGTGAAGGTCATCGACCGGAGCGACCTGATCCTCGACATATTCGCCCGCCGCGCCCGCACGGCGCAGGCCAAGGTGCAGGTAGAGCTGGCGCAATACCAGTACATCCTCCCCCGCCTCCGCGGTATGTGGACGCACCTGGAAAGGCAGAAAGGCGGTATCGGGATGAGAGGCCCCGGTGAAACGGAAATCGAAACGGACCGCCGTATCGTGAAAGACAAGATCGCCCTGCTCCGCAAACGCCTCGGGGAAATCGACAAACAGGCCCTTACCCAGCGGAAAGACCGCGGCGAATACATCCGCGTGGCCCTGGTGGGTTACACCAACGTGGGCAAAAGCACCATTATGAACCTGCTGTCGAAAAGCGAGGTGTTCGCGGAAAATAAACTGTTCGCTACCCTCGATACCACTACCCGCAAAGTGGTGTTCGAACAAACGCCGTTCCTGCTGAGCGATACGGTAGGGTTCATCCGCAAACTGCCCCACCACCTCGTGGAGAGCTTCAAATCCACCCTCGACGAAGTGCGCGAAAGCGACATCCTCATGCACGTGGTGGATATTTCGCACCCGAAGTATGAAGACCAGATCGAAGTGGTAAACCGCACGCTGACCGAACTGAAGGCGATCGACAAACCCACCATCCTCATTTTTAACAAGATGGACCTGTACGAAAAACAGACCTTCGACGAATGGCTGACGGACGATGTGAAGCAGGACATCCTGCAGCAGCTCAAAGAAAGCTGGCAGCACCGCTCCAACGGCAACTGCGTATTCATTTCCGCTACCGAGCGCCGCAACATCGAAGAACTGCGTAAAACCATCCTGGATAAAGTAGCCCAGCTGTACAGGGAACGTTATCCCTACAAATCCGAATATTTCTTTTAAATGGCCAAGGAATACAACTGGTACCGCATCACCGACGAGCCCGTGGCGCACGAGAAAACCATTACCGTGCACGAAGTGAACGGTAAGAAAATCTGTTTCACGCGCCACGAAGGCCAGTTGTATGCCTTTGCCTATAAATGCCCGCATGCCGGCGGCATCATGGCCGACGGGCATATGGACGATAAAGGGAACGTAACCTGCCCCCTCCACCGTTACCGCTTTAACGTCAAGAACGGCTACAACAGCAGCGGCGAGGGTTTTTACCTCAAAACCTACCCGGTGGAACTGCGGGAAGAAGGCGTGTTCGTGGGCCTGGAAAAGAGCTGGCTCGGCTGGTAAAAAAAGAAGCCGGCCAAAGCATTGCTTCAACCGGCCCCGGGTTTCTCAACGGACTGCTTGTATAATGATGTGTTCGGTAACTATGCTTGTTTAAAACGCTCCCCTCCACCGTGTCGCTGTCATTCGCGACGATGTCCTACAATCTTATCTCCACCGTTTCATCCCCATTCGCCACCGTTGCTTTCAGCACGTGGCAGTTGATTTCCGGGTTGGCTTCCCCTTGCGGGTCGAAGCGGGAAATGGGCTGTATGAAGGCCGTGGTGCTTTGTTGCAGGCTCATCTCCCTGCCGTTCACCGTCATCTTTTCCTGGTCGAACCCGTGCAGCACCAGCTGGATGTGCCGGAATTTGGACGCGCGTTTCCCGGAAGGTTTGTCCAGCGTGAGCTGGCCGGGCTCGTAGCGGATGGTGCGTTTGTAGAAGCCGCCTTTCTCGTAATCATACGTTTCCCCGTCGTCTTCATAATACACGAATTCATTCTTCACCGAGCCTTTGTACACATGCAGGAACAGCGTATCCGAAGGTTTTTCGGTAGTGTTCTGGATGAGCGACTGCATCGGGATGATGCTGCTTTCTTTCACATACACGGGAAGCTGGTGGAAGCTGAGGCTGAGCATTTTTTCTTTCCCGCCTTCTTCGCGGCTGTCGTCGTACAGGTTGTACCAGCTGCCTTTCGGGAAATACATCGGCGCATAGTTTTCCCTGCTTTCAAACGGCGCTACCAGTATGGAAGGCCCGAAACAGAACTGGTTCTGGAAGCGGGGATCGTACACCTTCGGGTCGTGCGTGTCGGTCAGCGCCAGCGTGCGCATGATGGGCAGGCCGGATTGCGAGGCTTCGTAGAAATTCGCGTACAGGTATGGCAGCAGGCGGTACCGCAGGTTGATGTAGTTGCGGCAGATTTCGAGCACCTCTTCCCCGAAAGCCCAGGGCTCGGCGGATTTGGTGTTGATGCCGGTGTGGCTGCGGCAGTACGGGATGAAGGCCCCGATCTGCATCCAGCGGGCGTACAGGCTGGGCGTGGGATTGCCGGTGAAACCGCCGATGTCCATACCGGAGAATGGTACCCCGCTCAAACCAAGACTGTTCAGCAGCCGCACCCCCAGCAGCATGTGATCCTCTTCGGCGCGGTTGTCGCCCGTCCAGATGGCGGAGTACCGCTGCAGCCCCGCATAGCCGGCGCGGGTGAGGATGAAGGGGCGTTTGTCGGGTGCGATTTCCCGCGACCCTTCATAACTCGCGCGTATCATCTGCAAGCCGTACACGTTGTGCGCCTGGCTGTGGGTGACGGGGTTGCCCTCGAAATTGAAGAGCACGTTGTTCGGCATGGTCTGCCCCCAGGTGGCGATCTCGTTCATGTCGTTCCAGAGGCCGGATACGCCGGCGCGACTGTAAGCCGCGATTTCTTTTTTCCACCATTCTCTCCCGCGCGCACCCGTAAAATCGGGGAAGTGGCACCAGCCGGGCCACACCTGCCCCGTGTAGGGCTGCCCGTCGCTGTATTTGATGAAGATGTCAGACTGGAGGCCGTTCTCATAAGCATGGTATCCCTTTTCGACCTTTATCCCCGGGTCCACGATCACCGTGGTTTTGAAGCCCATCTTCCCCAGCTTCGCATTCATGCCGGCAGGGTCCGGGAACCGGGTTTTGTTCCAGGTAAATAATTTATAAGCGTCCATGTAATGGATGTCGAGCGTAATGCCGTCTGCCGGGATCTGTTTCTCGCGGAGCGTTTGCGCGATGCGGTACACTTCCGTGTCCGGGTAATAGCTGTACCGGTTCTGCTGGTACCCCAGGCTCCAGAGCGGCGGCAGGTGGATGCGGCCCGTGAGGCCGGTGTAGGAACGGATGATGCCGGCCACGTCGGTGTGGTAGATGAAATAATAATTCATCTCCCCGCCCGCCGCGCTAAAGGAAGAGAACCGGTTGTTGCTCGCGCCGAAATTAAAGTTGCTGCGCCAGGTGTTGTCGAAGAATATCCCGTAGTTCATGCCGTGGTGAACGCCGATGTAAAACGGGATGGTGGCGTAGATCGGGTCTTGCCCGGTGGTGTAGCCGTAGGCGTCGGTGTTCCAGTTCGTGTAGGCGTTGCCTTTACGGTCGAGGTTGCCGGTTTTTTCACCGAGGCCGATGAAACGTTCCCCTTCCTGCATGGTTTTGTAGGTGGTCACTTCCTCCCCGATCCACGAGGTGCCGAGGCCCGGTTCGTCCGTATTGATGACTTTCCCGCCGGGCGTGAGGAAACGCACGGTGAAGGGGTTTTTCGTGATGCGCACGGTGAGCGAATCCGTTTCCATGGTTACCGCGTCGTCGTTTTGCGAGATGCGGGGCTTGAAGGCAACGGGCTCCGCGATCACCGCGTACGAAAAGTCTTTGCCGGGCGGCTGTTTGTCGATCCGCACCCTGATCACCGCGGGGCTGTAAGCCGTAATGTATGCATAACCGAGTTGGGTGGTAAGTTTTACGTCCTGCGCGCCGATGGCCACCGCGGTGACTTTGCCGGGCGTGCGCACGGGTTGCGCTGTGGCGGCGAAACTACACGCCGTCAGCAGGAAGACGATCATTCTGAAAACCATAAGATTGCGCTTTTTTCTGACAAAAGGTATCCATCAGGGAGCATGGATGAGATGCTCCCCGATGGACGACTGCCTGGATAAGCAGGTCTTAATAACCAGGATTCTGTTTGAGATTGGGGTTAACAGCCAGATCGTTTACAGGTATCGGAAACAGCAGGTATGTCGGATCCGTTTTCGTTTTCAGCTGCCAGGGCTGTAAGAATTTACCGAAGCGGATGAGATCCTGCCGGCGGAAACCTTCCCAGTAAAATTCGCGGCCGCGTTCGTCGAGCAGCACATTCAGGTCTACCGTGGCCAGCGGCGTGGCTTTGCGTTTCACGCGCACTTCGTTCACGATGGCCAGTGCGCCCGCTCCGCCGCTGCGCAGCAGGGCTTCCGCTTTCATCAGCAGCACGTCCGCGTAGCGGAAAAACACCCAGTCGTTGCTCGCGTTGTTGGTGTTGGAACCGTTGAGGGTCACCATGTCCGGCGGGTATTTCACCACGCGGATGCCTTTCACTTCCAGGTCGTTGCCGGTTTCCTGCAGTTTGATGTCGCGGGTGAATATGAGCAGGTTGCCTTTACGGTCCTTGAGGGCAACACCGTCTTTGTTGAATTGCTGGCCGAGCAGGAAGCCCACTTTCAGGCCGGTTACATTGGTCACGCCGTTGTAGGAGCCGCCGCGGCGGGTGTCTACCGCTTCAAACTTGTCGTAGAAGTCGGATACGGTGGTGAAGCCGTTCCAGCCGCCCGGCGTTTGCGCATAGTGCAGGGTGGGCGCCCAGTGGCAGTATGCCGCGTTGCCGCCGCGCACGGTGCTGGCGCCGGGACCGTTTTCCTGGGTGAAGATCAGTTCACGGGAAATCGCGTCGTTGTTATAGGCGAAGTTGTCGAAGTAGTTGTCTGCAAGGGCGTACTGTCCGCCGGCGATGAGCTCGTTGGCCAGGGTGATCACCTTCTGCATGTCCGCCGCGTCGAAAGTGGGCGCGTCGCGTTTGATGAATGCGCCTTTGTTCAGGTAACATTTCATCAGCAGCACTTTCGCCGCATCCTTGTTGGCTACGAACGCCGCCACGGCGCCGCGGTCGGGCAGGTTGGGGATGATCTCGGTGAGCTCTTTGATCAGCAGCTCCATGCCTTCGGCCGGGCCGAGCACGGAGGGCGGCAGCAGCAGGTTGTCTTCCGGTTTACGGAAAGGCACCTGTCCCCATCCGTCGAGCACGGAGAAAATGGACATGGCCCGGAGGAAGCGCGCTTCGGCCGCCTGCCGTACGCTGGGATTGAAGTTGAGCACGTTGGTGGAATTGAACTGCAACAGCAGCAGGTTGCGGAAGCTGTTGGCGATCTGGATGTGCTCCGGCGTCCAGTCGTGCGTTTTCATGGCGCGCCATGCGCCGTTGTCGTCCCAGTCGCCGCCGCGGGTGGGGGCTACCGCTTCGTCCGAAGGCATGGTTTGCAGCGACCAGAAGTTCGACTGGTCCTGGTAAGGCAGCTGCAACGCGTCGTACGCCGATTTCAGGAGCGAGGGCACTTTGATCACGGAGTCCGCCTCTTCTTTGGTGATGGTGGACGCCAGTTTTTCGTCGAGTTTGGTGCAGGAAACAAGGCCGTACCCCGCCAGCAGCAAACAAGCTAATTTTTTATATAGAGTCATGATGGTAGTTTTTTAGTGTTTACAGGGAAAGCGTTAAGCCGAGAATGATGTTCCGTGCCGTCGGGTAGGGAGCATACTCGATACCGAAAGACGTTACGCCGTTGATGCTTTTGTCTGTATTCACTTCCGGGTCGAAGCCGCTGTATTTGGTGATCACGAAAAGGTTCTGGCCGGTGAGCGAGAGGTTCACGTTTTTGAAGACCTGGCCGATGTTGCCGAGGCTGTAGTTGAGCGACACGTTGCTCATCTTCATGAAGTTCGCTTTCTCGAGATAGCGGTCCGAGGTGGTAATGGGGTTGGAAGGACTTTCCCCGTTGCCGATGATCGCTTTGGCCAGGTTGCGGGAGCCCAGGTTGGTGATGGGCAGTACGGTGTTGGCCGTGTTGTTGTACACGTAGTGCCCGAAAGCGCCGTTCATGTTGATGGTCAGCCACCATTTTTTGAAGCCCAGTTCCGTGGTGAGGCCCAGCATCTGTTTCGGGTTCGGGTCGCCGGCGTAGTACATGGTATTGCCGCCGTTTTCGTAGATGCCCTGCCCGTCTTTATCGAAGCCCTGGAACCTTCTCACGTAAAACACGTTGAGCGGGTGCCCGTTGGCGAAGCGCTGTACGGAGGCGTCAGACACGCCCTGGCCGCTGATGGCGCCCGTGAGCACGTTGGGCCCGGTGTAGTTCTGCAGTTCGTTTTTGATGAAGGTGGCGTTCACGCCCAGCATCCAGGTGAATTTGCGGCCGCGGATGATCTCCCCTTTCAGCGCCAGTTCCACGCCTTTGTTGATCACTTCGCCAGGCAGGTTGATCCAGTAGGAAGAAGCCGGCGCCGGCAGGATGGTGGGGAAGTTGAACAGCAGGTCGGAGGTTTTTTTATGGAAGTAGTCCACGTTACCCGAGATGCGGTTGTCCAGCATGGAGAAGTCCACCCCCGCGTTCAGCTGGCTGGATTTTTCCCATTTCAGGTCCGGGTTGGCCACGTTGGCGAGGCTCGCGCTGCCGCTGGCCCCGAGCGCATATTGCTCCTGCGCCGCGCCTGCGGGGAATTCCTGGTTGCCCGTGATGCCCCAGCCTACACGAAGGGCCAGTTGCTGGAAGAGGGTGTTGCCTTTCATGAAGGCTTCGTTGTTGATGTTCCACTTCGCCGCGAAAGAGGGGAAGTAGCCGTATTTGTTGTTCGACCCGAATTTGCTCGACCCGTCCGCGCGGAGCGTGGCCGTGAGCAGATACCGGTCGTGCAGGTTCGCCGTTACCCTGCCGAACACGGATTGCAGTTCGGATTTCGGGTTTACGTAAGAGCTCATGAAGGTGTTCGCCTGGCTGGCGTTCTGGAGGATGCTCGTATAAGGCAGCGCGTCCGTGGAGAAGCCCAGCGCGCCGAGGTCCATTCCCTGGAAGTTAAAGTCCTGGTATTCGTACCCCACCACCGCGTTCAGGTTGAAGGCCGAAGTCAGCTGTTTGTTATAGCTCAGGGTGTGGGTGAACAGTTTCGTGGTCAGTTCCGCGTTACCGTAGTAGGCCTGTCCCAGGTCCTGCACCCCTTCCAGGTTGATGAAGGATTTGATCTGCGCCTTGCGGATGCCCGTCTGGCGGTTGATGGAGAACAGGAAGCGGTATTCCAGGTCGTCGGTGATCTTGAAATACGGGGAGATGTTGCCGAGGATGTAGGAGATGCTCGACTTATCGTCCCATGCTTCCGACATGGCCAGCGGGTTCACCGGCGAGTTTTTGGCCAGCAGGTGGAAAGACCCGTCTGCGTTGCGGATGGGCGTGGTCGGGTTCCATTGCAGCGCCTGTGCGATGAGGCTGCCCGTGAAACCCGCGTTGTTGGTGATGGGCGCCAGTTGTTCCACCGTTTGGGCCGCCATCACGTTGAAATCTACCCCCAGGCGTTTGCTTTCCAGGAATTTGAATTGCCCGGAGAGGTTGCCCGTATATTTTTTCATGCCCGATTTGCGCACGATGCCCTGCTGGTCCATAAGGCCGAAGGAGGCGCGGTAGCGGCCGTTTTCGTTGCCGCCGCTGATGGCCAGGCTGTAGTTCTGGGTAATGCCGGTGCGGAGGATCTCTTTCATCCCGTCGCTGTCGCCGCCGTCGTCGCCGCCGGCCGCGTTATATTGTTTCAGCGCCGCGCGGTATTCCGCCGCGTTGAGCACTTTCAGTTGTTTCATGATGCTGCTGGCGCCCACGGAGTACCCGAAGTCGAGTTTGGCGGGGCCCGTCTGGCCTTTCTTGGTGGAGATGATGATCACCCCGTTGGCGCCGCGGGAGCCGTAGATGGCCGTGGCCGAGGCGTCTTTCAGCACCTCCATGGAAGCGATGTCCGCCGCGTTCACGAAGTTCAGCGGGTTGGCGTCCGGCATCTGGCCCAGGTTATTGGCGTTGATGTTCGGCCGGGCCACCCGGCCGTCGAGCGGCACCCCGTCGATCACGTAGAGCGGCTGGTTGCCCGAGCGCACCGAAGAGTTACCGCGGATGCGCACCGTAGCCGCCGCACCCGGCGCGCCGTTATTGTTCACCACCATGAGGCCGGCCACCTTACCCTGGATCAACTGGTCCGGGGCGTTGGTGATGCCCCGGTTGAAGTCTTTCGCTTTCAGGGAAGCTACCGAGCCCGTGAGGTCCTTTTTCCGGGCGATGCCGTAGCCCACCACCACTACGTCCGTCAATGTGGTGTTTTCCGGTACCAGGCTCACCGATACGGTGGAGGTGGAGGCGATGTTGATTTCCTGTTGGGCGTAGCCGATCGATGACACCACAAGCACGGTGGCCCCTGTGGGCACGTTCAGCTTGAATGCGCCGTCCGCATCGGTCACGGTGCCCGAACTGGTGCCTTTGATGGAAATGGTCGCTCCCGGAATGGGACCGCCTTTCTCATCCGTGATTTTCCCCGTCACGGATTTTGTCTGGGCTAAAACTGTTGAAGCGAGCAGGAAAAGCAGCGGGCAGAACAGCAGCGCTTTGATTAGTCGCATTTTGGTCATAACGTAGTGATTTAGGTTTTGGATAAGTACGAGTACCTGTAAGTGGAATTGAATGAAAAATTTAGTTTTTGGTTGAGTATTCCAAAGTAAGCGGGTCTAAACAGGGCGGCCAACTATTATCAGCGAAGTATAGAAATTAAACGGGTTTTAAAGGTTTTTCAGAGAATGAATGCGTTAACAATCAATTCGTTACGAACGAATATAAATTTCCTTAATATAGCTATTTTCAGATCTTTATCTGCATGATTTTGTCTTCAAATTCGTCGTTCGGGACGATCGACTTGTTCCTGATTTTGGTTTTATAGGCGTATATGGTGTTCACGGAATATTCGAGGATGCGGGCTATTTTTTCGTTTTCGCTGATACCGATGCGGAAGAGGGCGTAGATCCGGAGGTCGGTATTCAGGAGCTCGTTGTCTTTCAGTTTGATCTGGTCTTCTTCTTTAAAGAAGGAGTTGAATTCGCTTACGAAGTTCGGGAATATTTTGAGGAAGATGCGGTCGAAGTTGCGGAAGAGCTCTTCCCGTTCCTGTTTGATATTAATATTATTGACGATGAAGCGGATCTCGGCCGATTTGTGGTCGTTCAGCTTCTGGTCTACCTGCGTTTTCAGTTTTTCGATCTTGTCGATGTACGCCGAGGCGATGTGGAAGCAGTACCCGATGTACTCCTCCTTTATCTTGTTGGATTCCAGCAGTTTATCATTGATTTCCTGTTGGCGGTGATGGGCCTGGGTGATGATATTCTGGGCCGTTTTGAGTTTTTTGACCTGTTTGAAGATGATGTAGGACAGCACGATGGAGGCGATCAGCAGGAAGGTGGCGATGGCCGAATAGACAAAAAGCCTGTTTTTCTGGCTTTCCACGGCGTTGAAGCGTTCCCCTTCGATGATGGGGAGGATGGCGCTTACCTGCACTTTCCGCTGGCGGGCCCCGTAAAAGGTGGCGTCCGCCACTGCCCGTTCGATGTACCGGGAGGCGTTTTTGATGTCGCCCGTCTGGAACAGGAGCGAGGCCAGGTTAAACGCCGCCGTTGTTTCCTTCACCGACCCTTTGATGTCCGCCATGGCCGAGGTGGCCAGCAGTTCGATCGCCTTGTCGTATTCCTTTTTGATGACATATATGTTACCCAGGTTCGCGTTGATCATCGCCTGTTCGTGGAACGAGAGGTTTGGGAGGGCGATGGTGCGGTTGAGGTAATGGAGGGCACTGTCGAGGTTGCCCTGTTTGAAGTACTTGTACCCCAGACAGCTCAGCCGCTGGAAGTGGTTTTCCGGGTAGAGGGCCACGGCCGAGTCGGTGAAGCGGGCCGCTTCTCCCAAGTAGATGCGGGAATAGTGCTGGTCGTTCACATAGTCCGCCAGGTCGTAATAATAGCGGCGCATGAGCACAAAAAACTCCGCCCGCATCGAATCCGGCAGCTGCGCCGTGCGGAGGGTGTCCATGATCTGCCCTGTTTCCCGGAACATGCCGGACGACAGGAGGATGAACCCCAGTTTTATGCGGGCGTACAGTTGCCGTTGCGGATCCTGGAGTTTTTCCGCGATTTTCTGCAGTTGTTGCGCGTAGGAAAATGCCGAGTCGTAATTGTAGGCTTTGTATGCTTCGCAGAGGGCGAGGCAGGCGCCGTATTTCTGTTCCGGCTGTGCCGCGTTGTGGTAGGATTCTTTCAGTTGGCGGAGGGCATTCTCTTTACCCGCGTCGAAATCGGCGGTTTTGGAGATGATGATGTCGAGTTCCCGGAGGAGGCTATCCGTGCGGCTATGCGCCCGCACTCCCGTGGAAGCGAGGAATAAAATAAGGCTGAACAGAATCCATTTCATAAATCTCTGGCTGGAGTAAAGATATCAGAAATAGGGCTGTTTAGAAAAAAAGTTGAATTAGATTTTGCAGGAATCAAAATTTTCAAACGACCCTTCTAGTTGTAAAGTGGGGTAATGTCCCACAAAAACTATAATATGCCTATTTTTTGCTATATTGAGTTGTAGATCAAGAGCTTAATGATAATTCCCAAAATAATGGCTATACCCAATAATTTAACCCATGATCATTTTCTTAAAGCAGTAGATCTGATTGATCGACAAGGTGTTCCTCCGGGTGCACAGTCCAAGGTTTATGACGCTGTGTGGCGTGGGAAGCGTTACCCACCGAAGCTACTAGTTTCTTACGCTAACCTCTTCGCAAACGGGATTGAATTGGACCGTGATAGCTTTCCCGGCGGAATGAAGACTCGATGCTTTAAACTGTTGTTAAACAGTGGATTCACTATTATAAAGAAAGAAGAAGCTATGTCCAGTTCAGAAGCTAATTCGATTTCCTCAATTGTATTTGAGTTCCTCGATAGGGTTCACAATGATCCAAAGAATCTCAAAAAAGCCAACTTTGAGGGCAAGATATTCGAGGGGCTTAAAATAGTAGCAGGTTTCGGACAAGGCAATACAGCAAAAATTCCGTGGATAGCGTTGTTGGCGGATGACCAAAAAGTATCAGAAGGAATTTACCCGGTCTATTTATATTTTATTGCGCAACAGCGCCTAGTACTCGCTTATGGAATAAGTGAAACTCGCGAACCTCCACATCCTTGGCCCTTTAAAAGAGAGACCGTACAGGCCTTTTTTAAGAGCAATGAAGGAGTTAGTCCAAAGCGATACGGGAGCTCCTACTATTTCAAGGACTACTCAATTAACAAGTCTAGGAAAAACTATGGACTCGAAAGTAAAATTCTCGAAGATGACATTGAAGAACTAGTGTTAGAATATAAAGAAGTTGTTGGTAAAATGAATAAAAGAACTGTAGAGCCCAATAAGGTTTCAAAGAGACAATCGATATCAGAACCTTTTGAATGTCAACAATTTGTTTCCTCGTTAAACAATACATATTTTAAGACGGAGCCAGGTCTAGTTCGGCGCTTTATTGCGGCTTTAGCAACAAAGCCATTTGTTATCCTAACTGGCTTATCGGGTTCAGGCAAAACCCGAATCGCCATTTCTTTTGCCAAATGGATAAGTAAAGATCATGGTCGGCAAGTCTGCGTCGTGCCAGTTGGTGCAGACTGGACCAATCGTGAGCCGCTCTTGGGGTTTCCCAATATGCAGAAGGAAAAAACATATGTGTCCCCAGAAAATGGTGTACTTGATTTGATTATTTCGGCTTCAGAAGACCCAACTATGCCTTATTTTCTCATTCTTGATGAGATGAACCTAAGCCATGTAGAGCGATATTTTGCAGACTTTCTAAGTTGCATGGAGTCTGGAGAAGAGATCTGTTTACATCCTGGTCCTGGAAGATGGAATGAAGGTAGAATTCCGAGTAAATTGAAGCTTCCTAATAATTTGTTTGTAATAGGAACAGTGAATATTGATGAAACAACTTATATGTTCAGTCCAAAGGTCTTAGATAGGGCTTCCGTTATTGAGTTTAAGGTTTCGACGGAAAGCATGATTGAGTTTTTGCGAAGTGATACCCTTGCAGATGTAAGGTCTCTTGAGGGGCAAGGGAACGCAATGGCACAAGAGTTTGTGAAGCTAGCCACGACGCAGACAGGGAACTTTTCACACAATGAGATAACAAATGAGTTAATCGGATTTTATAAAGCGTTGAAGGCTGTTGGAGCGGAATTTGGATTTAGGACGGCAGCTGAAATAAAGCGATTTATAACAGTTGCAAAGGAGATTGATCAATGGGAGAACGCCGATCTGATAGATTGCATTATTATGCAAAAATTGCTTCCAAGATTGCATGGCTCAAGACGGAAGCTAGAGCAGACAATGGAAATATTGGCAAAATTGTGCTTGAAGGATAGCGAAAAAAAAGTGCTAGACTACTTAAATCAAGAGGTGGCCCAAACTACAGACAGTGATCTTAATATTAGGTATCGGTTGTCATTAGAAAAAATCAAAAGGATGTACAAGAGCCTTGTAGACCAAGGCTTTACAAGTTATGCAGAAGCTTAGAGATATTGAGGTCTTTGTTCCAATTTCTAAAACGGAATCAGTTTGCGTCCAAATAGCAGCGCAGTCAAACGTTGATTGCCTTTGGAAGATCTCGACGGCAGAAGCAATTGAATTTGGAGAGGCTGAGATACAAGTAGTAGAGGGGCTTACCTATCAATATCGAGTTGCTGAAGGTTATGAACTGTTCGCCAGTGCAAAGGTTGTTCGCCCGTTTAAGTTCAATATATCTTTTGGTACAATCAGTCCTGGTAACTATGTTGGAACATTGTCCATAGATGTTCGGCAAGTGGGAAGTAGCGATGTATTGGGCCAATTGCATCTGGAAGTGCGATCTGTTAAAATTGACTATCGCTCAGATTATCGATTCATGCTTGAGGAAATAGCGGAGAAGTGTACAGAGTTGATTATGGCTCACAATGCGCCTATCCTTCAGCGATTTGAACCGAAACAAAATACGTCAAGTAAAGTCGCATATCAACGTTTTTGTTTTGTTAAGGGAATTATCGATTCCGAAGCGTTTAGCAACGCCGTAAATAAAATATTGGTGTTTCCAGCGACGAAATGGGGGGAAGAAGAAGCGGAAGTTGATGCACGAAAGTTAAGGCGTCTGAATAGCCGGCAACTTCGACAAATAGCAAACTCGCCTCGAGGAGCTGTACTTAAGATAAATGCGCTAAAAAAGGCAGAGTCATTAGATACACCAGAGAATCGCTTTATAAAATATGCGCTGGAGCAATTTGCAGACGTTTGCACTGTTTTTTATGACGCTATAGAAGATAATCCAAGACATGTGGCCGAAGTTCGCAGGGTAGAGGAGCGGATTCGGTTGTATTTATCGCATAACGTATTTAAAGATGTAGGAAGGTTACACAGTCTACCGCTACAGAGCCCTGTTCTTCAGCGAAAATCTGGATATAGGGAAATATTAAGGGCGTGGATTTTCTTTGATTTAGCAGCTCAACTTTCTTGGGAAGGAGGAGACGATGTGTATGAGGGAGGCAAAAAGGATGTGGCTGCGTTATATGAATATTGGCTGTTTTTTAAATTAGTCGATGTAATTGGAGAGAACTTCCTGTTAAAGGAGTCAAACCTATTAGGTTTGATCGAGCACACAAAGGATGGAATGGGGCTGAAACTTAAGCAGGGAAGGCTACTTGCGGTAGAAGGGGTATTTGAGGCACCAAGTCGAAAGCTGAATGTTCAATTTTGTTATAATAGAACCTTCTCTAAAGGGAGTACCTATCCCAATAAAGGTAGTTGGACAACAGCATTGAGACCTGATTATACGCTAAGCATTTGGCCCTTTGGTTTGAATAGCGATGAAGCTGAAAGACAAGAGTTAATTGTTCACCTCCACTTTGATGCAAAGTACAGGATTGCTCATTTAAAGCATTTTGACGATGAAGTTGTTGCCGATTCAGAAATGGGAATTGTCAATTCGACAAAATATCGCACGGTAGATCTTTTGAAAATGCATACCTATCGCGACGCAATTCGAAGGACGGCAGGTGCATATGTATTATATCCTGGAGAAGAATCAGATAATCTAAGAGGATTCCACGAAATCTTGCCCGGATTGGGAGCGTTTGCTATTCGTCCTACAAGGTCAAACACTGGTATTTTTACATTTAAACAGTTTTTGAGAGAGGTGGTAAAGCATTTTCTTAACAGAGCCTCTCAACGAGAGCGAATGTCTGCGTATGTTTTTAAAACCTATCAAGCTAGCGATGTTCCCAATATGAATATTGCCCTGCCAGAAGCACTTGGAAAGAACCGGGACCTTCTACTCGATGAAACTACTGTTTTGGTAGGATATTGTAAAAATGAACAGCATCTCGAATGGATACTTTCGGCAAGTTTATATAATACGAGATGGAATGCAGAGATGGAGTCAATTAATTTGAATTCGCGGCTTACCGGGGCGCGATATTTATTACTGCATAATAAAAAGAATTCTTTGCAAAGCCGATTACTCAAGCTGTCAGCCGCGGGCCCCCGGATTCTATCTAGAAAGGATTTGATATCCAGAGGGTATCCTGGTCGCCCGACACAGGCTTATTATTTGGTCTTTGAAATTGATCCTGCGTTAGAGCCTGAGTTTAAAAACTATCAATGGGATGTAACCCAACTAGAGGGATATAGAAAGGGAAGGGACTTTGCACTTCCTTTTGCAACTGACTTATTAGAGTTATTTGTAAGGGCAAAAATAGTGAATGAGGAATAGTTACAATGGTTTTAGCAAAAGCAGAGGTTCCTTGTTAAGCTTCGCATTGCGTATTTTTTTCATGTGAGATAAGGCGCAAAGCAACAACCACGTGTCCCAAGCCCAGGCATCCGTGATGACAATTTTGCGATTTAGGCTCCGCGAAGAATTTTTCAAAAAAAAAGCGACAATATTTTGCAAGATTAA
This sequence comes from Chitinophaga lutea, assembly GCF_003813775.1. Taxonomy (NCBI): domain Bacteria; kingdom Pseudomonadati; phylum Bacteroidota; class Chitinophagia; order Chitinophagales; family Chitinophagaceae; genus Chitinophaga; species Chitinophaga lutea. The sequence continues at coordinate 1,983,829 of NZ_RPDH01000001.1, read as the reverse complement.
AAAAATCCCTATTTTTGCAATCCCAATTCAAACCGGGAACATTCCTCCTTAGCTCAGTTGGTTAGAGCATCTGACTGTTAATCAGAGGGTCGTTGGTTCAAGTCCAACAGGGGGAGCTTGGTTATCAAACATTTAATAGGTCACGGAAGTGACCTATTTTATTTTTTGCCAACAATTTGCCAGCAGTAATAAAGATAGAAAGAGCGTGCTCAGTAAAGTTAAGATGAAATTACATCTCAGCAAGTTGATATAATTTTTACTATTTCATATTTGCGGACAAAAGGTCGGGGGCAGGCTAGTGCTTTACTTTAATAAGTCAAAATAGTAGTATTATAACAGCCCTAATTTACTACATGCTATAAAGTAAGGAATTTTAAGAAAGTTTTTATCGACATGTGAGTTGCTTTCAAACAACTTCAGTTTCTGAGCTAACAATTTGTGCTTCTGAAGTTTGGAATTTCGGAGTTCATCCAACATTTGAATTCGCCACCAGTTAGCCTCCTTACTACAAAACTTATCTACATATCTTTCTTCTATTCCAAACAAATCCATCCATGTACATACTTGTTCTTGATAGGCTTTATTTGTTATTTTTAATACGATCTCTGACTTCTTTAATTTATTAATATCCTTACAGGTAAATTGGGCATTAATCTCTAATTTGACAGCCTTTATTGCAAATGGATAAAATGCCTTTCTTTTCTTCCCGCTCTTATCTTGTATAGGGCTTTTGGCAAGTTTATACGAACTATTGCATGTCTTGCAAATAGGGGCTAGGTTGTTAGGATTGATAGAATTGAAAGGATATATATCTTTAGGTAGATAATGATCAAACGCATCCCTTTTAGATAGTCTTGAAGTCATTATATCGGCTATCCCACAAAACGGACAAACTTCTGATTCATTATGATCTAAAAAATCATTATAAAAAACTCCAATTTCTCCGCAAGCTTTTTTGAATGCAGAAGTTTTGGGCACTTCTGAATAAAAGTCTTTAAAGAATCTCTTCAACCTCTTTTCGAGTTCCGGACTTATTCTTTTTATTTCTGAGTAAACTAGCGGAGAAATACTCCCTTTACATAACTCTTCAATTGAGTTATTATTAATAAAACCTTTTCTTAGCTTCCTAAAACCGGACCGATCAGAAACAGAAATTTGCCTAAATATTCTGTATATTTCCTGAATCTGTTTTGCCAATATCTTTTTATTTCTTACGCCTTTAACAATTGGTATAAATTCGGGATGCAGTTTATTTAAGGAAAAATTCCCATTAGGTTTACACCAAACATCTAGTACTAAATGCTTGATGTATTCATGAGCCTTTGTAAATGTTCCATTAATCCCTTTATATGTGTATATCATTTCCTCCTTTTGACTTTGGTTGAATTTGTTTTCTTTGATGATGAACGCCTTAATTGATCAACAATCAATAATTTCTCAACGGAATCCCCCAGTTGGTTTGCTTCTTTTATAGCATCTTCTAATGAAATTTTATGAGCCTTAAAATCTTTAAGCACGTGCTTCAATCGAGTACTTGCAATCATAGAAATAGTCTCTTCCTTGTGAAATAGTCTATTTGTTATTAGATTTACAGATGCGCCGAACGTGTTAAATTCTGGCCTGGTTACCTTTACTTTACTATTTTCACGATTTGATCTTTCAAAAACTAGCACGTTGCTTTGCAAACAGTCCGAAACAATAAATGGTGAGTGAGAAGTTATTAGAATGTCAGACATAAAATTTGTTCCTTTTTGCTGTAAACATTCTTTTAAAGTACTTATAAAAAGTGAACGCCATTCTGGATTAAAATGAGTTTCCGGCTCATCCAAAAGAAATAATGAATTGGAGTTTTTAAAAAGCAGACAAACCCCCATTGAGTGCAAAAATTGATGTTCGCCATCAGACAAAGATTTATTGTATATCCTGCTAGTTTTGTCTGTTGTAATTTCTAAGTCTTTAACTCTCATTATTCGTCGATCGGAGGCTAAGACGGGTACTGTTTCGTTTACGTACAGACTCGAACTCTCATACAGTTCCTTTTTTAAATGATAACTTACTTCAAATAGATTTAGAGTCAATAATATCTGAAAGGATTGGAACAGCTTTATCGGATCATTCTCGAAGTTGGATGCAAAAGCCATTTTTGTTGCATCATCAATACAATAATCCAGAAACAACACATCTTCTTTGTTTTCCCAACAAGTCGAGCAATTTTTCAGTACGGTAATTAAATTATCAAGCCTTGAAGTAAGCTTAATTCTATTAGAAGACTCGGCCTCATCCCTTTCTCCATCTTCATTATCCGTATTCAAGAATTCAGATGCCTCTGTATATTCATTTAACCTAATGATGATCCTAAATTGACTAACGCCAACAATACCTAAAGATTTATATATTGGATTCAGAATATTTGTATCCTGCATTAAGTAATTGGTTAAAAAAACCGCTTGACTCAAGCTATTATCAAAATAGATTAACCTACCTTCTGGTTGAGTGTACGGAAGTTTCTTTTGCAAAGCCTGTTCATATTCATCGTAATGAATAAATCTCATTTTGAAAAAGGGCAAACTGAGTATCTCATTCTCCCCGGACGAGTATCCAATAACATAGTTAGGAAAAAAACCTTTAGCCTCTAATCTTGTCAATACCTCATCGCCGTTATGTTCAAAAAGTTTTCTATTCATCCATCTTATAACAGGGGAATTGCCCTTTTCCTTAGTTATCAAAATATGCGCATGAGGCGGTTTCCAACACGATGACTTGATATTCTGAACTGGATTAGGAAGGTCTGCCTTTTCCATCTGAAAAAGATATTCAATTTCAAAAGCGTCAATACTGGCTTTATCACTTGTAAAACCACCTGGATTTTCCTCTTCATCATAAACAAACGAGCTAGGAAGTGTATTCAGGTTCATACACTCAATATGATAAAAAATAGCAGCAATAGCTTCTAGGAGATTAGACTTTCCGCTCCCATTCCTACCAATTAGGCAATAAGGCATGAATTGGTACAGGGCATTTGCATTATAGCCGTTGGAGATAAACTTTATTTCAAAGTTATCGGGTAGACTCCGAAATTGCTCTAGTAGCTTAATTCTTAATAATTTCATTTGGAAACTTGTAAAAGAATACTTCTCTCTTTTTCATCAAATACTTGTTTTAGACTAACCTCCCCTACACCTTTGAGACAATCAAATATCACTCTTTTGAACTTTTCATAATCATGCTCATCGCTCGACGCCGCCTGTAGCAACTCAGCTAGTTCTTGATATTTGAATTTCCTCGTCTTGAAGTTTGATTGTATAATTTTTTTCAGAGAAAGAGCCTGGTTTTTGAATGGTTGATCAACTTTTCGTTTTACACCTATACCTTTCGCCGAGGCAGGACCAGTGTAAGGCTTAACCGCACTGATATCTACCATTTCTAAGTTTAAAGAGCCACTAAAAGAGAGCGTACAGGCTATCTCATATAGTGTTTTTAGATTAGATAAGCTACTAGCAATACGACCTTTGAGATTTTCCGCCAGAACAACTGTTTTATAGAATTCCGCCTGAAGCTCTGTTGGAGGAATCGGGACCATTATTTTTTCAAGATTCTCCCTGTTAAGCTTGACTTGATCAATTCCAGTTAAATATGGTTTAAGATCAATATAGTTAATAAAAAACTCCAAGTATCTTAGATTCACCTCGCCATTTGAGGACAGAACATGGGCATGATTATTTACCCAAAATTTCCCTTTTACATTAAAGGCATTATTTTTCCTTTTTAATAAGAGATTCTTTCCGTCCTCAGCCACTAATAGATATTCGCCATTAAAAATAAAATCATCAATAGTATCTATTACTCCTGTAGCGCCATAATAAGGGTATTTTCCGGGTCTCTTATCTCTTTCTGATTCTTTAATCGGTACCCTTTTGGAGTTTTCGTTTACTGAAACTTCCGAAAAAGGTTTTTTCGGCCATTGCCTGCTATTTGAATTCGGGTTTCCAAACAGTCTGTAGTATTGGGCCTTTAAGAAAGTTTCTAGGAGTTGAAGACAATTGTGCTTCTTTGATAAAAGTAGATCGATACTTGAAAGCAAACTGGAAATTCGTAATTGTTGGTCAACATTTGGAAGTGGAATACTAATTTCACCTAATTGATCCAAAGGAAGACTATGCCTCACCGCTCCTCGAGTCCTGTTTTTAACTTGAGTTAAACCAACTCGGCTCTTCAAAAAACGTAGTAAATAGTCTGGCTGTAATACGCTTTTACAGACAAAAACATTGTATAGTGGGCTTATTACGACCCTTGTCTCTGACCGAAGATAATCAATAGAACCAACGTTTATTCTTGATGGGTTATAGGCAAATTGGTTTTTTTCTACTATCTTATAATTACTTATGTTTTTGCTATATACTTCTTTGTCAAAATAATCTGTAGATTTAATGAAGCCATCAGAATTGGTAACTGAATACACCTCAGACACCAAACCCTTATTGTTTCTTATTGAGACTTCATTTATATACTCATTTAATTTGTGAATTGGAAACTTCGACTTCATTGAAAAATTGATTTTAACTCGTTCAGTCCATCCTGTATTTCTTTCTCTAATTCAGATAATTGTAATAGTATTTTTTGAGGATCTTCGGTTTCCAGTTCTTCAAAAAACTCTTCCCTATACCTTTTAAAACTAAAGTCATATTCATTGGCAACAATTTCTGAAGTAGGAACGATAAAGTGTCTTAGCCTCCTATTTGTACTTTTATCTTTGGACCTGTATTGTGTTATTATTTCATGCAAATCTCCATAATCGCGATCCCCGTTTCCCTTAAACAATTCAGACCGTTTGTCATCTAAAGTTCGGCCATCACTTATCATATCATAGAACCACACATTTTCACTTTCTCCACCCTTGGTGAAAACTAATATTGCGGTTGCTACGCCAGCATAAGGTTTAAATACCCCACTTGGCAAACTTATTATTGCACTAAGCTTACAATTATCTAGCAGTAGTTGACGAATTTTCCTAAATGCAGATCCACTACCAAAAAGCACTCCCTGAGGCACAATAACAGCGGCAGTTCCTCCTGGGCGCAACATCTTATATATTCTCTCAAGGAATAGTAATTCACTTTTAGTGGTATTTATCGAAAAAGTAGGATTCAAATCTCCTTTATCTATGTTTCCTGTAAAAGGAGGGTTTGCTAATACCATGTCGTAACACTCATCTTCGTTGTAATTCTTGCTTAGTGTATCATTGTAATCAATTTTTGGGACGGAAATACCATGCATCATTAAATTCATTAACCCAATCCGAATCATCGTGGGATCAATGTCAAAGCCAAAAAATGTATCTTCTTCCAATTCCTTTCTCGCCTGTTTGCTTACTAGCTTGTCTGCAATAGACCCTCGTAGAAATCCGTTTTCGTCCGGTTGGCAATACTGCGCACTCGTTTGACTGGTGATTATGTATTTATAAGCTCCAATCAAAAAACCTGCGGTTCCACAAGCAGGATCCGCTATCTTACTACCTAGCTTAGGTTGTACTAACTCTATTATCAATTCTATTATGTGAGTCGGTGTCCTAAATTGACCATTCTTACCTGATGTGTTAAGTTCCCGAAGAAGTTCTTCATAAAAGTCGCCTTGTGCATCAATAAATCGTTTTTCCTTTTCAAGTTCAATAAAGATCTCATCAATTTTTTTTACTGCCTCTGCTAAAAGTCGCGGACTGGGAATTAGGAAGGAAGCGCTTTGCATGTGCTTCGTGAAATGCGAATTTTGCCCATTCAGTTGTTTTATAAAAGGAAATACTTTTGTTTGAACGGTATCGAACATTTCATCCGAAGGTAATTTGGTAAAACTACTCCATCGTAAAGAAGTCTTCGGGACTGCTTTCCTTTTTTCGTTTTCACTTGGAATCGTAAATTTCCCATCAAAAATCGACTTATATTTTTCATTTAGAAATTCTGCTGTCTTCTCTCTCTGCTGATCTTTTTCATCTAATTGTTTTAAGAACAATAAATAGGTTATCTGTTCGATGGCATTTAGCGGATTACTTATACCTCCACTCCAAAATTTATCCCAGAGTTCTTTTACTTTATACTTAATTTCATCCGGAAGCATAATGTATATTATATATAATTTAAAAATTTGTTTTTTAACTACGCTTTATTTTTCCTGGCCCTTTTTCCCCTCTCGGCTATTTCAGTTAAGTTCTTTAGGAGGATGTTTTTTTCCGCATCATCAAATTCTCTAGTTGAAATAAAAAAATCCCTTAAATCGCGATTAATAATTAATGCAATTCTGAGGAAAGTCGATAACGGTGGTTGGATCGTATTGGTAGCCCATTTTGAAATGGTGGCAGGTTCATAGCCTAATATTTCCGCTAGCTTTTTATTTGATATTCTTTCTTCTTTCAATACGGCGGCCAGACGATTTATCACTAAAATTTCGGAATGCCTTTCTGGCTTAATTAATTTACTCATTATGTGAACAAATTGTTCTTGTGTCACACAATTTATTAACTTCTAAAATATTGGTTTTAAAGTCAAATAGCTCCTTATAATTATTTTATTGTTATTGTAAAACAATTAATGTACTTTGTAAAACAATATCTAAAAAAACAAATGTTTTAAAACTTTAAATATTCTAAAGCGCATTTGCTTTAATTCTCGCACTGAAAACTGCGACCTTTCATGATCACGGGAATAAGGTAAATCGCTCACGTTTTCTTTGGTATCTTGCTAAAGAAGCGTGGGCGTTCTTATTCGTGATCAGGGGTGTCGCAGCCCTTCAGTGCGGTAAGGACTAACCCACGCTTCTTTTTTGCGTTGGGCAGCGCCGGTCCTTACAGGCTTACATTACTCACTGACAAGCTGCCGACGCCATGAATCACTACATCACCACGAATACGCCGGAAAACCATTCATACTTCCTTCTGTATCAAAAAGGCGAAGAGGTAGCCTTTACTTATATATATGAGCACCTTTACAAACCGATTCTCTATTACGCAAATCGCATAACAGGCGATGAATTTGCCAATCACACCATCGTCCAGGAAGCCTTTCTCCGCGCGTGGCAGTTTCGAGGGCGAATGACTAGTATGTTGCACCTGTTCCGCTTCATCCGGCTGTGTACTCGCTGGGGCTGTTATGACTATTTCCGGCAACCAGCAAACCGGTTCTACAGGCAACTTATTTATCCTGAATACCTTGAGGATCACAAGGCCGCGGCATACGATCCCGATAATGAAGAAGAACTTGCAGGCTTTTCCAATACGGAACAGGAAAGAATTAACCTGGTGAAGGACGCCATCCCCTACCTGCCCGGTAACCGTCAAACCATCATGACGCTTTACTTCCGCTATGGACTCAGCCTAAAGGAAATCGCCAACCGTTTTGCCGCGCCTTACCAACAAATCAGCCAGGAGGTGCAGGAAAGCATCCACGCATTAAAAAAGATGATCCTGCGAATAAAGCTGCCGGAACCGACTTACCATATCGCCTCCGGCAGCTCACCACCCTCGCATTGGAGTAAGTACCTAAATGATCTCCAAATAAAAATCTGCCAGTTAAGAGTAGAGCAACAATACAATTTTGACAGGATTGCCCAGGAATTGAATATTCCCCTTTGGCAAGCCCTGAAAGAATACGTGTCTGCTCAAGAAATCCTCAAACCTGCAAAGCGATGAAGGAAAACAAAGTAGTGCTGACCCGGAAAATCCAACTATTGATACATTCGGAAGATCCCGCGGTGAAGCGCCAAACGCGGGAAACCTTCTGGCGATGGCAACGAATGGTCCACCGGGCAGCCAATTTCATCTACACCCACCAGTTCATCCAGGAACAGGTAAAGGACTTATTCTATTTCACGGACGAGGTGCGGGTAAGGTTGGCGGACATAAAGAAAGATAAGGACGGCATTCTCACGATGTCGCAGCTCGGAACTACCTACCAGTTACTCAGCCGGTATTTCAAAGGACAAATGCCCATGAGCATCCTGGGTTGTCTGAATAAAATACTGGTATTTAGCTTCGGCAAGGAAAGGGACAGGCTTTGGAAGGGGGAGCGGTCACTCAGGAGTTTTCGAAGGGATATTCCCATGCCGATAGCCCCGCAGGACCTCCGCCAAATAAAACTGGAAGACGGCGGTAGGTTTTATACCTGCCAGATATTTGGCCACACCTTCCGCCTGTATTTTGGAAAAAGGGTGGTGACAAGCGGGCGATCTGGGAAGCCGCCCTAAGAAGTGAGTATAAACTATGCACCAGCTCCATCCAGGTGGAAGAGCACAAGTTCTACCTGCTGGCAACGTTCGAGGTATCAAAAGAAGATCATGCCCTTCATCCGGAAGTAGTGGCGGAAGCCACTCTTTCGATGGAAATTCCGATCCGGGTAAAGATCGGGCGGCATAGTTATTCCATCGGCACCAAAGAAGATTTCTTGTACCGGCGGCTGGCAATTCAAAAAGCGGTTCATCGCTGCCAGCAGTCCGCCACGTTCAACCGGTCGAAGAACGGCTTAACCCGGAAACTGCAAAACCTGGAGCATTACCGGGGCGCGGAAAAGCGGTATGTGAACTATAAACTGCACGTTTACAGTCGCCGGTTGATCAATCTATGCCTGAAGCACCGGGTTGCCACCCTGCTGCTTACCGGGCAAGAAGGGAAGGAAGCCGTCGCCAAAAAGGAAGAATTTTTGCTGCGCAACTGGAGTTATTACAGCCTGAAGGACAAAATTGCCTACAAAGCCAACAAAGCGGGTATTGCCCTGGTGGTAGAATAATGCCCGTCGGAATATTATTACGAGGGTGCTTGTACACCCGTAGCGTGAGGCCTCGATGCACTCACGGAGCATCTCAATATAGATGCATACAACGCGTGGGTTCTCTTGTTTAGAGTAGGCAATAACTACTGTTTGGCCCTCTGGCGAAGCTGCTCGGCCTCCGCTTCTTTCCGGTTTGCTTCGTCGAGCATTTCCAGGCGGCGGTGCTTTTCCTCTTCCTTCGAAAGCACGCTATCCCGGAAAAATTCCGGCTGCGCTCTTTGCAAACTATCTGTGAAATGCAGCAGGTGGACCACCTGCTTGTTGTCGATAAGTTGCAGATAGCGGTATTTGATATCATTGTCACGGAAGTCGCCCAACCGGGAAGCGGTGAGATACCACCCGGTGCTTACGAGGCATAACATAAGAAATAAGCCAACCGTCGCCCAGGCAACCCTGGGGAAATGATGATGGTGATTTTGCACCTGCGGCCGGGAAAGGGCAGTGATTGTGTCCCGCAATGTACGGTCAAGGCGCTGGTGCAGATTTGACTGCTCGGGTAGATGGATTAATAATTGATTAATGGGACCGCCGGCTTGGGTGAGGTGATTGAGCGCGCCTTTCAATGCTGATATCTGGCCCAAAGTTTCCTGCAAGGCACTGATTTGTTGGTCGTGCTGTTCTAATTTATTTGTGTGACCTTCGCTGATCTCGGTCAGGGTAGTCAAAAGATTCTCATTCATGGTTTGAATTTTTGGCATTTAAAATACTGTTCTGATCTAGCGCAGTCTTTTACGCTTCTTCTTTTTACGAGCTTCGCGCAACAAGTCGGGGTTAACACCCTGCGGTACATACTCCGGCTTCATAAGATCAGATAGCAGGTTACCGGTTGATTGCAGCATTATATTCTCAAGTTCCTGGGCCAGTTGACCGGCCGGATTGGAAGCATTAGAAACACCATGCCCGGATAACGGTATTGGATTAGTCGCTCCCATAGCCTGGCTTGGATTTTGCCGCTGACCCTGTGAAAGCGTCTTTTCAAGGTTGCCCAATGAGAAGCTCCGGTCGACTTTGCTGCCCTTGAAGACATCCTTCTCCAGGCGAAAACTGATGCCTTGCCGCTCCTGGGTCTGACCTTTAAACTTGTACAGTACCTCAATACCATAAGTTTTGAGGCGGGCTTTCAGCTCTTCCAGATTCCGACATTTCGGGAGGCTTTCCATGATAGCCGTATAGATTTTGTAGCGATTGGCTTCGGACTGGTCGAGTGCTTCCTGGTGAGTGAGGGCAAGGTTTTTCCTTTCGGCTACGATGAGCCCGTGTTTCAGGGTAAGCTGTTGGGCTGCCTTTTTTCCTCTCAACCCGATATGATTGTCTTTGATACTTCGGGCTTCGTTGTTCACCATATTAGCGATGAGATGCACATGCAGGTGGGCTTTGTCGGTGTGCTTGGTAATGGCAAATTGAGTATTGGCGATGCCAATTTCCTGCAGGTACTCTCTTGCAATGGAAACGATCCTGGAGTCTTCTGGCTTTTCATGGGGATGAAAGCTCAGTACCGCGTGGAAACAAGCCTGCTTTTTAGTCGGTCGCTGCGCGGCTTGGCCGATGAAATCTTCCGCCATCAGTTTGTAATCATACCCGCGCACTCCTTCCGTCGCCAGCACTTCTGCACCTTGTTTGTTACACATATACCGGCAGGCATGGTAGAAACTATGTCCGTCGAAAACCTTACTTATCACCTCTCAATAGTTTTAATAGTTGATCCACTTTGTCCCTAAGCCCCTCAACATGAGCGGCAGTTTTTAAAATGCCCGCCTGCTTGAATTCCTTTACCAACTGATTCAAGTTGTTGGCCATTCCTACAAGTTTTCTGATGAAATCCCGCTCTTCCGGGGTAAGCCGGGCTTTGATTACAGTTACTTCTGCTGCCTGGCGGAGATAGGCGGAGAAGTTCAGCCCTGCCTTCTGGGCTTTATGCCGGAGGATAAAATACTGCTCCTTGTCGAAGCGCACCCGGACAATTGTTGCTTTCTTCTTCGCCGCCACCGGACGGCCTCCTGCCTTTTTCTTGGATGTTATCGTTGTCATCACACTTTGATTTAACTGTAAAACAGTTCATTTCTTCTCCCTATGCGACCAACGGGAGCAGAGGGCAAGCGGTTTTTGTCCTACAAAAACACCGCTTGCCTTAAACCGGACGCTTAAAATCGATCCTGCAAGCCACCGCAGTTTTGAGCAGTGGCAAAGCGGGAAAAAGCCGCGTTGCTCCCAATGATTCGACCGCCATCATTTGCTGGATTCCTGGTTGAAAACCTTCGGGCTATCCACGCCATATTTCCGGAGGTTGGCTTTCAAATTCATCCAAAGCTGGATGTTGAAGTCAGCCAATTCCATCAGATCTTCCCGGTCGAGCTTGTGGGGGTTGGTTACTTGACCGGCCTCCTTTCCTCCAGACTGACCTTCTGTGAAAGAATAAATATTAGGCGCGTACCCTTCCCCAATCTCCAGGCTTTTGGAAATGGCAAGGCTGCTGCCGTAAAGTTTCAGGAGCTTTCCGCTGGAGAGGGAGAGCGTTTTGCGTTTCAAATCTGCCATCTGCGTCGTTTTTATTATTAAAAAATGGATTGAATAGGTTTAAGAGATCATCATCTTAAAGAACTTATATGCGCTTACTCTTCTTGCTCTGAGAAATATCCGGTGGAGGGTGGTTGGCAACCCGCAAAACCCTTCCTGCCTGTCGGAGGATAAATTGTTCCTGCTTCAACTTTTGGAAATTTTGGATCAGCCAGTCGTTCAGATCATTATTACCAGCATAGAGGTGGCTCCCGTCCCGGAATTGCGGCCCGAACTTCAATGCCTGACCGGTGCATTGGATACCTGCTGCGTCCCGGTCCAGGTAGAGGGTGACCCCGGCATGTTGATCCATGATGGATCTGCTCTTCTGAAAGTAGGCGAGGGAATTTAGGACCAGGAAATTGCAGGTTGGGAGGGAGCGGTATTGTACCAGGGCGAGAAAGGACAGGAAATTGAAGAAGCCTTCGAACACCGCCAGCTCATGACAATCCTGATCCAGGAAGGAGGATGCCTTAGGGGCACTGCTGCCTTTGAAATGCGCATTGCGAAGCTCAAAGCCACCCAGGTCATTTTTAAACCCGATGGCAAAAAAGCGCCGACCGGACAACTCAAATCGTACCTCCTTGCAATAAGCGGCCGCTATCGAAAAGGGAATTTTGCGCTCGGCCAAATAGCGGGAAAGCTGGGGCGACGCCAGCGGGCCGGCGGACAAAACAACAATCCCTTTCTTATCACCAGCCTGGCTGGTCGGGGACTGAACGGCTGATGGAGCGGAAACCTGCATGGGAAGTTCGGGGCGATGAAAAGAAAGATATGGCTTCAGCCTGTCCAGAAACTCCCGAACATCACATCGGAAATAGGCAATTCCGAAATCAATAATGGTTCCTCCCTGGCCGATTCCATGATCGTACCATACGCCTTTCGCCCTGTCGACCTTAAAAGACGGGGTATGCTCTTCCCGCAATGGCGATCTGTACCAGAATTCCTGCCCACGGACCTTTTCCGGGTAAAATCCCAGGAATGCGAGGTAATCCACCTGGTCCAGCAGCTTGGCTTCCTGGATAGCTATCCTATTCATGACCGGACAGTTTTCCTTGGGATTTGCGTTTCTGCTTGAGGTATTCCAGCACTTCAGAGCGCAGGAAGTATACCCGGCCTCCCTGCTTATGAAAGGGTAAACCCTGTTTCATCCACTCATGGAGGGTTACCAGTGACACCCGGAAGATGCCCGCGATTTCCTTGCGGGTGAGTAAGGGCTCCTGCTGCGGATCAGCAGTCGCTCCCTCTTTTACCGGGAGATTCTCCAGGCATTCCTTCAGTGCCTCCCTGATCCACCGCCGGAAATCGTTCTCATTGGGAATAAATAAAGTGTCCATAAACTTTCTGTGTTATGGACGCAAGATGGGTTAAGCAGGAAGGGAAGTCAATGCCGGATTGGTCATGGATTTTTATCGATTGAAATTCAATAGGTTTGCGCCAGTTCGAAAAGGTCAGTATGGGAAAATTAAGGCTGGTTATTCCTTTATGCATAGAAGAATTCCTCCAAAGCCTGGATCAACTTTTGGACTTTGGGGTCGGTGTTCTTGAGCTTTGCGATACTTGCTTTTGCTTTTTTTTCGATCGTGTTTGATTTCTTATCTGCAAAGTCCCGGAAATGGTGCCGTAGAATCGCCGCCAGGTTAATATTACTGAAGCTGCTGAAGAGCGCCTCCGTCCTATTTTTAGGGTTATGAAGGTTCTGCAATAGATAAAGAAGTTGCACCAGCTTATCCTGGTGGTTTTGATTATTCAGGCCGATACTACCGGTCGGAAGTAGACTAGAGGCACTCTCCAATCGGGAAATCGCATCTTCAAATTTGTGTTCCAGTTTATCTGTCAGGTTATCCAGTCGCTGTTGCGCCTCGTCAACTTTTCCCGCCGCCTTACTATCGATCACCAGTTGGAGATCCCGCGAAATATCCTCCCTGGTCAGTTCCGCTTCTGCGCGGAATAGTCGTTTTTTCTCTGCCACCCAATCGGCGGCTGATTCCAGTTTTATTTTGCGCTCTTTACTTAGGCTTTTCTTTAACCTTTCTGTCAATTGCCTGTCGAGGTATAAAATAAAGGCGTTTTTCTCGGGAAAGGCGTCAAAGTGGAAGTCGAGGTATTTAAAGATATCTTCTCCAGAGTACTCGAAAAGCTTGTTGAATACCTCATTGTTGTACCGAACGGCGAAGGGTTCTTTGGGGAAGTAAAGGTGGTGGTCCCGCTGGTACGGGCCTATCTTATATTGGAAATAAGTTATAAACCCTCCCGGCTCTCCGGTGTAGGCAGACCTGGATCCGAAGTCGGCTAAAATATTACGAAATAGCATGTTCGAGGAAAGCCAATTTCTGAAATTTCCCATGACCCTATAATTTGTTCTACTGAAATTTAAGAAATAACAGTCAAAGGAAATCACAGTTTGGGCCAACTTACTTATGTGCTACGCTTAGTCAGTCCAGTAGCAATATATTCGGCATGGGTGCAAAGTAGTTTCTTTAGCCACTTCAGGCGATACCGTCAGAACTGGTTTGTTTTTCTTCCTATATCCGTACTCATAGTACGAATAAACCACCTAACTTAAACTTATCTAATAAATATCCTTGTGAAAAACCGAGCGTTGGGACTGATTCCTTTCTATAGAGAATTATAGTGCTGAGTTGCAATCGTCGATTAATCTTCAAGTCTTTTCCAGTTGCCGCAATCGACCTTGATACGATTGCAAATAATTACGCTTGGTGGTTTCATCCAGATAGGACGCCCTCGTTAATTCCTGCACCTTATCTGTTTGGGAAAGCATAAGTTGCCTGATTGTATCGAAAGAGGCCAGGGAAATGCCTGCCTGATCGGCTAGTACTGCGAACTGCTGCATAATTTTCCCCTGCGCCAATTTTTTGGGGAGTAAGCCATCATCTAAGGCGAAATCCTTGTCCTTAATGTGAATCCGGCTGTTAAGCAAGTCATACGCCGGACTCAGGCGGTAATCCCCCATTGGAGTTTCTAGGAGAGAAAAATTTTTGAAATGTGCATCACCATTTGAGAAGAAATAGTTGAACATGAGCAGTTTCAATAATTTGGGCGCTTCTACGGGATAAGCCGGGACGTATTTCTCCATGAGCTGAAATAACTCCAAATAGTTACCCAGATATTTATAATGTTCTCCATGTGTTTGAGGCGTGCGCCCGGCTAGAGATGCAAAATCTTCTTGCGCGAGTTTTCTATCATTTTCATCGACATCAAAACGTTTGGTTATGTACGCGGGTGCTCCATTACGGAAGAAGATCAGCGCATTCTCCGCCGTTTCGATATGATATACTTGCCGCGCAATCTGCATGGTAAGGTGTTCATTTGCGGGCATCTGGTCCGGTCGCCGGCCGGCTGCCGGAATTGGTTTCAGGATGTAACTACCTCGTTCGCCCTCGTTAATCAATCGAAGTTTGTTCTTCTCGAGCAGAACGGAGAATTTTTCTTGTACACCCGAGATAGATATGCGTTTTCTGTTTTCATCAAAGAGTTCGTCCATTGCCGCATTAGAGGCGGGTGAATCATAAGGAAGAAGATGACTTACCTTGCGGCCCTTGAAGACCCTGACAAGTGCCGTTCGACTATAGGTCTGATAACCAGGGGCCAGCGTACCGGGACAATATTGGATATCTGGTAAACTCATGTTTAATCGATTTTAGAAACGGTAACCGCGCCGATGGTATCTGTTTGCGCAATCGTCAGCAATAACCCGAAATAGTCAGTTTTGTCCAAGTGGTTAAGTTGGCAAACGACCTGTTTGTTTGACCCTTCCGGCAGCATGTTGTAGAAGAACGGGAATAGGTAATTAGAATGGTATGGGGAGGCGGTCTTCGGTAATGTAAGGCTGATCGCCGGCTTGCTACTATCTTCTACCCACGATGTGTTATACTGGAATGTGAACGTACCATCATCATGTTGCGTTAAGACGCCGGCTTGTTGCCCTTTGAAAAGAATGTTGGCTGCTCTCATGCGTTAATCCCCTTGTTTTTAATGACGACTGTTACTTCAAGACCCAGTGCGTCACCGAGCTTTTGGAGTGTTTGCAAGGTAGGATTGCCCTTGCCACTTTCAAATTGTTTCAAGGTTCTCAATGCTACGCCGGAAAGTTGGGCGAGCGTCTCCTGTGTCACATTTAGAGATTCTCTTCTGGCTTTCACGATGTTGAATATTTCCCTAGAGTGCATTATAATACCTTTTTCATAGTAAATTTAAGCATTCTGGCGTAAAAAATCATTATAAAGTGCAATAAAAAGCACTTTTCGACTAAAATATGTGTGAAGCGTACCCAAATACAATAAAAAGGGCGCCATAATGCCCTTTTTGTGAGTTATTTGCCCGTTAACTGGATAGTATCTATAGGCATTTGTTCACTTTTTGAGACTGTTCACTAAAAATGAACGGCCCCAAAAAGTGAACAACCAGGCCTTTCAGTCGCCCTTGAAATAGTTCATCTTTCCATACCTTCCTTAAAAGCCACCAAACGCTGCGAATACTCCTTCTTCACCGACTTCTCGAAACTATCCAGATAGCTCTCCGTTGTCTTCATGCTGGTATGTCCCAAAGATTCCTGGATAAACTCCGTACTTACGCCCGACCGCTTGAGGATCGTCGAGAACGTATGCCTGGCCACGTAGGTCGTCACTTTTTTCTCGATACCCAGCTTCTTCCGGATCTTCGCCATCCAGTCATTAATCGCCTGGACAAACAATTCGCACAACTCTACTTGCCGCAAAGGCGTAACATTATGCTCCATCCAGGGGAAAATGTAATTCTCCTGGCTCTTGTCTTTATTCCCCCAATAGTCAATAATCCGCTGCATGTCCTCCGAGATAAAGACCGTGATAGGGCGGGGATCAAGTCTTGTAGAGTTTACTGTCTTGGCCCGTTCAAAAACGAGATAATCACCGTCGATATTCTTGTATCTAAGATGCATGATATCAGTAGGATTGATTCCATTCGCCAGATAAGAAAACAACCAAAAGTCCTTCGCCTTCCGTTCGCGCTCATTTTCCGGCTGATAATAATATATCTTACTCACATCCTCCAGCGTCAACGCTTTTTTGATATTCCGGGAAGATGGCGGTTGATAAAGCCTCCGGCCAAAAGGATAACAGTTCTCCCGCTTAATGATTCCCTGGAAAATGGCCTCATTAAAGGTGGCACGCAGGCAACGGGTGTAGATACCGACGGTGGTCTTAGAATACCCATGCTCCAGCATCCAGGCCTCGAAACGCTTCAGATAGCTGACATTAATATCAACGAACCGAACATTACCGCTGAAGCGGGCGAGTATATTGTACGTAGTCTGGTAATGGACAGCCGTCCGGATACGGTGCTCGTTCAAAAGTTTGCTGATATAATATAGGAACACCGCCAAGATCGTGTCGGACTCGGGCTTAGGCAACCGGAAAATAGGGAAGCGGTTATCATACATCACCTGGTTGAAAGGGTGGTTATCGAGTTCAGCTACTTCTTTGATCGCCTTCCGCTGGTGAAAAGAAGGATTGTTTAGGATGAAAGCTTTCTCGAAACCTTCGAACGTGAATGGTTGCAATCCTGCCGCAGCTTCTTCGGCATTACGTTGCAATTGCTTGAGGATTTCTTGCATCTTTTTCAGGCACTCTGATTTTTGCCTAGCCGACAAAGCCTTGAATTCGTCCTCGCTCAAGTCGTAAACCGTTTGATAGCGGCGAGGTTTGCGATTAAAAATTGCCAGCAGCTTCACCGGAAACTTCCCCGTTTTTTTAGCCCGGCGGGTGTCCAGGCTAATCGAAATACTCAATGACATTTGACTAAATTTTACAAGTTCACAATGGCTCTCCTACCTCCAAAATTTGCCAACAATTTGCCAGCAAAAAGCCCTTAAAAGGACTTCAGACAGCTTTTGTTAAGTTAGTCAAAAAACATTAAATGATTGATAATTAAATAGTTAAGTTAATTCAAGTTCGGCCCGATTAGCCCTGATTAGGCCCATTAAAGCGCTGTTAATCAGAGGGTCGTTGGTTCAAGTCCAACAGGGGGAGCAGAAGGTTAGAAGCCTTGAAAAGGATCGCGACGAGCGGTCCTTTTTTGTTTTCGGGTGGCAATTGGGAATTGATAGCCGGAAGATTGGAAAGGAAGAGCTCCTTTAAAGTCGAAAATATTCCAAGCTCATAAAATTGCCATATATGGATAACAATTTTATGAGCTTGGAATATCGTCATTAATTCGTGAGTCACTGCCGATGAAAATCTACCCAAAAATCAATGCCTTCCACGTTTCTCACTTATAGAGATTTGTACAATTGTCGAAAGGGAAAATTTGAATTGTATACCGTTTAGCTGCACTCCCAATATGTTATCCTTCGATTTGGCGAAATGCAAGAAATCCATTAACCCATTCCAATTAGCGCCCTTTTCGTTCGGTTTGTCATCTAGAATCGTGATTTAGGTTCAATGAATAATAGATGCTTCAGCTCAATCCAATGTCTACATTCTCAACAATAAGCAAATGATTGTGGTGGAAGAAGGTTGAAGTCCGTCTTTAGGCATTTAGGATACTTGTATCTTTTTGCGCTCTTAATTTTAATTGCATACCCTAGCTCCTTGTCTGCAAAATACTGATCAAAAAACTGTCTGCTGATTCCAGAAAATTGCTGAGTTGTATTCCATAGATCATCCAATCGACAGTTGATAATTTCGTCGATTTCAAACTCTCCTATAACACGCTGAATTGGAGAAGACGCATATACAATAACTGTTTTTACATTCTGATTAATAACGGAAAAAAAATGGCCACCCATTTACCGGGTGGCCTGCCTGACGATAATTGTTTGGCGAGTGGGAACGTCATTCAACGCTCGGCAAACTCAATGAACCAATGCGCCTTTATAAAATCGGTTAATACATGATAAACGGTCGTTCCGTCACATGGTATATTCAAATCCGCTTTGCTTTTTGCGCTGTTCTTCCAGACCAGCATTATCTGTTCGCCGGGTTCATGAACACCAAACCCGCCGCGCAGCAGGTCATTGAATGCGTTGAAATTACGGCCGGTGGTCCAGGTGAGATCTTTTGTCAGCACATTTTCAACTTCGTCGTAGAACCCGGCCAGATCTGAAAAGTTATTGCCGTCCAGGGTTATTATTCTCTTATTCATACAGCATGACTATTTTTGTATAGTGGCTACAGTTTATTGTTGATTTTTCGGGTATCAAATCGGAATATTTCCGATTCGGGTATACAATATTTACAAATGAGACGCATGGATCTTTTGGGTTAAGTTAAAAAGGGCCGCCAATCACACCTGTGAATACTCCGTCGGCACCAAAAAGGTATTCCGTATAATGGAAATCGTATTGGCATACTGCGGATCCGCCACCATTTTTTTCCACGCCGGATCGGCCACGAAAGCACCCCATCCCTTTTTGCGTTCCTCCATACTGTCGCAGGTGAGCATGTAAGTGAGGCGCGGCTGCCGGTCGCCGGCAATCACTTCGCCGAAGAATACCGGGTTCAATTTGGCCCGTTGAAAAATAGGGTACTCCCCGTCGTTAAACATTTTGATCTTTCTTCTTACGGCATCCTCGCTATACCCTTCATACGTTCTTAATTCGAATATCCGGGACTTGCCGGGCGGCACGGTGATGGCAGGCCAGCCATCGAAGGCGATCATCAGGGAAGAAGCAAAGCGGCTGTAAACGGGCTTGTCTGCCGGGATGCTGTTATAGTCCGCGCTGTTTTTGATGTAATCCGCGTCCGCTTTTACTTTCATGTTTACGGACAGGTAGCTGTCGAGCGAAGCATAGGGCACCAGCAAATACACTTTAGCCGGTTCAGATGGGGCCCATTCCTTGAAAACGCCTACTGTTTTTACGCCGTGTTTATTCAATGCAGGAATGAGCGCCGTTTTGAAATAATTCTCCAGTTGCTTGTGATCGGAACCAAAGCGCATTTCATATTCGCGCCATTCATATACTTCTTTTTGTGCCGGGGACTTTTCGCCCGCTGTGGCGGGGTTGATACTGATGGCCAGGCCTGCGGTAGCCGCAAGTGAAGATTGGAGGAATTTCCTGCGTTGCATATGAATGATAAATTTTGAAAAGTGATGTAATCTGTGGCCTCCCTCCGGTGGGCTTATTGGAAGGAGGACTATGTATCATGAAAATCTGCAAAATGAATTTACTAAACAATACTGGTTTTTTGGTATTGGTGCTGGCCTCATTGCGCATCAATTTTACAACCAGCCTCCCGTATTTAACCGAAGTGGGTTATATTAGATTATCTAAACGCTGCCAGCATGAACCGGAATATTGCACGCTTATATGAAATCGCCAACGCTCCCCGGCGCACGGTGATAGGATTGATGTCCGGTACCTCCGTAGACGGGCTCGATGTGGCGCTCTGCCGGTTCTCCGGCACCGGTACGGATACGAAAGTGGAACTGCTGGCTTTTGAAACGGCCCCGTACGACGAGGACTACCGGAATGAGATCGCCAGCATCTTCTCCCGCAGGGATGCGGACCTTGAAAAAGTCTGCCTGCTCAACGGGTGGATCGCCCACAGGCATGCCGCGATCATCAATGCCTGCCTGAAGAAGTGGAATATTCCGGCTAGTGAGGTGGACCTGATCGCCAGCCATGGGCAGACGATTTTTCATGCTCCCCGGTCGCTGCACGGGCAGGAGAAATTCAGCAATGCCACGTTGCAGCTGGGAGACGGCGATCATATGGCGGTGGCAACGGGTATCATCACCCTGAGCGATTTCAGGCAGAAACACGTGGCGGCGGGCGGAGAAGGCGCGCCGCTGGCGGCGTATGGCGACTTCCTCATTTTTTCCCGGAAAGGAGAGAACCGTATCATGCTGAACATCGGCGGCATCGCCAATTTCACCTACCTGCCGGGTACGCTCAATGCGGATGAGGTATTCAGTACGGACACCGGCTCCGGCAACACGCTGATGGACGCGTATACCCGCCAACATTTCCCGGGTAAATATTTTGATGAAAACGCGGCCATTGCGGCCAAAGGCCAGGTGAACGGCGCGTTGCTTGCAGCATTAAAAGATCATCCCTTTTTTGCACAGCCCTTCCCCAAAACAACCGGCCCGGAGCTTTTCAACCTGGCTTACCTGCAGGCTGCCCGGGTTAAATCCGGCACCACCGCACTCAGCCGTGAAGACGTGATGGCCACCTTGAACCGCTTTTCCGCGGAAACGATCGCCGAAGCGATCAAAACGGTGACGGATGAAGGCCGCGGTTTCCACTTCTACGTCAGCGGGGGCGGTATGCACAATCCGCTGCTGATCAAAAACATCTCGGAACTGCTGCCAGACTGTACATTCAAAAGCACCGCGGAGCTGCACATCAACCCGGACGCCAAAGAAGCGGTGCTGTTCGCGGTGCTGGCCAATGAAGCCGTCTGTGGCGGCGCAACCAGCTTCGGCGAAGGCAGGAACGGCATTCCCAACGTATCGATGGGGAAAATCAGTTTCCCGTCCTGAGTCGGCAGGTGCAGGATTAACGGCCATCCGCCACCACGACGCTCACCGCATCACACAGCAGGTCATCCAGTGTCAACGGCGACTCCGGTCCGCCAGGCAGCGGCTTAAACCTGTATAAGCTTCAAAAAATAGGGCCGCCCATCCACAAGGCGGCCCCTCCACTTAACAATAATCCACCACTCAGTAACCTTTATTCTGTTTCAGATTGGGGTTATCCAGAATTTCCTGCGAGGGTATGGGGAAGAGCAGCTCTTTTTCCGATACCACCGGCCCGTACGAGAATTTATGGCCCACGTACGGTTCGAATTGTTTGGTGCCCACATTGAACGCCTTCCGCAACCGCACCATGTCGAACCAGGTGGTGTTTTCGTAACACAGCTCGAACCAGCGTTCACGCCACACGGCTTCGCGGAACTGCTCCTTGCTGAGGCCGCTCAGTTCGGGCAACTGTGCCCGGTCCCTGATCTGCTTGAGGGCGGCGTAGGCTTTCGCGCTGGGGCCGGTGGCCTCGTTGGCGGCTTCGGCGTAGGTGAGCAGCACGTCCGCATACCGGATGATGCTCCAGTTGAGGTCGCTGTTGGCGGTGGTGAGCTGGGCGGTTTCGTCGAAGTGTTTCCAGAGGTAATACCCGCCGAGCTCTACTTTTTTGTTCCGGTCGGATTCGGAGGTGTAAGACGTATAGAAAAACTGTTTCTCCTTCACCCGTAAATCCGCCGGGTCGAACGCTTTGATGAAATCGATGTTGGCGTAGATGCCGCCGGTTTCATCGGAGTACGCGGAGATGTTCTTGTTGTACGGCAGAATGGATACCTGCCAGCTCGACGCGATGATCTGCGTGCGGAACTGCATCATGAAGATATTCTCGCCCGTGTTTTTCTTCGCGGGATTGTGCAGGTCGGCGTACGTGGTGAACAGGGAGAACTGTTTCGAATCGATCACTTCTTCCGCTTTCTTGGCCGCCAGTTCATAGTACGGAGCGCCTTTCTGCAAAGGGTGCCCGGCCATGGTCAGGTACACCTGCGCCATGAGGGCTTTTACCGCGCCCATGCTGACCTTGCCGGAAACGTCCGCCCATTTGAGGCCGGCGGCTTCGGCTTCCTTCAGGTCCGCGTCGATGGCGGCGTATACTTCTTCCACCGTGGCCTGTACCGGTTTCAGCTCGGGGGAGTTGAGGTCTACGGGTTTCAGGATGAGGGGAATGTTGCCGAACATGCGCACCAGGCTGAAATAATACCAGGCCCGCAGGAAACGCGCCTCCCCGAGCAGTTTTTTACGTTCGGTTTCATCCATATTGATGCCGGGTATTTTCTCGATGGCGAGGTTGGCGTTGGCGATGCCGCGGTAATAGTTCACCCAGTACGAACGGCCGTAACCGTTATCGGGCGTGTTGATGAGATCTTTCACGAAGTAGCTGTTCACGGCCTGCCCGAGATCGGTGGCGGCCAGGCCGGTGGCGAACTCCGTCATCATCCACGCGCCGCCGCCGAAACCGCTGACGGTGGGCTCCCGCATGGAGGCGTAGATGGCGTTCACGCCGCTCCGGGCATGTTCGGCCGTTTTATAATACTGGTCTACGGTGAAGTTGCTGGGATCCTTTTCGTCGAGGAACTTGGAGCAGCCGGTGAGTAACATCGCGCCTGCGGCCCATCCCAGCAGCGTATTTTTTATGTTCGTTTTCATGATTCGTCCTTTTTTAGATTTTCACACAATTGGTTACAGTGCCACGTTCAGCCCCAGCATAAATACCCGCGGCTTGGGGTAATCGTAGAGGGCGTAACCCTGGTCGAAGGGAGAGCCGGAGTTGGACACTTCCGGGTCGTACCCGCTGTATTTGGTGGCCACGAAAAGGTTCTGCACGGAGGCGTACACCCGCAGCCGGCTCAGCTTCATGGCGGAAAGGGCGGAGGCGGGGAATACATACGCGAGCAGCACGTTGCGGCCGCGGATGAAAGAAGCGTCGGTCACCTTGTGGCTGTCGTTGTTGGTGGTGTAACCCGCGGGCACGGGGCGGAGCTGCGCGATGGGCGTGTTCTGGTTGGTTTCCGTCCACGCGTTCAGCACGGTTTTGTAGCTGTTGGCGATGCCCTGCCGGTCTTCCAGCGAGTGGATGCTCCGGTCCATCACGTCGTTGCCGTACATGTATTGCAGGTCTACGGTCAGCGACCAGTTCTTATACGTGAAAGTGTTCAGGAAAGTGCCGAACCCGTCGGGGATGCCTTTGCCGATGATGGTGCGGTCGTTGTCGTTGATCTGTTTGTCGTTGTTCAGGTCGAGGTACTTCACATCACCGGGGCGGGCTTTATACACGGCCGCCTGGTCTTTCTCCTGCGTGCTCCAGGTGCCGAGGTGCACCCTGCCGAAGAATGCGCCCACAGGTTCTCCCACGCGGATAACGGTGGCCCCGGAATAGATGTCGCTGCCGCCGGTGAGCGCCAGCACCCTGTTCTTATTCACGGAAATGTTGAACTGCGTGTTCCAGGAAAAATCGGCGGTTTTGATGTTGGTGGTATTGAGCGAAAATTCTATCCCCTTGTTCTCCATGCTCCCGATGTTGCGGGTGATGCTGGCGTACCCGCTGGTGGTGGGCAATGGCGCGGCCAGCAGCATGTCTACCGTCTTTTTGCGGTACACGTCGAACTCCATCGACACGCGGTTGTCGAACAGGCCGAGCTCGAAACCCGCGTCGAGCTGCAGCGTTTTTTCCCATTTCAGCTCGTCGTTCGCCATGCGGCTGATGCCGGTACCGGGATTGCGCACCCCGTCGAAGATCACATCGTAATTACCCATACCGGCCAGCGCCTGGTAAGCCAGGATCTCGGAGTTGCCGGTAGCGCCGTAGCTGGCGCGCAGTTTCAGGTTGGAAATGAAAGACGCGGGTTTCATGAACTCTTCCTGCGATACGCGCCAGGCAACCGCGGCGGACGGAAAGAACGCGTATTGGTTGTTGCTGCCGAATTTGGAAGAACCGTCCATACGGCCCGTGAAGGTGACCAGGTATTTGTCCATCAACCCGTAGTTGATCCGCGTGAAATACGAGTTCAGCCCGTAGGCGGTACCGCTGGACGAAGGCGTTTGCGGGTTGGCGCCGGCGCCCAGGTTGTAATATTTGAAATAGTCGTCGCTGAAGCCCTGGGAACTGGCCGCATTGCTGAACTGGTCCACATGCTGCCATGAGAGCCCCAGCAGGGCGTTCAGCGAGTGGATGCGGTTGAATTCCCTGTTATAGGTAAGATAGTTCTCGAACTGCCAGGAATTGAAGCGGTTGTTGGTGATCGTCGCCACCCCTTTCTGCGAGCGGGAGATATAGTTCAGGTCGCGCCCGCCGTAATAATCCGTGCGCTGGTTGATGACGTTGGCGCCGACGGTGGTCCGCAGCTCGAGGCCTTTGGCAAGCGTGATGTTGGAATAGAAATTACCCAACAGGGTTTGCGTGCGGAGGTAGTACAGCCGCTCTTCCAGCACCTGCACCGGGTTGCCGCCGCCTTCCATGCCGGGGTAGTCGTCGTTCCCGGCCCATGAGCCGTCTGGGAATTTAACGGGGATGATGGGCAGCGCTTCGAGCACCTGCCGCATCGTTACGATGCCGCCGCCGCCCAGCTGGTCGATCTGCTTTTCGTTCTGGTCGGTATAACCCAGCGTGCCGCCTACTTTCAGCCAGGGTTTGATCTGGCTGTCGAACACGAACCGCGCGGCATACCTTTTCTGCCACGAGCCCCTGATGAGGCCGTTCTCATTACGGTAGTTGAGGAACGCGCCGTAGCTGCCTTTGTCGTTCCCGTTGGTGAACGCCAGCTGGTGGTTCTGTGTGAACGCTTTCTGGGTGGACTCTTCCTGCCAGTCGGTATCGTACAGCGGATTGCCCTGCGCGTCGAACAGCAGCGGGTTGGTCCGTTTGGTTTTCGGGTCGGTGTATTTGCCGTTGGCCCAGCCTACCGGGTCGTATTTCTGCGCGTTCTGGTAGGCCGTTTCTTCCACCTGGAGGAATTCCTTCGAATTGAGCACGCCCAGTTTCTTCGGCAGCGTGCCCACGCCGAAATCCGCATCGTACGTTACCCTGCCGCCGCCGGAGGTGCCGCGTTTGGTGGTCACGAGGATGACGCCGTTCGCGCCGCGGGCGCCGTAGATGGCGGTGGAAGACGCATCTTTCAGCACTTCGATGGAGGCGATATCGTTGGGGTTGAGGTAGTCGATGGGGGAACTGCCGTTCTGGAGGCCGGAAACATTCAGGATCACCCCGTCGATCACATACAGCGGATCGTTCTGGATGTTGATGGAACTGTAACCACGGATGCGGATGTTGGCCCTGCCGCCCGGCCGCCCTGAGTTGGACGATACGTTCACCCCCGTCACGCGCCCGGACAGCTCCTGGTTGAGGGAGGAACTGGGCCGCTCCATGAGCGATTCGCTCCGTACCGTGCCCACCGCACCGGTGAGGTCGGATTTCTTGCGGGTACCGTAGCCCACGATCACCACATCGCTCAGGCTTGAGGCCTTTGTTTTCAGCACGATGCGGTATTCGGTGCGCTCGTCCACCGTTATTTCCGTGGATTCGTAGTTGACGCTGGTGAGCAGCAGCACCGCGCCGCGGGTGGCATTGAGCGTGAACTTGCCTTCCGCGTCGGTAGCGGTGCCGGTTTTGCCCGCTTTAACGGCGATCGTTACGCCGATGGCCGGTGCGCCCTGTTCGTCCACAACGGCGCCTTTAATGGTAACAGACTGTGCCCGCAGCAAACCCGGGAGCACCAGCAGGACGGCATACAGAATGCAACGCAACGCCCTGCGCAGGTTTTTTGATCGCATGGTGAAAAGATTTTTAGCGGCAAGGCCGCCAGAGTTAGGAAATGGCATACCGGTTCGCTCCGGCATGCAGCGTTAAGTGGAAAGCCCGAAAAAGATTTTGTACAAAACTTTTTAACCGGAATGAGACGGATTCATCCCGTGTGGATAAACAATAAATACACGTCTAACGTAAACGACTATATCACTGTGGAGCGACGGACCTCGAATTGATAATGGTAATAACCGGATGACGTGGATTTTCAGGTTTTTTCATAACGATGATTTTACGGTGAACAAGTATCAGCGTGAGTCAACAGCGAACGCGCAAACCGGCGCGCACACACAATCTTACAATACTAAAGGTAAGCACGTAATGCATTCGTTGTTACCTTGTTTTTCGCAATTCATGATATGATATTGTCTCATTTTTTTTCGGTGAAAATATGCAGGATAGTGCAGGACGGTCGTGTGTTCCGGATATCGTAACTTCCGTTTCACGGGTGTATTTTCCGTGTGTTTGCGAACATACGATCCGCAACAAAAAATGATCTTATCTTCCAGCTGAAACGGTGCTTTGAAACGGCGATTCCCGGGCAGAACAGCCGAACGCCCTCTTGCGCCAAAATCGATTTAAATCCGGCGGCTCCGGAAATCTCCAGACTCCCCGCGCCATAGACATTACGGATTTATCCCATAAATCACGTCCGAAACCCCTACAAGTCAGTTTTTTTTTATAATTTTCTGAAAATTGCAACCCAACATGTTAAAAAACTGGAAAAGTTTATTCCTGAAGCCTGATGAAAATGAAGCGAAGCCTGAGCCGGCATCAGAAGCGCCTTCCTTTCCCGTCGGTAACAGTACCCCTGCATTTAATCCCGCATCAGAAGCATTGACCGCCAAAGTGATTACAGACCCCGTAGTGAGCGAAGTATTGGAAGTGTATGAAAGCGGCCTGGATTCGATCAATATGCCAGGGTACGACTTTTACGAATTCTACAAAGCCGTGAGCACCATCGGCGTGGCAGGCGAACAGACCTACCAGATGGCTTTCCAGATGGCCAAAACGCTGGATAAGACCCTCACGCCGCAGAAACTCCTGCTGGATGCGGAATTCTACATCAGCAAGATCAACGAAGTACACAACCAGTACGTGAACCAGGGACAACAGAAACTGAGCGCACTGGAAGAACAGAAAAGCAGCGAAAAAACAAAACTGACCGCGGAAGTAGACAAAGCCAGCATGCGCATCACCCAGCTGCGCGCCGAACTGCAGCAGCTGGAAGCCGATATCAGCCATAAAAAAACACTGCTCTCCAAAATCGACGAAAGCCACTACCCCAAAGAAAAAGCCGTAAGGGAAAAGCTGAACGCCAACGACCTCGCCCGCAAGACCAGCATCGACAGGCTCAATACGATCAAAGAAGGGATCCAGCGGTTTATTAAATAACGCACACATTCAAATTCACACATATGTCGCAGGAATCTAACAAAGTGCTGGAGCTGCCTATTCTCAAGCATTTTGAAAAAAACGAAATCACCTTCAATCCGCAGAACTGGCGCAAAGGGGAAAAAGGGCTGGGCGCCGTGGTGGGCGTCGTGCTCATCGGCACCATCGCCTGGGGCCTCTATGCCTACATTCTGCCGATCGTATTCACCTGGATAGGGAACGTGCTGGGAGCTATCGCCGTGGCGGTGCTGGTGATCGGCTTCTTCATCCTCCTCCCGGTATTCATCAAAGGCATGAAACGCCTCGCACGGGCGCTGCATAAAATGCTGATCAAATACGATCCTTTCGGGGAACTGGAAGATCAGAAACAGAAAATGATCAACAACCGCGCTGAGTTCAAACAGGCCAAAGCGAAGATCAAGGCCATCAAATCCACGATGGAAGCGGAATCCATGAAAGCGGAAAAAGAGTCGAAAGACTACCAGGAAAAAGTGCTCACCCTGCAATCCCGGGCGGAAACGACCAAAAACAAAATGCAGGAGCTGGAAAGGAAACTGGGCGAAGCGGCCGCGAAAGACTCCGATGAATACGTGGAACTGCAGACCAACATCATGAAAACGCTGAGCGAAGCGCAAAGGGTGAGCCACCTGCTCAACCAGAGCACCGGCCTCGTCCGCAAATACGGCAGCCGCGCGCACGTGATCGGCAAGCTCGACCGCAAGCTGAACATGGTAGACACCGCCATGGAAATCAAGATCGCCGATTTTGAAGTGAGCATCGACATGCTGAAAAAGGAATACGCTTTCGCCGAAGCATCCAAACGCGCTACGGAACAGGCCAAATCCGCCATGCTGTTCACCAAGGGATGGGAACTGGAATACGCCCTCGACGTGGTGACCAATACCATCGCCCTCGACCTGGCTACCACCAAGGAAAACCTGCTCGACCTGGACACCCTCACCAGCCAGTACTCCACAGACAGCGACGAGCTGTATGCGAAACTGGATAAACTGGCCGACCAGATCAAAACGGATAACTACGCTGTGCCGGATGCAAAAAAATACAGCAATCCCAACTACAAACTGTCCCCGGAAGATAAAATCGAAAGCAAAGGCTTCGGTGACATTTTCAATTAACAACCTCACTATTTAAGTAACACACAACCCAAGCATAACTATGAAGTGGTCTAAATTAACCTTTTTGTCGAAAGCCCTCATCACCCTGGCAGTAGCCGGCGCTATCGGCGCGGGCGTTTATTTCCTGTCTCCGGGCCTGCGGGTCGACGAGTCGAAGAGCCTCAGCAAACTGGATGTAAGCGATAAAGACGTAAACAACGTTACCACCTCCGCGGAATTACCCCTGCCGGAGGAAACGGCTTCCAGCGACGTAGCGTCCAAACCGCTGGTGCGGATCGCGGCTTACGCCTGGAACGCCCAGTCGGGCATCATCGTGGCCAACGGCGGCGCCAAAACCACCAAAGGCTCACAGATGGAGAGAAACGGCGTGAACCTGGAGATCATCCGCCAGGACTGGCTCTCCGAGCTGCGCAACCTGCAGATGAAATTCATCGAGGAGTTCGACCGCGGCAACGCCAACCCCAAAGAAGGCGTGGCGGGCATCATGATCATGGGCGACGGCGTTCCCTTTTATGTGAGCTCCGTACAGCAGGCGCTGAACGATAAATACGGCGAAGGCAAATACCACGTGCAGGCCATGGGCGCCGTGGGCCTGAGCTATGGCGAAGACAAACTGATCGGGCCCCCGAGCTGGAAAATGAACCCGCCCTCCATGAAAGGCGCGCTCATTTCCGCGGTGATCGGCGACGGCGACTGGGTAACGGCGGTGAACTACGCTGCCGCGAACGGCCTCAAGATCAACCCCGATCCCACCACTTACGACGAAGACGCGGTGAACTTCCTCGCGTCCGCGAACGACGACTATATGGAGTCTGCCAAAGAACTGATCAAATCACAGACGGCAGGCTGGACCGTTCCGCTGAAAGAAGTGAAAAACGGCAAGCTCACCGGTAAAACCATCAACAAAAAAGTAGACGGCTGCGCCACCTGGACGCCCGGCGACAAAACCGTGTTCGACGCCCTCTCCGGTTTCACCGACATCGTGTCTACCAAGGAATTCAACAACCAGATGGCTACCACCGTGCTGTTTGTGAAAGAATGGGCCGACAAGAACAAGGAAACCGTGAGCAACATCTTCAAATCCGCGTTCATCGCCTCCAACCAGATGAAACAGTACGATACCTGGCGCAGAAGAGCTTCCGAGGCCGTGGCCAAGAGCTTCGGCATGGAAACTCCGCAATACTGGTACGATATGTTCAAAGGCCAGAAAGGCGAAAAGAACGGTATCTCCTATAACATGGGCGGTTCCAGGGTGTTCAACTTCGCGGACGCCAACCAGTATTACGGCGTAACCGACGGTGTGAACCGTTACAAGGCGGTGTACGACCAGGTATCCCGTTACCTGAAAGACCTCAACCCCGCCGGCTTCAACCAGAACGTAAAACGCATCGTGCCTTACGAGGAAGCGGTGAACCTGTCGTTCATCAAAGCCATCCAGAATATCGACGCCGGTGCGGCATACGCTACCGACTATTCGAAGAAAGCCACCCAGGTGGTAGCGTCCGGCGAATGGCGCATCAACTTCGACGTGGGCCGCGCGTCTATCCGTCCAGAAGGGAAAGACATCCTCGAGCAGATCTACAACCTGCTGGTGCAGGCGGAAGATTCCAAACTGGAACTCGTAGGCCATACCGATAACACCGGTAACCAGGAAGGCAACTATTCCCTGTCTACCGCCCGTGCCGAAGCCGTGAAAAGCTACCTGATCCAGAAAGGCATCCCTGCCGACCGTTTCCAGAAAGTGGACGGTAAGGGCCAGGACGAGCCGGTGGCCGACAACACCACTCCCGCCGGTAAAGCACAGAACAGGCGCGTGGTGATCGCTATCCTTAAATAACCCGTGGATGAATATTAAGAATTGGTTCCGGCCATTTGAAACGGTTACCCGCAGCCAGGCGATGATGATCACCGGCATTTGGATACTGCTCGTGGCCGTTTTCTGGATAATTTCTTCAAGCGGCACCAAACACCTGTTCCCGACGCCGGGCCAGGTATGGGAGGGTTTTGCCGCGCTGTATAAGGAAGGGCTGGTGGTGCACATCGCCAGCTCCCTGGCGCTTTGTTTCCAGGCCGCCGTGCTGTCCATCATCCTGTCGCTCATCATCGTGTACCTCTCGCCGTTGCCTGCCATCAGGCCGCTGGCGGTGGTACTCAGCAAGGTCAGGTACCTGCCCCTCACCGGCATCACCTTTTACCTGGCGATACTGGTGAGCAACGCGCGCACCATGCAGGTCAGCGTGCTGTTCATTTTCATGAGCCTGTATTTTATCACTTCCATGCTGGCGGTATTGAAAGATATCCCGGAAGAA
Source organism: Chitinophaga lutea (assembly GCF_003813775.1). Lineage (NCBI taxonomy): Bacteria > Pseudomonadati > Bacteroidota > Chitinophagia > Chitinophagales > Chitinophagaceae > Chitinophaga > Chitinophaga lutea. The sequence continues at coordinate 1,953,309 of NZ_RPDH01000001.1, read as the reverse complement.
GAAATAGATCACGCCCGTTCGCTGAAATGCACCCGCTGGGAAGTATTGCTCGAAGTGGTGATCAAAGGCCGGATGGACTACGTGCTGGACGCCCTGCGGCAGAACCTCGCCATCATCTGGATGATGCTTGTGACGGTGGAATCCATCCTGGTAGCCGCCGGTGGTTTGGGCGTGCTGATCAAGAACAGCGACAAGTTCATGAACCACGGGCGCATCGTGGCGCTGCAGCTGGTCATCCTCGCGGTGGGCCTGCTGCTCGACTGGGCCATCAACGCCACCCGTAAAGCATTATTCAGATACTCAACATTCTAAGGAAACACATGCCAGTTGCATACGAACAAAAAGACACCATCCTCCACGTGGAGAACCTCACCGTCGCTTACGGGGAAAAGGTGGTGCTCAAAGACGTGAACCTGATCGAGCGCGACGTGGTGCGGCCGGAAAAAAAGCAGGGCCAGATCATCGCCTTCGTAGGCCGTTCCGGCCGGGGCAAATCCACCCTGTTCAAGGCGCTCACCGGTTTGGCCAAACCCACTTCCGGCAGGGTGCTCATTCCCGATTACTCCCAGCCCCCCACCGACGGCCGCCAGCCGGCAAAGCTGGTGGAGGAAGGGGATGTGGGGTTCGTGAACCAGAAATACACGCTCTTCCGGCATAAAACCGTATACCAGGCATTGCATTTCGCGCTGCGGAAAAGTAACCTCTCCAGCCAGGAAAAAGACGAGAAGATCATGCATTACCTGGCCGACTGGGGACTGGAGAAAAACAAGGACCAGTTTCCCAACGAACTGTCCGGCGGCCAACGCCAGCGTACCGCCATCCTGGAGCAGCTCCTGAGCTCCGGTTATTACATGGTGCTCGACGAACCCTTCTCCGGCCTCGACGTGGGAAACATCGACAACGTGAAGAAGGCTTTCCAGCTGATCAACGAAAGTCATGAGCTGAACACGATCATGTTCAGCACGCATGATATCGAACTGGCGGTGGAACTGGCGGATTCGCTGTACGTGATCGGTTACCCGCCTGCCGAGGTCAACGCGGCCACTCATGCGGGCACCATCATCAAACATTTCGACCTGAAACAAATGGGATTGGCCTGGCACGATGGTTTCGACAACGACCATCTTGCCTGCGTGCACGATATCAAAAAACTGATGCTGCAATCGTAACGACCGTCCCGGCTAAAATTAATAAAGCTGAAATCCGTAAAGGGTCTCAGCTTTTTTTATGCCGGTGCGGTGTCTCAATGGGCGTATTTATTCGCCGTAATCGTCTCCTGGCCGGCTGGTGATGTTTTTGCATGCGGTCCGTTTGTTTTTAAAGCGGTCAATCAGCTGACAGCTGTTGCGGGAATTATTTCACCCGCAACATTTTCGCATTGATCGCCACTACAATGGTGCTGACGCTCATCAGGATGGCGCCCATGGCGGGGCTCAGCATGAATTTCGGGTAGAGGACGCCGGCGGCCAGGGGAATGGCGATCACGTTGTAGCCCACCGCCCAGATGAGGTTCTGCACCATTTTGCGGTAGGTGGCCCTGCCGAAGGAGATCATCCGCACCACGTCTTTCGGGTCGCTGTTCACAAGGATGATATCGGCGGTTTCGGCGGCAACGTCCGTGCCGGAGCCTACGGCGATGCCCACGTCGGCCTGCGCCAGTGCGGGGGCGTCGTTCACGCCATCGCCCGTCATGGCCACGATTTCCCCTTTGTCCTGGAACTCTTTCACCTTGTTCTGTTTTTCGTGCGGCAGTACGTTGGCCAGGTAGCCGTCCATGTTGAGTTTCTTCGCCACGGCCGCGGCTACTTTTTCATTGTCGCCGGTGAGCAGGAAAGATTTGATGTGCATCTCCTTCAGCTGCGCGATGGCTTCCGCCGCGGACTCGCGGATGCTGTCGGCCAGCGTGATGATGCCGGCCGGTTCGCCGTCGATCAGTACGAAGTTCACCGTATCGGTGGATTGGTCGATACCGTCGGGGATTGACGGGGAAGTGAGTTTTTCCTGTTTGAAATAATTCGGGCCGGCCGCCACCACCTGTTTGCCGTTCACGGTGCCTTTCACGCCGATGCCCTGCATGTACTGGAAGTCCGACGACTTCCACAGTTCGAGCTGTTGCTCCTTCAGCCGCCGCATCACGCCATGCGCGATGTGGTGTTCCGAATTCTGCTGGATGGCGGCGGCGTATTGCAGTATTTCCGCTTCGCTGAATTGTCCGTTCAGGGGGATGACCTTCTGCACTTCGTGGCTGCCTTTGGTGAGCGTGCCGGTTTTGTCGAAGATGATGGTGGTGAGCCGGCGCGCATTCTCGAATGCGGTGCGGTTACGGATGAGCAGGCCGTGCGTGGCGGACAGCGTGGTGGATACGGCTACCACCAGGGGAATGGCTACACCCAGTGCGTGCGGGCAGGAGGTGACCATCACCGTTACCATGCGCTCCAGTGCGTAAGAGAGTTCCTGCCCGGCCGTCAGCCAAACAATGAACGTGATCACACCCACACTGATGGAAATGATGGTGAGCCACTTCGCCACTTTATTGGCCAGGTTCTGTGTTTTCGATTTGGCGCCCTGCGCGGATTGCACCATGGTGATCACTTTGTTGAGGTAGCTGTTGCCGCCGGTGCCGGTTACGCGTATGCGCAATGCGCCGTCTCCATTCACCGCGCCGCCGATCACTTTGGCGTCTTTTTCCTTTTTCACCGGAGTGCTTTCACCTGTCAGCATACTCTCGTTCACGTAGGAACTGCCGTCGATGATGAGGCCGTCCGCCGGGATTTTTTCACCGGGTTTGACGAGTACCACCTGGTCCTGTTGCAGATCCTTCAGCGGGATGTCCATCACATGATCGCCATGCTCCACGTGCACCACGGCGGGCAGCAGTTCCACGAGCGACTCCAGCGCCTTCGAAGCCGCCATCTGCGATTTCATTTCGAGCCAGTGACCCAGCAGCATGATGTCGATCAGCGTGGCCAGCTCCCAGAAAAAATCCATGCCCTTCAGCCCGAATACCACGGCCACGCTGTATACGTAGGCGGTGGTGATGGCAACGGCCACCAGCGTCATCATGCCCGGGTTGCCGTGTTTCAGTTCGCGTACCAGGCCCACCAGGAACGGCCAGCCGCCGTATACAAAAATGAAGCTGCTGAGTGCGAGGAGCAGGTATTGATCGCCCGGAAAGTCGATGTGGAGGTTCAGCCACTCCTGTATCATGTGCGACAACAGCAATACCGGTACGGTTACCGCAAGGCAGATCCAGAAACGTTTCAGGAAGTCGCCCGTATGATGGCCCGCGTGTTCATCGTGCCCGCCGTGCTGGTCGTGTTCCTTGTGCGGCTGCTGATGCTGGGCGTGATCCGGCTGCTGGTGCGGCTGCGGCGCCGGTGTATGCTGCTGATGTTCGTGATGATGGTTGTGGTGGTTTTCCATTGCTTCCGGTTTATATGGTTATAACGTTCGTGGCTGTGCTTTGTTTGAGCGGCTATTTGCGCTCATAACGGCAGCAGCCCGGGAGCAGGTTGTAGGCCGATTCGGTCGCTTTCTGTTTTTCCGTGTCGTGGCCGGAAACGGCGATTTTCTTTTGAACTGCTTCAGCGGACGTTTTGGCCGAATCGTACGTGATGGTCATCACCTTCGTATCAACATTCCACAGCGCTTTGGTGACGCCATCGGTGAGGGCGGCCTTTTCGATTCTCTTTTTGCACATGTTGCAATTACCGGAAACGGTGAAAGAGTCGGTTTTTGCGGATTGCGCGAATACGTTCAGGGTAGCGGTGAGGCCGGCGAGTACGGCGATTACTTTTTTCATTGTCGGTGTGTTTTAATGTTCAACAAAAGTAGCGACAGGCCTTGGCGGAGGCATTATATAATTTTGCCTTTCTTTTATATTTAAACCCTCATTTGCTTATATTTGGATAGTTCCCCCCTCAAGTTAACCGACCAATGCCCATATGGGCCGATATCAATGAAAAACCAATCTGCAGAGCAATATGAAACAATTTAGCGACGCTGAAACGGACGCCATGTATGCAAATATGTTTGCACTTTTCAACCAGATCGAGCCCGTCTCGCCCACCCTGGAAAACGATATCCGGCAACAGACCGAGGTCGTGTTTTTCAGGAAAAAATCCATCATCCTGGAACTGGGCAAAATATGCCGGCATTGTTATTTCGGGATGAAGGGGCTGGTGCGCGGATATTATGTGTCGGACGAAGGGGAAGACATTACCTCGTGGTTCATGAAGGAGCGCGATGTGATCATTTCGGTGAAGAGTTTCTTCCGGCAGGTGCCCAGCCGCGAAGTGCTGGAGACGCTGGAAGACACCGTGTGCATATCGCTGGAATATGAGCGGCTGAAGGCGCTGTATAGAAAATATCCTGCCTTCAACAACATCGGCCGTGAGCTGACGGAGGAATATTACATACAGATGGAAACCCGCGCCATCTCACTGCGCATGGACGATGCCAAAGTGCGGTACGACAAGCTGCTGGAGATGCATCCGGATATTGTGAGCCGTGTGCCGTTGCAGTATATCGCTTCGTACCTCGGCATCGATGCGGCTACGCTGAGCCGCGTCCGGTCCGGAAAATATCCGTCGAAGAAGCAGCGGATTTTTTGACAAATGTCAAGAGATAATATTGGGGATACTGCTAGTTTTGTTGGTATCGCACCAATTTCTTAACCTCAACCATTGACATCATGAAAGAAATCAGCAGAAAACTCTATCTCCTGCGTGTGCTGCACAATCTGACCCAGCACTACATGGCGGAGCAGCTGAATGTATCGAGCTCCACGTATGTTTCGATGGAATCCGGCGCCACCAATATGCACTGTAACCGGCTGGATTCCATTCTTTCCATTTTTAACCTGTCGCCCGCCCAGTTCTTCGCTTTTTCCGAAGAAGATATCCTGAATGTGGTCAGGGGGCACAGCGTGGTGGTCCCGAACGCGGAACCAAGCATCTATCCACGTATTATTTCAAAGCTGGAAGCCCTGAATATGCTCCTGTTCCAGTTACTGGAAATGAAGTTCGACCTCCAGAAGTACGGCATCCGGCAGCTGGGCCCGCACCGGAAGTAAGCAGGGAGCAGCGGGCAGGCGCGCCGTAAAATTTTGCGTGGCGGGTCTTGTTTTACGTCGGACAATGCACGATATTGTACCGCACCGCTGTTGCAGCGGTATAGTGAACTAAACGTGCCAACGCCTGGCGGAGAACAATGCTTTATAGTCTGTTGAAAATATCGGTTCGGGTTGCTTTACAGTTTTATTGTAAGCGGATAGTGTTCCATTACAAAGAAAACCATGAGCCCTGCATCCTGGCCTGTACCCATCCCAATTCTTTCCTCGACGCAATGATCATGGGCGCGCTGATGCCGCGCAGCCTGCACTTCCTGGCACGCGGCGACGCGTTTAAGAAGCCATGGGTGGCGCGGATACTGCATGCCATGCATATGATCCCCATTTTCCGGCTCAGCGAGGGGAAAGAGAATCTCGTGAAGAATGAGGAAACATTTCACCATTCCATAGAGATACTCCGTAAAAACGGGTGTATCCTGATTTTCCCGGAAGGCATCTGTGTGAATGAATACAATGTACGTCCGCTGCGGAAGGGGACTTTCAGGATGGCGATCAACGCGTGGAAGAACGAGGGCCTCTCGTCGCTGCACATACAGCCGGTATCGATCATCTACGATTCTTTCGATGCGGTGCCCAAAAGCATTCATGTGTATTTCGGGGAGGTGATGCACGAGTCGCATCACAGCAAAACTTTCAATGACACCCTTCACCAGCGCCTCGAAACAGGCATGCAGGCGGGTTTGCAGGACATGCAGCCGGAAAAGCGGAACCGGTGGCTGCTGGCGATTCCCGCAGCCATCGGTTGGTTCACGCAAAGGTGGTTTTATGTATGCTGGCGGAACTTCGCCAGGAAGAAAACAAAAGGAACGGTGTTTTACGATTCGGTGCTGTTCACCTGTATGTACCTCACTTACCCGCTCCTCCTGCTGGCGGTAACCGGCATCGCCGCGGCGGTGTTCGGGGCCTGGGCGTGGTGGCTGTTGGCAATACTGCCTTTCACTGCCTGGTGTTATAAGGAGTATAAGTCGGTGTAGGGCGGTTGCTCGGAATGTAACCCTGCGGGGATTGTGAACCTAGCCAGTCTTACACCTGGTTTCGCTAATTCAGCAACCAGTGCCGCGTGCATCTTCTTTGTTTTCCAGGGAATATAAACCTGCCAGACTTACACCTGGTTTCGCTAATTCAGCAACCAGTGCCGCGTACATCTTCTTTGTTTTCCAGGGAATATAAACCTGCCAGACTTACACCTGGTTTCGCTAATTCAGCAACCAATGCCGCGTACATCTGCTTTGTTTTCCAGGGAAACTTGCCAGACTTACACCTGGTTTCGCTAATTCAGCAACCAATGCCGCGTACATCTGCTTTGGCTTTGCCAGGGAATGTGAAACCACCGGGACTTACACCAGGGTTCACTATTCCTGCGACAAATAAAGCACGACCTGATTTACAGGCTGATACGGCTGTAAGGCAGCCGCACCATCCGCCTACTTCACCTTACTGAGCGACAGCATCCGGATCATCCAGTCCGGCAGCGGTTTTTCCAGCGAACGTTTCTTCAGGTTCAGGTACAGCCCCCATTTTTTATAGAGCGGCACTTTGTGGGTTTCCACCAGTTCTATCAGCGTTCCGTCCGGGTCTTCCACGTAGCAGAAGCGGCCGGCGGCGCTTTCCATGGCGAAGGAATCCAGGCTGTCGATGGAGAAATGATAGCCCAGTTTGGAGGCGTGCTCTTTGAGCGCGCACATATCGATCACGTCGAAGCAGAGGTGGATGAATCCACAATCGCCCCAATAACGGTTCTGGTAGATTTTTACGGGCTCGCGGGCGAGGCTCTGCACCAGCTCTATTTCCACGGAGCCCAGCAGTTTATGGAATGCGCCGATGCGGCCGGGGTGTTTGCGGAGCAGCACTTTGCGGTATTTCGCGTCGGCCACGTCGTACACCATCTCGTCGATGCCGAGAATATCGCGGTAGAAGCCCACCGCTTTTTCCATGTCGCGTACGCCGATCACGGCGCCGGTTACGCCGCCGCAGGCATTGCTGTTTTTGTGGAACCAGTGGTTGCCGGTTACGATTTCAAAAGTATTTTCATGCGCGTCCGTCACATAAAAGTGCGGCTGGCCGGCGGGGTCTTTGGTGAGCTCGCCCACTTTCACGGCATTGCAGCCTTTGAGATGCTGGTGCGCGGCTTCGATGTTGCGGCATTTGATTTTTGCGGCGTAAATGCCCAGGTCGCCGTATTGCGGTACCTGTGCCGGCGCTACGGGCTGGCGGTCCTGGAACTGCCAGATCTCGAATCCGCCGCCGCCTTGCATATTGAGGGAGAGCACGGCCCGCCTGCGATGTACGGTGCCGCCGGTATAGGGGGTCATCAGCGTAGCTTCGGAGGTATCGTCAAATATCAGCACGTCCATGCCGAAATGCTCCTTGTATCCTAACATGGACTCGCGGACATTTCGCACACCAATACCAATTTGCTGAATTCCGGTAATGTAAGTCATAACAGTTGTTTTAGGCATTTATTGATTGGCTCCCACTTTGCGGGCTATATAATAATACAGAGGCGGCACCAGTTTGTGAAATAACCACAGCAGCCGCTCGCTTCGTGCTACGATCACGCGTTGTTTCCCATTCCGCATCCCCGCCACGATTTTCCTGACGCAGACATCCACGGGAATCCCGTTGGCCTGCCCCTTGTCCATTTTGTTATGCGCTTCGCCGCTGGCGGTCAGCGCATGCAGGGAAATGGGGGTGTTGATGCGGCCGGGGCTCACGATCATCGCTGAAAACCCCGGGATGGTATGCTCCACCTGCAGCGTTTCGAAATACCCCTGCAGGGCATGTTTCGCTGCCGCATAGGAGGTTCGCAGGGGGAAACCCATCAGTCCCGCCATACTGCTCATCACTACCACCATCCCCGTATTCCGTTCCCGGAAATGGGGAAGCAGGCTTTTGGTGAGTGTAACGGGCGCGAAGAAATTGATTTCCATCAGCCGCCGGTCTACCGCCGGCTGGGTGTCTTCCGCCATGGAACGTTGCGTTATCCCGGCATTGTTAATCAAAATATCGATGTGCCCGTATGCTTTCAGTGCGGCGGCGGACAGCTGTTGCAGGTCGTCCTTTTCGAGGTCTGCCGGCAAAAGCACCGATTCCCCGCCGGCTTTCTGCTGTACGGTGGTGAGCGCTTCCCTGTTGCGGGCAGTCAGTATCAGCCGGGCGTTTTCCTTCGCCAGCTGCAAAGCCAGTTCTTCCCCCAAACCGGAGGAAGCTCCCGTAATCCATATCACTTTATTCGTAAAAAATCCCATGCTGTTAGTCTTTTAGTGGCGTGCCACACCCGGTTTCCCGTTCTTTCCGTTGAATGCCGGTTTGCATGTTCCCGAAACGCGCAAAACGGCCGTTTATTTCAGCGGTTTTCCCGTGCCGGATAATTTTCCCGCCGTGGGCCGACGGCGCCTGCCGTATGGCCGGTAGCGGAAACTACCGGTTTTCCGGGATGATGAGTATCACAGCGGGTAATTCCGTCTGAAGGCCCGGTGCAGCCCTCTGCATTGCTGCAAAACAGGTTTCCTGGGTACTTCTTTGTTACAGCGGCGTCATCCGGAGCAAGGCGTACATCTGCCGCACAGGCGCCGGGAGGTAACGTTTCCGTATGTACGAAGCGCCGTCGATCGGTACAGGGAGCCGGGTTGCGTACCCGGAAGTCCTTTTCCATGGCCGGTTTTCGTGGACGTTGATGTTGCCGGATTATTTTTCTGCCGGCGGAGCCTGGCGGAAAGGATAAAATGCGGATTCATGCAACGATGGAATAATATCAATGAACTGCATGCGTACGTGGTGTTCACTGGTGATGAAGATAAGAAAATTAAAATCTTTTCTTACTTTGAATCCGTATTAACTTTTCTCCCCGATAAAAATGATGAAACGATTAACGATTGTCCTGGCAGGATGCCTGCTGGCCGCGGGTCAGGTTTTTGCCCAGGTAAACAGTGAACAGCTCCAAAAATGGCGCGACCGTAAATATGCGATGTTCATTCACTTCGGTGTGTATTCCCAGCTGGGCGGCGTATGGGAAGGGAAACCCGTGAACCGCGGTCTCTCCGAACAGATCAGGGCACACGCAGCCGGCCTGTATAGCGATACGTACGAAAATGTGGCGGCGGGATTTAACCCGGACAAATGGAACCCGGACAGCATCGCGCTGCTGGCAAAAAACGCCGGCATGGGCTCGGTGGTGATCACCTCCAAGCACCACGACGGTTTTGCACTCTATGACTGCGCTTTTACGCAGTTCGACATCATGGACGCCACGCCTTACAAAAGGGATATTCTCAAAGAACTGTCCGAAGCGTGCAAGCGGCACGGCGTGGCGTTCGGGTTGTATTTCTCTTTGATCGACTGGCATTTCCCGCCGGCGATGCCGATTTCGGGACATAACTCCGATTCCATTCCGCCCGCGCATCATGATTACAACAAAAAACAGATCACCGAACTGTTAACAAAATACGGCCCGGTTACGGAACTGTGGTTCGATATGGGCTCCATGACGCTGCAACAGAGTAAGGAAATGCGGGAACTGGTGCACCGCCTGCAGCCCGATTGTATGATCGGCAGCCGCATCGGGAATAACATGGGCGACTTCACCGTAATGGGAGATAACCAGGAGCCGGACTATATCATCGGCGTGCCCTGGCAAAGCCCGGCGTCGTTTTTCCACGAAACCTGGGGCTACCGCTCCTGGCAGCAGCGGGGCGACATGCGGGCCAAGATCAATGAAAAACTCACCAGCCTCATCCGTGTAGCCAGCCGCGGCGGCAACTTTTTGCTTAACATCGGCCCGCGGGGCGACGGTACCGTGGTGGAGTTCGAACGGGACGTGCTGCTGGCCATCGGCCAATGGCTGAAAAAGAACGGCGAGGCGATCTACGGCACATCGCCGGATCCCTTCCACGTGCCTTTCAGCTGGGGCAGCATCACCAGCCGGAAGAACAAACTGTATCTCCATTTGCTGAGGCAGCCGGACCAAAATGAGATCGTTCTGCCCGGCCTCACCGGCAAAATCACGAAAGCCTACCTGCTCGATGACAAAACACCGCTGAAAACAGGCGCTTCCAAAAACGGGGGCATCGTGCAGGTGCCCGCCAACCTGGCACCTTTCAAAGTGGTTGTGCTGGAAATGCCGGGCGGATTCACCGTTCCGCCGGTCAATATCGTAGCGGAAGGAACCATCCTGCAGAACAACAACGCTTTCCGCTATTTCAGCAATTCCACCGTGGATTATAACACCAGCTTCACCAGCACCATCAAAAACGCCTGGACGCTGCAGTCTTCCAAAACCGGCAGCAGCGTGCCGGTGCTGCAATACACCGAAGAAGAAAAAGGCAAAACGATCGACCTCCAGCTGGGGAACGAGCGTAAGACGGTAGCCCTTGACGGCGGAACGGCGGAGCAATTACAGCCGAAGGGGCTGCAGTTCGGTGCGTTCTATATGCAGGGGCCCATGTTCTCTGGTATCGGCGGCAGCAACGGCAGCCTCGCGAACCTAGACGTGACCCAACCCTGGCCCAACGGCAAAGGCCGTGCATGGAAGGAGCAAACCAATTATAAAAACGGGCAGACGTATTGGCTGCCGGCCGGGATGATGACGGGCTACTACATTCTGCAGGAGATCAGCTCGCCGGCAAAACAGCAGGTACTGGTGAAAATCACCGCCGGCGACGCGGTGCGGGTGACGCTGAACGGGAAAGAACGCTACATTCAAAGTAATCCGCTCAAGCAAGACAGCATGGAACACATCCTGCTGCTGGACCTGGAGCAGGGGAAGAACCAGCTGGTGGTGAAGCTGTTTAACAACTTCAAAAAACAGACGCCGCTGAATATTGATTTTAACATTCCGCAGGTGATCTACAGGAAAACCCTGCCGGCGGTACCGCTGAAAAAAGACGGGCTGCTCCCGGTGAGCTGGCAGCGCCATCAGCCCGCTACGCCGCACGACGATATGGGCTTGCCGAACCTGCAATTGCAGTTGCGGTAAAAAGAGAAGGAGTTGACAGTACGTCAACTCCTTTTTTATTTCGGGGTAACAAAGATCTGTTTCAGTCCGTCGATCAGCCCGTTGTTGCCGGTTACACTGATAGTGCTGATTTTTTCAGCGATCTTCTCCACATATTCCATCTCTTTCAGTTTGAACAGCATCGGGTTGTCGTCCATCAGGCGCGCCGTGTTCATCAGGCTGCGGGTGCTGGCCGTTTCTTCGCGGCGCATGATGATGTTGGCCTGTGCTTTCTTTTCCGCCATCAATACCTGGTTCATGATATCTTTCATATCACCCGGCAGGATGATGTCGCGGATACCGAAGCCCAGTACCTCCACGCCCAATGCGGTCGCGTCGACCGCCAGCGCGACGGCGTCTTTCTTATCCAGCAACTCGTCGAAGCTGAAGGCGGCTACGTACTCTCGCAAAGCCAGCTGGATCAGGATGTACAACTGGCGCTCGTAGTCTTTGTTATGCAACAGCGCTTTTCCCACGTCGGTCACCCGGTATTGTGCCCAGGCGTTGATGCGCAGGGCGGCTTTATCGCGGGTCAGGATTTCCTGGCCGTTGATCTCTACCTGGAGCTGGCGCGTATCTACTTTCCCTACGTGGATGGCGGTGCTGTTTTTCCACCAGGCATGCGCTCCGCTGGCCAGTTCGCGGCGGAACTGCCCGTCTACGAACAGCAGCGCTTTTTCGTAGCTTTCCACGATGTAGTTGCGGACATAAGGCGCCACCAGTTTGTGGTGCAGCACGGTTTTATCGATACTTTCCGCGATTTCCGCTTCGCTGATATTGACGTGCACGAACTCGTACCGGATAACGCTTTTCCAGTAGGCATAGCGGCCGGCGGTCAGTACTTTTTTCAGCAGACCGTTTTCGTATTGCAGTGCAATCTCCGTGTCTTTTACCTCGACAACGATCAATGCATCGGCCAGTTTGGCGTCGTGCAGGTATACGTTCAGATCCTGCGGCGGGGTAAACGGCTGCAGGGTGTCATAACGCACCATTTTTTCGGTCAGGTACAGCAGCCAGTGGCGGCCCGGTTCCAGCATACGCTGGTACACTCCGTTCCTGTACACCAGGGCTGCTTCGTGTTTGTGGATGGTTACTCTTTTCATCATGATACATCAGGTTTAAAAAATCAGACCGGTGACACTTTCCAATGCGATGAGCACGGAAGCGGATGGCAGGGATGCAGCGCTCATGCAGTTGTGCAACTCAAAAAACAAGTGCATGATGTGCAGGCCCGTTCAGGTCCGCCTGCGGGGCACTTACCGGATTTTTGCGGCAAGGTTCCCCGGCCTGACAGTGGTCGCCATTTAATTGAGGAAGCAGCGTACTTCCCTCTTAGGAGTTTCAGTCCTTTGAACCGCCTGTTGCTCTACCAAATGAGCTACCGGTGTTACCCGGAGAGGAATCGAACCTCTTACCCACAGATTATTTGTTGGCGGGACAGCCAGTACATCAGCAACAGCATACAGCCGGCAACCGCCGCTGCACTGCGAGGCTATTCGGAAACCCTCGCCTGGTTTGCATAATGCATGTTTGCCCCGTCTTCCCGCGAAGGAAGCTCTTTGATGGGAAACTTCCGTTCCCAACAGCGGATGGACATATCCGCCGAAACGACGGCCGGGTGAGAGTCGAACTCACACTCCCCGCATCCGTAATGCGGAGCTTTGTCCGGTTAAGCTACCGGCCGTTATCGCAGGGTGTCTGGGGGAATCGAACCCTCATCTTCCGGTCCACAACCGGACGTTCTGCCATTAAACCACAGACACCATTTTGTGCTGTTCATACAGGCACACGGCGGTCCGTACGGGAATCGAACCCGTAGCGCCGGATCGACAATCCGGGATGTTACCGTTACACCAACGAACCAAAAAAGAAAACCCGGTTACGCAGCGCAACCGGGTTTTGTATACATACATGAGTGGTTATGTATGCATGCAAAAAGGTTGCACGATCGGACGATCTGTATGGATATATGGATGCTGTTTTTCTGTCATTCCTGAAAATAAAAAGGCCCCGCAGTTGGTGCGGAGCCTCAGTTATATCGAATCAGTTTGTTTGAACCTATTCTGTTGCATAACCTGCGCCGCATACGCCGCAATAGCCTGTAAACCGGCTATCCTGTTTAGTGTTGCGAATATGTAGTGCTATGTTTTGCATGTTGTTTTTTTGTTTGACGATGCAAAGATGAAACTAATTTTCGAATAACAAAAACATCGCAACGCGCGTTGCGGCGCAAATTAAAAACGAACATGCAACTATATAATACAGTACGCGTCTTTAGGACGAAGTGCATTGATCATTTGACGTAAATTTTCTACTTTAGAAATATGACAGCCCCAATTTTGTTCCGGTATTTCGTTATTGCCGGGCTTATCAACACAGCTTTGTTCACCTTTCTATTGCTGACGCATAAACGGAACAGCACGGCCACCCTGCTATTGATGGCGCTGATGCTGCTGGTTTCGTTCCAGGCACTGCTGAACGGTTTCGATACCCGGGCATTTTTTATGGCGAACCCGCACCTCAGTCGTGTGTCGTGGTTGCAGCTCAGTCTTTTCGGTCCGCTCATTTACCTGATGGTGAAAAAACTCACTGTCCCGCCACAGCGCTTGCAATGGAACGATGCCATTCACGCCGCCCCTTTCCTCGCGTATTGCATCATCCTCTGGCCCTGGCTGTCGCAGCCCGCTGCGGAAAAAAGACGGCTGCTCAGTGACTTTGAGGCGCTCAGCCGCCACGACTTCGGATGGCTGAACCAGGTGAGCCTGCTGATGCTGTTCTTTTACCTGCTGTTGTCTCTGCGGCAGTTCCGGCAATACCGGAGCGCGCTGGAGAATACCTTTTCCGAAATCAGTCGGCGGCGGCAGCAATGGTTGCAACAGTTTTTATATGCCATCCTGGCGGTGCTGGTTATTTCCGGGTTGGGGTTTTACGGCAGGAAATGGGATATCCCTTTCATCAGCTGGTTCTATCATTACAACTACGTGATCGTAGTGGGAATGGTGTACTGGCTGGCTTATAAATGCCTCACCCAACCCGATATTTTCATGCCCGGAAGTGACGGGGCCATGGTGCGGTACCGCAAATCCGGCCTCGCCGCTACCGCCGCCCCGTCTATGTACGGCCAGTTGCTGCTCCATATGGAAACGGCAAAACCCTATCTCGATCCCGACCTGACGATCTATACCCTGGCCGAAGCGCTGAACATGCAGCGGCATCATTTGTCGCAGTTGATCAATGAACGGTCGGGCAGCAGTTTTTATGACTTTATCAACGGCTACCGGGTGGAGGCGGTGAAAAGCAGGCTGAAGGATCCGGCTTCGGGCCATCTCACTATCCTGGGCATCGCATTCGAATGCGGGTTCAATTCCAAGGCGACTTTTAATACCACTTTCCGGAAATTCACCGGGCTCACGCCTTCAGCTTACCGGAAAGCGGATGGATAAGAGGCGCTCTTTCGAAAAGGACGGGCGCCGGATTTCTACGAATGATAAAAATGGTCCCGCCTTGCCGGTTCGGAAGCGGTATTCTTCAAAAAATGAAGGTGGTGCTCGAAAGCATGAAAAGGGGTTTCGCCTTACCGGCACGGAAACGCTATTCCGTTGCTGCGAAGAATGAAAATGAGATTCCCCCTTGTTGGCCCGGAAGCGATTTTCTTCAAAAAGCGCAAGCGTTGCCACAGCGAATGACGAATAAACCGGTGAAAAAGAGGTTCAACCTTGTCGGCCCGGTCGACAAGACGTGTTATCCCGGCTAGTTTCGCCTGAAAATCATCAAATATGAAAGGAATTATTTTAGGGGCCGCGTGTTTGCTGGCCGGGTTTGCTGCGAAGGCCCAACGGGTGTTTACCCCGCAGGAATTACAGGCAGACTTTACCGTCATCCGGCAGGCGCTCGAAGAAGCGCACCCCGGGTTGTACCGCTACTGCACACGTGAGCAAATGCGGGAACATTTCGGGAAGGTGGATCAGTCTCTGAACAAGGGCATGACGGAACTGGCCTTTTTTCGCCGGGTGAATCCCCTCCTGGCGGCCGTCCGCGATGGGCATACCAAGTTTCATCGCAATGGGAAGCCGGACGATTATTACGCCTTTTTCGAGGATGGTTATTTTCCCCTTCAGCTGCACTTCAGCAACGGAAAGGCATATGTGCTTCGTTCCCTGTCAACAAAGGGGCTGCCTCCCGGCACCGAAGTGAAAAGTATCAACGGGCGGAAAATGGGAGACATTACGGCGCATCTTTTCAACAACATCCTGGCGGACGGTGACGTGAAAAGCGCGCGATACGAGGCGCTGAACCAGTTTTTCCCCGGCTATTATGCTGCATTTATCGGTCCTGCGAAGGAATTTAAAATCCGGTATAAAGAAGTGGCCGGTAAAAACGGGACCACTACACTGCCGGCTGTGAAAGCCGACGCAGCGAGGGCGAATCAAAAGGACGAACCCCGGTACCGGTTGTCGTTTCCCAAACCGAATACCGCCCTGCTGCGCATCGCCGGTTTTTCTAACGCGACGGAGGGCCCCGCATATGCAGATTTTCTGGCCGCTGTATTCAGGGAGTTGAAGGAGCAACGAATCCCGCACCTTATCATCGACCTGCGGAACAATGAGGGCGGCAGAGACGCTTTCGGTATTGCGCTATACGCTTACCTGGCGAAGGCGCCTTTCAGATACTACAACCGCCTCACAGTCGCGGGCATTGGCCCTTACTCCTTCGCACAGCATGCTTCCTTTCCACGGGAGATGGAATATTTGAAGCAGTTTGTGCAGAAAGTGGGTGATGAATACCTGTTCACCCGCAAAGAAGGGCTGGAAGAACGCGCCCCGCACCCCGACGCTTTTACCGGCAACGTGTACATCCTGCAAAATGGCCGGAGTTACTCCGTGAGCGCGGAGTTTGCGGCCATTGCGAAAGACAACCGGCGCGCCATTTTTGCCGGCGATGAAAGCGGTGGCGCATTCCAGGGCAATACGAGCGGAGCATTCGCCCTGGTGCGCCTGCCCAATACCGGCCTTGAGCTGGCAGTACCACTGCTGGGATACTACATGCAATTGCAGCAGCCGCATCCGGCCAGTAAGGGAATTCCTGCCGACTGGCCCGTGAGCACCGGCGTAATGGATATTATCCGGGGCCGGGATGCGGTACTGGAAGAAACGCTCAAACGCATCCCATGAAACCGCTACGGAAAAAGGACATCACCTGGCTTGTGGCGGGCGTATTATTGCTGGAATGTATGTTATTACTATTGTTACGATACTGCGGGAGTTAATCGACCGGGGGAGTGATGGCAACTCACTCCCCTTAACCACAAAAAGAATCCGCTTGCCCGTAATAAAGCAACGCCTTATGACGTTTTACCGTAACGAGAAGCATGAGAACACTGATTTTACTGTTTGCGGCCGCCCTGATGGGGGCCTGTTCTTCCCGGTCCGACAACAATGCGCCGGGATCCGTGCCTGCGGGCACCTGGCGGGTGACGCACTTTTCCGAGCGCGGCAGCGATGAAACAGGCGACTTTTCCGGGTACGTTTTCACCTTTGCCGCCAATGGCAGCGCAACGGCGGTCAAAGCCACCACCAGCAAGACGGGGAGCTGGTCGATGAGCAGCAATAACACCCGGTTTAACATCGATTTCGGGGCGAAGACGGACGCAAACAAGCCACTGGGTGAGCTTACAGACGATTGGGTGATTATTTCGATCACGAATAACGAGATCAAATTAACCGACGATAATACCAGCAGCGCGGAGTTCCTGACGTTCGGCAAAAACTGACCAAATACAGACAATTCTCTATCAGTAACAACAATACGGATAACGAATTTTCGCTATCTTTGTGGACCTTTTTACCATATCGAAATAAACCAATTGTTAAAGAAAACGAAATTGACGCGGATGATTTTACGTATTAACAAAAAAGCATACATAGTTCCCTTCCTTGTCCTAACATCCCTCTTCAGCCTGAAAGTATCTTCCATCGGCAAAAAGAGTACAGGAGTAATAGCAGCAGCACCGGCGCCCGCAGAGGCCTCGGAAGCAGCCATGTTATATGAACAGCTGTCGCTCGATTCATTGGGACTATCTCCCGAAGCATACCAGTATGCCCTGAAGGGACACGAACATTTACTGAAAGCAGGGAAACTGCGGAATGAGGATATCCTCTCCATCGTGGATTTCAGCCTGCCGTCCACCAAAAAACGGCTGTTTGTCATTGACCTGGCTTCCGGTCAACTGCTCTTCAATTCCCTGGTTTCCCATGGCCGTAACTCCGGCAAGGAAATGGCGACCCGGTTCTCCAATGCGCCGGAAAGCTTCCAGTCAAGCCTCGGTTTTTACGTGACCGGCCAGACCTACAGAGGCGAACATGGTTATTCCCTGCGCCTTGAAGGGGAAGAAAAGGGCATCAACAACAACGCCATGTCGAGAGGCATCGTGATGCACGCAGCGGATTATGTGAATGAGGGCCTGGCCCGCCTGCAGGGATATATCGGCCGCAGCCTCGGTTGCCCCGCTGTGCCGGTAGCACTGCATAAAAAGATTATCCAGAAGATCCAGAACGGTTCCTGCCTGTTTATGTACAGCCCGGACAAACGATATATTTCCAGGTCGAAAATGATCCAGGGAGCGGCTTGAATGCCGGTAATCGTGGAGAACATTGAAAAAGCAGCCCATCGGCTGCTTTTTTGCATTACATGACGTGCTGCGCAGCGGACTGAAGGTGGTTTCCCTGAAGGCAGTAGAACATCAGCGTGGTCGATACCCTTCTGTTAGCGACCTTTCACCCTGCTTGGCTCCAGCCTTTACAAGGCTTATTCCCGGGTCAAGTAGGTTTGAACAACCATGCTTCCCCTGTTTGCATAACGGTTCATCACCAACAGATTGTCTACTTTTACCGGAACAATTCTGCAATTATGAAACGCTGCCTGTTACTGGTCATCCTGCTACCCTTACTCATCGCCGCCAAAAGAGAAACGACGGAGCACATCCGCATCAACCAGCTGGGTTACCTGCCGGGCGGTGTGAAGGCCGCGGTGTGGGGTAATTTGTCCGACGGCATGATCAACTCCTTTGAACTGATCGATTCCGCGAGTAACAAAGTGGTGTTCAAATCTTCCGCCGGTAAACCCTTTGGGGCATACGGGCCGTTCCGGCAGAGTTTCCGGCTCGATTTTTCCAGGTTCACCCAACCGGGCACTTATTTCCTGAAAGCCGGTACCGCGGTATCGCCCATGTTCCGCATAGCGGGAGACGTGTATACCGGCGCCGCCGATTTCTGCCTGCGTTACCTGCGCCAGCAGCGCTGCGGCTTTAATCCCTTCCTGAAAGATTCCTGCCATACGTTCGACGGGTACACGCTTTACGGCCCCATGCCAGACAGCACCCGCATCGACGCGTTCGGCGGCTGGCACGATGCCAGCGACTATCTGCAGTATTCCACCACCTCCGCCAATACGGCCTGGCACCTGCTGGCCGCCTACCGCGATTTCCCGGCGGTGTTTACGGATAAACACAACGCCAGCGGCCTGCCGGGCAGCAACAACACGGCCGACGTGCTGGACGAAGCACGCTGGGGGCTCGACTGGCTCATGCGTATGCATCCGAAAAGCGACTGGCTGTTCAACCAGATCGCGGACGACCGCGACCACCGCGGGATGCGCATTCCCGCCCTCGATTCTTTTTACGGCCGTGGCTTTGAAAGGCCCGTCTACTTCTGTTCCGGCCAGCCGCAGGTGCAGGGCGTGAAGTATAAAAAGATGAACAAAAGCACGGGTGTGGCGTCTACAGCGGGAAAGTTCGCCAGCGCGTTCGCACTGGGCCACTCGCTGTTGAAAAAAGACGATCCCGCTTATGCGGCGGAACTGCTGAAGCGCGCCAACTCCGCTTTTGCGCTGGGCGTGCAGAAGCCCGGCGTGCAGCAAACGGCCTCTGTATTGTCGCCCTACATCTATGCGGAAGATAACTGGACGGACGACATGGAGCTCGCGGCCGCACAGCTCTACGGTGTGCAGCGAAAAAACACCCTGTTGCAGGCGGGAATGGTATATGCGCAAACGGAACCGGTGACGCCCTGGCTGGGTGCGGACACAGCGAGCCACTACCAGTGGTACCCCTTCATCAACATCGGGCACTTCGAACTGGCAAAAGTGGCGGCCGGCAAACAAAAACAACAACTCTCCGGCTACTATAAAACCGGCATCGAAAAGGTATGGGCAAAAGCAAAGCAGAACGCATTTTACCGCGGGGTCCCTTTTATCTGGTGCAGCAATAACCTCACGGCCGCCTTTGCGATACAATGCTACTGGTACCAGCAGCTCAGCGGCGACGATGCGTTCGCCGCGCTGGCGCAGGCGAACGTCGACTGGTTGTTCGGCTGCAACCCCTGGGGCACGAGCATGGTATATGGATTGCCGGAAAGGGGCGATACGCCTGCGGATCCCCACTCTGCATTCACTCATCTCAAAAACTACCCCATCGACGGCGGGCTGGTAGACGGGCCGGTGTACGGCACCATTTACGGCAGCCTTATCGGCATCCGCCTCGCCGAGCCCGACGAATACGCCGCCTTCCAGAGCAGCCTCGTGGTGTACCACGACGATTATGGCGATTACAGCACCAACGAACCGACGATGGACGGCACGGCATCGCTCATTTACCTGCTGGCGTTAAAAGAAAACGAAGGAAGGATCAGAAAATAAAAAAGATGGAAACCCGGTGCAGGCCATTGCGCAACAGGCGCAGGGCCTT
Organism: Chitinophaga lutea; assembly: GCF_003813775.1. Taxonomy (NCBI): domain Bacteria; kingdom Pseudomonadati; phylum Bacteroidota; class Chitinophagia; order Chitinophagales; family Chitinophagaceae; genus Chitinophaga; species Chitinophaga lutea. Next base: position 1,933,446 of record NZ_RPDH01000001.1, on the reverse strand, counting down.
GCGCATGTGCTGTTCTACCGTATTCACGGAAATGCCGGAGCGCTCCGCGATTTCTTTGTTGCTCAGTTCGCCGTTGCGGCTCAGCAAAAATACCTGGCGGCATTTTTCAGGCAGTTGTTGTACGGCTTCGGATAATTGCAGCACCAGTTCTTTGTGGGAAAGATACGATTCCACATCGTTGCCGGACGCGGCGGGGCGCGACTCCTGGAATAATTCGTATTTCTGGTGGATGGCCTGGCGGTGCAGGAAATTCAGCACGCGGTTGCGCAGGGCGGTGAAGATATATGCTTTGAAAGAAGTATGAATATCGAGGCGGTCTTTCCTTTCCAGCAACTCCAGGAAAACTTCCTGCACAAATTCGCGGGCCGTTTCTTTGTCGCCGGTTTTTTCGTAAGCCTTTTTCAGCAACATCACGGCATACCGCTGGTACAAGGCGTCAAATGCAGCCTGGTCGCCCTTTTTCCAAAATGAAAGTAGCTCAACGTCTGTATGGTCAATGTAATGTGGAATAGACTCTGGTTCTTTTGCGTAAGTTAAATGTAAGGAAAAATAAGTGCTAAATACAAAGTGAAAGCTGGAAAAATATTTTTTTGAAGCGCGTAACGGTTTCGATTTTATTGTTTGTCCATATATGTAACCGAAGTTTATTTTTTAGCATATGAGCCTGTTCGACGTAAAAGAATTATTGGAAAAGTACAAGGCCGGAACTTGCAGTCCGGAAGAATTACAGGCATTGGAGAACTGGTACGAGTCGTGGAAGCACCCGGCCGCGGAGGAAGTGGAGTGGCAGCCGGAGGAAGAGCTGGCCCAGGAGCTGCTCCAGGATTTCAGGGAGGTGCGCCGCCGCAAGGATGCGCTTTTCAGCGGGGAGTCCCGCCAAACCTGGTGGAGGGCCGCCGCCGTGCTGGCGCCCATTATCGGTATCGGGGCCATTCTCTGGTTCAGCCGGCCTTCGACACCCGCCGCCGGGGACAACGCCCCCGTACTGGCCGTGGCGGCGAAGAAGCCGGACAGCAAACGTTTCATCCTGCTGCCGGATAGCAGTACCGTGGTATTGCGTGAAGGCAGCAGCCTCAAATATCCCGAACAGTTCACCGGGAGCACCCGAGAAGTAACGCTCATCGGCGAAGGGTATTTCGACATCAGGCACCAGCCTGGCAAACCGTTCCTTATCCATTCCGGTAAAGTGGTGACCACCGTGCTGGGCACCGCCTTCAACATCAAAGCATATCCCGATCAGCCTTCCGTTACCGTAACGGTCAAAAAAGGCAAAGTAAAAATAGAAGAGGAAAAGGGCGGCAAACTGCTGGGCATCCTCACACCGGACCAGCAGATCGTGTACAACCCCGAAAAGGTGGAAACATTGCCGGTAAAAGCCGAGGAAACCGTGGCGTGGCTCAGGAAGGGAATGGACTTTAACGCGGTGCCGTTCGAAGATATCGCCCGGCAGATCAATGAACAATACCAGGTCGATATCCGCTTCGCCAACGAAGTCATGAAACAATGCCGCATCAGGGCCACTTTTGAGGGTACGGAAACGCTCGATAAAGTGTTGTTCGTATTATGTACCGTTAGTAATGCCTCCTATACCATTTCAGGAAATGAAGTGGTGATCAGCGGGGAAGGATGTTCAGATAAATAAAAAACACTGGCAGCTATCTTGCCGGGGCCAACAAACAGGACACTTCAGTAACCAAAATCTTTATACCATGATTCTTGTTATGCGTCCGCCCTCCTGAACGGGGAGCTGACTCAGAAAAAACCCCTCCGTACTGTGGTAGGTCGGGAGGGGAAGCGCTTAAAACGTAAACAGCCTCGAAGGGCTATTTCTTCAACATTTTAAACTATTGCAAATTATGCAAAAATCCGTGGTTTTTGCTAATGGGCGGCTATTGCCGGCATTTACAACAGCAGTTTATTCTACGCAAATGCGTTTCATTATGAGATTGAGCCTCTCCACCCTCATTTGCATGTTGGTGAGTATTCAGCTTTTATGGGCTATCCCCGGTAAAGGACAAACGCTGGACGAAAAGAAAGTGACCATGGAGGCCTCCAACGCCACCCTGGAAAAAGCGCTGAGCCAGCTGGAGAAATTGTCCGGTTTCCGCATCGCCTACGCTTCCGAAAAGGTATCCAGGTACGGCCGGGTGTCGCTCGACTTTGCGACCCGCAGTGTAAGTGCTACGCTGAAGGCGCTGTTGAGCCAGACTGACCTGGGATTCCGCCTTACCGACAATACCATCATGATCGTGAGCCGTCACGAGCAGCCCGCGCCGGAAAAGTTGCCGGCCGCCGCTGCGGATTCCACCGTGGTGATCAAAGGTAAAGTGACCGACGAGAGCGGCGCGCCCATGCCGGGCGTTTCCGTCCGGATCCAGAACACTACCAAGGGCGTATTCACCGATGTGGACGGCAACTTCACCATTGTGGGCAACCGCGGCCAGGTGATCGTGTTTTCTTCCATCGGTTCCGCTCCGCAGGAACATGTGATCGCGAAAGCCGGTACTATCAGCATCGTGCTGAAAACCGACAGCCGCAAGCTCGACGACATCGTGGTGGTGGGTTACGGCACCCAGCGGAAAGCCAACCTTACCGGCGCCGTGTCTACCGTCGACATCAAGAAAACCCTCGACGCGCGCCCCATTTCAGATATCGGTCGCGGCCTGCAGGGCACCGTGCCGGGCCTGACCATCACTTCCGCCAGCGGCGACCTGGGCCGTAACCCCAGCATCCGCCTAAGGGGTATGACCGGTTCGCTCAACACCGGCGCGGCCGGCGCACAGCCGCTCATCCTCGTAGACAACGTGGAAATCCCCTCGCTGCAGATGGTGAACCCGCAGGATATCGAGTCCATCTCCGTACTCAAAGATGCGGCCTCCACCTCCATTTACGGTACCCGTGCCGCCTGGGGCGTGATCCTGATCACTACCAAATCCGGACGGAAAGGCGCACCAGCCAGCATCAATTATTCCAATAACTTTTCCTGGAGCAAATACACTTCCATGCCGAAGATCGCAGGCGCGGTGGACGGTGCGGAAGCCATGCTGGCAGCTAAACTGCGCTCTACGCCCTCCGAACCGTTCCATACCACCCTCGGCATGAGCTTCGACCGGGTAGGCATCGAAAAGATGAAGAAATGGCAGGCCGACTACGGTCACCTGAACCTGCCCGATTCGATGGTGATGGGCCGCGACTTCGAGATCCGCGACGGCAAACTGTATTTCTACCGCCCCTGGGATGTGGGCAAACGGTATATGAAAGATGTGACGTTCATGCAGAAGCACGACCTTTCCGTATCCGGCGGCGGTGAAAAAACCAATTATCACCTCAGCCTCGGTTACCTCAACCAGGGCGGGATACTGCGTTTCAAAACGGACAAGTTCGACCGTTACAACGTAAACCTGTCCGTTAATTCCGCCGTTACCGACTGGATAGATGTGCGCGGGAAAATGATGCTCAGCCAGTCCGTTTTCGAAACGCCGCACAGCTTCTCCGGTTCGCAGCTCGGCCCCTGGTATTATCTCTACCGCTGGCCAATCATCTACCCCTACGGTACTTACCAGGGTAAACCGTTCCGCAGCGCGATGACCGAAACGCAGCAGGCGAGCATGGACCAGACGAAATCCACTTTCGCAAGGGTACAGGTGGGCACCACGCTCAAACCATTCAAGGACTTTACCGTTGATGTGGATTACACCTATTCCAACACCAATACGCATCTGCACTCACCGGGTGGCGGTACGGCGGGCATCGATTTCTGGAATGCCCCTACCCAGCTTAATTATATGCAGAACTACCAGGCAGCATCATGGGATGCCGTACGCTATGTATCATCCTGGAACGAATGGAACACAGGCCGTGCCTTCGCTACCTATAATTTCGGATTCGGAGACCATACTTTCAAAGCCATTGCCGGTATGGACGTGGACCTGTACAAAAACTGGAGCCAGACTTCTGAAAGAAGGGGGCTGATCGATCCGGTTTACCCTGAAATTCCCCTGGCCAGCGGCGACCAGTTTGTGAACGGCGACCGCGGGCATTGGGCCACCAATGGCTATTTCGCAAGGGTTAACTACGACTACAAAAACAAATTCCTGCTCGAACTGAACGGACGTTACGACGGCTCGTCGAAATTTCCGCGTAACCAGTTATACGACTTCTTCCCCTCCGTGTCTGCCGGCTATATACTGACAGAAGACACCTACCTGGATTTTGCGAAACCGGTTTTGTCATTCCTGAAATTGAGAGGTTCGTATGGTTCCGTGGGTAACCAGAATGTGGGCCCCAACCGTTTCATCTCCGTGATGAACCCTTTCAATTCCGGCTGGCTGATTGGAACGTCCAATCAGGTAAGCTTCTCGACACCGGAGCACGTGTCTAAATCATTGACCTGGGAAACCGTATCCACTCTCGATTTCGGTGTGGATGCAAGGTTCTTCAACAATAAATTCGGTATCACCTTCGACTGGTATAACCGCAGCACCACCAATATGATCAGCGGCGGCCTTACACTGCCGAGCACCTACGGAGGTACGGTACCGGTCATGAACTTCGGCGCAATGCGCACCAGGGGCTGGGAGTTGGCGCTCGATTTCTCGCACACCTTTGAAAACGGCTTGCGGATAACCGGTATGGCGACTCTTTCTGATTTCAACGAAAAGATCACCAAACTGGCCAACGCCACCCGCACGGTTACCGCGAACTACGAAGGAAAAACCATCGGCGAGATCTGGGGTTATCAAACCGACCGCCTCTTCCAGGAAAGCGACTTCACCAAGAACCCGCAGGGTAAATGGATATTGAAGCCCGGTATCACCCCGCAGAATATACTGGAAGGCAATACCGCCTGGTTCTATTACTCGCCCGGCGATGTGAAATATGTGAACCGCAACGGCGATTCAACGCTGTCACAGGGCGCCAACACGGTGGATGATCCGGGCGACCAGTTCGTGATCGGTAATTCCACTCCCCGCTACCAGTATGGCGTGCGGTTGGGTGCAGACTGGAAAGGAATCGATTTCAGCATCTTCATCCAGGGCGTGGGTAAACGTGAGCTTTGGCCCTCAGGCCCGCTCTTTGTCCCGGGTTTCGGTGGCGACAGCTGGTATGCGCACCACCTGGACTACTGGACGCCAACGAATACCGATGCCTTTTATCCTGCGGCAACTTTCCACGACGGGTCTAACAACAGCCGGAACTTTTACCGCCAGACGCGTTACCTGCTGAATATGGCGTATACCCGCGTGAAAAATATTTCGCTGGGCTACACACTGCCTGCAAACATCGCGAGCCGTGCAAAGTTGAAAACCGCTCGCATATATGTTTCGGCTGAAAACCTGTTCACCTTCGACAAGCTGAAAATCCCGATCGATCCGGAAATTGACTACACGACCGAGCAGACGGATGCATCGGCTTTCGGCCGTACCTATCCTTTCAGGAAAGAAATTTCCGTCGGGCTTCAACTCACTTTCTAATTTTCAAAAAACGGATTTTATGAAATCTTACATATATATACTGGCTGTGTTTGTAGTGCTGTTTTCGGCCTGTAAGAAAGACTTTCTCGAGCGCGGCTTGCTTGATCAGATGGAAGACGAGAAGTATTGGACCAATGAAAAAAACGTGCGCATTTATGCAACCTGGTTTTATCCCTCTTATTTTAATGGTTATGGCCAGGCGTGGGTATGGGGAGACTATTTTTACCAGGGGCAGTCGCTCAACGACGATTTTGCCCCGGTAACGCCACCGCAATTCACCAAAGTGGTTCCTGCCACGGATACATCATGGGGCTTCCGTTTTGTGCGCCGGTCAAACATCATGATCGACCGGGTATCTAAAATGTCGAGCCTGGATGCGGCCACCATGAACCATTGGCTGGGTGTCGGGCGTTTCTTCAGGGCCATGGCTTATTTCAGACTGGTGAAAAAATTCGGAGATGTACCCTGGTACGGACGGGAACTGCAGATGACTGAAGAACAGGAATTGTACAAACCCCGCGATCCCCGTACGCTGGTGATGGATAGTATGATGAAAGACCTGCGGTTTGCTGCGGAAAATGTGCGGGCGGTAGACGGCGAAAAGGGGCTGAATGTGACCAAATGGGTGGTATTGGCCTATATGTCGAGGATTGCACTGTTTGAAGGTACCTGGCAGAAATACCATGCCAACAATCCCACCAAGGCGGCAGAGTACCTTGAAGCGGCCAGATGGGCTGCGGAAGAGGTGATGACGAAAGGAGGCTTTAATTTTTCAAATACCTATCGCGAATCGTTTAATTCACTGGATCTGTCGAAGAACCAGGAAATGATCATGTATCGCCGTTACGCCACAGGATTGGTTACACATGCGTTGATGAGTTATGTGAACGGTGAGGGGCAGACGGGTCCCAATAAAAGCCTGATGGAGTCGTACCTGTGCACCGACGGATTGCCTGTAGGCGTATCTGCAGTGTACGCAGGTGATAAAACCAACGAGCAGGTGCGCACCAACCGCGACCCGCGGCTGCTTGGGACTTTCAACCCTGAGCTGCGTCCGCAGGGCTCCATCGGTCGTTATAACAGGTTGGGTGTGAGTACCAGCGGCTATGCCACCTGGAAGTTCCTGAACGACGAACAGCGCGACAGGCCCGAAGGCGCTTCCAACGTGAATGTCATTCATGCTCCCGTTATCCGTTACGGAGAAGTGCTGGTGACGTACGCGGAAGCCCGCGCAGAACTGGGGCAGCTCACGCAGGCCGACCTTGACAGATCCATCAACGTATTACGCAATCGTCCCAGTGATCTTGCTACAAAGCTGCCGCAGCTGCAAATCCAGGGAGGGTTGCCCGCAGTGAACGGTAAAACGTACGACGATCCCAAACGCGACCCATCCGTTCCCGCAATGATTTGGGAAATCCGTCGCGAACGCCGCGTGGAACTGACCATGGAAGGTTACCGCCTCGATGATCTGCGCCGCTGGAAAAAACTTGATTACCTTGATATGACTCAAAACCCCGATCTGAACAGGGGTGCCTGGATCAACAAGGCCGAATGGGCGAAGCCGGGTGGTGGCTCCTGGCTCGCGGCCGGCATAGTGCTCGAAGGCGGCGGCCAGCAGGGATACATTCTCGGTGCTTCCAGCGCCATCACCCACCGCCCGAAACCGGACCCCAAAGTTTACCTGAGCCCCATACCATTGGATCAGATCAAACTGTACAGCGATAAAAAATCTAAACTCGAACAAAATCCGGGCTGGACGCAGTAACTTTAAAAGAAAATTTTGCGTATGCTGACAGCGTTAACCGGAGCCACGATTTATACAGGACAGGACATTCAACAAGGGAAGGCGTTATTACTGGAGAACGGCATTGTGAAAGGCCTGGCAGACGCCGGCAGCATACCATCAGAAGCCCGCATCATCAACCATACAGGCCACAGCATTGCGCCTGGCCTGCTTGATCTGCAGATATACGGAGGAGGCGATCATCTGTTTTCAGATGATCCCTCCTTCGCTGCTTTAACACACATCGCCGATGCGCTCGAAGCCAACGGTACTACGGGTTTTTTACTGACCCTGGCCACGAACCATCTTTCCGTATTTGAAAAGGCCATCGACACGGTGCGAGATCATCCCCTGGCATCCGTGCTGGGCCTGCATCTCGAAGGGCCTTACATCAACCCGGTGAAGCGCGGCGCGCATATCCCCGAATGCATCAAACGCCCCACCGTACCGGAAGTGAAAGCGCTGCTGGACCGTGCACAGGGTGTGATCAGAATGATGACGCTGGCGCCGGAAATGTGCGACCCTGCCGTCATCGAACTGCTGCTCAGCCACGGCGTGATCATCTCGGCCGGCCACAGCAACGCTACATTTGCGGAAGCGGAAAGAGGCTTCCAGCTGGGCATTCAGACGTCCACCCACCTCTACAACGCCATGAGCCCCCTCCATCACCGCGATACGGGTTTGCCCGGCGCGGTCTACCAATCGCAGCATGCGTATGCCAGTATTATCCCTGACGGGATCCATGTGGACTATAATACGCTTGCCATCAGCAAAAAAGTAATGGGCGAACGGCTGTTCCTCATTACCGATGCCGTGGCGCCCAGCAAAGGCGCTTATGCGCATGTATTCAAAGACGACCGGTATACGTTGGCCGACGGCACACTGTCCGGCTCCGCGATCACCCTGCTGCAAGGTGTCAGGAACTGTGTGGAGCATGTGGGTATTCCGCTGGACGAAGCACTGCGCATGGCATCCACTTATCCTTCCAGACTTATGGGCATGCCGGAACGGGGCGTTATTACCCCCGGGCAGCCTGCCAATCTCACCATCTTCACTGCATCTTTTCAGCCGCGGGGCATTTACCTGAACGGCAAAGAAAAGGCCACCCCGCTTGCTTGAGGTGGCCTGCTGGCTGCGCACGTGGTCACCCTGTCAAGGCACGCGTGAAACCATTTTGGGATTTATAGCAACGATTGAGTCGTGGGCCCGGTTGAGAATATAATGTATGGCGGTTGCGTCATGCCGGAGATGCCATCTCAACCACTTTTCTACAGCGCCGGCGAACGTACCGCTATTCAGTTTTTTTATTTTCCCGCAGATACCATCTCAACTGTATTTCCAATGAAGATTGCAGTGGGAGCGCAGGTACGTCTCCAGTGAAGCCATTGCCCGCTTTTTTACCGTGTAACTGGAGGTTGTACCGCAGGCCTCCCTGTAATTGCGGAACAATCATAAAACCAACGCCTGCCTGTAACAATAATTTACCCGCGCCGGGCAGCCTGCCCGTGGAAAAGAGAGACGTCTGGTAAGGCTGGCGGTGAACCGAATCGGGACGGGTGGCGAGCGTACTGTCTGTTTTACCCGTTATTTTCCATGCATACTGGTAATGTATCCCGGCAGAGAGTTCCCACCGTTTTAACGCGTATACCCCCTGTATACCGCCTTCTCCGAACCAGAGGGCGGTAGCATTGAATTTTGTGCCCACACTATCTACCCAGAACAAGGAAGAAGGACCGCCAACGATCGGCCGCGTGTAAATGGCATGATGCTGATATTGCCGGCTGAAACCCGTGAGATAACCCGCTCCCAGGTATGGGCGCAGGCGGATGTTGTTTTTCAGCGGGAAGGTATATTCCGCTGCTATATTGAAACCATAGGTTTCGTCGAGCGGCGGAATGCCGGCTACCTTTACGCTGAAGCCACCCGGGACGTAACGGGGTGTTTTTTGTGGAGTGGCTCTCAGCGCGATTTCGATGCGGCTGGCGTTGAGTGCAGCGTTCGGTTTGGTGGGGAGATGGCGGATAGAGGGGGCCGGCTCCAATAGCAGATGCTGTTCTTCGACGCCTCGTACACTGCCCGGTTGGGTGGTTGCCGCTGCTGGTGTTGCTTTGGCAGTTGTAATGCTTCGATGGAGTTGCGGGGCAACGCTTTTGCCTGTTCCTGTTTTTTGAGCGGCATTGCTTTTATCCTTCCCGTCAGGATGAGGCTTGTTTTCAGGCCGGCTTCCAGGGGCGCCTACGCCATGAGATGAATATATTGACGGAGCCATGGCTCCCGTCGCGTGTGCCGTTTTATTTGCAGACTGGCGGCTGTTGTTCCGGATGTTTCTGGTTCCGCCTGCAGAGCGGGGCACATCTCCCGCGATGTTGTTCCCATCCCGGCTTCCATTATTTTCATCCCGGGGCTGAGTTCCACCGGTGTTATTACGTCTATCCCCGATACCCGGAGAAGGAACTCCTGTAGTGCTTTTACCCCCATCCCGGAGACTTTCGTTTTCATTCCGGGATTGCGCTTCTCCAGCGTTATCGTTCCTATCACGGGCACTCCCGTCTTCATTCCCTGATTGAACCTCACCGGTTTTACGCTCCCCATCCTTTTTTCCGGATTGTATTCCCTGGCGACTTCCGCTTTCCGGACCATTATCCTCATGTACGGGGCGCATCTCTGCGGTGTTATCACTCCCGTCCGCGTTACCCGGTTGAGCGCTTCCGACGTCCTCCATCTGCACCGCTTCCGTCGTTACATCACTTTTCCCTAATATCAACATAAAACAGACGGCGGCGCCCAGCAGCAATACGCCGGCTCCTCCCAGCCAGCGCATCCACGGGAAGCGCGGCGCCGCCGGTCCGTCGAGCCGGGGGCGCAGCGCTGCCCATCCCGCCTGCTTCTCAGAAAAGGGCGATTGTTCCTCTTCCTGCTTCGCAGCGGCCTCCCGCAGCCATTGTTCGATATTTTTGTTACGCTCCTCCATTATGCCGGAAATTGTAATAAATCTTTCAGCAACCGTTTGCCTTCGGACACATGCCATTTACTTGTGCCCGTGCTGATGCCGAGCATTTCCGCTATTTCTTTATGTGAATAACCCTCAACGATAAATAAATTGACCACCAGCCGGGTGGCGGGCGGCAGCCGTTGCAAAATGGCCACCAAATCCTTTAACGCCAGGGGATCGGCTGTGGTGGCACCCGCCGTGTTTTCCGACAGCTCCTGCCGCTGCCTGCTCAGTTCCGCCTTATGTGCCTGAAAGTAATCCGCTACCGCATGCAATATGATCTTCCGCAGCCAGCCTTCAAAGCTCCCGGTATGCCTGTATTGTGAAATCTTTTTGAATGCCCTCAGGAACCCATTGTTCAGAATGATCAGGGCGGTGTCCCTGTCGGGGAAGTTCCTGCGGATCACCGCCAGCATCTTATCGAAAAACAACATGTACAGCTTTTCCTGGCACAGGCGATCGTCCCTCTGGCAACCTTCCACGAGGGTGGCCAAAAGTGCGGGTTGACCGGCGTTGTCCGCCGGTAGTTGCGTATGGAGGTTCTGCTGGTCCAATGGTGCTATAGGGTACAGACAGCCTTGGGGAAAAGAAAGGTTGGGTAACGGGGAAAATTTATTTCCGGGTAACGAGATAATTATAGTCGTTCAGCAAAGTTTCCAGGAAAGTCACGGCATCCAGGTCCGTTTCGATGTGCAGGATGGTTTTCACCTTTTCCGCGATGCGCTCGGCGGTGCCGGTGTCGCGGGTGCGGTTGACATTGTCGAGCACGGTTTTGATCTTGCTCAGGTCGCGGTCAGACAGCCGGAGGATCTGCGAAAACTGCGGCACATAGTCTTCCCGGTCGATTTCCCGGAAAATGGTGTCCTGTATGGTATGCCGTTGTTTGCTCAGTACGATGATGGTGCCGGCGGCCATATCGCCCAGCCGCTGGTTGTACTCCGAGCGGAACACGATGATCACCGGCAGGATGCCCACAGCCAGCCAGATGAGGGCCACAAAGGCGGATTCGCGGTTGAGGGCGGCGATCATAAAGGCCATCGTGAGCAGGGGCGACTCTACGAGCCGGAACATCCAGCGCAGCAAAATCTGGCTCAGGCTGGGCGTATTGCCGATCAGGCTCACCACTTTGATGCTCATGGCGCGTTTGCCGGGGCTCTGCCCTTTCATCAGCAGTTCGAAAAACAAATAATACAACGACACCGGCAGGAACACGCAGATAAACATCACCTTTTCGCGGCTGCGGTAAGACAGGCCGCTTTCGGAAATGATGTACACCCCCAGCCAGAGTATCGCGATGCGCGCCACGAGATCGATTAAATAAGCCAGCGTACGCCGGCCCAGGTCGGCCCGTTCAAACTCCAGGTCTATGTTAAAAACGGTGGGTATTTTGATAATAGGCATAAACAAATTTAAAATTTATTATATTTCCACTGCGTTTTTTATCTCCGCTACCGAATGAGAGAATCGTCATTTATTAAAAAGAGCCTGCCCCGCTGGAAAAAAATCCAGGAGGAACCCACGGAAGACCCGGATGAGATGGCGGAACGCTTTACCTCCCTGTTAGACGACCTGGCCTACGCCAAAACCTTTTATAGCCACAGTAAAGTCACCCATTTCATCAATGGCCTCGCCGCAGGGATATTCCAGCGTATTTACCGCGATCACCAGGGTGATAAGGGACGGTTCCGGAATTTCTTCCATTACCAGCTGCCCCTCATCATCCGCAAACATCACCGGGTGTTCCTGTTCGCGTTCTGTTACTTCCTGCTGTTTTGCATCATCGGCGCGTTTTCCGCCGCTCACGACGAAACCTTCGTGCGCGGCGTGATGGGCGATGAATACGTCAACATGACCGAGCGCAACATCGAAAACGGCGACCCTTTCGGGGTATATAAAAATGAGAACGAATGGATGATGTGGCTGGAACTGGCGTACAACAATATCCGCGTATCCATGCTCTGTTTCGTGATGGGAATCGCATTTTCCGCGGGCACCCTCTGGGTAATGCTGAAAAACGGTATCATGCTGGGCTCTTTCCAGTATTTCTTTTTCTCGAAAGGGCTGGGCTGGGCATCGGTACTGGTAATCTGGATACACGGCACGCTCGAAATATCATCGATCATCATCGCCGGCGCGGCAGGCATGATCATGGGCAATAGTCTTCTTTTCCCGGGCACGCACTCCCGCATCGATTCGTTGAAGCGCGGCGCCAAAGAGGGATTGAAAATCACCGTGGCGCTGGTGCCGCTTTTCATCGTAGCCGCTTTCCTCGAAAGCTTTGTGACCCGACACACGTCGATGCCCATCGCGTTGAGCATTGCCATCCTGGTTACTTCGGCTGCCTTTATCATATGGTATTTCGTGATTTACCCGGTGCAGGTGGAACGGGCGGGTTACCGCCTCGACCCGGACGGCAAACTTTTAAAACCGCAGGCCGTATGAAGAAGAGATGTTTCGTGATGATGGCGGCATGCCTGCTGTGCGGTACCGGCGCGATGGCGCAGGACTCCATCGGCGCAGATAATTTCCGGTATATGGATACCGCCGGCAGCGCCGCTGCGGCCGTGGCGCCGGAAGAAGAAACGGAAGACGAGGCCGACCTGGAAACCAGGATCAGGAACGGCAAAGTACTGCATACCGAATGGGATAACCAGGTGCCGGGCGAATGGAACGACGGTGCGCAAACGAGGCTGGGCATCCGGCAGGCGTCCCCGGAAACGGTGGCTGCGCTGCGCAAAATGAAAGCATTGCAGTACCGGAAATCGTCCACCCCGCCCACCGACAACTGGGCCACGCGCACGATGGCATGGATGCTGGCGCATACCAAATTGCTCCAGACCATATTACTGTGGCTGCTCGGCATTTTATTACTGGCCATCATTATCCTGTTCATCCGCAAAAACGATATCCCTGTATTCCGCTGGGGCCGCCAAAAGGATGCGGAAGGTGAAACACCGGATGTGTTCACCGGCCCGCAGAATTACGACGCACTGGCACAGGCCGCCATCGCCGCCGGCAACCTGCGCGAAGCCGTGCGTATGCGTTACCTGCAAAGCCTGGAACTGCTGCTGCGCCGCGAGCTGATTGCGCCGGGAAAAGACAAAACCAATATGGACTATCTCCGCGAACTGGCTACCACCAGCTGGCACAAACCTTTCGCCGCCCTCACGCTTCATTATGAATATGTGTGGTATGGAAAGCTGCCGCTCAGCGCGCCGCAGTTCGCGCAGCTGGACGAACAATTTGCCGCGTTTAAAAATTCTTTAAGCAGAAACCAGTGAGAGGAGTCATCATTATCATCATAGCGATAGTTGCAGCCGGCCTGTTGTTTGTTCTGATACTCATAACCAGCGTAGGCAGCGGCGCTGCGGAGGAACAGCGTTTCTCCCGGCAGCATATCAGCTACAGCAGCCGGGACAAAGCGCCGTACGGCAGTTTTGTGGCGCACCGCCTGTTGCAGGATCAGTTCGAGGTCAAACCGCAAACCGTCACCAAATCCTTCGCGGCCACCTACCGCAAAAATGCGGACATGCGGAAGGCCAACAACGCATACATCATCGTGGCGGGCAGACTCTACATCACGCCGGACGATGCCAACGCCATGTACCATTACACCAGCGCCGGCAACCGGCTCTACCTGGTGCTGGAAGAAACGGACTCCCTGCTTGAAAGCACCTTCAATTTTGCAACGAAATACCTGACCGATTCGCTGGCGCAGCCGGAGCAGTTCGCAGATACCAGCACCCAATCGTTCTCCAACAGGCACCTGGCGCCGGATACTTTTTTCCAGGCAAGGGGCATCCCCATGAACAACGCGCTGACGGTCGCCGACACGGCCGTTACCACCATCCTGGGCACCAACGATCGCCACGAACCGAACTTTTTCAGGATCAACGTCGGCAACGGGCAGCTGTATGTGCTGCTCAACCCGATGACGTGGACCAACAACTTCCTGCTGGAAAACAACAACATCAAATCTTTCGAAACCCAGATGGCCTATCTGCCGCAATTCCCGCAGAACCTTTACTGGGATGAGTATTACAAACAGCTGCGCAGCCGCCAGGAAGGGGATTTTTCGGACTGGCAGGTACTCATGAAACATCCCTCGCTCCGTTGGGCGTTGTGGCTGGCGGTGTTGCTGCTGCTCCTCTATGTTTTATTCGAAGGCAAACGCCGCCAGCGGCTGATTCCTCCCAAGCCCGTGCTGCACAACAGCTCGCTCGATTTCGCGGAGACGCTGGGCCGGCTGTATTTCCTGCATCACAACAACAAAAATCTGGCGCAGAAAATGACCCAGCACCTGCTGGAATACATCCGCAACAATTATTACATGAACACGAGCCAGCTGAACGACGAATTTGTGACGCTGCTGTCGCGGAAGTCGGGCCAGCCCCGCGAAGTGGTGGGCAACATGATCAGCCAGGTCCATGCCATCCGGCTGGCGCCTGCGGTAAGTGACGCAGACTTGCAGTATTTTTATAACAGTATCTATCAATTCTACATAAAAACGAACTAATGGAAGTAAATACCTTTGAGCCGCGCACCGATCTTTCTGCCCTCCACGAGGCAGTGGCTGCCATCAAAGCCGAAATAGCAAAAGTGATCGTAGGGCAGCACCAGATGGTGGACCTGCTGATGGCGGGCCTGCTGGCCAACGGGCATATCCTCATCGAAGGGGTGCCCGGCGTAGCCAAAACACTGGCGGCGAAACTGCTGGCGGGTACGCTCGACGCACGGTTCTCGCGGATACAGTTCACGCCAGACCTCATGCCGGCCGATGTGCTGGGCACTTCCATCTTCAACCCGCAAAGCAAGGAATTCGAATACAAAAAGGGCCCCATCTTCGGGAACATCGTCCTGATCGACGAAATCAACCGGGCCCCGGCCAAAACGCAGGCCGCCCTGTTTGAGGTGATGGAAGAGCGGCAGATCACCAACGACGGCATCACCTACCGGCTGGAATCGCCCTTCATGGTGATCGCCACCCAGAACCCGATAGAGCAGGAAGGCACTTACCGCCTGCCGGAAGCACAGCTCGACCGTTTTCTCTTTAAAGTGGAAGTGAAGTACCCGGCACTCCAGGAAGAGATCGCCATCCTGCAGTCGGCCAACCGCCACAGCAACGAGCACGACCTCGCGAAGGTGGTGAACAAAGTGGTGAACAGCGCCGCCATACAGCGTTTACAGGCGCAGGTGCGGCAGGTGCTGATCGAAGAAAAATTGCTGCAGTACATCGCCACGCTGGTGAACGAAACCCGCCACAATGCGAGCATTTACCTGGGTGGGTCGCCCAGGGCGTCCATCGCCGTGATGAATTGCGCCAAAGCGATCGCCGTAATGCAGAACCGTGATTTCGTAACGCCCGACGATATCGTGTTCATCCTTCCCCACGTATTGCGCCATCGTATCATGCTCACCCCCGAGCGCGAGATGGAAGGCATTACGCCGGACGATGTGGTGGCCGAAATCCTCAAAGCAGTAGAAGTTCCGCGTTAACATGACAGCAGTAAAGAAACTATACAAGTCCCTGTTTTTCAATATCCGGCTTTACCTGGCCATGGGTGCGGCGATTCTTTTTTTCATCGCCGGGTTTTTTGCGCCCGTATTCTTTAACATCGCCCTGCTGGTGTTGCTGGCGCTGGGCGTGATGATATTGCTTGATGTGCTGCTGCTGTATTTTACCAAAAATGCGCTGCATGCCCGCCGCCGTATGGCAGAACGTTTTTCCAACGGCGACCCCAACCCGGTAAGCATCCAAGTGCGTAGCCGCTACCGTTTCCGCATAAAAATCGAACTGCTTGACGAAATCCCTTTCCAGTTCCAGCGTCGCGATTTTTCGCTGACAGGGGAACTGAAAAGTATGGGCGAACAGGTGTTTGATTATTTTCTGCGGCCGGTTGAACGGGGCGAATACGGCTTCGGCGACGTGCACGTATTCGTGCAGAGCCCCTTCGGGCTGATCAGACGCTGTTTCACCTTCCCGCAGGAACAACAGGTCAAGGTCTATCCGTCCTTCATCCAGCTGCGCAACTACGAACTGTTTTCCATCCGCCACAAGCTCAACGAAATCGGTGTGCACCGCAAACGTGTGCTGGGCCACAGCATGGAATTCGATCATATCAAGGAATACACCCGCGGCGACGATGTGCGCACCCTCAACTGGAAAGCCACGGCCCGCCGCGGTACCCTGATGGTGAACAGTTTTATGGAAGAAAGAAGCCAGCAGGTGTATTGTGTGATCGATAAAGGCCGCGCCATGAAAATGCCGTTCGACGGCCTCACCCTGCTCGACTACGCCATCAATGCCACGCTCGTGTTCAGTAATGTGGCGTTAGGGAAGGGGGATAAAGCCGGACTGGCCACCTTCACCGGGCATCAGACGGAGTTTTTGCCCGCCAGCAACAAAAAGGCGCAGCTGAATAAAATACTCGAACAGCTCTACGCGCAAACCACGCAATGGATGGAAAGCGATTACGAGCGGCTGGGCGTGAGCCTGCGGGCCTCCCTGTCCCAACGTTCCCTCCTGATCCTCTTCACGAACTTTGAATCGGCCTCGGCGCTGCAGCGGCAGCTGCCCTATTTACGCCAGCTGGCCAAATACCACCTGCTGCTTGTAGTGTTTTTTGAAAATACCGAAATCAAAAAGCTTAATGAAAAACATGCGGGGAGTGTGGAAGAGATTTACATTCAGGTGATCGCGCAGAAATTCGCGCATGAAAAGAAGCAGATCGTGAAAGAACTGGCGCAATACGGCATCCTGTCACTGCTCACCACGCCCGAACATCTCACCGTGGATGTGGTGAACAAGTACCTGGAGCTGAAAGCGCGGATGCTGGCGTAATTGAAGTTTCCTGAGAATTCCCCCCGAAGGCACCTAATGATCTCTGCCTGCGCGATGATTACCGCATGCAGATGCAGCAGTGGTTCCCCTTGAAAACATTCTCCCACCTGGAGCATCCATTACCCGGATGACTCCATTACATCGGTTCTTCCTTCTCGAAATCCTTCGGCCCTTTCTGGCCCAGTTTGGTGAATTTCCGGATGTTATAAGTGATGTTCAGGCTGAGATAGCGCACGTTCCTGCGGGCATTCGAAAACTGCTCATAGGTATTGGTGAGCTCGTACGAATTGCGCACTGAGGAACCGAAGAGGTTTTCCACCGTAAAGGCCACATTCAGTTTCCGCTGGAAAAGGTTCACCTGGCTGCGCAATCCGCTGTTGAAGCGTGCTTCCTGCTTGCCCTGCGCATAGTACCGGGGACCGTTATAGCGCGCGTTGACAGACACGGAGAACACGCGGATGCGGTAGGCGGCCCACACGGTGAGATGCGACGTCCAGCCTTCCACGTGTGCAAACTTTTCGCTCACCGCGTCTTTCCCTTCTTCACCGCCATCGGTGGTGGTGTTGTAATACCGTACGCCGCCGCTCACGTTCATGTTGAACGCGCCTTTGTTGTTCTGCAGCGCCTTGAAGAAATGGGAGTTGAGAGTGAGGTACGCATTCCGGTCGCGGCGCGATGCCAGGTTGGTGAACGTGCTGGTGGTGATCACCGTGGTATCGTTGATATAGTCCACCTTGGTGTACCGTGAAATAATGTCGTCCGCATCCTGCGCTTCCAGGCCCGCTTTGATCTGGTGACTCTTGTACTGGATCATGTACTCCATCCGGTAGTCTTTCGTGAAAGAGGGGCGGAGGTTAGGATTACCCATCCGGATGTTGAAACTGTCTGCCGTATTCACATAGGGGTTCAGCTGGTCAGGCGTAGGCCGGTCCATGTTCCGGTTGAAGTTGAGCGTCAGCTGCTGCTGTTTATAGTCGTACTGGAAGTTGATACCGGGTGAAAAATTGGTGTATTTGAATGGCACCCGGTTTCTCAGCGAATCGAGCAGGGCCAGCTGGTTGAAGAACTGGATGCCCGGGTTGAAGCGCAGGTTTGCCATGTGGTTTTTGGCCGGACTGTAATTGATGCCCATGGAACTGCGCACTTCGTACGTTTCGTTATTGAACTGGTTGCCCGCGTAAATTTCCTCCGATTTATTGCCTGCGTAACTCAGGCGGCCGGTGAAGTTGTAACCCAGCTTGCGGCTGCGCTTGCCCACTGCGGCGTTGAGGGCGTAGGTCTGGTCGAAATTCGAATAGTCGGTAGACAGGCGGGGGGCAAACAGCAGGTCCACATCATTCACGTTTTTACGCCGCGCCAGGTTGACGCTGGAGCCGCTGGCGAGGTCAGCGCTGCTGCTCACGTCGTAGTACTTGCCGTTGTCGAGCGGCTTGCGGAAATGGAAAGTGGCGCGCATGCTGTAGTTCCCGTTCCTGCGTTTGGTCCGCTGGAGCGAGGTGTCTTCCGTCATCAGGTAAAAATAATCGTTGTTCCCGTAACCCGCACCGTTGCTTTTGGTGAAGTTGAAACCCGCTTCCAGCTTATGTTCCGGTTTCTCGTACTCTTTGTAATAGAACCAGTCGGTAACGGCGCGGTAGCCGTTGCGGCGGTTTTTGCTCTCCTGGTCTTTCAGCATGGTGGGTTTGCGGTTCTTGTCGCTGTTCACGCTGTTGTTATAGCCATTGGAGCCGTCGCCCGTCCAGCCGAGGGTTACCGAGCCGCGCAGTTTCTCCTTGTCGGTTATTTTCAGTTCGTACCGTCCGTTGAGGTTGTGGTTGAAGTTATAGGAGGTGCGGAAGTTCTTCTGTTCGAGGTAGGTGGTATCTTTCCCCACTTGTTTGGGGAAGTTCTTCCTGCTGAGATAGCTACTGTCGGAGTTGTACTGGCCGTTGTTGAAATACGTCACCTGGAAAGGCGCGAGGTTGAGGTTGTACCGCATTTTGGCGTTGAGGTTGCGGCGGCTGTCCACCCCGGCCGTAAAGGCTGCGGAATAGCCGCGGAACTGGATTTTCCGGGTGATGATGTTGATATAACGGATATTAGTGCGGCCCTCCACCAGCGCCTGTTCCCTTTCCACCGCGTCTGGCGGGGCTTTCAGCACTTCAATCCTTTCGATCATGAACGAGGGCAGGTTGTTCAGGTAGCTGTTGGCGTCCATGCCGGTGGTGGCAATGGGTTTATCGTCCACATAAAACTTCACCTGGTCTTTTCCCTCCATGGTGATATTGTTGTTCGCGTCGATGGTCACGCCCGGCACATATTCGAGCAGTTCCATGCCCGTTCCGCCCGGCAGGAAGTTTTCGTCGGGGGTGAAGATGATGCTGTCTTTATTCATGGTGAACATCTTCTTCTGGCTCACGATGTTCACTTCCTTGAGGGTGCGGGCGCCGGATTCCATGAGGATGGTGCCGAGGTCCCAGAGTGGCCTTTCCGCGTTGGGTTTTACTTTGAGAAAAGCCGGGGCATAGCCCATGGTGCCCACCCGCAGCAAGTAACTGCCGTACAGTACGGGTTTGAGCACAAAGGCTCCCCGTTCATCCGCAGCTACGCCGGTAATGATGGTGGAATCGTCTTCGTTCAGCAAAGCGATGGTAGCAAAAGGGATAGGTTCTTTATTCGAGGCCTGCAGTACTTTCCCGCTGACCGTTCCTGTTTCCGTATCCTTGTTGGAAGGGGTTTGCTGTGCCGTGGCTTTGTTTGCAGACAAAATACATCCCAGCAGGCATACACACATTGCTGCGGTAATGCTGCCGTTTAGCTTAATACTCATCTAAAATACTTCTAGGTTGATGGCCGTAAATTACTACCCTGCTTTCTCCCGAATGTATTATTTACACATATGCATGATAAACAGGATAAATGGTAGGGATGCGCTACGGATTTGCTGACGGGCGGGCATGAGCACGCTGCCGTGTCCACAAACGCCTGCGAACGGCCGGGCAATAACAGTAAGACGGTAAAATCCGCGAAAACCTGCGGGACCATAAAAAAAGCCCCGGAGCCGGGGCCTTTTCGTTTTTATGGCAGGTGCGCCTTCAGGGCGCCAGATAACCACCGTCTACCGGGTAATAGGCTCCGGTTACAAAAGAGGCTTTGTCAGAACTGAGCCAGATCACCAGTTCCGCCACTTCTTCGGCCTTCCCGAGGCGGCCGATGGGATGTTTGGCCACCAGGCCGGCTTTCATTTGCGGGTTGGCGTCCTTGAGGAGAGGCGTGTCGATAAAGCCCGGCCCCACTGCATTGACGCGGATGCCCTGTGCGGAGTACTCGATGCCGGCATTTTGCGTAAGCCCGATCACACCGTGTTTAGCGGCCACGTAGCCTGCGGAGTAGGCAAACCCCACCTGGCCGAGAATGGAGGCCATGTTCACAATGGCGCCGCCACCATTTTTGAGCATAGCCGGTATCTGGTATTTCATGCAGTAAAAAACGCTGCTGAGGTTAATGGCGATCACTTTGTCAAAACCTTCCACGCTCATATCGGCGATGGGATGCTGCTCGCCGCCGATGCCGGCATTGTTGCATGCCGCATCCAGCCGCCCGTAGGCTTTCAGGGTGGCGCTCACCAGCTGTTCGCATTCCGCAGCTTTACTCACATCGCATTGGACGAACTGCGCGTCGCCGCCCTTTTTGCGGATGGCTTCCACGGTCGACTGGCCGCCTTTTTCGTTCACGTCGGAGACGATCACTTTGGCGCCATGCGCTGCGTACAGTATTGCAGTAGCCTCGCCGATGCCCGAGCCTGCGCCGGTGACCAGCGCTACCTTCCCTGCCAGTAATGGTTCCATCATATATGATTTAAATTTGAATAATCGATGCCGTCTGTAAAGGGTGTATTATTAACAATCTGACCGCTAAAGAGTTGTGCCGGTTAACACATTCGTGTTATTGATTGCCCTGACACATAATAAAATCTGCATATTTCTGTTTATAGAAACGGCATCCTGCATCCTGATGAACCTAACATACAGGCATATATTATTTTTTATTCCTGCATGGCTGGGGCTTTGCAGCGCCGGCGCGCAAAACCTCGTGGCAAATGCCAGTTTCGAGGATGTGAACATCTGCACGGAATACAAAGCTCCCTGTACTCCTTCGGCCTGGGAAAGCGTGGCGCCGGAAGCGTTGAAGCTGGACTATATGTACCATCATTACAAAGAAGGGGCCGGCAACAACCTCCTCCGGCTGATACATGTTTCGCAGAACCCACTTCGGAATTACGCGCAAACCAGGTTATTGTGCCCCCTTGAAAAAGGCCGGCGGTACAGGGTGACGCTGCTGGGATGGCAGGACGGAGACGTGCCGCCTGAGCTGGACCTCTGCTTCGATACCACCTGGCTGTTCCGCGAATCGGCGGTAATACTGGCGGATGTGGTGCCCACCCTGCGGCTGGGACCGGGGAACCTGGTCAAAACGGCCGGTAAGAAGAAGGTGTTCACGCTGCAACAAGAATTTGTCGCAGCGGGTCATTACGGGTACGTCGCCTTCGGTACCATGCGGAATGCAACGGCTGCGCCGCAGGTCATATATAACTACATCGACAGCATCGCCATTGAGCCCGTAAATGGCGACGGCCGGCTTTGTGCGGCGGCGGCGCGTACGAAAGACAGCCTGTATAACCAGCACAACCGCCATAGCATTCCCCGGCGGGCGTTTGTGGAGCAGGAATCCCAGCGCCGCCGGCTCGAAGCGCGGTATCTCCGCTGCATTACCCTGGAAGTGAAAGATCACCGCATATTCACCGCAGCCGGCAGGGCGGAACACCCTGCCACCGCGGTCAGGCTCGATTCCATCATAAAGGCCTACAATCCCGGCACGGGCATGAAAGTGCGCATTACCGGGCACGCCTTCCGCGAGGGGACGTTTAATTACAACAAAGTAGTGGCCGAAACGAATGCCAGAAAAATCATGGAAACGCTGATTTACATGAAGGGTTTCAGTTTCGAGGACTTTACGGTGGACAGTAAAGGCAATAACCAGCCGCGCTACGATACCACTACCGCCGAAGGCCGGGAGCAAAACAATTTCGTGGAACTGGAATTCTGCATGCCGCTGCCGGAGGAAGAAACCGTTTCAGCTCCGCCGCCATCGCGGCCGGATACACTGGTAGTGCCGGACGTGCTGTTCCGCTTCAACAGCAGCGAGCTGAACACCGCGCTGCTGAAGGAACTGGATGCCCTGGTACAACAGATCCCGAAGGATGGCGTGCAGCTGCAGCTGGTGGGGCATACAGACGACCGTGGGGAAGCGGAATATAATGCAGAACTGTCGAAGCGGCGTGCGCTGGCAGTAGCCGACTACCTGAAACTGAAAGGAAAAGGCGGCAGTATCCGCCACGTTTCCGGGGAGGGCGAAAACAGGCCGGTGGCGTCCAATAACACCAGCGCAGGCCGCCAGCGTAACCGGCGGGTGGAAATCATTATCTATAAAGGCGCCGAATAAGAATTTGCTGGCAAGCAACAAAAAGAAGGCCGGTCAACGTGATGTTGATCGGCCTTTCTTCATTCCGTAAGTAAATTATTTCGTGACGTAGGAGCGCAGCATCCACGCCATTTTTTCGTGCTGGCGCAGCAGCCCGGTCACAAAATCACTGCTGCCGAGGTCTTTATGCTTGTCCGCGAATTCCGTAATCATTTCACGCAGGCTACGGATAATGGTTTCGTGATCGTCGAGGAGGTATTTAACCTGCTGCGTCTGCTTGTCGGTGTACTCCTGCTCCACCAGGTTGGTCAGTTTCAGGAAGTCGCCCAGCCTGCCGGTGCTGAAGTGGCCGATCATGCGGATGCGCTCCGCTACTTCGTCGATGATTTCCGCCAGTTCTCCGTATTGCTTCTCGTAAAAAAGATGCATCTCCGAAAAATTGTCCCCAACCACATTCCAGTGGAAATTGCGTGTTTTGGTATACAGCACATGTTCATCTGCCAGCAATACCTGCAGTCTGTTAGCCACGGCCTGTAAATGTTTGTCGGGTACGCCAATGTTAACTTTCATGATTATAAATGTTTTTGGTCAAAAATTACAGTTCTATCAGGGCATATACCTTATCGTTCAGGTACCGGCCACCGGGGTGCCTGGCGGAATAATCGAGGTTTATCCAGTATTCGCCCTTCATTTCATGATAATATAACTCCTTAACGGGTGGATTGTTGAATAAAAGGACAATCGCCTGTTTGAGGGTTTCAAAGTCCTCCTGGTTACCGCAGTACAGCTCGGGGTACGCATGCCCCCTGATCAGCACGATGCGGGTTCTGGCGCCGATGGCCTGCAGGCACGATGCCATAAGGATGGAATGATCGTCGCAGTCGCCGCCCAGCCCGTTTTTAATGGTCTCCATGGGCGTGGCGAAATATTCGTCGCGCTGGCTGTCGTTGACATATTTGAAATTCTGCCGGATGTGTTTGAACAGGGAGAGGTACCGCACGATCTTGCCGTATTTCGGCCAGTATTCGTCGAAGTGCTCCAGTGAATGGGCTACGGCGAAATTGCGGACGGTAGAGTCGTTGTAAGTGGCTTTTTCCCGGATACCCCGTACCGTTTTGTCGACATAACTTTCCACCTTCCGGGGGTAAAGACTGAGAATGTCGACCTGCTTGCTGTCACGCGTACCCCAGTTGCCCTGTACCACGCCCTGGTAATCGTTGAGCACGTTTGTAAAAGAATAACGGCCGGTGAGGGAATTAAAGACCAGTACGCCCACCATCAGCACAAAAGCCGGGATGATGAGCGGTTTAAAAATCCAGAGCAGGATGCGGGTGAACAAAAATGCGATCAGGATCGACAGAAACAGGTCAATATGCCATTGCCCGAGCTGCACAATTGGCATGAACCGGTTGATGTACGGCGCCAGGGGCAGTATCGTCAACAAGCTCAGCAAATTCAGCAAAAACTGCTGAAGTGTAGTGTATTTACTCTGATCAATGGCCATGCGGTAATGTAGTACCGCAAAATTATGCCAATTATCCGCTAACGATTCGTTAAAGATGCCTTACAGTTGCATCAGATTGGGCAGCGCCTGTGTGAAAGTGGTGCTGCCGCGGATGATCTCCACTTTGTGCATCGCTTCTTTTTGTTGTTTGTCCATTTGCAGGTGATGGTAGATCCGGTTCAGTACGCCGAAGTTGAGCAGGGAAAAGATCTTGAAGTCGAGTTTCTGCGCCGTTTCCATGGCGGATTCGGCCGCCCTGATGGCTTTGTTGCACTCGTTCTCCCGGAACCAGATTTCGGCGGAGATGATTTTCTGCAGCGTTTCGAGGTGGCGGCCGTTAAAGAAATCGGAGGAATAGTGTTTCAGCACTTTGTCTACGTGCAGGTTGATTCTTTTGGCGGCGGCCACATCGTTCAGCGCGAGGTGGGCCTGCGCTTTCCAGCAGAGCATCATGAGGCGGAACGGATCGGTGCGGTTAAACAGGAAAGAGGGGTGCTCGTTAAAGAGCCGTTGTGAAAAGTCGATAAGGTGCTGATGGTCGCCCAGCAGCAAAAAGATGAAGCTGATGGCGCGGAACACGGCTTCGTCGGCAACGGAGATGTTTTTTTGCTGCGGAAAACTCCAGCAAAGGGCGAAGTGATATATTTTTTCCTTCGCGGCTTCGTTGATGATGCCGAATTTCAGGTATTCGTATATGAAATAAAAGGCTTCGTACGGCGTCACGCGCATGTCGCGGATGGCGTCATCGGCCTGGCAGATCTTGCGGATGTTGGACAACTCTATCTCGCATTGTTCCGCGTCCAGTTGCATCAGGGCCATGATATACAGGTTGGAGCGGATCTTCAGCCGGTCTTCGGTCGACTCCGCCAGGCTCAGCAGGGCATGCAGCAGTTTCCTTTTTTTGAAATGCACAAAATCGTCGCTGATGAAGCTGCTGATGGGATTTTTCCGGAAATAGCCCGCAGGGAACACTTTTGAAAACTGGGGGTTTCCTTCCTGCTGGTAATGCAATACAAGGTATTCGAGCAGATGGGCTTTTTCAAGGGCCGACAGCGGCAGGGTGAACACGCCCTGGATGCCGGTTTCCTGCTGGTGGGTGATGGCATACCGCAGCAGCCATTTAAAAACGTACATGCGGAACGGCGACTGCGGAAAATCGTTCAGCACATTGTCCAGCAGTGCGTTGCTGACCTGCCCGCCGTGCGTCTGGACGTAGTGCATGGCGGTAAAATATTCCAGCAGGAAGTTGTGCGCGAACCGCACTTTCACATTGAACATGATTTCCTGGCTGAGGTTTTCTTCCACGAGGATGTTGTCCGCCAGGAGTTCACGGTAGGCGGGGAACAATTCCGGGTGCTGTTTGAGCAGTGCGCTTTTGTCTGCATACAACCCGGTGCGGCCCAGGTCGAGCAATTGTAGCAGGCGTTCTATGATGCTTACTTTGAAGGCGTTGTTGGGGGAGCTGAACAAACGGTTCTGGATAAACCGGGAAATGATTTCGAAAAGGCTGAGGTTTTCATCCACGAACGTCTGGCCCGGCGTGTTGTTGAGCTGGCTGAACAGTTGCAGGTAGTAGGGGTGCCGCAGCTTCTGAAGGAAGCTGTCGGTAAAGAGCCGTACGGTTTCCGGTTCGAAATCGAAATTGTACAACACGCTTTTGACTTCCTGCTCCGTGAGCATGGGGATGTTGATGTTGGTTTCTTCGTCCATTTCGGCCCCCAGGAACCAGAACCGCCTGAAGGCGGGCGATTGCTGCGATTGCTGGAACACCTCGCTCCAGGTGCTCGAGCGGATGGACAGGATCACTTTTATCCAGGGGTGCAGGTCGTTCGAGTACACAAAATCTTCCAGCTTGTTATAGAGCAGCTTCAGTTTGTCGGCGCCCATCGCCAGTTCGTCGAACCCGTCGATGATCAGGATGAGGCGGCCGCTTTTTTCGTCGGGGTGCGCGGTGAAGTATTCCCGGAAGTTATCGCCGTTGCCGATGTTGAGCTGGTTGTCGAGCCAGGAGGAGAGGGAAAACCCTTTTAACAGGAGGCTGCCGGCGGCATGGGCGTTGATGAACCAGCAGATGTCCTGCGGACAGAGCGCATTTTTCCCGAACCAGTAATGTTCCGCGGCGTGCACCAGTGCCAGAGATTTACCCCAGCCTGCGGGTGCAATAAAAACGGTGGCGGCGTAATTGCTTTCCAGGAACCGTTCGATATGCGAAAGGCAATACTGGCGTGGGGCGGTATGTTCGAAGGGGATGCCGCTGCGGTTTTTGAGGGTGAGGGTGGTGTACTGCGACACGGCGTTGGCTTTCTTTTTAATCTCGCTCCAGCGGGAGAGGTCCGCCTGTTGACGGGGACGGAAGGCTTTTTTGTAGTAGTGCGCCTGGAAGTCTTCCCAATCTTTATACCGGCAATACTGCGCCAGTGTATTCAGGGTATAGCGGGAAAAGCTGTGCTGGGTAACGGCAAAACCGAAGACGCGCTTCAGGGTAGTTTCACTAACAAGTTTGCCTGTGTGATTGAGAATAGCCTGGGCCAGCAGTTTACATTGATTTGGTTGAATGTTGTCAACACCGAATTGTCTGAGCACTTCTGACTGTAAGGTGTTGATAAAGTCGTAGGACAGGTCGATCATAAGGGTACTATTAACAATTAATGGAGCATTTGCGATATAGGACTGGAAATAAATGAATAGATACGTAGTAAAATGAATGCGCGGATTTGTGATTTTAGGAATGAATAAACTGAACAGGATGCATCGGGATGAATGCCCATATTTATGGTTTTGGTTATAAGGAAGTTACATGAATAAAGTGATTTAAAAAAACTTTTAAGAATTTATTTATCAGAATCTATAAGTAGGATGCCTAACCGAATAAAAATGAGTGAACGCGAGGGGGAATAAAGCATGGATTTGACAGGAAAGTGACAATGCGGGCGGGTTGAGGTGTTCATACAGCAGGGATAAAAATTTGTTCTGTTAGCCAGTAAATGAACAGGGGATTTTTTGAATGAACAGAGTGGCAAGTGGTGAATGGAATGAATAAGAATGACCTTTCATTTACACCCACAAGCCTTTTAATTTCGTCCCGGGAATGCATCTCTATTCGAATACAACCAAAGAAAGTATCCTATCAAAAGCTATGGGGATCATGTAAGCAGCACGACTCTTTTTGACAGACATTCTTTCTGCATTTTTAATAACCCTGTGAAAAAACAATAGGACAACGATAAACCGGAACCATATCCTGTTCATGTGCAGGTATGATCCCTATCAGAGAACACCACTATAAAAAACCTTCATTCTTACCCAAACCATTGTATATGAGTTTTAATGTTACTCCCGGGAACTTATTGCGCCTCATTTGTATCCTGGTCGCCGGATTGCTCCTGCTCCGGCCGGCAGATACGTGTGCAGCTATGTCGCCGCAATACTGGTGGTACCCCGATCACCATGAAAACAAAACCGCTCCGCAGTATCCCTATGGCTACTCGCCGCTGACGGCACCGCTATCCGATTACTCCGTGCAGGCATTTGCCCCAGGGGCCATCGCCGCGCGCGGCGTTTCGGCCCAGCCGGTGAACGCGCTGTTGTGTATCGGTTGTACGTTAACGAATCCCACGTTTTCGTACGATACGGATCCGAACACGGCCACCGTTGTGAGCAAAGGGATC
The DNA here is from genome assembly GCF_003813775.1 of Chitinophaga lutea. Lineage (NCBI taxonomy): Bacteria > Pseudomonadati > Bacteroidota > Chitinophagia > Chitinophagales > Chitinophagaceae > Chitinophaga > Chitinophaga lutea. Next base: position 1,905,724 of record NZ_RPDH01000001.1, on the reverse strand, counting down.
GGCATCGCGGCGGACTACGGTCAGCGCATCAACTTTGCCGGTACCTACGAAGCCGGCGACAGTGTGCTGATCGATTTCGAGATACCGAGCGCTACCCTTAGCCTCGATCTGTTGCAGGCGGTGAACGTAACGTTCCGGAATAACGGCACAGCCGTATCCACCGTCAGCCTGGGCAGCATCGTCAACCTCCGTTTACTGGGCGCCGGCGTTGGCGCTTCTGGTAAAAGAAGGGCGGCCATCGTGGTGCCCGGACAAATGAATAGCGTAGATATTACACAGGGCGGTCTGATCACTGCCCTGGGCGCATTACATATATACGATGTGCGTATGGTAGTGCCGGTGGTGGTAACGCCTTCACCTGCGGTTACGCCCTACGGCTCCACCGCTACAATGAATGCCAGCATCCGCGCCACGAGCCCGGTGTTTAACTGGTATACCTCACCAACCGGAGGTACCCCTGTATTTACCGGTTCAGCCTATACCACGCCGCCGCTCACCCGCAGCACCACTTATTATGTGGATGCAACGGCAGACGGCGTTACCAGCTTTGAAAGACAGGCGGTGAACGTTAACCTCGCAGGTGGCCCCGGTCCGTTATGGACGTACGGCGATCGCCAGGAGGGCCCCATTGTGGAAGGCCTGCTTTGTGTGGCCTGCGGCATCACCGACGCAGCCAACGCATCCGACGGCAACCCTGCCACCTCTTCGCTCATCAGCATGGGCGTTGGTGCGGCCGGCAGCGTTTCACAACTGATTCACTTCCCCGGTACATACCAGGCCGGCGACAGTATCGCATTCGATATTGAGCTGCCTAACCAGCTGATCAGCGCCACGGCGCTGGGCGGCATTACCGTACAGACATATAGCGGCAATACGCCGAACGGCGATGCCATCACCCTTGCCAACGACGTTGTACGTTTAGAGGCACTGGGTTTGGGCGTAGGCAGCAGCGGCAAATTCCGTGTAACCATTCCCGCCACCACGGGCTTTGATGGCGTGAGCATTGGCACCGGCGGCGTATTGGCCGGCTTAGGCGGCCTCCGGGTATATGAGGCTGCAGCCTTTATGCCGGTGACCGTTACACCGCCCGCTCCGGTAATTACCAATGGCAGCACCGCTACCATGACGGCTTCCGTAAGAGCGCCCGGCGCCGCCTACCAGTGGTTCGATGCGCCGACCGGCGGCACCCCGCTCGGCACCAGCGCGTCATTCACCACACCGCCGCTCAGCAGAAGCGACGTATATTATGTTCAGGCATCCACGCCCGACGGCAAAACCAGCTTTGTCAGGACCGCGGTACCGGTTACGGTAAGCGGCGGTCCCGGCCCGCTGTGGACGTATGGCGACCAGCAGCAAAGCCCCCTCATTTCAGGCATCTGCGTGGGCTGTTCCGTGAATAATCCCAACAATGCGATCGATGAGGATACCACAACCGCCTCCACCCTGTCGATGACAGTGGGCGCGCTCGGCTCAGTGGGGCAGCTCATAAAATTCCCCGGCACTTACCAGGCCGGCGACAGCATCGCATTCACACTGGGCGTTCCGGCAACGCTGATCAATGCAGCCCTGCTGTCAGGCATTAGCGTGCAGACCTACAACGGCGCCACGCCAAACCCCGATCAGCGTACACTCGATAACGCATTGGTAGACCTGCAGCTGCTGGGATTGGATCCCACCGGCACAGTCGGAAAATTCCGTGTGGTCGTTCCCGTTAACAGCACGTTCGATGGTGTGCGGGTAGACCTCAACGGCACCGTTTCCGCACTCAGCAGTCTTAATATTTATGAAGCTGCGGCTTTCATTCCTGTTACCGTTACACCAAGCAATCCCACTGTTCCGTTCGGCAGCGACACCACGCTTACCGCGTCTATTCGTCTGCCAAACGCCACCTTCAACTGGTACACCACGCCTACCGGCGGTACGCCCATCGCAACCGGGGCCACTTTCAACACCCCGGTACTGGTACAGGGTACCACTTTCTATGTGGAGGCCGCCACACCTGACGGGTTGACGAGCTACATCCGTACCGCGGTTCCTGTTGCCGTTTCGGTAGGGCCCAATAGTCCCAACCTGGATTGCGGCGCGGGCACCACACAAACCAATGCAATCACAGGCGTGTGCGCATTGTGCGCGGTGAATAACCCTGCGCTGGCGGTGGATCAAAATCCGCAAACAGCTTCGAATCTGCATCTACCGGTGGCGTTGCTGGGTGGTACTGTTTGGCAGCGCATCGCGTTTGCCAACGAAAGCGCACCGGGCGACAGTCTGCGTGTGGTGGTAGGCTCTACCACCGGCCTGCTGAATCTCAGCCTGCTCGGCAACGTAACCCTGCGCCCGCGCAACAACGGTGTGGAAAACACCGCCGACGTTCGTGCGCTGAACAACGGCCTGCTGAACCTGCAGCTGCTCGACGGTGGAGCACGCGCTTCCATTACGTATGCTCCGGCGGCCGTATTTGATGAGGTGGAAATCAACATCACGGGTCTCGCCACCGCACTGACCCAGGTAGACGTGTACTACGCGCAGCAAATCACCGCCATGGCGGCTGTTGTGGCAGATACGGTAAATGTCTGCACCGGTCAAACGGCTACGCTGACGGCAACCGCACCTGCATCGGCTACCTTCAACTGGTATGATGCGCCCACGGGCGGCAACCTGCTGTTCACCGGGCCTTCCTATACTACCGGCGCCATTACGGCGGATGCGGTATACTATGTGGAGGCAGTGTCTGCCGGCACACAGTGTAAGAGCGAAGTGCGCAAACCCGTATTCGTAAAAGTGGGCCTCGCCGCCGTTTCAGTGACAGCTTCATCTGTTACCATCAGCAAGGGACAAACCGCTACCTTCAACGTGAATACGCCGGATCCGGCACTGACTTATAAATGGTACAGCGTGCCCACAGGCGGCACACCGCTGTTTACCGGCCCGTCCTTCACTACGCCACCACTGGACGCCACCACCACTTATTATGTGGAAGCATCTACCAGTACCGGCTGCGCCAGTGCGCAACGTGTGCAGGTAATCGCCAACGTGCTGATAGATAACCCGGATGTGCCGTGCGACTACGCCAATACCCAGGAAAGCGCCACCAACGGCTTGCTTTGCATCGGTTGTTATGTAGAGAACCAGGCGTCTGCCGTGGATGCGAGCACCACAACCTTCTCCACCGTGCACGTGATCGCCGGCCTGCTCGGAGGATATGTACAGCAAACGCTCATCTTCCCGTCTGCCAGCGATGCCGGCGACAGTGTGAAGCTGGCGCTGTCGTTCCCGGCCTCACTCGCTGATGTGGGCCTGTTGGGCAGCATACAGATCGCTACTTACAATGGCGCAACCTTTAATAACGACCGTGTTGCGCTGAACAACGCCCTGTTGAACCTGCAGTTACTGCCGGGCAACCAGCAGGCGGTAGTTACGTTTGCTCCCGCCGCTGTGTTCGACAGGGTGGAAGTACGGATGAACTCCGGTGTAGCGACCGCGCTGAGTGCGGTGAACATTCACTATGCGCAGCGTTTCGTGCCCGTGCCTGATCTGCAGCCGGATACCGTTACCACCTGCGTGGGTGGCACCGCTACGTTCAATGTTGCACCACGAGCCAATACCACCTTCCGCTGGTACAGCACGCCCTCCGGCGGTACACCGCTGGCCACCGGCGCCACCTTCCAGAGCGGAACAATTACAGCCGACACGGCATTCTATGTAGAAGCCGCCAAAACTTCCATTAATTGTGCAAACCCGGTAAGGACAAAAGCAGTCGTGCAAATTGGCGCCGCCCCTGCTGCACCCACTGTGGATAATAGTACGGTAACCACCTGTGGCGGCACCTCCGCCGTATTGAAGGCAACCGGTCCTGCCGGCGCCACCTTCCGCTGGTACGACCAACAAACCGGCGGCACCGTTCTCTTTACGGGTGATACCTTCACTACGCCGGTGCTCAACAGTTCGGTTGTATACTACGCAGAAGCAGTATCTTCCGGCGGTTGCGCCAGCGCTACCCGTACGGCCGTGCAGGTAAACATCACCGCAAGGCCTGGTACGCCGGTAATTACGCCGACCGACGCAACCATCTGCTCCGGTTCAACGGCGACCTTAACCGCCAGCTCCACCACGCCGGGCGTTGTATTCAACTGGTATTCCAGTGCAGCATTGGATAACCTGGTATTCACCGGGCCAATCTTCACCACGCCTGCATTGACCACCAATACAACCTACTACGTGGCCGCCGCCGCTGGTCAATGCACCAGCGCAACGCCGGCCACCGTACTGGTAACGGTGAACACCACACCGGTACAACCCACCGTAACAACGGTTCCCGTAAGCGGCATCGTTGAATACGGTCAAACGGCAACGCTTACTGCATCCTCCACCACGCCGGGCGCCATTTACAAATGGTACCTCGACGCAACAGGCGGTACGCCGGTATTCACCGGAGCGGTTTACACGACACAGGAACTGGCAGCCACCACTAAATTCTATGTGGAAGCGGCAAGCCCGTCCGGTTGCGCCAGTGGCCGTACCGAAGTAACCATCACCGTGAACCGGAACGTAGTGCCCAATTGCGACTTCGCGACGAGCCAGACCAACCAGGTTGGCGGCGTCTGCCTGCTTTGCGGTGTTACGAACCCGACGAGAGCGGTAGATGCGGACACCACGAACGCTTCCACCCTGTCGATGCCGGTTGGATTGCTCGGTACCTTCGTTTATCAACGCCTTGAATTCGGCAGCCTTGCTGCAGCGGGCGATACGGTGAAGGTCCGTTTCTCCACCCCCACAGGTCTACTCGATCTGACGGTGCTGTCTGCCATCCAGATCACATCTTATAACAACGGCGTTTCCAACAACGACTCCAAAGTGTTGAATGCAGCCGGCCTCAAGCTGGAGCTGCTCGGCTCGCCGAACGAAGCGGTGGCGCTGTTTGCACCGGGTGGTGCTTACGATGCTGTGGAAATCCGGTTGTTGGGTGGTGTGGCCTCTGTGCTGTTGAACGTGGATGTACGGTATGCCAACCGCATTCTCGCTTCGCCGACCGTTACGGCAGACAATGCCGTGATCTGCGCCGGCGGCTCTGCAACACTGACTGCAACAGGCTCCGCCAGTGGCACCATCAGGTGGTATACGACTCCTGCAGGCGGCACTGCCGTACACACCGGCAACGTGTTTACGGTAAGCGGCCTCACAGCTAATACTACTTACTATGCGGAAATTATGAGGACCTCCACCAATTGCGTGAACCCCGTTCGTACGCCGGTTACGCTGCAGGTGCGCCAGGTGCCCGATGCTCCGCAGATACTCAAAGGCGATACCGCAATTTGTGCGGGCAGTAACGCCATTCTCATCGCACGCCCGGTTGACCCGGCCCACTCCATCCGCTGGTTTACAACAGCTACGGGCGGTGCTCCGGTTTCGCTGGACAGCGTGTTCGTAACAGGCACATTGTCTGCCAACACCACTTACTACGCAGAAGCATTCAACGGCACCTGCGGTAATGTGACCCGTGTACCGGTAACCATCACGGTAGGCGCGGCGCCTGCTGATCCGGTACCGGCGTCCAATAACGTGACCGTATGTACCGGTACGCCGGCTACACTGAATGCCACTTCTTCTACTGCCGGTGCGATCATTCGCTGGTACACCGTACAGTCTGGTGGTACGCCTGTATTCACCGGCACGCAGTTCGTCACCCCGCCGGTAACCGCTACTACGTTGTATTACGTGGAAGCTGTGGGCAGCGGCGGCGGATGTGCTAATGCAGGTGGCCGCGTTCAGGTGACCGTGAACGCAGATGCTACACCGGCAGTGCCTGTTGTAGCGGACAATGCGAAAACATCCTGCGCTAACCAGTCCGTAACATTTACGATACAGAGCCCCGTTCCGGGCATTACCTACAATTGGTATAATACGGCTACCGGCGGTACGCTCCTGTTCACCGGTTCCAGCTACGCTACCGGTCCGCTCACTGCAAACGCAATGTTCTATGTGGAAGCGGTAGGTTCCGGTAATTGCACCAGCACTACCAGAGGCACGGCCAGCGTAACCGTTGTAGGTTCGCTCAACCCGCCGACAGTGGAATCCACCAGCGTGACGGTATGCCGTGGCGCTCAGGCTACGCTGCGCGTGACCAACCCGGTTGCAGGAGTTTCCTACCACTGGTACGATGCACCTGGCGGCAACAGGCTGTTTACGGGTACCACGTTTGTAACAGGCGTACAGATTGCTGCAGGCAGCTTCTATGTGGAAGCAGTGAGCAGCACCGGTTGCACCAGCACCGGTCTCACCCGTGTAGATGTTCAGGTAACCGATGCTCCGCAGGTACCGGTTGTGGCAGGCGCCACCACCATCTGCGAAGGCACGGCCGCCAGCCTGTCTATCCAGAACCCGGTACCAGGCGTGGTGTACAGCTGGTACGATGCAGCCAGCGGCGGTAATAAACTGGCGGAAGGCACCACCTTCTCTCCGACCGGCCTCACTACCACCACTATCTTCCATGTTGAAGCAGTGAGCGGCAGTTGCGCGAGCGCGAGCAGATCGAGCGTAACCATCACCGTGAACCCGGCGCCTCCTGCCGTAACGGTGGATGCTACCAGCAAGTCTGTCTGCATCGGCAATACCGCCACCCTGAATGTGGTGAATCCTGTAGCGGGTGTGACTTACCGCTGGTACGACGTACCCACGGGCGGAACCGCCCTGTCTACGTCTACCGTCTTCATCACACCGGCACTGACGACCAATAAAGACTATTATGTAAGCGCAACGAACAGCAACAACTGTTCAAGCCTCACCCGCACGAAAGTGAGCGTAACAGTAGGCAACGGTCCTGCTGTACCGGTTGCTCCGGCTGAAGTGACCGTATGTAAAGGCCTGCGGCCGACCGTCAGGGTGACCAACCCGCGCAGCGACCTGCAATACCGCTGGTATGATGCGCCGATCAACGGCACGCTCCTCTTCATCGGCGAGGCTTACTCCACCGCCAACCCGCTTACCGTGAAAGATACCGTGTATGTGGAAGCCACCTTACCGGGCGGCACCTGCGCCAGCAATGGCCGTGCACAGGTAATCCTGATCGCTGCGGACGCACCGGCAACACCGGTGCTGGCCAACAGCGGCGCAGTAACGATCTGCTCCGGCACCACCGCCACCTTCAGCGTGCAGAACCCGCTGACGAACGTAACCTACCGCTGGTACGATGCCGCAGGCAACCTGCTGCAGGATAACGCTACCGGTACTTATACCACGGGCGTGCTCACGGCGAACATGGAAGTGTTCGTGGAAGCTGTGATCGGCGGCGGTTGCGCCAGCGCAGGCAGGGCAAGGGCAGTGGCGACAGTAGGCGTTGTTCCGGCAGCACCTGGCATTAGCGCCAGTGCCAATACGGTTTGTCCTGACAGTACCGCCACCCTCACCGCCGCATCAACACAGGCAGGCGTTGAATTCAAATGGTACACAACCGCAACAGGCGGTACAGCCATCTTCACCGGACCGGTGTTCAAAACACCGGGCCTGAAAGCGGCCACCACGTACTATGCGGAAGCAACGATGACCGGCGGATGCGTCAGCGCAACCCGCACTGCGGTAACGATCGGGGTATATGCACAGCTGCCGGCACCGAGTGTGACCGTGGCTTCAAGAACGGCTACCTCCATCACCTTCCAGTGGAACGCGATTGCAGGTGTGCTGGGTTACAGGGTATCTACCGACGGCGGTGCTACCTTCACGCAGCCCAGCTCCGGCCTCACGGGCACTACGCACACCGTAACGGGCCTGCAGCCGAATCAGACGATCTCGCTGATGGTAATGTCTGTAGGCGCTACCGAATGCGCCAACAGCGCCTGGTTCCAGGGCGGCGGCGGAACAGATAACCCTGCCGGTAACACCATATTCGTACCGAATGCCTTTACGCCGAATAACGACGGTGTGAACGATATCCTCCTCGTGTATGGCACCACTATCAATACCATGGAAATCAGGATTTACAACCAGTGGGGACAACTGGTATTCGAGTCCAGAGACAAGAGCCGTGGATGGGATGGTACCATGAGCGGTCAGCGGCAGCCGGTAGGTGTTTACAACTACGTACTGCGGGCAACGCTCCAGGATGGCACCACCGTTCAGAAACGCGGTACCATTACCATCGTGAGATAAGCTCCTGAAGATACAGGCAAGCAACAACAAAATACAGCCGGAATGAAGCGCAGGCTTCATTCCGGCAAAACCCAAAACCAAAAAAGAATCCCATGAAAAATAAAATCATCATAGCCTTGTTAGCAGTCAGCGCATTTATCGGCGGCACTGCCACGGCACAGGTTGACCCGCATTTTTCACAGTACTATGCTTACCCGCTCTGGCTGAATCCCGCTATGGCCGGTGTGATCGACGGCGACTACCGCCTCACCGGCAATTACCGGAACCAGTGGGCCAACTTCGGGGCCCCCTATTCCACCGCCGGCGTTTCGTTCGACGCACCGACGGATAAAAACATCGGCCTGGGGATCACCGCACTCAACATGTCGGCCGGCGAAGCGGGGTTCAATTATTTCAACGCCATGGCCACCGTATCGTACAGTGGTGTGAAAATGGGCAAGAACGGCACCACCAGGCTGGTTGCCGGTGTGCAGGCGGGTGTGATCAACCGCCGCGTAGACCAGTCGAAATTCCAGCTCGGTTCCCAATACAATCCTGTGATGGGATTCGATCCGAATATTCCTTCCGGAGAATCGCTGAAGGCCACTTCTTCCACGGTGTTTGACGCCAATGCAGGGCTGCTCCTGTTCGACGGTAATCCCAACCACCGCTTTAATCCCTTTATCGGCGTGGCCGGTGCGCACCTCACCCAACCCGAAGATCCCTTCGTGGCAGACGATACCGAATCCCGCAAGCTGCCGGTACGTTACCTCGTGCATGGCGGCTCACGCATCCGCCTTACAGACATCTTCGGCATCACGCCGCACGGCCTGTATATGCGCCAGGGCAATGCGGAAGAAATTGTGGCGGGCGTGTATGGTCAGCTGAAGGTGAATGAAGAATGCGATGTGTTGCTGGGCGCCAACTACAGGATCAACGATGCCGTTTCCCCTTTCGCGGGGGTGCACTATAAAAACTTTACGCTGGGCCTGAGCTACGATGCGAACACTTCCAATCTCCGCCGCCTCGCCAGCGGGAGTAACGCCTTCGAAATTTCGTTGTCGTTCATCGGCCGCAAACGCAGGATCATGCAGCCGGAATATTTTATCTGCCCGAGATTATAAAAGTTCCCAGTAACATCAAACGAACCTTATGAAAAAACTTACTCTCATATTGTTGTTCATTGCCGGTTGCTCCCTGAACAGCCTGCGTGCACAAATGATATACGACTACAAGCGCACGGCGGATATGTATTTTGAGCAGAAGGACTATTATTCCGCCGCCCAGTACTACAGCAAAGCGCTGGGTACCTTCACGGTGAAGCCTGGCGAATACCGGCCGTATCAGCTCGATAAAGACGGCAAAAGCAAACAGAAAAAACTGAAGGATTATGAAACGGTGGTATACCGCCTCGCGGAATCGTACCGGATGTATTACGACTACGCCAACGCGGAAAAGTGGTATGCCGAAACCGTAAACTTTGATCCCGTTCAGTTCCCGCTCGCCCGGTTCTGGTACGCCTCCTGCATCCGCGCCAACGCGAAAACGGCGGCTGATTATGAAAGGGCGCTGGCGCAGTTCCAGCAATTCAAACAAGGTTATAAAGGCACCGACGAATATTCCAACCGTACGGCGCTGGAAATACAGAACTGTGAATTCGCCATCAACGAAATGGAGTTCCCTCCGCGGTATGAAGTGGTGAAGGTAACCGGCAACATCAACCAGGGCGGCGCCAACTACGCGCCCGTGCCGGTAAGCAACAATACTTTTTATTTTACTTCTTCGCGCCCGGACTCATCGCTGATCGAAAAAAAGACCAATCCTTTCATCAACACGCTGTATGTGGCCAGGGGCGGACAGAACAGTTTCGACAGCAACGAAAAGCTGGCCATCCCCATGGAGAAAGGGATGGAGCAGGGCGCGGCGGCCATTACGCCGGACGGTAATACGATGTACCTGACCCGCTGGACGAAAAAAGACGGCAACAAACAGTCGTCGCTGTACCGCAGCACCCGCAGCGGCAACAGCTGGTCGGAGCCCCAGCAGCTGGACGCGTCCGTCAATGCGCCCGGGTACAATTCCAAAGAGCCTTATGTGACGTCAGACGGCAAGTATCTGTTGTTTGTGTCCGACAGGCCCGGCGGGAAGGGAAAATTCGACATCTGGTACAGCACCATCAACGCCGGCGGTACCCTGAGCGCGCCGAATAACATGGGCAATACCATCAATACCACCGAAGAAGAAAGTGCACCGTTCTATGATCCGGTGAAACAGATCCTGATATACAGCACCAACGGCCGCGTAGGTTTCGGCGGGCTGGATTTTTTCAGCAGCAAAGGCAACTTCGGCGGCTGGAGCGTTCCTGAAAACATGGGTTACCCGCTGAACTCCGCGAAAGACGATCAGTATTATGCTGCGTTGTCGTCCGCCAATGCGCTGCAGAAAGGTTTCATCAGTTCGGATCGCGAATCGATCTGCTGCCTGGAAATTTTTGCCGTGAAACGCAAAGCGCGGCTGGCTGGCGGATTGGTGCTCGATTGCGAAACCAACCAGCCGCTCAGCGGAGCTAAAATCACGCTGCTCGACAGCACACAGCGCAACGTGATCGAAACGCAGACCACCAGCGGCACGGGCCGTTATTCGTTCGAAGTGGAGATGAACAGGAAGTATAAAGTAGTGGTGGAAAAAGACAACTACTTCTCCAAAAACTTCAACTTCAGCTCCGAACAGCTCAGCATGGTCGATTCTATGATGAACCCTACCGTTTGCCTGAAACGTTTCGAGATCAATAAACCCATTGTCATCAACGATATTTTCTACGATTACAACAAAGCTACCCTGCGCCCCGAGTCTAAGCTGGTGCTGGATTCGCTGTATTATCTGTTGCTCGATAACCCCAAAATGGAAATTGAACTGGGCGCGCATACGGACAGTAAAGGTACCGATGCGTACAACCTTAAATTGTCCAACGCACGCGCCAAATCCTGCGTGGACTACCTGGTAGGCAAAGGTATTCCCACCGCCCGCGTGATCAGCAAAGGTTATGGTGAAAGCAGGCCCATTGCCCCCAATACCCTGCCTAACGGAAAAGATAACCCGGATGGCCGGCAGTTAAACCGACGAACGGAATTCAAGGTCCTGAAGAATTGATTCAGTTAACGCAGTAAAGATGTTCTTACCGGGAATTCTTTCCCATCATGAACCATATCCTATTCATATACAATGATGGCCGGAAATTTTCCGGCCATTTCTTTTGCACGCAAAAAAGGCTGCTCTGCATGGCAGAACAGCCTCCTCCATCTATCAACTAAAAAACTGTACGCTTAGGAAATTACTGTGCGTTTTTGCCGATGTTGCCGATCGCTACGATGCTGTCTTTCGGTGTGGCAGGCACCTTCAGGTCTACGAAAGAAACACGTGCGAAGCCGTCATATTTCAGCAGGCTGTCGTAAGTGAATTTTTTCTTCGTGGTCTCATTGATCTTGATGCTGTCGATTCTGTCGATTTTTGCTTCCAGCGCTGCGCCGGTAGTCTGGCTTTTGATTTTGCCCAGGGAAATCGCTGTGTCGAAAGGAGCGGTGGCGCCTTTGTTGCCTTTGTAGATGGCGAAGGTGTACACCGTATCTTTTGTGGATTTGTCCAGTTTTACGATCAGGCGGAAGGTGCTGTCTGACGTTTCCTGTACAATTACTTTACCAGAGGCCGTTGTACCGGTAGCACTGCTATTGAGGGTGTATTCTTTGGAGCGGTAAACCTTTGTAGGATTGTCGTCTTTAGAGCACGATGCAATGGTGATTCCGGACACGGCAATGGCGATCAGGCCCAGATTCCGGGCTTGTTTGTTAAGCATAAGCATGATTTCCGTTTTAGAAGCTTAGTTTAATAATTAGGTTAAGTGATGTACTTTTTGGTTGTTGTACAGATGTTAAACGGGTGTGGTTTTAAAATGTTACAAAGAAAATGTCTGTTTTTTTGAAAATGCTCCTTGTTGACCCGTGGAAACGCGTTGCCATGGCGGGATTCGGGAAGAAATATTTTTTTTATTTATCGTGTATTTTGCTGAAAGCGGGACGGTTGCGAACGCAGAGGACGTCTTTTTATTGTGCAGATGTTGCGGGACGAACCGGCTTCGTCCTTTTTCTCTTATGATATACGCTTTTCATAAAATTTCGCATGGCCGGCCCGGCAATTCCGTTATTTTTGTGTTCCTCAATTTTACGCATATGAAATTTTAAGCCCGTTGGTACTGCGCATGCCGGCCAACTTTCATCGCGAACGACGTTCACGGAACGCTCCCGTATTATTTATTACATTATTCATTTTTTAACTCGTAGGGCATGCGAAGCATTACGCGGGCAGTTTCCCGCACGCAGCAATTTTTCCAGTTATTCAAAGAAGCCATCAAAGGCAACGAAAAAGTTTATACCGCGGGCAGCATCAACCGCGCACTGATATTACTGGCCATTCCGATGATGCTGGAAATGACGATGGAATCGTTATTTGCATTGGTCGACGCCTTTTTCGTGGGCGGCCTCGGCAACGCGGCCATTGCCACGGTGGGCCTGACGGAATCCGTGCTCAGCATCATTTACGCCATCGCCCTCGGTATCAGCATGGCAGCTACCGCCATTGTTGCCAGGCGTACCGGGGAAAAAGATTCTGAAGGAGCGGCCCGCGCGGCCGTGCAGGCCGTTTACCTGGCCATGGGTTTTTCCGCACTGGTGAGTGTGGCCGGCCTCCTTTACTCCCGCGAAATACTGCAGCTGATGGGGGCGGACGCGGCAATGGTCAGCACCGGGCATGGGTACACGAAAATAGCGCTGGCTTCCAATTTCGTGATCGTGTTCCTGTTCCTGATCAACGGGATATTCCGCGGGGCGGGTGAGGCCAGTATAGCGATGCGTAGCCTCTGGCTGGCCAACATCCTGAACATATTCCTGTGCCCCCTGCTGATTTACGGGCTGGGGCCTGTTCCCGCGCTGGGGCTCGAAGGGGCGGCCATTGCCACTACCATTGGGCGCGGTGCCGGTGTTGCCTACCAGGTGTATCATCTTTGCAGCGGAAAAAAGCTGATCGCCATCGCATGGCGGCACCTGAAACCCAGATGGGAGGTGATTCTGAAAATGGTCAGCCTTGCCTCCGGCGGCACCCTGCAGTTCCTGATCGGTTCCGCCAGCTGGCTGTTCCTCATCCGCATCATTTCCCAGTTCGGGGAAGACGCGCTGGCTGGTTATACCTTCGCCATCCGGGTGATCGTTTTCGCCATTCTGCCGGCCTGGGGTCTCGCCAACGCTGCCGCCACCCTCGTAGGCCAGAACCTCGGCGCGGGCGAGCCGGAACGGGCGGAAAAGAGCGTCTGGAAGGCCGCCTATATGAATATGATCTTCCTCGGCATCGTATCGGTAATATTCATCATCCTGGCACCCCAGATCATGCGGGTCTTTACCCGCGACGCTGCCGTGCTGGAGATCGGTATCAAAGGCCTTCGCCTCATGAGCATCGGCTACGTGTTTTATGCCTTCGGCATGGTGATGTCACAATCGTTCAACGGCGCCGGCGACACCCGCACGCCCACGCTCATCAACCTGTTCGGCTTCTGGGCCCTGCAGATTCCCCTGGCCTGGATGCTCTCGGTAATGTTCAAATGGGGCCCCAACGGGGTATTTACGGCCATTGTGATCGCCGAATCGGTGATTGCCGTAACGGCCATTGTTATATTTAAACGGGGAAACTGGAAGAAAATAAAGGTTTAGGAGCGAATTCGTTACATTTGCTCCGTTTTTAAAACCTTTAAATCACTTCCTTACATGTCTCTTACCGTAGTTGGTACCATGGCGTTCGACGATATTGAAACGCCCTTTGGTAAATCGGATAAAATCGTGGGTGGCTCCGCTTCATATATCGCATGGGCAGCGTCCAACTTTGTACAGCCTGTTAACCAGGTATCTGTTATCGGCGGTGATTTTCCCCAGGCGGAACTGGATGCCCTGGTAAAGAGAGGCGTGTCGCTGGACGGCGTGCAGGTGAAAAAAGACGAAAAATCCTTTTATTGGGCGGGCAGATATCATCTCGATATGAACTCCCGCGATACATTGGCGACGGAACTGAATGTGCTGGCGGATTTTCAGCCGGTCATCCCTCCCAGCTACCAGGGCAGCGAGTTTCTCATTCTTGGTAACCTCACGCCCCAGGTGCAGATGAGCGTGATTAACCAGATGACCACCCGTCCCAAGCTCATCGTGATGGATACGATGAACTTCTGGATGGATGTAGCGCTGGAAGACCTGCTCAAAACCCTCAAAATGGTGGATGTGCTGATGGTCAACGATAGCGAGGCCCGCCAGCTGACGGGAGAATATTCCATCGTGAAGGCGGCGAAGAAGATCCTGACCATGGGCCCGCGTTACCTGATCATCAAAAAAGGTGAGCACGGCGCGCTGCTGTTTAACGAAAACCACGTGTTTTTCGCACCCGCCCTGCCGCTGGAAGAAGTATTTGACCCCACCGGCGCCGGCGACACCTTTGCAGGCGGCTTCATGGGCCACCTGGCGAAAACAAAGGACATTTCTTTCGAAAATATGAAAACTGCGATCATCGTCGGTTCTGCAATGGCTTCTTTCTGCGTGGAAAAATTCGGCGCAGCCCGCCTGCGTGAAATCACGAAAGAAGATATCAGCGCCCGGCTGGAGCAGTTTGTGCAGCTGGTGAATTTTGACATCGACCTGGTATAACAGGCCTGCATAAATTTAAAAAGCGGTTGCCATCTGGAAAGATGCAACCGCTTTCTTTTTATATGAAATCCCTTATTTGAACACTTCGTTCAGCACCTTCGCCAGCCGTACGCCGCCTTTCAGCAACTGATCGTTGAGCGTATCGGCAAACAGGAAGTTGTAGCGATAGCTGAGTTTGTCGCCCGGTTTGATCTGGTCGTAGATAGTGTCGGATACCAGGTGCGATTCCCACATCCAGTCCGCAAAACTGCCGGTCTGCACTTGTTTGAGCTGCCCCGGCGCGAGGAGGCGCTGCAGAATGCCGGCATATTCGGTGTAGCTGTATTGCTGAAAATCGATGAGGTGCTCGTCCCATACCCGGTGCAGGTTGGTGGGCCGGTCGAACCAGGTGACCTGGATCTTGTTACCGCCCATGTCCTCGTCGCGCCCTACGTGCAGGGGCATATGCATGTCGCCGATCATATGCACGAGGAAGCTGAGAGCGAACCGTTTGCGGTCTTTGGACGTGGCCGGGCTTTTCAGTTCCTTGATCATGGCCAGCGTCATGGTATGGATGTTTTCGCCGGTGGAGGCGGCCATGATGCTGTCGAACACGCCGCGGCTGCAGTGGCCGGGAAAATCGAGGTAATGCCAGGGCGATGTATGCTTATACCGGCCTGTGGTGTCCGATTTGATGAAGTCGGGCCAGTTGGCGATCATGGCCAGCGTTTCGTTGCCGATGATGGCGCTGATGCCCGCGCGGGCCTTCTGGCTCAGGTGAAAGCCCGCTATTTCGGCTACAACGCGGTGCCCGATAGGGCCCCAGGCTTTGGCGGTGGTGGTTCCCGTCAGCAGCAGGCCAGCCAGCGCCACTGCCCAAAAATGTTTTCTCATGAAGTGCTATTTGTAATATTTTAACGTCCGAATTTCGGTCATTCCCCGCTAAATACCGAAATTCGTTTCCCAATCAGGAAATCCAGATAATATATGCCTTTTAAGTTGCATGCACCATATCAGCCGGCGGGCGACCAGCCGCAGGCCATCCGCCTGTTGACGGAAGGTTTGCAGGATGGCGAGCGCGGACAAACCCTGCTGGGTGTGACCGGCTCGGGGAAAACTTTTACCGTGGCCAATGTTATACAGAATGTACAGAAGCCCACGCTCGTACTGACGCATAACAAGACCCTCGTAGCCCAGTTGTACGGCGAGTTCAAACAGTTTTTCCCGGAAAACGCCGTGGAATACTTCGTGAGTTATTACGACTATTACCAGCCGGAAGCCTATATGCCGGTGAGCGATACCTATATCGAAAAAGACCTGGCGATCAACGAAGAGCTGGATAAACTGCGGCTCAGGGCGACCAGCAACCTGCTGTCCGGCCGTCGCGACATCATCGTGGTGGCCAGTGTGTCGTGCATCTACGGTATGGGTAACCCCACCGATTTTGAAAACGGCATCATCCGTATCCACAAAGGGCTGACCATCGGCCGCAACACCCTGCTGCACGGCCTCGTCAACGCCCTTTACACCCGCACCACCGGCGATTTCAACCGCGGTAATTTCCGGGTGCAGGGCGATACCGTAGATATTAACCTGCCGTACGTCGACTATGGCTACCGTATTACATTTTTCGGAGACGAAATCGAAGAGATAGAAAGTTTTGACGTCACCAACGGCAAACGCATTGCTACACTCGATACGGCGGCCGTATTCCCCGCCAATCTTTACCTCGCCCCGAAAGATCTGATGGTGCAGATCCTGCACGAAATCCAGGATGAACTGACGGCCCAGGTGGAATATTTCAAAAGCCAGGGGAAGCTGATCGAAGCGCAGCGGTTGTCCGAGCGGGTGAACTACGATGTGGAGATGATCCGCGAACTGGGTTATTGCAGCGGCATCGAAAACTATTCCCGGTTCCTCGACCGCAGGAGCCCCGGAACACGGCCGTTCTGCCTGCTCGACTATTTCCCGAAAGACTTTTTGCTGGTGATCGACGAAAGCCACGTAACCATTCCCCAGGTGAGCGGCATGTACGGCGGCGACCGTTCCCGGAAACTGACCCTGGTGGATTTCGGCTTCCGCCTGCCATCAGCATTGGATAACCGGCCGCTGAACTTCCACGAGTTCGAAAACCTGCTGAACCAGACCATTTACGTAAGCGCCACCCCGGGTGAATATGAACTGAAACAGACGGAAGGTGTGGTGGTGGAACAGATCGTTCGTCCCACCGGCCTGCTGGATCCCCCCATTGAGGTGCGGCCCAGCAAAAACCAGGTGGATGACCTGCTGGATGAAATAGATAAACGTGTGCTGAAAGGCGACAGGGTGCTTGTAACCACGCTTACCAAGCGGATGGCAGAAGAAATGGACAAATACCTGCACCGTATTAATATTAAGAGCCGTTACATTCACTCCGAGGTGGATACGCTGGAACGCGTGGAGATTCTCCGTGACCTGCGCCTTGGCAATATCGACGTGCTGGTAGGGGTGAACCTGCTGAGGGAGGGTCTCGACCTGCCCGAAGTATCGTTGGTGGCCATCCTTGATGCCGATAAAGAAGGTTTCCTGCGCGACGAGCGCTCGCTGACGCAGACTGCCGGGCGCGCTGCGAGGAACGTGGACGGGCTGGTGATATTTTACGCCGATAAGATAACCGACAGCATGCAGCGTACGATCGACGAAACTTCGCGCCGCCGGGAGAAACAGCGGAAATACAACGAGGAGCACGGCATTACGCCTAAAACCGTGCTCAAGTCGAAAGAACAGATCATGGGACAGACGGCGGTGCTGGAGATCAGGCACTTCGACGACAGTTCGCCTTACGCTGTGCATGACGAGATGGCCGTAGTGGCTGACGAAGGGGTGGTATTCAACCAGAATACCATTTCTAGCATTCCACAGATGGAAAAATCCATCCAGCGGGTGCGGAAGGAAATGGAGAAGGCCGCGAAAGACCTCGATTTTATGGAAGCCGCCCGATTAAGGGACCAGATGTTTGCCATGCAGCAGGAACTGGAGAACATGAAGCGGAAATAGTTGCTAAAACAACAAACATTACATAGAATTTATTGTAATATAATTGAAGGGATAATGGTGTTTTTTACTAAACAACATTATCCCTTTTAATATTTAAATCCTTATCAGTCAAAAGATTCAAGCGATTTTTGAAATTTTACAGTGATAACTGCCCCAGTGAAAATTAGAATTTCGTAATCGGGCGGCAATATTTTTGTAACTCATTTATTATCATTATTTTAAAGTGCAAAAACAACCAATATTAGCACTATTGCACCACGCAAAAACAGTAATTATATTATAATTAATATGTATTTGATTGTTTTCTGAGCCTTCTTCAAGCCCATTTTTTCAAATATTTCCAATTTTTGCCCCTTCTATTTGACGTTTTAAATTGCATGCCTACTTTTATTTCGAAATTTAAAATGATACGCTATGAAGAAAGTTTCAATTCAGGACTATCTGCCTTTTGTTTTTTTGACTGCACTCGCAGTAATTGGCATATTTCTTCCCACTATGCCCACATTTGCTGATGCCGGCAAATATAATGTAGCAGATATCGCCTGGATATTGGTAGCTACCTCTTTGGTGTTTTTAATGACACCCGGTCTTTCATTCTTCTACGGAGGCATGGTAAACCGCAAGAATGTGATTTCTACCATGATGCAAAGCTTTATCGCAACCGGCCTCATCAGTGTGATCTGGGTGGTGGTTGGTTTCAGCCTTGCATTCGGCACCTCTCAGAACGGCCTGATCGGCGACCCTACCACCTTCTTTTTCTTTAAGGGGGTTGCGTCCGGTGAGCCCTGGAGCCTGGGAGCCACCATTCCCCTGCTGCTGTTTGCGCTCTTCCAGCTGAAATTTGCCGTAATCACCCCGGCCCTCGTGGTGGGTGCGGTGGCTGAGCGTATCCGCTTCACTTCTTATGTATTATTCATGGTACTGTTCAGCCTCCTGGTGTATGCGCCCATCGCACACTGGACCTGGCATCCGGAAGGCATCCTCTTTAAACTGGGTGTGCTCGACTTTGCCGGTGGTACCGTTGTGCATATTTCCGCCGGTTGCGCTGCACTGGCCGGCGCCCTGGTGTTGAAACGCCGTAAAGCGCACATCGCCAAACAGGAACTGCAGCCTGCCAACATTCCTTTCGTACTGATCGGTACCGGTCTGCTCTGGTTCGGCTGGTTCGGTTTCAACGCAGGTTCTTCCCTGGGTGCTAATGCCCTGGCTGTAACCGCCTTTGCCGCCACCAATACCGCCACCGCCGCCGCCGGTCTCTCCTGGATATTCTTCGATGTTATCCGCGGTAGAAAACCTTCTGTGCTCGGTTTCTGTATCGGCGCCGTAGTTGGCCTGGTAGCCATCACGCCTGCAGCCGGTTACGTTGGTGTTCCGCAGAGCCTGTTCATCGGTTTTGTTGCAGCCATCATCTCCAATATCGTGGTGCACTACAAAAACAAATCTTCCATTGATGATACGCTGGACGTATTCCCCTGCCACGGTGTAGGCGGTATGACCGGCATGCTCCTCACCGGTGTGTTTGCTTCTGCTGCTGTAAATCCCGCCCTCACTGAAAGCGGCTGGGCTTACGGTAACTTCAACCTCTTCAAAAACCAGGTGCTTGGCCTGTTGCTGGTAGTGAGCTATAGCTTTATCGTATCATGGGCTATATTCAAACTCATCAACTTCATCCACCCGCTGCGCGTAACCGAACAGGAAGAAGAACTCGGCCTGGACGTTACACAGCACAACGAAACGTACCATCCCACTAACCTCAGTGTGAATGGCCACGGTGCGCTTGCCGACGAAGAAGTAGGCGTACAGCAGTCCTAGTCCCTTTTCATCTTATCAACCAGTCAATATCTA
The DNA here is from genome assembly GCF_003813775.1 of Chitinophaga lutea. NCBI lineage: Bacteria > Pseudomonadati > Bacteroidota > Chitinophagia > Chitinophagales > Chitinophagaceae > Chitinophaga > Chitinophaga lutea. Next base: position 1,886,015 of record NZ_RPDH01000001.1, on the reverse strand, counting down.
GTTAGTTCTATTGTTTGATCCGGATTTACATTGTTTACCACCACGGCGCTCTACCGCTGTGGTGGTAAGCGGTCCGGGCGGCTTATGCCCCCACTCAGCACCTCAACAACCAGCGGCCCTTATTGCTTTATTAACCAAGTTCAAACCAAACCTCCCGTATAATGAAAAAAAGTTTATTCGCGCTTCTGGCTGTATGCTCTGCTATGTCTGTCTCCGCACAGGATTCTACACGGCTGCTTCCTGTAGGATTTAAGTTATCAGGTTCTGCCGATGTGTATTATAAGTATAACCTCAATGAAAACGCCACCGACGGAAAAACCAGTTTCACCAACACGCACAACTCCTTTGAACTGAACATGATTTCCCTCAAACTGGAAAGTTCATTCAAAAACGTGGGGCTGGTTGCGGATCTGGGCTTCGGAAAAAGGGCGGAGGATTTTTCTTATAACGACGATCGCACCCGTTTTGCCATCAAACAATTATATATTTCCTATGCGCCTGCCAGCTGGCTGAAATTCACCATGGGCAGCTACAGCACGCACGTAGGGTACGAACTGGTGGACGCTTACGCTAACAGGAACTACAGCATGTCTTACATGTTTTCCTACGGCCCCTTTTTCCACACCGGTGTGAAAGCCGATATGACTTTCGGTTCGCATAACTTCATGGTGGGGGTTTTTAACCCGACGGATTTCAAATCTGCCGCCGGATGGGGAGGCATCAAGTATGTAGGCGCGCAATATGGATTTGCCCCGGCTGAAGTGCCATTCAAATTTTACCTGAACTACATCGGCGGTATCGATACCCTCAAAACCCGTAACGATCAACTGGACGCGGTGATCACCTACCAGGTAAGCCCCAAGTTCAGCCTCGGTTACAACGGCACCGTGAGCATGTACAAAAACAAACCGGATGATACGAAAGGTAACTGGTTCGGCTCTGCCCTGTACCTGAGTTACGACCCGGTGGAAAGTTTCGGCCTGACCCTGCGTGGCGAGTATCTGTCAGACAAAGACGGCAAGAAATTCTATTCCCTGGCCGAATATCCAGAAGGCGGCAACGTATTTGCCCTCACGCTTTCCGGGCAGTACAAGATCGGCGGGTTTACCCTGATTCCCGAGGTAAGAATGGACATGGCGTCTGAAGATGCATTCATGAAAAAAGCGGAAACGCCCAAAAGCAATTCCGCCAATGTACTGCTGGCCGCCATTTACAAATTCTAAATCTAAACCCTGGCTCATATAAGAAGGTTTAACCAGACCATTATGCTGAAGGGCCGGTTAGTTTAGCCGGCCCTTATTCAACAGCTCCGGTTTGTCGCGGGAAAAAATCTCCCGGCAAACCGGAGTTTTTGTATCTTTTTGCCCCAAAAGGGGCAATTTTTATGCTACAACGTTCCACTTTGAAATTCCTGAAAGACCTCCGGCTGCATAATGACAAGGCCTGGTTTGATGAAAATAAAGCCCAGTATCATCAGGCGAAGGAGGATTTCGAGAGCCTGGTACAGCAGATCATAGACGGCCTGGTCAAAATGGACCCGGCCATGGCGGGCCTGCAGGTGAAAGACTGTGTATTCCGCATTTATAAGGACGTCCGGTTCTCCAAAGACAAAACGCCCTATAAGACCAATATGGGCGCGTCCTTTTCCAAAGGCGGCAAAAAAAGCCCGTACGCAGGTTATTATTTCCATCTCGAGCCGGGCGGCAACAGCTTCGCCGGCGGCGGCATCTGGATGCCCGAGGCGCCAGTGCTGAAAAAAATAAGACAGGAAATCGATTATAACTTTCCCACATTCGAAAGCATCGTGGGACAAAAGGAATTTATACGCGTGTTCGGAAAAGTGAACGGCGACACGTTGAAAACGGTGCCGCAGGGGTATCATGAAGACAATCCCGCCATCGCGTATATCAAATTAAAAAGCCTGGTGGTGACCCACAACGTAACGGACGAAGCCGCCATACAACCTACACTCGTGCGCGAGATCCTGCGCACATTCGCCGTGATGCAGCCGTTCGTTAATTTTCTGAACAGCGCGCAGCACGATTAAATCAAAAAAACACCCTTCTTGTACTAGTTACCGGAGATGTACCCGCAATGTGCAGGGTTCTGCCGGCAACTAGTATTTCAACACGGCTGTTGCCGCGGGAAATCAGGGAAACAGTAAATCAGTTTTTGTGTATCAAAAATTCAAACGGGCGGGATTTACGGTTTTTCAACAGGTTTTCTTTGTCAGTGCGAGTTTGTGCGAAACGTTGATTGTATACGTTAGCCACTTCAATGATCGGTATGATTCCATCAAGGGTGTCTTTCTGATCAACGATGTTCATAATCCGGGAGACTTGTGAGGAAAAATTCGTGCTCCACTCTTCGGTAAACTTGTGCATTAACAGAAGTTCACGGTTAGTGTTGGTTTTCATAGGATAAAGGGTGTTTAGTTTGATAGTTTAGTTGTCATGCAAAAAACAGATAAAGAATTTATTAGCATAGGATTGTAATTCAAAGTTGAAGTTTATCCCCCACATATCAATACTACTTCCGTGTAGTTTTTATCCCTAGTTATTAACAGTTTCTGACGCTATGAAAAAATAAACACCCGCAGGCACCTGGTAGTTGCTCTTCAATACAGATTGTTCGTATATCCCGCAACGTATTTTTTGACGGGGAAGTGAATTTACATCTCTTTTTTACAAATTCCAAATGTTCAACTGTATAATTGATTGAGAATAAAGGAAGCATACCGGGCATTAACAAAAAAGCGCAGATGTCGATTTGATAATCGGTTGAAAGTAGCTACAGGTAAGTGGTTGAGCTGCAATGGAATATTGAAAAACAGAAAAAGGCCGGAGATGTTTTTAATACACTCCGGCCTTCGAAAAATAATTTATTGTAACCAGTTTATAACCAGTTCTTTCCCTGCAGGTATTCCGCAATTTGTACAGCGTTCGTTGCTGCGCCCTTGCGTAAATTGTCTGCAACGATCCAGAGATTTAAGGTGTTAGCCTGCGATTCATCCCTGCGGATACGGCCTACAAAAACCTCGTCTTTATCATGCGCATCTTTCGGCATGGGGTAGCTCGCGTTAGCCGGATCGTCCACTACGATCACACCGGGTGTAGCCGCCAGGATCTGACGCACTTCAGCGAGATCGAAATCTTTATCGAACTCGATATTCACACTTTCGCTATGACCGCCCATTACGGGAATTCGTACGGTCGTGGCAGTTACTTTGATGCGTTCGTCGCCCATGATTTTTACCGTTTCCTTCACCATCTTCATCTCTTCTTTGGTATACCCATTGTCGAGGAACACGTCGATCTGCGGAATCACGTTCAGGTCGATCTGGTGTGCGTACGCTTTTTCACCTTCGATGCCCTGGCGCTCGTTCATTAATTGTGTAACTGCTTTTACGCCGGTACCGGTTACAGACTGGTAGGTAGATACCACTACGCGCTGAATGCCGTATTTTTTATGGAGCGGGTCGAGTACCAGCACCATCTGAATGGTTGAACAGTTCGGGTTGGCGATGATTTTATCTTCCGGTGTCAGGGCGGACGCGTTCACTTCGGGCACTACCAGTTTTTTGGTAGGGTCCATGCGCCATGCGGAAGAGTTGTCGATTACCGTGATGCCTGCAGCAGCGAATTTGGGCGCCCACTCAAGGGAGGTGCTGCCGCCTGCGGAAAAAATAGCCACATTCGGTTTCATGCCGATAGCCGTATCTGCAGTCACAACCTTGTACGGCTTACCCTTATACATCACTTCCTTGCCAACAGATTTCTCGGAAGCTACGGGTATCAGTTCCGTTACAGGGAAATTCCTTTCCGCCAATACTTGCAACATTTTGGAGCCTACCAGTCCGGTTGCTCCTACTACGGCTACTTTCATTTTGAATGTTTGTTTAAGAGGCCCCAAAATTAATACAGAAAACCAAGATTTTTTTTATATTCGGAGAGATTGTTAACTCATTAAATTCTTCTTTCATGCATTCCATTGTTTGGGGCCTGCTCCTGGCCGCCCTGCCCTTGTCCGCTGCCGGTCAGCGGCCATCGCCGCACCGTTTCCGGGTGCTCATCCACGAAATTTTCGCCGATCCTTCGCCTTCCGCCGGTCTTCCGGAATTTGAGTTCATCGAATTGCGCAATGTGAGCGGCGTCCCGATAAACCTGAAGGGCTGGCTGCTGAAAGACAGCAGTCAGACCATGAAACTGCCGGAATACTGGCTGCAGGCAGACAGCCTGGTGGTGATTTCCGCCCGTCCCGTGTTTTCCCCGGGCATTGCCGGCAGCGGCTTTCCATCGCTGGGGAACGATGGCGAAACCATTGCCCTGTATGACCCGGGCGGAGCGCTGGTGCATGCCGTCGCTTATCATAAAAGCTGGTACGGCGCAGCCCTCAAAAGTGCCGGGGGCTGGAGCCTGGAAATGAAGGACCCGCGCTGGCCCTGCACCGGCGCCGAAAACTGGACGGCCTCCACGGCGCCAGCGGGCGGCACGCCGGGAACGGCGAATTCGGTGGCGGGCAACATCGAACCGCCGCCGCTGCCGGACATTCTTCGTATATCCGTGCCGGATAGCGCGCAGGTGGTGCTGCACTTCTCCGCCGGCACCGACAGCGCTTCGGCCGCATCCCCTTCAGCTTACAGCCTGCCCGGCATCGCATCCGTTACCGTGCCGCCGCCGCTCTTCAACACCACCGTATTGTACCTTTCGCAGCCGCTGGAAAAAGGGCGCCTGTATAGCCTGCAGGCCACGGGCCTCCGCGATTGCGCCGGCAGGGATGCCGGTCCCGGATTGCCGGTTGCGTTCGCGTTGCCGCTGCGGGCCGATAGCGGTGACATCGTGCTGAATGAAGTGCTGTTCGACCCGCCGCCGGATACCCCCGACTTCCTGGAAATCCACAACCCGGGCAATACGGCCCGGGAGCTGTATCCGTTGCACCTGGCCACCCGCGGGGCCGACGGGCAGCTGAAACAGGCCGTTCCGCTCACAGCTGGCCCGCGGATGCTCCTGCCCGGCGGATACCTGGCTTTTACGGAAGACGCCGCCGCGCTATGCCGGGCCTACGCCTGCAAAGGCGAGGTGCTGCAGCTACCGGCCCTGCCGCCGATGCCGGACGATGAAGGCCGCCTGGTGCTGCTGTACCCGGACGGGACCGTGGTGGATGCATTCGACTACCGCCGCTCTTTCCATTTGAACACCCTGTCTTCCGCCAGGGGCGTGTCGCTTGAACGGCTCAACCCCTACGGGCCGTCGCAGCACGCGCAGAACTGGCACTCGGCCGCGGCCACGGCGGGTTATGCTACACCGGGGTATGCCAATTCCCAGTTACAGGACGGCGGAACGGCTGCGGGGGTGTTTGCCGTGCAGCCCGCGCGCTTCAGTCCGGATAACGACGGGCACGAAGATGTGGCCGCCATCAGCTGGCAACTGCCGGGGCCCGGTTTTACGGGGTCGATTACGGTTTTTGACGCATTGGGGAGGGAAGTGAGGCTTCTGGCCGGTAATTTGCTGCTTGGAAGCAGCGGCAAAGTGTTCTGGGATGGCCTGAATGCCCTGAAAATGCCTGCGCCGGCCGGAATCTATATTATATTTATCCGGATTTTTAACGGAGCCGGGGTCGTAAAGACGTGGAAATCCGCGCTGGTATTGATCCGGACCTGATTTTCCCGGGGCGGGTGGCAGGGGTGAAAATTTGTCAGGCCCATATCTATTGCTATTTTTTTATATTTGCCGTTCTTAAAAATGAATTCATGCAGTACAGAGAAATTGTTGCAGTAACCGGTTTAGGCGGTTTATTCCAATTGCTGGCCAGCAAACAGGATGGCGCTATTGTAAGATCGCTGGAAGACAAAAGCACCCGCTTCGTGTCTTCACGGGTACATAATTTTACCCCATTGGAAAGCATTGAGGTTTTTACAACTGGCGATAATGTAAACCTGTCGGCGGTATTCAAAGCAATGCAGGAAAAAGAAGCCCAGTTCCCCCTCGCGGATGGAAAGGCAGACAATAACGCCATCAAGGCTTACTTCAAAAACGTGTTCCCCGAGTTCGACGAGGACCGTGTGTATGTAAGCGACATGAAAAAGATGGTGAAATGGTATGCCATCCTCAAAACCAACGATCTGTTGACTTTCGAGGAAGAAACCGAAGAAGTGGAAGCGGAAGATGCCGAAACGCCTGCACCGGCTGAAGAAGCAAAACCTAAAGCGAAAGCCAAGGCCAAGAAAGAAGAAGCTGCCGCTGAAGAAGCGCCTGCAGCCGAAAAAGCCGCTCCGAAAAAGAAAGCCGCCGCAAAAAAGGCCGCTGCCGACACCGAGGGCGCTGAAGGAGAGGAGAAAAAGCCTAAAACTACCCGTAAAAAGAAAACCGAAGAATAACAACACTGGTTTTTTCCAGCTTTTGAAATTCCAAATCCCGCCCGGATTTGGAATTTTTTTTAAAGGGGCTTATCTTTTTACAATGAATGAATCAATTGAACAGATCATGCAAAGTGCTCATATAACCGCGCCGCCGAGGCGCTTCCTGCCCAAAGATTTCAGCGTAACTTCCTGGGAAACCTTACTGCCGTACTTCGAGGCCCTGCAGAACCGCGAGATCGGCAGCGCCGCCGACATGGAAACCTGGCTGACGGACCTCAGCGAACTGGAAGCGGTGATCAGCGAAGATGCCTGCTGGCGCCAGATCCGCATGACGCGCGACACGGCGAACAAGGAATACGAAGAGGCCTTCACCTATTTCTGCATGGAAATACAGCCCCGGCTGCAACCCTATGCGGATGCGCTCAACCGCAAGCTGCTGGCCTCGCCGTTCAGACAACAGCTCGATCAGCAGTTGTATTTCACCTACCTGAGGAATGTGGAAAAAGCGGTGAAACTCTTCAACGAGCAGAACATTCCCATCCAGGCGGAGCTCAGCGTGCTGGCGCAGCAGTATGGCGTAATCTCCGGTAAAATGACGGTGGAAGTGAACGGCCAGGAATTCACCCTGCAACAGGCCGCCAAGTTCCTCGAGAGTCCGGACAGGCGCCTGCGGGAGGAAGTGTTCACCAAAACGGCCGCACGCCGCCTGCAGGACAAAGAAACGCTCAACCAGCTGTACACCACGCTGGTGACGAAACGAGATCAGATCGCCCAAAATGCCGGCTTCGCCAACTACCGCGATTACAAATTCGAGGAGCTGGGCCGTTTTGAATACACGAAAGAAGATTGTTTCCAGTTCCATACCGCTATCAAGGAACACATGCTGCCGCTGGTGCGCCAGGCTTTGGAAAGGCAGCGCGCCAAACTGCAGCTCGATGTGCTCAGGCCCTGGGACACGGAAGCGGAGCCGGAAGGCACCAAACCGCTGGAGCCCTTTAAAACCGGCGATGAAATGATCAGCAAATCCATCGCCTGCTTTACCCGACTGCGCCCGTTTTTCGGAGAATGTTTGCAGGTGATGAAGGAGATGGGCCGCCTCGACCTCGACAGCCGTAAAAACAAAGCTCCCGGCGGATATAACTGTCCCCTCGCGGAAACCGGCGTGCCTTTCATTTTTATGAACGCGGCCGGCCAGATGAAAGACCTGACCACCATGGTGCACGAGGGCGGGCATGCCATCCATTCCTTCCTCAGTCACCACCTGCAGCTCAGCGCCTTTAAGGAATACCCGATGGAAATAGCCGAAGTGGCCAGCATGAGCATGGAATTATTCAGCATGGATCACTGGGACATTTTCTTCAGCAATAAGGAAGACCTGCGCCGCGCCAAACTGCAGCAGCTCGAACGCACCATCACCATCTTCCCATGGATAGCCACCATCGACAAATTTCAACATTGGGTGTACGAACATCCGCAGCATACCGAAGCGGAGCGTACGGCGGCCTGGCTGGCTATCATGGACGAGTTTACGCCGGGGAATGTGGACTGGAGCGGTCACGAAGCCTACCGGGCCAGCAACTGGCAGCGCCAGCTGCACCTGTTCGAAGTACCTTTTTATTACATCGAGTACGGCATCGCACAGCTCGGCGCCATCGCCATGTGGAAGCAATACAAGGAGAATCCCTCCCAGGCGCTCGACAATTACATGAAGGCGCTGAGCCTCGGTTACACCAAAACCCTGCGTGAGCTTTACACGGCAGCGGGTATCCGGTTCGACTTTTCTCCCGCGTACGTCAAAGAACTGGCAGGCTTTGTGCAGGAGGAAATAGACAAGGTGATTGCCGAAGCATAAACATGAAACGCCTCATTATACTGTTGTTTCCGGCCCTCGCGGCCGCCGTTGCCCTGCAGGCGCAGGTACCTACCAATCCTGCGCTTGCACGGTCGATGGACAGTATTTTCAAAAGGGACCAGTTATACCGGCAACTCCTTTACGCCATCGATACCAACCAGGTGCTGAAAGACTCCATCGCCCGCGCCGCGCGCATTCCCGCGCAGCGCGACAGGGTAGTCGAATATCTTGTGAATGAGATGGCCATCATCGACTCCGCCAATCTCCGTTTCATCGATTCCATCATCAAAAAGCAGGGCTATCCAGGCAAAACCGTGCTGGGTGCGCAAAAAGCATTTATCCCCTGGCTCATCATTCACCACGCCGATCCGGATGTGCTGGCGGCGTATATGCCTGTTTTTAAGGAAGCCGTGGATAAGGGAGAAATGCTGTTCGCCAATTATGCCTATTCGCTCGACCGGATGCTGGTGGGGCAGGGAAAAGAACAGCGTTATGGTTCGCAGGTAGCGGAAGGGGTGATGAAAAAAACTGGAAAGAAAATGAAATTCATCTGGCCGCTGGAAGAACCGGCCAGGGTGAACGAACGGCGCAAAACAGCCGGCATCGACGGGACCATCGAAGAATATGCCCGCCTCCATGGTTTTGAATACCAGGTAGTGAAACTGGGCGATTTCCGGATGGAGGAAGAATGATTATTTACACTCCTTGCACACGCCGCTTACGACTACTTCCACATTCCGCATATCATACCCCTTCGGCAGGGAAATAACGGGGATGTCCGTTTCTTCGAGGCAACGGGTGCTGCCGCATTCTTCGCAGCGGAAGTGCACATGATGATCGTGGTGATCGTGCTCGCCGCATTCTGATTTGCAGATGGCATACCGCACAGAAGTGTCTGTGGTAGGGATTTTATGTACAATGCCCTTATCGAGGAATGTTTGCAGGGTGCGGTAAATGGTGACCCTGTCGAACGATTTCCCGCTCAACTTTTCAAAATCAGCATGTTCAAGTGCGCCGTTACTTTTCAGAAAGAGCTCCAGGATTTTAACACGCGTATCCGTAATACTGAGTTTACTGGAGCGCAACAACTGCACAATGAGTTCTTTTTGTTTTGCAAGCATGTTCGTCAAAATTTATTCATGCATGAGCCGGTCAATGTCTTTGATCAGCTTTTCAATGTCTTTGTCTTTGGTGCCTTCATACAAGCCGCGGATCTGTCCGTCGCCGTCCACCAGCGCAAACCACTGGGTGTGTATGAAGTCGTCTTCGCCGGTAAAAGTACCATCGTCCACGAGGTAACTTTCACGGGCCAGTTTATACAGGTGGCGTTTGTCGCCGGTGAGGAAATGCCAGTTTTTCGAATCCGCACCGTGTTTCTCCGCGTACGCCTTCAGCACGGGGATGGAGTCATAATCGGGATCGGACGTATGGGAAAGAATCATGAAGTTGGGCGTCTGGCCGTATTTCTGATAGATTTTTTCCATGTTTTTGTTCATCACCGGGCAGATGTTCGTGCAGGTGGTGAAAAAGTACTCCGCCACATAGATTTTCCCTTTCACGTTATCCTGCGTCACGGTTTTTCCGTCCTGGTTCGTGAGGTTAAAACCCTGCACCTTGTGACCGGGTGTGCCCAGTACCGGCAGCTTCTCTTTCCCGAAAAACTCGCCCGTTCCTTCCTTGATCATCAGTCCGGAGTAACCCATAAAACCGATGCTCAGGACCACAAAAAACACAATATAAAAGATCGCTTTTTTAGACATAACCACGCTGCTTGAATCCAATATGCAAAGGTAGTACAGTTTGTTTATTTACCCACAAATACGGCATCGTCCAAATTATAGTATAATTCGTATATGTTTTTCTCATTGAGCCTTAGCCTTCCCTGGAAACTTACGTAGTCGTCCGTTTCAAAGGAGGGTTTGCCGGATTTGAATTTGAGGGCCATTACGGTTTCCGGGCCCGCCCCGCCGCAGAAGAAGCAGGAGCTGTTGGGATTGGATGAAAGCACATACATGCCGCCCTTGGCGTCTACAGGCACCATGTAGCCGCTGATGCGGATGGTTTTGCCGTTGAGCGCCTTGATACTGCGTGAAAAGGAAGGGTAGAGCATGGGCATTTGCATCTTTTCGTCCCACTTGCGGTCGAAGATCACATCGGAGAGTTGTTTCCAGGTTACTTTCTTAACCGTCGTGTCTTGGTAGGTGACGGTGGAAACGGGCAGGTTCTCCGTATACCCGGCTTGTTTGCGCAGGCTGAGGATCTGGCTGAGGTAGCCCGTAGCGGCGTTGCCGTGTTTGCACCATTGTGAAATATTGGAGCACGAAACGAAGGTAAAAGCCATTACGCCGATCAGTATTTTTTCTATTCTAAGCATTTGCCAGTGTTTTAGAGATATTCAGCCGGAACGCCCGGATGGCGGGGAAGAGCGCTGCCAGCAGGCAGGCCGCGAGTATGGCCGCGGCGGTCAGCAGGTCGGCCTGCGTGATCTTCCATGCCCCTGAAAAATTCAGGTGGTATTTTGTAAAAACTTCCTGTTGCAGCAACCAGCCGCCGAGCCTGCTGAGCAAAAATCCGCCGGCGATACCGGCGATGCCCAGGATGGCCGCTTCCGCCAACACCAGCGCCAGGAGGCGGCCGCGGCCGCAGCCCATGCTGCGCAGCAATGCCAGTTCGTAACGGCGCTCGTGCGTGCCCTGCACCAGCATCACAAATATACTGCAGGCCGCCAGCGCGGCCAAAAGCCAGCCGAGAATACGGAGGACGACGGTGCCGGAGCCCAGCAGCGACTGCAGGCGGTTGATTTCAATGGCAGGCACCGCGGCCTGCATATTGGTGTTTTCGTTGATCATGCGCGGCAGCTGCAATTGCGCCAGCGGGTTTTTGAACTTCATCAGCACGGCAGTGATCTGGGTGTCGGGAGAAATTACAGAAATGCCGGCGCCTCCAGGGTGGCCCTCTTCAGAACCGTTGTTGCCGGATGTACTTTCTGCCGCGCGATTTTCACTGTCGTGACCATGCTCCGGTTTTTCACGGTTATCCGGACCGGAATTGTCTCCAGACGAAACTTCACCGGGTTTATCGCTGTCCTGATCATGTGAATGAATTTCGGGGGAAACAGTATCATCTGTATGATCATGTGAATGGGAAGCGCCGGCCTCATCATGTTCGCGCCCATGATCCGCCTCGTCCCGCACCCGCACTTTCGTTTCATGAATCGCCCACACGCTTTCCAGCGGCGTCAGGATCAGCTGGTCGATGGAAAGCCCGGTAGCCGGGAGAATGCCTTTCACTACATACTGATGTTCTTCATGCACATGTCCCTTTTCCCCTAGCCCGTGCGTGCCGGCAAAACTGGCGCCCAGCGCAAGCCCCGTACGTTTTGCCACACCGGCGCCGATCACCACTTCCATCGGTTTGCTGAAAAGCGTGCCGGCTGCAGGTTTCAGCTGGTATTTATCGAGGTATGCCGGTGTAGTGCCGATGATCCGGAACCCCTGGTAGGAATCCCCGAGCGATACGGGAATGGCGTATTCCACCAGCGGATGCTGCATGAACCGTTGTGCATCACGGAGAGCGATGTTGCCGGTGGGGGCGTCAAGATTGTAAACGCTGGAAAGAATGAGCTGCAGCGGGCTGCCTTTGGCGCCGAGCACCATGTCCACTCCGGCGATTTGTTTTTCCAGTTGTTCGCGCGCCTGGCGGTTGAGGGCGATGAGCAGCAACAGCACCGCGGTGCTGCAGGTAAGCAGCAGCCAGCAAAGGCCGGCGTACAAAGGTTTATGTAACAGGTTTTTGAAAGCGATGCGCAGGATCATGACAAGGTTATCTGGTTGGCAAATATTTCTTTCAGGCGGCTGTCGTGCGTAACGATCAGCAGCGCGGCGTTTTGCTCCCTTGCCTGTTCGGCCAGCAGTTGGGCCACGGCGGCGCAGTTGTGATCGTCGAGGCTGGCGGTGGGCTCGTCTGCCAGCAAAAGCCCCGGTTGCTGCATCAGTGCGCGGGCGATGGAGGCTCTTTGCTGCTCACCCTGGCTGAGGCGTGCGGGTTTTTTATACAATAAAGCGGAGATGCCCAGTTTTTCCGCAACGGCCTGCAAACGGCCCGCCTGTGCACGATGGTGGCCCAGCGCAACAGGCAGCACCAGGTTTTCGCGCAGGGAGAGCGAGGCGATGAAATGCGACTGCTGATAAATGATGCCGATATGTCGGCCGCGGAACGCGTCCATGGCGGCAGGTGAGAATTCCTCGATAAAACTGTCCGCCACGTTGATACGCCCCCGGGTTGGCCGCAGCAAACCTGCCAGCAGGTGCAATAAAGTTGTTTTACCCGTGCCTGACTGACCGGCGATGAGCAGTACCTCGCCGCTTTTGCAGGTGATATCCGGAAACTCCAGCTGGCGGCCGCCAGGATGGGCGTAAGCAAGGTTTTTGGTGTAGATCATTCCATTCACGTATTAAATAGCAACATAGTTGCATTCCAATTGTTCAGCGGCGTGAAGATACCCAACCGGCCTGAGATTATTTCTTAAATTTAAATAAAAACGCAACAAAGTTGCAAATAAGTCCTTAGATTTGTTGTCCAATTCAAAAGATCGTCACTTATGAACCTCTTCTCAAAATGGAATCTGGATGCACTTGGTATAGGCGCTTCACTCGCCTGCGCGGTGCATTGCGTGTTATTGCCGCTGGTAGTTACCGCTTTGCCGCTGCTGGGATTCGAGCTGTTTGAAAATGAAAACCTGGAGTACGGGTTGCTGGCATTTTCATTTGTAGTGGGTTACACCGCACTTTTCAGGGGATACAGAAAGCACCATCGCCACCTGAAGCCGCTGCTGCTCTTTTCGGCAGGCTTTGCGGGCCTGCTGGCAGGGCATTTCCTGGCGCCGGAATCCCTGGAGCCGTTTGTGATCATTGCCGGTGCGGGCCTCATTGTATGGGCGCATCTACGGAATATCAAAGAATGCAAAAACTGTAAAGTGTGCCGGCACGAAGATGAGGTTTGTGAAAACAATGCCTGAATGGTTTAAGACATAAACCTGCTATATGCAATGCTTCCCTGCCTGCTGTTAAATACAGCGGCGCAGGGAAGCAAAAGTCTCCTTACATCTTTTATCACCCTGTAAACGGGGTTCAGCGCACCGGACAGAACGGAGCACCGATAACCGGATTATCTAATACAAGGTGTAAAATTACCCTGTAAACCGGGTGCAGTACACCGGACCGAACGGACTACCGGTAACCGGATTTTCTAACACAAGGTATAAAACCACCCCGTAAACCGGGTTTAGCACACCGGACCAAACGGACCACCGATAGCCGGATTTTCTAACACAAAGTGTAAAACTACCCTGTAAACCGGGTTTAGCACACCGGACCAAACGGGGCATCGATAACCGGATTTTCTAACAAAAGGTGTAAAACTACCCTGTAAACCGGGTTCAGCACACCGGACCGAACGGGGCAATCAATAACAGGATTTTCTGACACATGATGTAAACACATAGCAGCACTCAGCGATAGTATCATCATCTTAGGGTTATCCTTGGGTATTTCTTGGGTTATCTCGGGTAAATGGTATTAAAAAGCCTAAGATAATCCTAAGATAACCCAATGTTAACCGGCAGAAGATAAAAACACGGCAGGTGGTTGCTCTGCCAATCGCACCGGAAAGGCGATCATATGCCCCGGCCGTACGAATGCTGCAAACGCGGCGATGACCGCGTACCTGATCAGGAAAATGAATCATATCACGCTTTTTTACCGGCGCCGCAAAGGCGCATGGAGAAGTATTGCCTAACATAAACGGTCCGACTCATGAACAACACTTTCCAACTGACACCTGCCATGCTGCAGCCCCTGCGGAAGAAATTACCGGTTACGGTACTCAGCGGCTTTCTCGGCGCGGGTAAAACCACCCTGCTCAACCACATCCTGCACAACAAGGAGCAACTCCGTGTGGCCGTTATCGTAAACGACATGAGCGAAGTGAACATCGACGCACAACTGGTGCGTAACGCAAACGTGCTCCACCACACCGAAGAAAAACTGGTGGAAATGAGCAACGGCTGCATCTGCTGTACGCTGCGGGAAGACCTTTTACAGGAAGTACAGCGCCTCGCCGCGGAAAACCGCTTCGACTACCTGCTCATCGAATCCAGCGGCATCTCGGAACCGCTGCCGGTGGCGCAAACCTTTACTTACCGCGATGAACAGCTGGGCATCGACCTGGGCGCTTTCAGTCGCCTCGATACGCTGGTGACCGTGGTGGATGCTTTCAATTTTTCCCGCGACTATGCGGACCGCGGCATGATCGCGGACGATGGCCGCGCCATCGTGAACCTGCTGACGGACCAGATAGAATTCGCCAATGTGATCGTGCTGAATAAATGCGATCTGGTGCCGGCCGCACAGGTGGCCACGCTCAAGGCGTTGCTCCGCAAATTGAACGCCGCCGCGCACATCGTGGAGGCTACACAGGCGAAAGTGCCGCTCCGCGAAATACTGAACACGGGGCTGTTTGATTTTGAAACGACGTCGCAAAGTGCCGGCTGGATAGCCGAGCTGGAAAAGGAACACGTGCCCGAAACGGAGGAGTACGGCATCAGTTCCTTTGTATACCGTAGCCAGGCGCCCTTTCATCCTGCCCGTTTCTGGCGGCTGATACAGGAGCAGTGGCCGGAAGGGATCATCCGCAGCAAAGGCCTGTGCTGGATCGCCTCGCGGCCGGATGTCGCTATTAACTGGAGCCAGGCCGGGGCCTCGCTGATGGCCGACAAAGCCGGTCAATGGTGGTGCTCCATCCCGGAAGCGGAATGGCAACTCGGCGCCGCTTCCGAAAAAATGGTGCGGGACCGCTGGCACCCCGTTTTTGCGGACCGTTACAACGAAATCGTGATCATCGGCCAGCAATTGCAGCCGCGGGAGATCACGCGGATCCTGGATAGTTGTTTATGCAATGAAGCGGAAATAGCGCGGTGGCGGAAAGGGGAGGCGTTCGCGGATCCGTTTCCGGCGCTGTAATGTGCGCCGGCCCAGTAATACGGGAAGGAGCAATCCCCGTGTTGCGGCGGAGCGTTGAGACTCCTTGCTCCGGTAGCGTTACGTGAGCGGTTGTGCCCGGTTGTGTGGTGCAAATGGCCTCGCAGCCCGGGTTGGCGTGTTTCCCGTACCGGTGGGCGATGGTGTTGCAGGCGACATGAACGGGGATGCTATGCAGAAGTGGTGCGTTTTGCGATCAGCCGTCCGGTAGCACGATTGACGGGTGCAGATTGCGATACTTTGAGCATGCCATTCCTTTTGCTGTCACGAAATGCGGGCTTAATGGTAAAGTAACCTCCCCGCTATTGCAGGGGCGGCGCGGCCGATATAAATTTGTCCGGATAATGAACGGGCAATGGCCCTCCGGTGCATGGAAAGGGACAGGATATTTAGGCTAGTCTAAAAATAAATTTAGATAAGTATCATTTTCCGTTTTAAATTTGCCTTAGAAAATTTCAACATGTCCGCTAGAATCATTTGCCTCTTTTTATGCCTGGCTGCTTCGGCAACCGCCGTTGCACAGGGCCGCCTCAAAGGGAAAGTCACCTCGGGCGACCAGCCGGTGCCATTTGCCAGTATCGGGTTTAAAGACCTCAAAACCGGTACCGTCACCAACGAAGCGGGTGAGTTCGACATCAGTCCCGTTACACCGGGCCGGCACATCCTCCAGGTAAGCGCCGTTGGATATGTCACCTATTCACAGCCCATCCAGATCAAAGCCTCCGGCACCACCACCGTAACGGCTATACGCCTGGAAGCCACTTCTTCCAGCCTGAACGAAGTAGTGGTGAGCGGTACGCTGCGCCCCGTCACGAAGATGGAAAGTCCCGTGCCGGTGGAAGTCTATTCTCCCGTATTCTTCAAAAAGAACCCCACTCCCAGCATATTCGACGCCCTGCAGAACGTGAACGGCGTGCGCCCGCAGCTGAACTGCAACGTGTGTAACACGGGCGATATCCATATCAACGGCCTCGAAGGGCCTTACACCATGGTCATGATCGATGGTATGCCCATCGTCAGCGCCCTGTCTACCGTATACGGTTTATCGGGCATCCCGAACAGCCTCGTGGAGCGCGTGGAAATCGTGAAAGGGCCGGCTTCCACGCTGTATGGCTCCGAAGCGGTGGCGGGCCTCATCAACATCATCACCAAATCCCCCGCCAGCGCGCCGGCCTTTACCGCAGACGTGATGGCCACCAGCTGGCAGGAGTACAACGTGGATATGGGCATGCGCTTCAGGGCCGGTGCAAAGGCGGAATCGCTGCTGGGCCTGAACTACTTTAATTACCAGCACCCCTACGATAAAAACGGCGACGGGTTCACCGACGTTACCTTGCAGCACCGCATCTCCGTATTCAATAAATGGAATTTCAAACGGCGGGAAGAGAGGGTAGCCACCATCGCGGCGAGGTATTTTTATGAAGACCGCTGGGGCGGTCAGACCCAATGGGACAAACAATGGCGGGGCACCGACAGTGTGTACGGCGAGAGCATTTTCACCAGCCGCGCCGAAGTGATCGGGCAATACCAGCTCCCCCTGAAGGAACGGGTAATGCTGCAGGCCTCGTTCAACTATCACAATCAGAATTCATATTACGGCGTAACGCCTTTCATGGCCAAACAAACCATCTCGTTCGTGCAGCTCACCTGGGACAAGGTGGTGGGGAAACATAACCTCCTGGCCGGCCTTCCTTTCCGGTACACGTTTTATGACGATAACACGGTGGCCACGAATGAAAAAGGCGTCAACGAACCGGAGCGCACCCTGCTGCCGGGGGTGTTTGTGCAGGACGAGATCAAGTTTTCTTCCAAACATTCCCTGCTGGCGGGGCTCCGTTATGATTACAACTCCATTCACGGCAACATCTTCACCCCGCGGCTCGCCTATAAATGGTCGCCGAACTACCGCAACGTGCTGCGCCTCAACGCCGGTACCGGTTACAGGGTGGTGTCGATCTTCACCGAAGATCATGCCGCGCTCAGCGGCGCGCGCGAGGTGGTGATCCAGAACAAACTGAAGCCGGAGCGCAGCTGGAACGTGAACCTGAACTACACGAAAAAGATACCGGTCAACAATGCGTTCCTCAATTTGGATGCGACGGCCTTCTATACGTATTTTTCCAACAAGATCATCCCGGACTACAGCAAACCCGACACCATTGCCTACGATAACCTTTCGGGCCATGCCATTTCCAAGGGGTTCAGCTTTAATGCCGACCTGATGTTCGCTTTCCCGCTGAAAGTGCTGGCGGGGGTGACCGTGATGGACGTATATGAAAAGGATGGGAGCACCAAAACACGCCCCATGCTCACGGAACGCTTCTCCGGCACCTGGGCTGTTTCTTACAGCTTCCCCAAGGCCGGTCTGAGCATCGACTATACCGGTAATATATATGGTCCCATGTTGCTGCCCGTACAGCCGGTGGACCCGCGGCCTTCCCGTTCGCCTGTATGGAGCATCCAGAACGTGCAGCTCACCAAAAAATTCGGGACGGGCTGGGAAATATATGGTGGTGTGAAAAACCTGCTGAATTTCCTGCCGCCGAAAAATTCGATCTCGCACGCGCACGACCCCTTCGACAAGAATGTAGGGTATAATGCAGATGGGTCGGTAGACCCCTATAAGATGACGTTTGATCCCGCGTATGTATTTGCGCCCAACCAGGGCATCCGGGGATTTTTGGGAGTGCGGTTTACAAAACAGTAATTAAAGGCCCAGGCCTACTTTGATACCGAGGTGCAGGCTGGGGAGCACATTCACCACCTCACCGTGGTCGGCGTTGATGTTGGCGCCGCTGGCGGAGTGTTTCACGAAGTTGTACACTTTGCTGCGCACACCGATGCCCAGGTAAGGATCCAGTATCCACTTCCCTTTCGTTATTTGCCTGCCGAGCAGGAACTGAATGCCATAGATGCTTTTGTCGCCGCTGTTTTTATAGATGGTGTTGTTGAGGGTCACCTCCTCTTTGGGGTAGAATACTTTTTTATAGAACAGTACGGGCTCGAAGTAGGTGCCGCGGGCGTTAAAGGCGGATGCCTGCCTGATGAGGTACCACTTCATGCCCACCCTGAAGCCCAGGCCCCTGCCTTCCACGAACTGTTCGGTGGAAATGCCCGGTTTTTCGCGGCCCAGGTCTATCCGTTTAAAAAACACATAATCGGGATAGTCGGTGTAGATGCCGGTGATGCCCAGTTCCAGGCTCAGTTTTCGGGAAATATCCTGCTCGAGGTAAATGTCCAGTTCATTCAGAATGGTGGAGGGGTTTACTTTGAGATAGGTGCCTTTCTTGAATGCTGCCTGGCGGGGTTGAGCGTCCTGGGCAACGGCAGACAGGCTATAAATTGAAAACAGGAGGAAAAAGGGCAATAGTCTTTTCATACAACTGTAGGTTCTCTTCATTATTTCAATAATCGTTCCACAATTAGGGGGAACCAGCGGTGTTCCAGCACCTGTACTTTGCGTGCCAGGGTCTCCGGCGTATCGTCTGCCGTTACCGGGCAGCGCTCCTGTAAGATCACCCCGCCGTCGTCGTATTTTTCATTGACATAGTGGATGGTGATACCGCTTTCCGTTTCACCGGCGGCCAGTACCGCCTCGTGCACAAAATGGCCGTACATGCCTTTGCCCCCGAATTTGGGCAGCAGGGCGGGATGTATATTAATGATCCGGTTGGGGAACGCCTGCACGAGGTTGGCGGGCACCTTCCATAAAAAACCGGCCAGCACCACCAGGTCCGTGTCGAGGTCCTGCAGCAGTTTCACATAAGTGTCGCCCCGGAAGAACTGCTCCTTGTCGATGAGTACGGCAGGGATCTGCTCGCGTTCCGCAATCTTGAATATACCGGCTTCGGCCTTGTTCGACAGGATGACGGTGACCCGGGCCAGGCCGGTATTTCTGAAATGATCGATGATTTTCTGGGCGTTGCTCCCCGTGCCGGAGGCAAAAATCGCTATATTTTTCAAGCCGGTCTGTTTAATAAGCTGCAAAAATAGGCAGATAAGACTTTATGGTTCAGGTATTTTTTTCCTAAATTTAGGAAATGAGCCTCCCTTGTTGCCGGTATATGATAATGATCATACCATGTGAATGACCCTGATCAGGCAGACTCAACTATTATTTTTCTATCTTGTTAAGGATTGTTGACGGCAGGCGGGCTCTTTTCCAATCAACTGGCTTTCTTTCCACGTGCAAAAATAGTATCACTTACAGGCCGCATTTTCATCACAGGCGGAAATATGATTTTTATCAGGAATTTATAACGGGGTGTTGGGAGCAGATCAGGACAGTACCCTTAAAAACAGCTATGGCATTGAGTTTCCGCAGATGAACGTCTCGCGGATAATATATAAAAAGCGCTTTCAAAACAAGGATAACTTTTTTTTAATTGTTGGTAAATTGTCAACATTCTGTCTTATTTTTGCTGGCACTTTTAAGAAACCTTAGGTCAAATCTAAACTAAATAGGCTGTGTATCGTCGTGTTTCCATTCGTTTGCGTAAGCAATTTGTGAGTGTTCTTATCCTATGCGCGGGACTGGTTGGTTCTTTTTCCGCAGCTCGGGCAGCAGATCCTGGTGCAGGTAAGACGCTATTTCAGCAGAAATGTGCCTCCTGTCACAACGTCCACAAACAATTGACAGGGCCGGCCCTGGCAGGTGTTGAGGACAGGTGGCCGGACAAAAAACTGCTTCATCAGTGGATCCGCAACTCCGCGTCGGTTCTTGCGACTGGTGATAAGTATGCGAACGATCTGTTCAATCAGTACAACAAGCTCTCCATGACGCCGTTCCCGGAGCTGAAAGACGAGGATATCGACAATATCCTGGCCTATGTAGCTTCCGTTCCTCCTCCGGGCGCCGCCAAACCGGGTGCAGCTGCAGCTGATGGCGCTGAAGCCAAGGAAGATTCCGGCGGCAACAGCCTGCTCTTCGGTGTGATCACCCTGATTCTTGCGATTGTTGCGGTGATACTGATGCAGATCAACAGCAACCTGAACAAACTCGCCGCGGAAAAAGAAGGCCACGAACGCCTGGAGCCCGTTCCTTTCTACAAAAACAAAGCTTACATCGCCCTCGGCATTGTAATCCTGTTCGTAGTAGGCGGTTACTTCACCATCCAGGGTGCGATCGGCCTGGGACGCCAGCAGGACTATATGCCTGAGCAACCCATCTTCTACTCCCATAAAGTGCATGCCGGCATCAACCAGATCAACTGTCTGTACTGCCACTCCTCTGCAGAAAAGAGCAAGCACGCCATGATTCCTTCCGAAAACGTATGTATGAACTGTCACAAGGCCATCACCGAATATTCCGGCCCGGACCTGTTCACCGCTGAAGGCAAAAAGGTAAATGGTACTGCAGAAATCCAGAAATTATTCGATCACGTAGGCTGGGACCCGAAAGCCGGCCGTTATACCAAACCCGGTCAGCCCATCGAGTGGACCAAAATCCACAGCCTGCCCGACCACGTTTATTTCAACCACTCCCAGCACGTAGCAGCCGGTAAAGTACAAT
This sequence comes from Chitinophaga lutea, assembly GCF_003813775.1. NCBI lineage: Bacteria > Pseudomonadati > Bacteroidota > Chitinophagia > Chitinophagales > Chitinophagaceae > Chitinophaga > Chitinophaga lutea. Next base: position 1,865,256 of record NZ_RPDH01000001.1, on the reverse strand, counting down.
GCCAGACCTGCCACGGCGATATCCAGCAGATGGACGAAGTGAAACAGTTTGCCGACCTCTCTATGGGATGGTGCGTAAACTGCCACCGTACTACCAAAGTACAGTTCACTGAAAACAACTACTACAGCATCTTCGAAAAATTGCACAACGATATCAAAAACAAGAAGATCGACAGTGTGACCGTAGAAATGCTGGGTGGTACCGAGTGTCAAAAGTGTCACTATTAATATATAAGGAAGCAACGGGCGTCCGCAAAAACGACCGTAACTCAACATTTTTTAAATCGTAACTCGATATAATCACATGGAGCAAAAAAAGTATTGGAAAGGCTTGGAGGAGTTGCACAATACCGCTGCGCATCAGGAAGCTGTGAAGAATGAATTCAGGGAAGATCTGCCGTTCGAAGAGAGTGAAAGCTTTTTAGGTGCCACTACCCCCCGCCGGGATTTCTTGAAATACCTCGGGTTCACCACTGCGGCCGCAACCATTGCCGCCAGCTGCGACATCCCGGTTAAGAAGGCCATCCCTTACGTTAATAAACCCCAGGATATTACGCCTGGTGTACCCAACTATTATGCTTCCGCCTATACCGTTGACGGTGAGTACGTGCCCCTGGTGGTGAAAACCCGCGAAGGCCGCCCCATCAAAGTGGAAGGCAACGAAATGTCTGCAGTGACCGGTGGTTCCACTACCGCCCGCGTGCAGGCTTCCGTGCTGGCCCTCTACGATGTGGCCCGCCTCCGTTACCCGGGTATCAACAACGGGCCGGATAAAGAAGAGCTGAAAGACAGGGTAAAAGAAATCGCACAATGGTCCGACCTCGACAAACAGGTGACTGCCGCTCTCTCCGGCAAATCCGTTGCGCTGGTGACTTCGACCATTCTCAGCCCTACTACCAAAAAACTGATCGGCGAGTTCCTGGCCAAATATCCCGGCTCCCGTCACGTAACATACGATGCGGTGTCTTACTCCGGCATGCTGCTCGCCAATGAGCAGTCTTACGGCAAAAGGGCCCTGCCTTCCTTCCATTTTGAAAATGCACAGGTAGTCGTAAGCCTGGGCGCCGATTTCCTCGGTACCTGGCTGAACCCTTCCGAATATTCCCGCCAGTACGGCAAAAACCGCAAGATCGATGCTAAAAAGCCGGAAATGAGCAAACATTTCCAGTTCGAAAGCATGATGAGCCTGACCGGTGCCAACGCTGACGAAAGGTATACGCACCGCCCCTCCGAAACCGGCGCAGTAGCACTCAGCCTGCTGGCGGCCCTGGGTGGCGGCGTAACCGCTCCCAACCTCACCGACGCCCGTTTGAAAGAAGGTATCGCCAAAGCCGCCAAAGCCATCCAGGCCAACCCTGGCAAAGTACTGGTGGTATCCGGCTCCAACGACGTGAACGTGCAGATCATCGTAAACGCCATCAACAACCTGGCAGGCGCTAACGGGACTACCATCGACTGGGCCGTTACCAGCAACTACCGCCAGGGTATCGACGGCGATATGGAACAGCTGGTGAAAGACATGAACGCCGGTGCCGTAGGCGCACTGCTCGTACATGGCGTAAACCCCGCTTACGATTACTACGATGCGAAGAAATTCGTGGACGGTATCAAAAAAGTAGGCGTGACCGTATCTTTCAACGACCGCTACGACGAAACGACACAGCTCTGTAAATACATCGTTCCCGATCATCACTTCCTCGAAAGCTGGGGAGACGCGGAAGGCCGTACCGGTCACTTCGCCTTCATCCAGCCTACGATCGCACCGCTGTTCAAAACCCGCGCTTTCCAGGCTTCCCTGCTCAACTGGAGCGGCAATACCGTTGCCTGGGAAGATTACCTGAAAAACGAATGGATCGCGAAACTCGGTTCTCAGGAAGCATGGGACAAAACACTGCAGGACGGTGTGATTGAGCCCGCCGCCGGCGCCGCACTGGCCGGTGCTGCCTTCACCGCCGACGTTGCTACCGCCGCTGCCAAAATCAGCGCGCCTAAAAACGCCGGCCTCGAAGTAGTACTGTACGAAAAAGTGGCCATCGGTAACGGTAAGGAAGCCAACAACCCCTGGTTGCAGGAAATGCCCGACCCGATCACCCGCGCCACCTGGGACAACTACGCCTGCGTTTCCAACACGCTCGCCAAAACTTTCAAAACCGAACTGGGCGACGATTATGAAATCAACGCCGAGAAACGTGTATTGAAAATCACTGCCAAAGGTTACTCCGTGGAACTGCCGCTGCTCATCGTGCCCGGTATCCACCCCGATGTAATCGCCATCGCAGTGGGTTACGGCCGCGGCAAAAAACAGTTCATCGGTAAAGCTGCCGGTGAAGTAGGCGCCAACGCTTATCCTTACGCATCTTTCAACGGTCAGACTTTCAGCTACTACGCTACCGAAGCCAAAGCTGAAGCGACCGGCAAAAAATACCCGGTAGGTCTTACGCAGACGCACAACAGCTACGAAGGCCGCCCGATCATCAAAGAAACCACCCTCGCCGAGTTTATCAAAAACCCGAAAGAGGTGAACCACGACCGTGAGCACCTGGCTCATTACGGTAAAGATTTCCGTAACGACGCCACGCTGTATACCGGCGGCACCAAATTCGAATATCCCGGCATCAAATGGGGCATGTCCATCGACCTGAACTCCTGCTTCGGTTGCGGCGCCTGTGTGGTGGCCTGTACCGCGGAAAACAACGTTGGTGTGGTAGGGAAGGAACAGGTAGTGCTCGCACACGAAATGCACTGGCTGCGTATCGACCGCTACTTCGCCGGTGACGAGAACAACCCAGAGGTGGTATTCCAGCCGATGCTGTGCCAGCACTGCGACAACGCTCCGTGTGAGAACGTTTGTCCCGTTGCCGCCACCAACCACAGCTCTGAAGGTATCAACCAGATGGCTTACAACCGTTGCATCGGTACCCGTTATTGCGCAAACAACTGTCCTTATAAAGTACGCCGCTTCAACTGGAGAGACTGGAACGGTGCAGACAGCTTCGAAGGCAACCTGCTCGACACGGCAGACATGAACGACGCCATTACCCGGATGGTGCTGAACCCCGATGTGGTGGTGCGCAGCCGTGGTACCATGGAAAAATGTTCTTTCTGCGTACAGCGCTTGCAGGATGCGAAACTGGCTGCCAAGAAATCCGGCCAGCCGATGAAAGACGGTGCTGCACGTACCGCCTGCCAGCAGGCTTGTGCTACCGATGCGATCGTGTTCGGTAACATCAACGATAAAGACAGCCGTATCGCCAAGGTTCGTAACGAAGAGCAAACTGACCGCCTGTACTATGTACTGGAAGAAACGCACGTGCTGCCTTCCATCAACTACCTCGCAAAAATCCGTAACAAGGATGCCGCGCCGGTAGCTGCAGGAGCGCACAAGGAAGAAAAAGCTCATCACTAAGAAAGCCGCATCCGCAAGGGATAAAGCAAAGATTGAATTAGAAAAGAATCAGTTTTAAGTTTTGAAACAACGTAGTTCCGGAGCAATCCGGGACGGACAAAGCTCAAAATACTATGCATTTGAAGTACGAATCCACACTGAGAGAACCTTTAGTAGATGGGGTTAAGGATTATCACCAGGTAACTGAGGATATTATCAGTCCTATTGAGGCCAAGCCCGGTAAGCTGTGGTACATTGGTTTATTTATTTCCATAGCCCTGCTGCTGTTCGGCGTGTTCTCCGTAACCTGGGAAGTATACTGGGGTACCGGTGTGTGGAACCTGAACAAAACAATCGGCTGGGGTTGGGACATCACCAACTTCGTATGGTGGGTAGGTATCGGTCACGCCGGTACGCTGATCTCCGCCATCCTCCTGCTGTTCCGCCAGGGCTGGCGTACAGGGGTGAACCGCGCTGCGGAAGCCATGACCATCTTTGCCGTAATGTGCGCGGGCCAGTTCCCGATCTGGCACATGGGCCGTGTCTGGATGGCCTTCTTTGTACTGCCTTATCCCAACACCCGCGGGCCGCTTTGGGTAAACTTCAACTCACCGCTGCTCTGGGACGTGTTTGCGATCTCTACGTACTTCACCGTTTCCCTGCTGTTCTGGTACTCGGGCCTGCTGCCCGACTTCGCTACCGTGCGCGACAGGGCCAAAACCAAACTGCGTAAATACTTATATGGTGTGGCTTCTTTCGGCTGGACCGGTTCCACCAAACACTGGCAGCGCCACGAAGCACTGTCGCTGGTACTCGCCGGTCTGTCGACGCCCCTCGTACTGTCCGTACACACCATCGTATCTTTCGACTTCGCCACTTCAGTGATCCCCGGATGGCACACCACCATCTTCCCGCCTTACTTCGTTGCGGGTGCGATCTTCTCCGGCTTTGCGATGGTACAGACCTTGCTGATCATCACCCGTAAAATCCTGGGCCTCGAAGAATACATTACCCTCGGCCACGTAGAGGCCATGAACAAGGTGATCGTACTGACCGGTTCCATCGTGGGTGTGGCTTACCTCACAGAATTATTCATGGCCTGGTACTCGGGCGTGCAATACGAATTCGATACATTCTACAAGTTCCGCGCCGCGGGTCCCCTGGGCTGGAGCTACTGGATCATGATGACCTGTAACGTAATTTCCCCGCAGGTGTTCTGGTTCCGTAAAATGAGAAGGAACATCATGGTGACTTTCATTATGTCCATCATTGTGAACATCGGTATGTGGTTCGAACGTTTTGTGATCATCTGTACTTCACTCTACCGCGACTACCTGCCGTCGAGCTGGAGCTACTACCGTCCGTCCTGGCCCGAAGTTGGCTTCTACCTCGGTACGTTCGGCCTGTTCTTCACCTGTTACTTCCTGTTTGCCAAATACTTCCCGGTAATCGCAGTGGCGGAGATCAAATCCATCCTGAAAACTTCCGGCGAGAACTATAAAGAGAAAATGGTGAAGTACGAAGAAGAGGATGCGGAGAAATTTGCACACGATCAGGCACATCACTAAGAATTGAATTTGATTAACGGATTATTGAATATCTATCCATATGGCTGTTAAAAAATTTGTTGTAGGCTGTTTTGATGACGAGGCGGTATTGTTCCCGGCGGTAAAGAAAGTACGCGCGGCCGGTTACAAAATACACGATGTGTATACGCCTTTCCCCGTGCACGGGCTCGATCATGCCCTGGGCCTGAGAGAAACCAGCCTGCACACCGCCGGGTTCATTTACGGTATTACCGGTACCACTACCGCTTTATCTTTCATGAGCTGGGTATTTACAACAGACTGGCCGATGAACATCGGTGGCAAGCCGCACTTTCCGCTGCCGGCTTTCATCCCCATCACTTTCGAGCTGACCGTACTGTTTGCGGCGGTGGGCATGGTGATGACGTTTATGTATCTCTGCCAGATGGCTCCTTTTGTGAAGAAACATATCTTCCACCCCCGCCAGACCGACGACCTGTTTGTAATGGCCATCGAGGTAACGGAGAAAACACGGCCCGAGGAAGTGAAAGCTTTCCTGGACAGTGTGGGCGCGAAAGAAATCAACGAACAGACTGCCGAAGCAGGCTGGTGGTTGGGCCGCTTCGACCGGGAAGACAAACTGTTCACCAAACAGATCGAACCGCTGAAAGCGTAAACAGAACAGAAAGATCAGTCAGACATTACAATACAGATGATACCAGGCACGCTTTAAAAGCGTTTGAGTGTAAAGAAGCAGCCGGGTAACATCCGAAAACAGATCGACGAAGTAGATCCCTGAGACACTTAAAAAAGTCGAACAACAACGAGATAAATAACAACGGATGAAAAGGACTTCCAACATACTGATTGTAGCTGCCTTAGCCGGTGGGGCTTTGCTCTCCGCCTGCGGTAACAAGGGAGCGCATAATAGAAAGCCGGGCAAGATTTATGCACCTGATATGTACGAATCCCGTGCATATGAGTTTTACAGCGGCCGTTTGGCCGGCTTGAAACCGGTGGAAGGTACGGTAAAGAGGGGAGCGATGCTGCCTTATCACCTGAAAGCAGAAGATACAGCGCAGGCAAACGCAGTGAGAAATCCGCTGGTGTTGGACGAAGCCGGTATCAAGGAAGGCAAGCGCCTCTATGATATTTACTGCGGCGTATGCCACGGCCAGAAACTCGACGGGAACGGTCCGCTCTACAAAGGCGGCGACGGCCCGTACCCCGCAGCCCCTGCTTCTTTCATCGCAGGTAAAGTGCTGGGTTACAGCGAAGGCCGCATTTTTCACGTGATCACCCACGGGTACAACGTGATGGGCAGCTACGCCAGCCAGCTCGACATCGAGCAGCGCTGGAAAGTGGTAGCTTACATCAAAAACATCCAGGGCGGTGGTAAAGCACCCGAGCCGGCTGCAGCACCTGCCGCCGACTCTGCAGCAACCGCACCTGCCGCAGCGCCTGCAGTAGCAGCGGCCCAATAATTTGTTTTAAACGCATTTCAACTTAGTATTTTAATATACAACGGTAATGAAGGACCAATTTGTAGTACCAGCAAGATTAAAAACGACCAGCTTCGTGCTTTTGGGCATTGGCTTGCTGACTTTATTGATCGGATTATTTGCATTCCATGGCGAGCATGGCTCCACCCGTTTCTGGGCAGGTTTACTGCAAAACAGCACTTTCTTCCTGATGGTGGTGTTGGCCAGTACCTTCTTCATTGCGGCAACCACCCTGGCCCACGGCGGCTGGCAGATCGGCTTTCGCCGCGTGCCGGAAGCGATTTCCATGGCTGTTCCGGTGCTGGGCGCCATCGTACTGGTGGTACTCGCGTTCCTGATCTTCGGGAACAAAGGGCACATCTACCACTGGATTCACCCCGAAGGCGACCGGATCCTGGAATTCAAATCCCCGTTCCTCAACCCCACCTTTATTTCGATTGCTTCTGTCATTACAATAGGTGCATGGACGCTGCTGACGCTGAAGCTGCGCAGGATGTCGCTCCAGCAGGACACCATGAAGTTCGACCACGAAGGCCGTAAAAAGCTGATCTGGAACGGCACCGTTTGGTGCGCCGGTTTCATCGTGGTATACGCCCTCACCATGGGCTCCACCACTCCCTGGATCTGGCTCATGAGCATCGACGCGCACTGGTTCTCCACCATGTACAGCTGGTACACCTTCGCCAGCACCTGGGTATCCGGCCTGTCGCTGATCGCACTGTTCGTGATCTATCTGAAAGGTAACGGTTACCTGCCCTGGGTAAACGAAGAGCACCTGCACGACCTGGGCAAGTTCATGTTCGCCTTCAGCATTTTCTGGACGTACCTCTGGTTCTCCCAGTACATGCTGATCTGGTACGCCAACATGCCCGAGGAAACTGTTTACTTCCAGCCGCGCGTTTGGGGTCCGTTCAGGCCGATCTTCTTCCTGAACCTGATCATCAACTTCATCGCACCGCTGCTGATTTTCATGAAACGCTCCACCAAGCGTAACTATACACTGGTAGCCGTAATGGCCGGCGTGATTATCTTCGGTCACTGGCTCGATTTCTTCCAGATGGTGATGCCCGCAACCGTGAAGGAACTGAATTTCCCCTGGTTCGAGCTCGGTATCGGCCTCGGTTTTGTGGGCCTGATCATCTGGATTACGGCTCATCAACTGGCAAAAGCGCCGCTGACGCCGAAGAATCATCCTTACCTGAAAGAAAGCATTATTCACCACACCTGATCCGTGGGGTAACGAAAGGAGAATAAACGTTTAGCATTAGATAACTTAATTATTATTCATAGCAATGTCAGGATTTTTAGCAGTTTTAGTAGTTGTTCTCATATTCGTCGTGATCTTCCAGATCGCGAAAGCCAGCGAATATGTGTCCATTCTGAAAGGTGAAAAGAAATCGCGTGAGCAGTCCAACCGCATCAACGGTTTCCTGATGATCGTATTCCTGGTGTTGGGGCTGGTTGCCGTTTGGTGGTGCCACGACCTCCTGGATGACAAGATGCTCGGAGAGTCTGCTTCCGTTCAGGGTGAAGGCATCGATCAGCTCATTAAAGTAACATTTATCATCACCATGGCCGTGTTTGTGGTAACACAGATACTGCTGTTCTGGTTCTCGTTCAAATACCAGGAAAAAGAAGGCCAGAAAGCCTTTTATTTCCCGCACAACAACAAACTGGAGGTGATCTGGACCGTTATCCCGGCTATCGTGCTCACCATCCTGGTGGCATTCGGTATCCGCCACTGGCTGCGTATCACTTCCGAAGCACCGAAAGATGCGATGGTAGTAGAGGTGATCGGCAAACAGTTTAACTGGATGATGCGCTACCCCGGTAAAGACGGGCAGCTCGGCCGCCGTAATTTCCACCTGATCAACGAAAGCAATAACCCGTTGGGCCAGGACTGGAAAGACAACCTGAACCAGGACGACTTCATCTCTTCCGAACTGCACGTGGTAGTGGGCAAGAACGTGAAACTGATCATCGGTTCCCGCGACGTGGTGCACGACGTTGGTCTGCCGCACTTCCGCCTGAAAATGGACGCTGTACCAGGCATCCCGACCACCCTGTGGTTCACGCCCAAGTACACCACCGCTGAAATGAGAAAACGTACCGGCAATCCGGACTTTGTATATGAACTGGCCTGCGATCAGATGTGCGGCAAGGGGCACTACTCCATGAAAGCCAACATCATCGTGGAAACACAGGCGGAATATGATGCATGGCTTGCCAGCCAGCCCACGCAGTACTCTCAGGCACACCCTGCACCTGCTGCACCGGAAGCTAAACCTGCATCAGACAGCACGAAGGCAGTAGCCGCGGTAACTGCCCATTAATCAGAAGCCAGCGATTTTTGAAGAGAAAAAATTAAAGACATAGCCGGCAGGCCTGCCCCGTTTACCGGCTGATCATAAACAGAACTTATTATGAGTAACGAAGCAACATTGCACAGTCAAGATTTAGCGCATCACGGCCACGTGGAGCACGGGCATGGTAATGGCCATGATGGTCACGACCATCATCATGAGGAGACCTTCATCTCGAAGTATGTTTTCAGCATGGACCATAAAATGATTGCCAAGCAGTTCCTGATCACAGGGATCATCTGGGCGATCATCGGTGCCTTCTTCTCTGTACTGTTCCGTTTGCAACTGGGTTATCCGGACGCTACCTTCCCCTGGTTGGAAAGCATCCTGGGCCATTGGGCAGAAAACGGCCGGATCACTGCCGAAGCATACTATGCCCTGGTTACCATGCACGGTACCATTCTCGTATTCTTTGTATTGACGGCCGGTTTGAGCGGTACTTTCTCCAACCTGCTGATTCCCCTGCAGATTGGCGCCCGCGACATGGCTTCTCCGTTTATGAACATGCTGAGCTACTGGTTCTTCTTCCTGGCCAGCGTGATCATGATGAGCTCCCTGTTTGTGCAGACCGGGCCTGCTTCCGGCGGTTGGACTTCCTATCCTCCGCTGAGCGCGCTGGGCGATGCTTCTATCGGTTCCAAAATCGGTATGGACCTCTGGCTGATGAGTATGGCAATCTTCGTAGTGTCGTCTCTGCTGGGTTCACTGAACTATATCTCCACCATCCTGAACATGCGTACAAAAGGTATGAGCATGACGAAGATGCCGCTCACCATCTGGGCCTTCTTCTTCACCGCCGTACTGGGCGTACTGTCGTTCCCCGTTCTGCTGAGCGGTTTCGTACTGCTGCTGTTCGACCGTCATGGCGGTACCAGCTTCTACCTGAGCGAAATTTTCATCCAGGGTAAAGTACTGCCGAACGAAGGCGGTTCTGCCATCCTCTACCAGCACTTGTTCTGGTTCCTGGGGCACCCTGAAGTATATATCATTATCCTCCCCGCGATGGGTATGGTATCCGAGATTCTGGCGGTAAGTTCCCGCAAGCCCATCTTCGGTTACCTGGCAATGGTGGGTTCCATTTTCGCGATCACCATCCTGGCCTTCCTCGTATGGGCGCACCACATGTTCGTGACCGGTCTGAATCCCTTCCTGGGCGCATTCTTCGTACTGCTCACCCTGCTGATCGCGGTGCCGTCCGCCATCAAGGTGTTCAACTGGATCACCACCATCTGGCGCGGTAACATCCGGTTCACCCCGGCCTCCCTGTTCTCTATCGGTTTCGTGAGCACCTTCATCTCTGGTGGTCTGACCGGTATCTGGCTGGGTAACTCTGCGATCGACATTCACCTGCACGATACTTATTTCGTAATTGCGCACTTCCACATCGTAATGGGCGTATCTGCATTCTTCGGTATGTTCGCCGGTATTTACCACTGGTTCCCGAAAATGTACGGCCGTTACATGAACCAGACCCTGGGCTTCATCCACTTCTGGATCACCCTGGTAGGCGCATACCTCATCTTCTGGCCGATGCACTACGAAGGGATGGCCGGCATGCCCCGCCGTTACTTCGACTACTCTACCTGGGCATCTTTCAACCAGTTCGAGGGCCTGAACATGTTCATCAGCTTCGTGGTAATTATTGTGTTCGCTACGCAATTACTGTTCGTGTTCAACTTCTTCTACAGCATATTCAAAGGCCGCAAGCTCACCACGCCTAACCCGTGGCAGGCAACCACCCTTGAATGGACGACCCCCATCAACCCCGGTCACGGTAACTGGCCTGGTGAGATTCCGGAAGTTCACCGCTGGGCTTACGATTACAGCAAAGACGGTAAGGATTTCATCCCGCAGACCGTGCCTGTATCGCCCGACGAGTCCAAGCACTAATGTTGTAGCATTGTTGTAACTGCTTTACAATCAATTTCAGGCAGTTACAACACAAAACAGGAATGAGGAGAGAGAAGGAATATTGTGTTGACGGATTTAGTGTGAAATCATATGTTGCAAGAAAATTCCATAAAGTTGTCTTTATCATACGCCATCGCAAGCAGGGTGAGGGATTACTTCATGATGATGAAGTTCACGCTCACGTTCATGGTCGTGTTCTCTTGTGTGGTGGCCTACCTGCTGGTGCCTGGCGTGGAATTTAACTTGATCAAAGTTCTTTTATTATTTGCAGGTGGTATCCTGGTGTCCGGTTCGGCCAATATCATTAACCAGATCCTGGAGAAGGAAACAGACAAACTGATGGCGCGCACGGCCCCCCGGCCTTTGCCCGCAGGGCGTTTATCGGTTTCCGAGGCCAGTGTGGTGGCGATTGTGACCGGCGCCGCAGGTATCGCTATTCTGGGTTTCGGTTTCAACTGGCTGGCCGCCGGCGTAAGTCTCCTTTCCCTGGTGCTGTACGGTTTTGTGTACACGCCCTGGAAAAAATGGAACTCGCTTGCCGTACTGGTAGGCGCATTTCCCGGAGCTTTGCCGCCGCTGATCGGCTGGGTGGCGGGTGCCAACGCTTTCACCGAAGGCGGATGGGCGCTGTTCGCTATCCAGTTCCTCTGGCAGTTCCCCCACTTCTGGGCGATTGCCTGGGTGGCGCATACAGATTATACCCGTGCCGGGTTCAAGCTGATGCCGTCGGACAAGGGGCCGGGCAAGATGATCGCCCTGCAGAGCGCGATGTACACGCTGCTGTTGATTCCGGCCGGCGTAGCGCCTTACCTGCTGGGGGTTACAGGATACATTTCCGCCATCGTGGCCATCGCCATCGGCGGGTTTTACCTGTACCGCGCTGTCACCCTGTACCGTAAATGCGATGTGCCTTCGGCCCGCAAGCTGATGTTCGGTTCGTACATTTACCTGGCGGTGATATTGTTGGCATTGCTGTTTGACAAAGTAAAATAGTGAGGAGATGATTACAATGAACGCACAAAAAAATAAGATACACCCCCATAAGTACTCCATGTGGATCGCCATGGCGAGCATCACCATGATGTTCATCGGGTTCACGAGCGCTTATGTGGTAAAACGTGCGCAGGCCAATTGGCTGAGCTTTGAGTTGCCTGCTATTTTCTGGGTGTCGACCGCACTGATATTGCTGAGCAGCCTCACGATTTACCTGGCGCAGCGCCAGTTCAAAGCCCGGAACATGAGCAGCTACAAACAGCTGATCACCATTACGGCTTTACTCGGCCTCGGTTTTGCGGTATGCCAGATCATCGGTTTTTCGGATATGAAGAATCACGGCCTGGCGCTCGACAGCACTGTGTCCGCTTCCTTTATTTACGTGATCGTGGGCGCGCACATTTTACACGTGCTGGGCGGCGTGGTGGTATTGATGGTGCTGTTTTTCCGTGCCTACCGTACCCGCATCAGAACCTATAGCGCAGTGCCGATCGAAGTGGCCTCCACTTACTGGCATTTTGTAGATGGGCTTTGGATTTACCTGCTGATATTTTTCAGCCTGGCAAGATAATTTTAGAAGATACTGTTTAGAACCAATAAAATTCATAATTCGTACAAATGGATAACGCAGTAACAGCGAAGAAAAAATGGTGGAACGGAGGGTATTCTCCCTTCAGCGTGAGCTATGGCAAGTTGATGATGTGGTATTTCCTGATCTCTGATGCCTTCACGTTCGGCGCATTGCTGATCGCTTACGGTACGCAGCGTTTCATGGCAGAAGCCTGGCCCGACCCGAACGTAGTGTTCCACTCATTCCCGTTCATGGGGCACGCAAACCTCCCGCTGGTGTTTGTGAGCCTGATGACCTTTATCCTGATCATGAGTTCCGTTACCATGGTACTGGCGGTGCATGCCGGCAAGTACATGGACAAACAGGCCGTTGCCAAATGGCTGATACTGACCATCATCGGTGGCGCCATGTTCCTCGGCTGTCAGGCATGGGAATGGACGCACCTGCACGAAGTAGGCGCCTGGTGGGGCCGCAACCCGTTCCCGAATTCGGACGGTACTGCAGCCATCTCCACTAACTTCACCGACTTCTTCTTCACCATCACCGGCTTCCACGGCCTGCACGTAACTTCCGGCGTGATCCTCAACATCATTGTGCTGATCAACGTACTGAAAGGCACCTACGAGCACCGCGGCCACTACGAAATGGTGGAGAAAGTAGGCCTGTACTGGCACTTTGTAGACCTGGTTTGGGTATTCGTATTCACCTGTTTCTACCTGCTGTAAGCAAACGGAACTGAACTTATTATCATACAAGAAATTGAATTTTTTAGATCATGGCGCATACACATTCAGCACACGATAAAGACGCACAGGTAAAAGTTATCTGGAAAACGTTCTGGATTTTGTTAGGGATCACCATCGTGGAAGTTGGTATGGCATTCCTGCACCTCTACACAGGCTTCCCGAGCAAATTATGGCTGAACTCGCTGTTCATCCTGCTCACCCTGTTCAAGGCATTTTACATTGTGGCGGAGTTCATGCACCTGAAGCATGAAATCAAAAACCTGATCATGACGATCCTCATGCCGCTGATGCTGTTCATCTGGTTCATCATCGCCTTCCTGGCCGACGGTGACTCGCAGAAAAACATGCGGAGGAATCTCTCCCCCGGCACGAAAGCGCCCAGGGAAGCCGCAGCGCCCGCGCCCGCTCATCATTAACACATCGTTCAACGATAATCGCAGAATGTAAAAGTGATTCCATCAACCAGATAGTGATCGCTTTTACATTTTTGCATTTATATCACTTTTAAACCTGACGGCCATTAAACGGAAAGCATTATTAGGAGTAGCATTGGCCATACTGGTGCCCCTCGCGGGTTATCTCATTGTGGATCATTATGGCAGGAATGTAGTACACGTACCGCCCTATCTCATCGCGGAAAGGGTGGACACGATCGTAAAAGACGGTAAAACAACCTACGATACGGTGTATCACCAGGTGAAGGACTTCGAGCTCACCAACCAGCTGGGCCAGCAGGTGCGCCTCAGCGACGCGAAGAACAAAATCCTCGTGGTGGATTTTTTCTTCACCAGTTGCCCGACCATCTGCCCCACCCTCACCAAACACCTCAAACGGGTGCAGGACGCATACGCGAAAAACGACAGCCTCATCCAGATCATCTCCATCACGGTAGACCCGACCCGTGATACCGTGGAAACTCTGAAACGGTACGCCGACCGTAATAACATCGACCCGAAAAACTGGTGGATGCTCACCGGCGACAAAAAAGAGATTTACGACCTGGCCCGGCATGAGTTTTTTGTGAACGCCGTGGAAGGGGATGGCGGCCCGGACGATTTTATACACACGGAGAAATTCGTGGTGATCGACAAAGACCGTTATATCCGCGGCTATTACAACGGCCTGGACACGAACGACATCAGCCGCATGGTGAACGACATCGCCGTGCTGCATATTGCTAAAGACAAGAAGAAACCCGGCCTGCTGAAGCGCATGTTTTCTTCTTCCAAATAAACCGACCGAGATGAGTAACCTGAAGAACAAGAACCTGAACCTGCCTATTGCCATCGTTTCCATCCTGATCCCGGTGGTAGTGGCCGTGCTGTTTGTACTGCCGAAACCGGACATCGCCATCAACTTCGACGTGCGCGTGATGCCGTTTTTCCATGCCGTGCTGAACTCTGCCACGGCCGTGCTGTTGCTGGCGAGCCTCTATTTCATCAAAAACGGGCACACCAAAGCGCATAAATGGACGAACATCACGGCCGTTATCCTGTCGGTGTGTTTCCTGTTGTCTTATGTAACGTATCATTTCCTCACCGAAAGCACCAAATTCGGCGACATCAATCACGACCAGGTGGTGGATGCCTCCGAGATCGCCGTGCTGGGCGGTATCCGGTACCTGTATTATTTCCTGCTGCTGACGCACATCGTGCTGGCTGTGGTAATTGTGCCGCTGGTGCTGTTCACGCTGCTGCGCGCTTTCCAGAACGACAATGAGCGCCACCGGAAGATTGCGCGCATCACCTGGCCGTTGTGGTTTTATGTGGCCATTACCGGCGTGATCGTCTATATCATGATATCGCCATATTACGGCTAGGAGCTGATGCAGATCAGTTCATTACAGTATGGAATCGCTTAACTTTGTCCAAAACCCGGTATTGTGAAAAAGCTGTTTTTTATACTCACCGTCCTTGCGCTGCTGCTGCCCTGCAGTGAATTGCTGGCGCAATGCTCCCTCTGCACCAAAACAGCCCAGCAGTTGGGTGAAGGGCCCGCCAAAGGCCTCAACAACGGCATCCTGATGCTGGCGTTCACGCCGCTCGCACTGATGGCGTTCCTCGGCTACCGCTGGTGGAGAAGCCAGAAAGCGCAGTAAGTTTTCCTGAAAAAAATTGATGCATCCATCATTGTATGGATGCATTTGCATGAATGGCATGTATTGACGGATAGCTGTGCCTGACGTTACTGGAATATATTGATGATATCCCTCTCATGGGGGAGATGAAAAGTCTGTTCAGCGACGCTATGAAGAGTTGGTATCTGTAAGCCCTCAGGTCAGATGATGAACGGAATTCGTGTTGTAATCACGGGTAGTAATGCGTGCCGTTAAATGTATGGAACGCGCTCTTCAGGCCACCGGGCTCTCTCCATCGGTATCTGTGATTCATCCGGGCGGGTGATCAGGAAAGTTCGAGTTGAAATCACGGGTAGTAACGTGTGCCGTTAAACGCACTGTGGGCACTGCTTCAGGCCCCGTTTCTCTACACCGGTACGGTGAATTCGGGGCAGTCCACCCGCAGATCGCCCGCGTTCAGAAACGCGTTGACGAGATTACAGTAATGCAGCTTGCCTTTCTGTTCATAGAAGCGGCAGTTGAGGCACATGCGCTGCGGCGTGATGACGAGGTTGCGGTTCAGGTCCTGGATGAGATACAGCAACTGTTCCAGCAGGCCGGCCTGTTTGTCGGGCGCCAGGTTGTTAACCGAGTCCTGGATGGGATTGGCGAAATCTTCAATTTTCCGCGCGATGTTTTTTCCTTCGCGCGTCAGCAGCAAAGTATGGCTGCGGTTGTCGTTCACATCTTCTTTCCGTTTCAGGAAACCTTTCGACTCCACGGATTTTATCGCATCGCTGATCGTCGCTTTCGTCATATTGAAGTGCGAAGCGAGGTTGGTAACGGTTTTGAACTTATCGGGATAGTGCA
The DNA here is from genome assembly GCF_003813775.1 of Chitinophaga lutea. Taxonomy (NCBI): domain Bacteria; kingdom Pseudomonadati; phylum Bacteroidota; class Chitinophagia; order Chitinophagales; family Chitinophagaceae; genus Chitinophaga; species Chitinophaga lutea. Next base: position 1,849,334 of record NZ_RPDH01000001.1, on the reverse strand, counting down.
GCAGGTAAGTGAGTATCTGCACCTGGATGGGGCTGATGCCATGCTGTTTGGCTTCCTGCCAGAGCAACACGCGAAACGCTTCCGACAGCCGTTCCAGTGCCGCAACCACCTTGCTGGCGGTATTGGTTGCCTGGTGTTCAGGATTAAAGGTGGATTCCTTTGCCATGTTTAGTTATATGAAAATATGCAGCATGATGCCCAAAAGGGCCTAAAAATACAAAATTTCGGCAGTGTGCGAATAGCACTTTCATGTTGTTTGAAAAACCGTCCATAAAACGATGGAAATCAAACAAAATTGTGTTTGGTTGATTTACAGCTTAAATAGATATTTATAACAACGATAATCAATACAAAGTTTGAAATTCCTGCAGTTCTTCACCCACCGGAAAGGCTTGCCGCCGGTGGACTTCAGCCCTTCGCCACAATACCTTCACCTGCCGCTGCAACGGCGCGGGCGGATGTTGTGGTGTTGTTTGCTCTGGTCGGTGCTCACGGCATCTTTCGGTGCGGTGGTGACAATGTTGGCCCGCGCCCTGGAAACGGTGCTGCTGCGGCCTTTCCCGCTGCCGCACGAGCTCGGCGTATGGGCCGCGATCATTCCGCCGGTGGGCGCTGTTGCAGTGATATTGCTGCTACGCAGGTGGCCGCGTGCGCGCATTTTGGCAGACCTGCTGCTACTGGCCGCAGCGATGCCTGTTGGCGTGGAAAGCCCCGCCATGCGCCTGGGTGCAACTGGTTTGCTGCGGCCTCACTTCAGTGAAGCGGAAAAGGAATGGCTGCTGATCTGCGGCGTGGCCGCGGGTTTCACCGGTGCGCTCGGCACGCCGGTTGCCGCGGTTGTATGTACGCTTAGTTTCATTTCCGCTCGCCGGCCACTGCCGGTCATACTTGCGGCTACCATAGGGAAAGCGGTGCATTACGGAATCACCGGGCAACCGTTGGTATGGCCGTTCGGGGAGTTGCACACGGCGTTACCCGCATTGCCTGTTTTTATACTACTCGGCATGCTGACGGGCCTCACCGCGGCCCTCGCAATACACGCGGTATGGGCGCTCCGGCTGTTGACCGCACGCATGCGATCGTATTGGTGGCCGGTTGCAGGCGCCGCAGTAGTGGGACTGATCGCATGGTACAGGCCGGATGCATATGGCCAGGGATATGAACGCGCGGCGCTGATACTGTCGGTGCACAACATCACCCTCAGCCTGCTGATCTCGATGAGCATGTACAAACTCATCGCGTTTGCCGCCGCCAAAGGAACGGGCATGCAGGGGAGCGTCATTTCCCCGCTGCTGTTGACAGGCGCGGCTTTCGGCCTGCTCACGGCGCTGCTGCTGCAATTGTGTTTTCCATCGGTTCCCATTCATCCTCCGGTTGCCGCGCTCGTGGGAGCCGCAGCGATGCTGGCGGGAACGACGCGCTGCTGGTTACTCGCCATCGTGTTGCCGCTGGAGATCAGCGGAAGGCTGGATGCCGTGCTGCCGGTAGTGCTGGCGGGTCTGGCGGGATACGCGGTGTCTGCGCCGGTGCTTACGAAGCATACTCCTGCACAATGCGGTAAAGATTAAAGTGAGGATCATCCAGCATTTGCCGCACCTGCTCGAACAGGGCTTTTTTATCCACCTGCTGCATGCGCCGGTGCTGTATCAACTGATAGGCTTTTTCGGCCAAAAGAAGGGCTTTCCTGGAACGGTTGCCATGTACCTGCGACCGGTGTGCGTCGAGGGCTGTAATGAGCTCGGGAATGCCCGTTCCGGTAGTTGCAATGGTTTTGATCACAGGCGTTTCCCAGTCGCCGGTGCGTTTGGTATGTGCGAGCAGCCGCAGGTTTTTTACAAAGGCATCTGCATTGGGGCGGTCGGCCTTGTTCACCGCGAAAATATTCGCGATCTCCATCAGGCCGGCTTTCATCGTTTGTATTTCGTCGCCGGCTTCCGGCACCACCACTACGACCGTTGTGTCTGCCACGCCGGCGATTTCCACTTCGCTTTGTCCCACGCCTACGGTTTCGATGAACAGGTAATCGAATCCCGCCGCTTTCACCAGGTCGCTTACCTCCAGTATTTTCGGGCTGAGCCCGCCCAGTGCGCCGCGGCTCGCCATGGAGCGGATGAACACGCGCGGGTCGGAGAAGTGGCTGCTCATGCGGATGCGGTCGCCCAGCAAAGCGCCGAAATTAAAAGGGCTGGAAGGATCGACGGCGATGATGGCCACCTTCTTTCCCTGTGCCGTCAACGCACTGATCAGCGCATTCACCAGCGTGCTTTTTCCCGCGCCCGGAGGCCCGGTGATACCCACCACCCGCGTGTGCCCGTTGGAGGGCAGCGCCTCCAGCAGGCCGGTGTAACCCGGCGCTTCATTTTCCACCAGCGATATGCTGCGGGCCAGCGCGCGGGTGTCGCCTGCGAGTAAACGGGTGAGCAATTGCGGATACATAAAACAAATGTATCGATGATTTTCCACATCTTTGCAGCTTATACTCGATACATGAAAGTGTCCGGATTTACATTCGTACGGAATGCCGTAAAATATGATTACCCGGTGGTGGAAGCCATCCGTTCCATCCTGCCGCTCTGCGACGAAGTGGTGGTGAGCGTGGGCGATTCGGACGATGGCACCCTCCGGCTGATTGAATCGATCGGCTCTCCGAAATTGCGGATCGTACATTCGGTATGGGACGATTCTCTCAAGGCCGGCGGCCGCATCCTGGCCGTGGAAACGGATAAGGCGCTCGATCAGGTGAGCCCGGACAGTACATGGGCGTTTTATATCCAGGCAGACGAGGTGGTGCATGAAGACGATTATCCCGCCATCCGCGCCGCGATGGAACAGTATAAAGACGATCTCCGCGTGCAGGGACTGCTTTTCAACTACCGCCACTTTTACGGCAGCTACGATTACCTGGGCGACTCACGCACCTGGTACAACAAAGAGATCCGCATCATCCGCAACGACCGCCGCATCCGCTCCTACCGCGACGCACAGGGCTTCCGTCTCAATAATGAGAAACTGCTTGTGAAACCCGTGAAAGCCTGGATGTATCATTACGGCTGGGTGAAGAACCCCGCTGAACAGGCGAAGAAAAACAAGAATTCCGCCTCGCTGTATTACGGTCACGACAAGGAAATGATGAGCCGCGTTTTATCGGCGGAAGAATTCGATTACTCCGCCATCGACTCCCTGAAGAAATTCACCGGCACGCATCCCGCGTTGATGCAGGACCGCATCGCCCGGAAAAACTGGCAGTTCGAGTACGACATCAGCCGCAAGAATTTTTCCAGTTTCAAACGCCGCCTGTTGTACTGGATAGAACAGCAAACGGGCGTCCGGCTGTTCGATTACAAAAACTACCGGGTGATCCGTTGATCAGCTGCCGGAAGAGGAAAAGAGGCGTTGCCAGAAGCTTTTTTTCGAATACCGCGCTTTGATGGCGCTATAACCGTGCCCCAGCAACCGGCTTTTATAGTCTTCGAAAAGCGGCTTCAATTCGGGCCGCGATGCAAAAGAATACAGGTTGGGATGATACACGGAAATCTCCCCTGCCGCTTCGGCTTTGAACCCGCTGAAATGAAAAAATATCAAAGGCACCCGGGTACCTTCTGATGTGATTACATCATACAGGTCTCCGTTTTTCACCAGCTTTCTTTCGTCAAGGTTCCAGTACGCCATATTGAACCCGGGGTGTTTACTGATCAGTAACAGGTTGTTGAACAGCAGGGGAGTTGTGGCGAGCCACAGCTGATCGACAAACAGCCCTTTGGATGGTTTGTTGTAACACCCGTCCAACAACACTCTCATCCACCACGATAAAAATGCCCCGGTGCCGGTACTTTTTTCAACGGCAAAAAAGCCGCCGTTGAAAACGCCGCCTCTCAGCATATTCCTTTCAATGGACCGCCTTGCTTTTACTGCTATATCATCGCCCTCCCAGATTGCAGTACCGTTGACATGACCGGTGAGGATGAGTTTTTTCTCCGCGAGACTTTCCCAGACCGGCAACAAAGGATGCGTGACCAGTATGTCGGCGTCGAAATAAATCACCTGTTCATATCCTCTTTCGTGAAGCAGGTAATCCGCCAGGTAAGGTTTTAATGCACAGCTGAGCTCAAACGCTGTGTAGCGGGCTTTCATTTCGCCGTAATGCGCCAGTTGCATGGCATCCACCACGATGGTTTCGGCGGTGCCGAACGATGAAAGCGACTGTGCCGCGAAGGCATCCGCGTTGAATAAAAAGATAATGCCGGCAGCCTCCGGGCTCTGCTCCGATACGGACGAAATAAGCGTTTGCGCTTCTGCAATATGGCTCGGTGTGCAGATGGTATAAACGGCTTTCATGTTATTTTTTTTCAACAAGCAGAATGTTGTTCTGGTAAAGGTCTTTTCGCTCCGGCAGCATTGCATTCAGCAGGTAGCCGGTGAGATTGGGCATCAAGATGAACAGGAATTTGATAATGAAGCGGGACACGCCGGTTTTCATTATCCAGCTGGAACGGGGAAACAGGTGCTGCGAAAAATACACGACCATCATCTGGAAAATGGTGGTGATGAACGTACCGGATTTATCGGTAACAAGGATGTTAAAACCATGCTTTTCCAACAGGTGCTCCAGCGCGAACCGGGTGTATCTGGCGTAATCATTCGGCACTTCATGTTCGTTCCACACAAAGGGGCATGTGATGAGCATTTTACCTTTCGGCTTCAATACCCTGTGCAGCTCGGGCAAAATCTCTTCCAGGTTGAACAGGTGTTCAAATACCTCGCTGGTAAAAACCGAGTCGAAATATGCATCGGGGAACGGAATTTTCTTCCCGTCGTAAAACACGTCGATGGCTTCGTTTTCGTGGGTGTGCCCTTCCCCGTTATAGTCCACACCGATGTATTTTTCCACCGTGAACAAGGCCTGATACGGTTTTGACCCGCACCCGAAGTCCATCAGCGTACCGCCTAACCGCCCCGCATATTGACTGATGGCCCTGTAGAGCCCCTTGCGGACAAAATAAAAAGGATGGAACAGGTTTGGATTGAACCCGCTTGTTACACGGTTGTTCATGCAGTGTGCTTTAATGTTAGAAATGGTTTAGCGGGCGGCCAGTTGCCGGTATATCGAAAGATAGGCATCTGCCGTATGGTCCCAGTTAAACAGTCGCGCCCTGTCGGTAATGGCCGGTGCGCGGTGGTTTTTCAAATAATCCTGCATGCCGGTTTCAAAAACCTGGCGCATACGCTCGGGTTCAAAACTATCGAAATAATATGCGGCATCGCCGCCGATCTCGGGCAGGCTGGTTGTCGTAGAGAGAAAAACAGGCTTGCCGAAGTGCATCGCTTCCACGGCAGGCAACCCAAAGCCTTCCGCCAGTGAGGGGAACATGAAAGCATAACAGTTTTTCAGGTACCAGTATTTTTGACTGGCCGGTATGCCGCCCAGTATTTTCACGCGCCCCGTCACTCCATGTTTCGCCGCTTCATGCAGAATCTTCGATTTGTATTCCTCGTTGACCTGGCCGGCGATCACGAGCTCCAGGTCGTTGTTTTTCAGCAGGCAGGGCAGCACATGGAAATTTTTCTTCGGCAGTACTACGCCCAGCGCAAACAGGAAAGGCCGGCCGGGGCGATAAACGGGATCGTCAAAACCGCTGAACTCTTCCACGCGGCTGCCATTGTAAATCACATCCAGCGGCTTGCCGCCGGTATCGGTGTATTGCAGCACTTCCTTTTTTACGAACTCGGAAATGGTAACGATATGATCCGCTTTATGAATGTTCCGCTGCAGCAGTGAGAGGTATTTTTTGCGGCTGGCCTTGCTTTTGGATTCGTGTAGAAAATTAAGGTCATGCACGGTCAGCAGTTTTCTGGTACGGCTATTGAGCGTGCGATAAAGAGACGTCTGGTAAGTGCTGTGCCATACATCGAACTGCTGGCGGTGCGGCAGGTAAAACTTGTGAAGGGAACGCTGCCAGAGATAAGATTCATCCGGCCCGAAATGTTTGCCCAGTTTACGCGGCAGATAAAAGCATAACTGATCGTTCACTGCCTTTTTTAACAGCGCGCTTCCAAGTTCATGACAGTATGTATAAAGGCCCGTGTTAATGTATTTCATTCTTTCACAGTCGATCAGTATGTGTGCCATTCGTTGGATGTTGTAGGTACCAGTAGCTAATAAAATCGTTGACCAAAGATAGATTTTATTATTTTTATAATATGTATGTTCAGGCCCGTAAAGCTAGAAAATAAATCACTCAAATGCTGTTGCCTGTATAGAAACGGGTATCCGGTTTTTGTTTTAATATTTAATTTCGTATTGCCATGACCAATTTTATTCCCATATTTCCGCTTGGGATTGTTGTTTACCCGGGTGAACAGCTGAACCTGCATATTTTTGAGCAACGTTATAAACAATTGGTCACCGAATGCATCCGCGATCACAAACCTTTCGGCATACCGGCCGTGATCAATAAAAAAGTGAACGAGTTCGGAACGCTCGTGGAGATCGAATCGGTGGAAAAACAATACGACAACGGCGAGCTGGATATCCGTACGCGCGGGGTGAAGGTATTCCGCATACTGGAGATCATCCGGGAAGTGCCGGACAAACTCTACGCCGGCGCCATCGTCAACTATCCCGAAAACCACCTGCGCAGCAGCCACAACCTCCGTAAACAGGTGCTGGCGGCCGTGCGGGAGCTGCACCATATACTGCAGGTCAGCAAATCGTTCCCCCGCGCCGACGAGCAGCTGCATGCTTACGACATCGCCCATCACGCCGGCCTTTCCCTCGAAGAGGAATATGAGCTTCTCCATCTCTTCCAGGAACTGCAGCGGCTCGAATACCTCAAACGCCACCTCAACAAGGTGATTCCCATGATGACGGAGATGGAAAGACTCAAGGACCGGGTGAAGCTCAACGGGCACTTCCGGAATTTATCCGTGGATAATTTTTAACTTGGCGCCATGATTGGGCCGATTTTTTGCCTCGACCTGGGTAATTCCCGCCTGAAGTGCGGGGTTATGCAGAACGGGGAACTGCAGCAGGAGCTGTTTTTTTCAGAAGAGGATGTATTGGAGCAGGTGCGCACCGCATTGGGGCAGTTCCGGCCCTCCGCGGCTATCCTATCCTCCGTGATCGATCATCCGTCTGCCCTGGAAAGCCTGCTGGCGGAGCATACTTCCTTTACCAGACTGCATCACAGCATCCCTCTTCCCATCGGCATCGCGTACGAAAAGCCCGAAACGCTGGGGGTAGACCGCATTGCCCTGGCGGCGGGCGCGTGGAAGGAGTTTCCCGGCCGGCACAGCCTGATCATCGGCACGGGCTCGGCCATTACCTACAATTTCGTGCACAAATCAGGGCAGTTCATGGGCGGAGGGATCAGTCCCGGCATCGACATGCGCTTCAAAGCCCTGCATGCGTTCACCGACAAACTGCCGCTGGTGGAGCCTTCCACCCAGTATTCCTTCATCGGTTACAATACGCGCCAGAGCATATTGAGCGGCGTGCAGGAAGGCGCGCTGGCGGAGGTGGAAGGCATGATTGCCGCGTATTCCAGGCGGTACAGGAACTTTAACGTGCTTTTAACAGGGGGGAATTTGGTTTTTTTTGCTTCCCGCCTTAAAAGTAAGATATTTGCAAGCCCATATTTAATGTATAAAGGTTTAAATTCAATTGTAGAACTCAATGTATTGGACAAAAGCTAGCTTCTTTTGCCTGTTAGGCGTTTTAGTGCTTTCGGCAAAAAATGCTGCAGCCCAGGATAACACTCCGTACTCTCGCTTTGGATTAGGCGAGCTTTCGCGCTCCGAAAATGCCGTTAATCTGGGTATGGGAGGGGTTGCGCAGGCTTATTCAGATGCCCAGTCCATCAACTTCCTCAACCCGGCGAGTTATTCCAACCTGCAGCTTGTTACATTCGATGTGGGACTCAACGGTGGCGTACGCCGCCTGGCAGGTAACAACATCAGCTCCCGCGCCGGTTTCGGTACGCTGAGCTATCTTCAGCTGGGCATGCCCCTGGGCAAAAAGTGGGGCCTGAACATCGGTCTCCGGCCCATGACCCGCGTGTCTTACAACATCGCGGACGCTGAAGAAAAAACCTTTTTCGATACACTGAAAGTGCCCGTCGTGCATCAGTACGAAGGCAACGGAGGCACTTACCAGGCCTATGTAGGCACCGGTATCGGCTTCGGCGGGTTCAGCATCGGCGCCAACATCGGGTATATTTTCGGGAACGTGCAGCACACCGCCAAAGAGCTGTACCCTGTTACCTCCAACATCTTCCCCAGCAGGCACAGCCGCCGCATCAGCTATAACAGCTTCTTCTATTCCCTCGGCATACAACAAACGGTAGACCTGAGCAAAGACCTCGAACTGAGCTTCGGCCTCAGCGGCAACCTGGAGCAGCAGCTCACGGCCCGCCGCGAAAGAATGCGCGAAACCCTCTTCTACGACGCGTCTTCCGACGAATACGATACGCAGGATACCGTGCTGTACGAGAAGGGCGCCAACGGCAAGATCATCTACCCGCAGACCATCGGCGGAGGTATCATGCTCACCAAAATCGACAAGTTCAGCTTCGGCGCAGACTTCACCACTTCCAAATACGCCAATTTCCGCAGCTTCGGCGACCCGGACTCTACACAGGACAGCTGGAGAGTAAGCGTAGGCGGCCAGTTTGTGCCCAACGCCACTTCCTTCACCGGCTACTGGAACAAGGTTACATACCGCCTGGGCGGCTTCTTCGGCAAGGACTACGTGAAAGTGGGCGGGAAAGACATGAACATCATGGGCTTCTCCGTAGGCGCAGGTTTCCCCGTAAGGCGGATCATGCCGGCCATGAACCAGTTCACCATGATCAATGCGGCCTTCGAAGTAGGGCAGCGCGGCGATATCAACCTCGTGAAAGAAACTTATTACCGGCTCACGCTCGGCTTCACACTCAGCGACCGCTGGTTTATCAAGAGCAAATACGACTAACCGCTTGAAACAACTCCTGTCATACCTGGCGATTGTACTGGTTTGCTGCAGCTGCGAAAACGACATCAATGCCGTACGTAAGTTCGATGCTAACAAACTGGGTGTTGAACAGGGGTTTGATGTGGAAACCATCATGAGCCAGACCGCCAACGTGAAAGGCATCCTTACTTCGCCTTACATGGAGCGGCATACCAACACGCCTTCGTATACGGAATTCCCCCGCGGCCTTAAAGTGGTGTTTTACGACTCCCTGAAGATATCCAGCGTGCTCACGGCCCGCTACGGCAAGTACATGGACCGCGAGAACGATGTATACCTCCGCGACAGCGTGGTGTTCATCAGCCTGAAAGACCCTGCCGAAATCAAACGTCTCGATTGTAAAGACCTCCGCTGGGACGCGAAGCGTGCCCTGTTCACCACCGACAAATACTGCCGCTTCTCCACACCGTACGATACCCTCTACGGCGTCGGGTTCGATGCCAACCAGGATTTTTCCTGGTCCGAGTTCCATAACGTGCACGGATCATTCAAATCGCCGGACAGCAGCTTCGTCCAATAATCCGCATAACTTATTATAACGCAACAAGCCGGTCAGATGACCGGCTTGTGCGCTTTAACCTATTTTTTAACCTAAAATTTCCTGCCTAAGTGGCCCAACAACCATGCCAAAGTATTATTTTTCAAGGCTTCCAATTCGGGGAATGAATAATTATTTTTGGAACATCAACTCACAAAAAACATCATGGAATACAGAAGACTCGGCAAATCAGGCCTGCAACTGAGCGTGTTATCGTTCGGGAGCTGGATTACGTTTCACAAACAGATAGACGACTCCCTGTCCGACCGGCTGATGGGGCTGGCATACGACAACGGCATCAATTTTTTCGACAACGCGGAAATCTATGCGCTCGGTGAATCCGAAAAGATGATGGGGCGGATATTGAAGAAGAAGAACTGGGACAGGACCTCCTATGTACTGTCGAGCAAAGCATATTTCGGCTGGCGGGGCGATCACAACAAACCCAACCAGACCGGCCTGAGCCGCAAACACCTGATAGAGGCCTGCAACGAAGCCCTCGAGCGCATGGGCGTCGATTACCTCGACCTGTACTTCTGCCACCGCCCCGATAAAAACGTGCCGATGGAGGAAGTGGTGTGGACCATGAATATTCTCATCCAGCAGGGCAAGATCCTCTACTGGGGTACTTCCGAGTGGAGCCCGGCCGAGATCATGGAAGCCCATATGGTTGCAAGGCAATACAACCTGATCGGGCCCGTAACGGAGCAGCCGGAATACAACATGTTCAGAAGAGAAAAGATGGAGCACGAATACCTCGATGTGTTCAGGACCGTGGGCCTGGGCACCACCATTTTCAGCCCGCTGGCATCCGGCCTGCTGACCGGCAAATACAACAAAGGCATTCCCGAGGGTTCCCGCCTGGGCCTGGAAGGGTTCGAGTGGCTGAAAAACAGGAACCTGCTCGACGACAACGTGGCCCGCGTCGTGAAACTGGAAGCGGTGGCCGAAAAGCTGAACACCAGCCTCGCCACACTGTCGGTTGCCTGGTGCATCCGCAACCCCCATGTTACTTCCGCCATTCTTGGCGCTACCAAAGAATCGCAACTCACTGAAAATCTGAAGGCGCTGGCCGTATATCCGTTGCTGACAGATGCCGTGATGGAGGAAATAGACGGTATTATGCAGACTAAACCCAAGGCACGTACGCACTAGGGCGAAGCGCATTGGTTAAATTACTGTTAACAGGAGATGATTCGTAACGTTTACGAAGTAAAACCGGTCTTTTACGGAAACGCCTCTACGGATATCAGGTACCTGCCTATCTTTGTATTGGTTTTTCATAGGATATGGTTAAAAATATTGGAGGGCGGTATTCTTACCGCCCTGTTTTTTTGCCCTCCCGCTTCCTCTTTTTCCCCCAAACGCCTTAATTTCCCTCTATTAAATATTTATAGCATGGAAACCATTACATGGAATGATTTTGAGAAGGTACACATTCATGCCGGCACCATTATGGCTGCCAAAGTGTTTGAAAAAGCGCGGAACCCTGCCTACCAGCTGGAGGTCGATTTCGGGCCGGAAATCGGCATCAAACGCTCGTCCGCCCAGATCACAAAGCTGTATCAGCCGGAAGAGCTGATAGGGAAACAGGTAGTGGCGGTCATCAACTTCCCGGTCAAACAAATCGCCAATTTTTTCTCGGAATGCCTGGTGCTGGGCGTTGTGGGCGATGAGAAGGAAATTGTGCTGCTGCAGCCGGAAAGAGCCGTCAAAAATGGCCACAGGATTGCGTAGTGATAAAAAACATAATTTAAATATATTTTCTATGTGACTGCAAAATAGGTGATTTCGATGCTTCACGAGGAATTTTATGGCGTTCACGGAAATCGACTTGCGCGGCAGAAGAAGCACCTTATCTTTGGTATAGGTTTTTCATAGGATATGGTTAAAATTATTACAAAGGCGGTATTCTTACCGCCTTTTTTCATTTCCTGACCCACCCATAACCCCGCCTCGCCGCCGTATTAGCACGTATATCAGCAATTATCATATTTCCTTTTGTTATATATTTCCCGGGGACCGGTTTCCTGCCGGAGAAGAATACGCCCGGAGCCGGATTGGCAAGGCCGTGACGTGCTTTTTCGATTCATGAGCGCCCGTTTGCGGGTGTATTCCGCCAGTCGGGAGGTATTGCCGTCACTTCCCCTTGTGCGCCTGAAAAAGATCAGGTGCATGGGTGGACGGATAACAAAGCCTGCAGTTGTTCGCGTTAACAGCATCCGGGATACGTTCACGGCGATCACCCGGCCGGAGGTGCCGGAAGGAGCCGGTAAAAGATGGTCTTAAAATTATCTTGAAGGTGTTTTTCGCTCGTTAACGGGTTGTTTGCGTCATCGTTTAAAGTGCTTTTCGCTACGTTAACCAGAAAAAATATAGCGTTCACAAATTCGGAGATTAGGGTTACTTCTAAATTATTGAAATTTGTACTAGGTTTTTCAATAAAGATATGGTTAAAATTTTTCGGGGCTGTATTCTTGCAGCCCTGTTTTTTTGCCCCTAAGTCATTAAAAAAGGTCATTCCATCGCGGAATGACCTTTTGTTTTGGTGGAAATTCCCACCGTTATGGCTTTTAGTGTCTTTTTTAAAGGAATGCTCCCCTGTTTCCGGAAAAAGAGGGAAACCGACGTATTCAAACCCGCCACCAGACAAACAATCAGAAAAACGGCCTGTGCCAGGCGGGCATTTGCACGGTGTTCAACGAACCTTCAACGAAGGACGAACGAACCTTCAACGAAGGATCAACTTTTCGGTGATCCTTCGTTGATCCCCCAGGGAAGGTTCGTTCATCCTTCGTTCGCGGCCTAGTTGGAGCCTTTGAAAGCGGCCGGAAGGGGTTTGCCCAAGAGGTTGGCGTATATGAACCGGTAGGTTTCGTTCCGGAGATGGGCGCCTTTGGCCCCGCCCCATCCATGGCGTTCGCCGGGATAGAGCATCAGCTCGAAATGTTTGCCCAGGTCCTCGAACTTGTTGACCAGCTGGATGGAGTTCTGCAGGTGCACGTTGTCGTCCATGGTGCCGTGAACGATGCGGAGCAGTCCCTTGTATTTGGCGGCATGGGTGAGCACGGAGGTGACTTTATATCCTTCGGGGTTGTCTTTCGGCGTGTCCATGAATCTTTCGGTATAATGGCTGTCGTACAGCGCCCAGTCGGTTACGGCGAAGTTGGCCATCCCGTAGGAGAACACATCGGCTCCGTAGGTCAGCGCCATGCAGGTCATATACCCGCCGAAGCTGCCGCCGGTCATGCCCACTTTGGCCGCGTCCACGCCGGGGAGGCTGGTGAGCCAGCGGGTGGCGTCCATATAATCCTCGATCTCGTATTTGCCCAGCTGGCGGTGGATGTAATTCATCCCTACCTTGCCGAGGTGCCCCGCGGCGCGATTGTCGATCGCCACCTGGATGAGCCCTTCCTTGGCGTACCATTGGGAGATGAGCGTGGAGGGTTTCCATACATCGTACACGGTGCCGGCATCGGGCCCGCCGTAAATGCTGATCAGCACGGGGTATTTTTTCCCGGGCTCCATGTTCAGCGGCCACATGATGGTGATGGGCAGCTCCAGTCCGTCGCGGGTTTTATATGTTTTCAGCTCCGTGGGGGCCATTTTATAGGTATCGAACGCGGCGCCGCGGGCATTGCCCAGTTCGCGCACCACCTTGCCTTTTTCGTTCACCAGCGCCATGCGCGGCGGGGTGGTGAGGTTGCTGTAGGTGGTGATGAAATGATCGCCGCCGGGTGCCAGGCGCACGTCGTGGGAGAACTCGCCGAAAGTGAGGCGCTGCGGCTGGCCGCCGTTTACGCCGATTTTATAAAGGTCGTACCGGGTGCTGGCTTCCTTGCGGGCGGTGAAATACACCGTCTGCTTCTGCTGGTTCAGCTCGAGTACGGCCTTTACACGCCAGTTGCCTGTGGTCAGCTGCTTTTTCAGGCTGCCGTCCATATTATGCAGGTACAGGTGGTCCCAGCCGGATTTATCGCTTTTAATGATGAACCCTTTATTATTATCGAGGAAATAGATATCGGTGAACCAGTCAATCCAGGTTTTCTGCGTTTCGTTGTAAATGGGCTTCTTGGCGCCTGTCTGCGCATCGATGGCGTAGATGACCAGGTTGTTCTGCTCACGGGGCATCCACTGGGCCCATAAAGCGCTGCCGTCGGGCGTCCAGAAGGGCTGACCGAAATACTGGTCGTCTTTGGAATTGAAATCCGCCCAGGTGATGTTGCCGCCGGTAACGGGCACAATGGCCAGTTTCACTTCGGGGTTGGTATCGCCGGCTTTGGGGTAGCGGGTGTTTTCGAGGAAACCATGCTGGCCCACTTCGCTGTAAATGGGAAATACGGGCACTTTGGAATCGTCGAAACGCATAAAGGCCAGTTTCCTGCTATCCGGGCTCCACCAGAATGCGCGGTACTTGGAAGGCCGGCCGAGGATTTCTTCATAATACACCCAGGATGCCCAGCCGTTATAGATTACGTCGGAACCGTCGGTGGTATACCGGATTTCCTTTTTGGTGGCCACTTCCACGGCATAGAGGTCGTTGTTCCGGGTGAAAGCCACGTACTTTTCGTCGGGCGACAGGGTGGCGTTCTTTTCGATGGCGCTGTCGCTGGTGAGGCGGATCTCCGCGCCGCCATTGGGCTCCTGTACATAAACGTCGTTCCCGCGGACGCTCACCGTTCTGCCGGTAGCCGGCGGCGGGGTATAGTCGGCCGTCTGCCCGGTTTTTACATCCACCGTCAATGCCTTACCGGCGCGGGTTTCAATAAAATGGTCCTTGTCCGCCCAACCTCGTACCGCCGGGAGGGGCTCGGTGATGTTGACCGGACGGGTGAATATCTGGTCGAAAGTGAGTTCCTTTTTTTCCTGTGAAATGGCTGGGATGGCTACCAGTAACGCAATTCCGGTAAGCCAGGCTGGCATCGGTTTATACATGCTTCTCATAATTTTTATTCAGGTTGATTGCAGATTCGAGGTGACGAAAATAAAGATCAAATATGAATTATGGCAATGAAATATACCGGCGGTACCGGTTACAGGCGGAAAATAGCCTGTTATGCGGCGAAAGCCGCAGGGCAGGAAGTGGTGCAACGGCGGGAATAAAAAACCGGCTACTTTAGCAGTGGTTTTCATAGGATATGGTCGAAAATCAAACAGGGCAGTAACTCAGTTACTGCCTTGTTTGTGCATAGGCCGGATGTTGGCGACGATGATCGCCCCGGCCATCAGTCCCAGGTCTTTCAGTATGCTCACCGGGGCCATAAAATTGCCCTTGATCAGTTGCGGCACATGTATCGAAAAAATGAACACCAACAGCATGATGGCCAGCAGGTACCCCGCCAGCCGGGCCTGTATGTTGAAAATAATGGCGGCTGCGGCCAGCAGCATCGCCACGCCCGTTAAATATATCCAGACGGCGCCGCCGGGAACGGGCACGATGGCCACCATTTCCTTCGCATTCACAAGATGATTGACGCCAAAGGCGGCCCACATGAGGGCGTACAGCACCACGGCTGCCTGTGTAGGGATGTTGAATCGCATGGGCAGTTTCTGTTTATAACAGCGGGAACGGGGAAGGAGTTCAAATAAAAAAAGGCTGCCCCGGGTAACGGAACAGCCTGTATGCGGAATAAAACGCTTCGTTTATGCTTCGCCGCCGGTTTTTTCGGGGCGCATCTGCGGGAAAAACAGCACGTCCTGAATGGAGGGCTGGTTCGTCATCAGCATGGTAAGGCGGTCGATGCCGATCCCGATACCGGAAGTAGGCGGCATGCCATATTCCAGGGCACGGAGAAAATCGTAGTCGATGTACATCGCCTCATCGTCCCCACGCTCCATCAACTGTACCTGCTCTTCAAAACGCGCGCGCTGGTCGATGGGATCGTTCAGCTCGGAGTAGGCGTTGGCGATTTCCTTGCCGTTTACGATCAGTTCAAAACGCTCCACCAGCCCTTCTTTGCTGCGGTGTTTTTTGGTGAGGGGGCTCATTTCAACGGGGTAGTCGATGATGAAAGTGGGCTGCACATAATGGTGCTCGCATTTTTCACCGAAAATCTCGTCGATCAGTTTGCCTTTGCCGGAGCTGGCTTCCACGGGGATGTGCAGCTGTTTGCACACGTCGCGGAGCTGGGCTTCGTCCATACCGGTGATGTCGATGCCGGTGTGCTCTTTAATGGCGTCGTACATCGATACGCGGCGGTAGGGGGCTTTGAAGCTGATGACCTGCTCGCCGGCCTGTACGTCCGTGCTACCGTTTACGTTGACGGCCACTTTTTCCAGCAGGGTTTCGGTGGTGCGCATCATCCAGTCGTAATCCTTATACGCGGCGTACATCTCCATCACCGTAAACTCGGGGTTGTGGGTGCGGTCCATGCCTTCGTTCCGGAAGTCTTTCGCGAACTCATATACACCTTCAAACCCGCCTACGATCAGCCTTTTCAGGTACAGTTCGTTGGCGATGCGCAGGTACAACGGTATGTCCAGCGCATTGTGATGGGTGATGAAAGGGCGGGCCGTCGCGCCACCGGGAATAGCCTGCAGGATGGGAGTTTCCACTTCGAGATAACCCATGCCGTTATAAAAATCACGCATCGTCTGCATCAGACGGGTACGTTTGATGAACACTTCTTTTACGTCGGGGTTGATCACGAGGTCTGCATACCGCTGGCGGTATTTGAATTCGGGATCGGTCACGGCGTCGAAGGTTTCACCTTCTTTTTCCTTCACCACGGGCAGCGGGCGCAGCGCCTTGGCAAGCACGGTCAGTTCCCGCACGTGTACGGAAGTTTCACCGGTTTTGGTGGTGAACACATATCCCTTCACCCCGATGAAGTCACCGATGTCGGTGAGTTTCTTCCAGACGGTGTCGTACAGGCTTTTGTCTTCGCCCGGACAAATATCGTCGCGTTTGATGTACAGCTGGATGCGGCCCTTGCTGTCCTGCAGTACGGCGAAGTTCGCCTTGCCCATGTCGCGGGTCTGCATGATGCGGCCTGCCAGGCATACGTCCTGGTACTGGTCTTTCGTCGCTTCGGAATAACCGGCTTTGATGTCCGTAGAGTATGCGTTTACGGGATATTCCGGCGCCGGGTACGGGTCGATGCCCAGGTTTTGCAGTTCCTGCAATTTTTCCCGGCGGATAATTTCCTGTTCGGAGAGTTGTTGTTGGGTGTTTACGCTCATTTTTGTTGCTGATCTACGGCGTGCGGAATCAGCCCCGCCCGCCTTCAAAGGAGTGCAAAAATAACGGATTTGTGGAGATTTGTCTACACGAGTACGGCGAGCCTTCTATATATCTATCTTTTATAATTTATTTATGACTTTACATCAGCGATTGGTGTGGTTATTGTGTAACTTTATAGAAAATCTCCCCGGCATGAAAACCATCATTGTTCCAACTGATTTTTCCGAAACCGCCTATAACGCGGCCCGCTATGCGTTGGGCCTGGCGCAGCAAACCGGCGCCACGCGCATTTTATTATATCATGCCTACGAGCTGATCGTGCCGATCCCCGACCTGCCTACCGCCGTGCCGATGGTCAATATGGAAGACCTGAAAGCCTCCAGTATCGAAGGTTTGCAGCATATGAAGGCGGAACTGGCGCCTGTAGTGCCGGCCGGCATCACGGTGGATTTCAGGGCGGACAATCATTTGCTGGCGGCTAATATCGACCAGGTGTGCCGGGATGAGCATGCGGATATTATCGTGATGGGCATCACCGGCGGCAGCCAGCTGGAAGAGATCCTGGTGGGCTCCAATACGGTGGACGTGGTGAAAAACTCCAGCTACCCCGTGATCGTGGTGCCTACGGAGGCTGCCTTCCGCCCCATCAGGAAAGTGGTGTTCGCCTGCGACCTGCGCAAGGTGGCCAAAACTACCCGCAAAGACGTGCTCTACCGCCTGCTCGACGAATTCAAACCCGAACTGCTGGTGCTCAACGTGCAGAAAGAAGGAAAAGAGCACCTGCATCCCGAAGAGAACCAGGAGCTTGATAACATGCTGCATAACTATAACCCGCAATACCATTTCATCGACCATCCCAACGTGGTGGAAGGCATCACCGGTTTTGCGGACCAGCAGAGCGCCGACCTGCTGCTCATCATCCCGAAAAAACACGGGCTGTTCGACAGCATCTTCAAGCGCAGCCATACTTCGCGCATCGCGTTCAACACGCATGTGCCGTTATTGTCCATCCATGAATAAATCCCTTTCATCCTACATCTTGAATAACAGACTATGCTAAAGAGAACAATCGTATTACTGGCAGGCGCACTCGTCCTGCACACTGCATCCCAGGCGCAGATCCTGAAAAAGGCCGCGGGCATTTTAAACGGCGGCAGCTCCACCACCGGATCGGTGACCGAAAACGAAGCGGGGCTGGGGATTAAGGAGGCGCTGGAAAAAGGCGTAAGCGCAGGTATTTCGCTGCTCAATAAACAGAACGGGTTTTTCGGGAACGAACTGTATAAAGTACTGCTGCCACCCGATGCGTTAAAAGCCGAGCGGGCATTGCGCAGCATCGGCCTGGGCGGCGAAGTGGACAAAGCCATCCTGCAGATCAACCGCGCGGCGGAGCAGGCCGTGGGTTTCGCCAAACCCATATTCGTGAACGCCATCAAACAGATGACCATCACCGACGCGCTGAACCTGCTGCGGGGCGGCCAGCGTTCCGCTACGGATTATTTCCAGAACAAAACCACCGAGTCGCTGAAAACCGCCTTCTCGCCGGTGATCGACAGCGCGCTGAACAAAACCAGCGCCACGAAATACTACGGCAGCCTCGTGACCAAATACAACAGCCTGCCCACCACGTTTAATAAAATCAATCCGGACCTGAAAGGGTATGTAACGGAAAAGGCCGTGCAGGCGCTGTTCGACCAGATCGCGAAAGAAGAACTGGCCATCCGCCAGAACCCTGCGGCGCGTACCAGCGAATTGCTGAAGAAAGTGTTCGGCAGCAAAAGCTGATCATATATTTTTTAAAAGGAAAGAGGTTGCCGCAAATTATTGCGGCAACCTCTTTTTATGTTCAATGCGGTCTGTTGTATGTCGGTCGGGATGTTCTGTTCGCAATTGCGTTTGCGGTACATGGCTCATCTGTCCGTCATCTGTTTTCCGTGAGTAGCATCTGCCATGTATCCGCTACTTTCCCTGCCTGGGTGGTTTGTTGGCGCATGGATGCGGCCCCTTTTCCATGATTATCAATTTTCCGCCAGCAGCAGCTGCCCTGCATCCGCCGCTTTCCCCTGCCCGGGCAATTTTGATACGGCTCCTTTTCCATGATTATCAATTCCCGGCCAGTAGTACCTGCCATGCATCCGCGACTTTCCCCTGCTCCAGCAGTTTGCGGGCGTATTGATGCAGTTCCTTTTCCATTTCTTCCGGGCTCACACTGTAATACTGGATGATGTTCTTGAGATGGTCGTCGCTGAAAGCCGCATCGATGGCGGGAATTTCATGCACATTCCCCAGCTGCCCCAGGTTGTTGCCGGTGAGGATATGACTGTTTCGGATGCTTTGAGGCAGCGCGTCTACCCCGATGCCCAGCTGCAGGTTGGGTTTGGCCACTTCAAACACCGCATCGCCGGAAGCACGGCAGTAATAATCCGCGCCCATGCGGGCCACAAGATCGATCTTATGCGGGTCGATCTTACCCTGGCTGTTCAGCACGTTTTCGTTGATATGAATGACCACCGGCTCGCAGATTACGAGGTTGCCCGCACCGCCCTGGTCGCCGGTTTCGATCACCTGCTTCACGATGCACTCGAATTGCACGGGGCTTTCCTTCACCCGGAAAGGTTTTATCTTTTCCGAAGCAAGAGGCGTGAAGCCTGCTTTCTCGAATTCGTTGATCCCTTTGGGATACTCGCAACTCGACAGGGAAGCCTGCTGCACCATGGCGTAATTCACCACGTTGATCACCACCTCGCCGGTATCGCGGATATTTTCAAGCGTGTGTTTCACCGTGTTGTCGCGTACGCGGCGGGCCGGCGAAAATATCATCGTGATGGGATTGGAGCCGAATACGTTGAAAAAACTGAAAGGCGACAGGTTGGGCCGCCCATCGGCATCCACCGTGCTCGCAAAACAGATGGGACGCGGCGCTACGGCGCCCAGCAGGTAAGCATGCAGCTCGGCCGTTTTGATTTCACCGGGCACTATTCTCATACGTTCTTTTTCTGGGCAAGGATGGAGAAATCGGATTCTTCCGCCACGATCGTGTTTTTCAAACGCCCCAGGCCGTCTATTTCCATTTCCACCACATCGCCGGGCTGCAGCCATTGTTCTTTGTAATCAGGGTCGTTGAGCTTGCCGGTACCGTTCAGTTCCAGGAAGCAGCCCGTGCCTACGGTGCCGCTGCCGATCACATCGCCGGGCAGCAGGTCTGCGCCGTATGCGCAGCGTTCCACGATTTCGGCGAAGGTCCAGTCCATATCGCCCATATTGCCTTCGCTCACCTGTACGCCGTTTACCCAGCAGCGCATTTTGAGATTGTATTGATTGCCGGTATGGCCGTCTTTGGTGGGGATGCGGTAAGGTTCCAGTTCGTCGGGCGTCACCAGCATGGGGCCGATGACCGTGGAAAAATCTTTCCCTTTGGCGGGGCCGAGGTTGAGTTTCATTTCCTCCATCTGCAGCACCCTGGCGCTCATGTCGTTCATGATCATGTAGCCGCCGATGTAACCGTCCGCTTCCGCGGCGGGAATGTTGCGCCCGCGCTTGCAGATCACGATGGCTGCTTCCAGTTCGAAATCGAGGTTGCGGAAATGGTCGGGCATACAGAGAATATCGCCGGGGCCCTGGATGGCGTTGTGGTTGGTGAAATAAAATATCGGGTACTGGTCGAATTCAGGGATCATGTCCACCTTCCGGTTGCGGCGCGCGGTGGCCACATGCTGGCGGAATGCATAACCGTCGCGGCAGGAGGTGGGGAACGGAACGGGGGCCAGCAGCTGCGCGCTTTCGTACGGCACGCCCCAGGTATTCATTTTCGGCATTTTGCCTGCCTTCAGCTGTGCATCGATGTGGATGGCCAGGTCGATCACTTCTTCCCACATCTGCAGGAACATGTGCATGGTGGTGGGCAGCTCTGGATGCAGCTCCTGCATGTTGTACAGCTGGCCGTCCACCAGTATGGCCAGTTGGTCTACATCTTCGCGGATATAGGTAACAAGTTTCATGAAAATGTTTTTGATCTTTTAATTGCCGGATGGAACAAACGAATCGATTGCCCCACAGTTTAGTTTTGGTGTTTTGTGCCCAAATATAGCCCTTTTGGGGAACGAAGGGATTTTTATAGCTTTAAGGCATGTCTCGTACCACGTTCACGCTGTTGTTGCTGCTGCTGGCCGCCGCAGCCCGGGCGCAGCCCCGCACGGATGCGTTCATGAAAGACCTGTTGAACAAACACGCCTCGCCGCAGCTGCGGCACATCCTCGCACACCCCGATTCTTTCCAGGTGCAGCTCATCTACACGCAGATCAACCGCGACGCGCAGAACCGGCCGGCGTTCAGGCATTATTATTATCATGTCGACAAAGCGGTTTATTTCAACCCCGCTTCCATGGTCAAAATGCCGCTGGCTTTCCTGGCGCTGGAGAAACTGAACAGCCTGGGAATCGATAAATACACACCGATGTTGACAGACAGCGCTTTCAGCGGGCAAACGCGTGTACGGCGCGATACCTCGGCGGAGAACGGGCTGCCGTCAATAGCCCAGTACATCAAAAAGATATTCCTCGTCAGCGACAACGACGCCTATAACCGCCTTTACGAGTTCATCGGCCCGCAAACCATCCGCGAAAAACTGTTGGCGAAAGGATACCCTGATGTGCGGATAGTGCGCCGTTTTGTGCCGATGACCGAAGAGGAGAACCGGCACACCAACCCCGTTTATTTCGTGCTGGGGGCCGATACGGTTTACCGCCAGCCCGCCGCCGTCAATACGCTGGTATACGATTTCAGCAAGCCCCTGTTCGTGGGCCGGCAGCACTACGACCGGAACGATGCCCTGATCAATAAACCGATGGATTTTACGCGGCATAACAATGCCCCGCTGCAGGACCTGCAACGGATGCTGCAGTCGGTGCTGTTTCCCGCTTCCGTACCCGCCGCGCAGCGCTTCAACCTCAGCCCCGACGACTACCGCTTCCTGTACCGGTACATGGCCGCGCTCCCTTTTGAAAGCGACCACCCGAAGTACGACACCAGCGAGTTTTTCGACAGCTACACGAAATTTTTCCGCTTCAAAGCCGGCCGGGGCAAAATTCCCCCGCACATCCGCGTGTTCAATAAAACAGGCTGGAGCTACGGATTCCTGACAGACGTGGCTTACTTCGCCGACATCAAAAACAAGGTGGAGTTTATGCTCAGCGCCAATATTTATGTGAACCGGGACGGGGTGCTGAACGATAATAAATATGAGTACGAGGAGGAAGGATATCCCTTTTTTAAGGAAGTGGGCGATATTTTTTACGGATACGAGCTGCAACGCCAACGCCCCCACGCGCCCGACCTCGGTATTTTTGAAGAGGCCACGGCCGGCCTGGGGCAACCGCCGGTGGCTATCACCCGGGGCGACACCACCCGCCGGCGGCTGGCCATCGTGTTTACCGGCCACGAGTTTGCCGACGGCGGCGAGCATATTGCCGCCGTGCTGAAAAAATGCAAGGTGCCCGCCTCGTTTTTCCTGACCGGCACATTTTACGAAACCCCCGCCTTCGCCCCCCTTATCCGGCGCCTCAAAAACGACGGGCATTACCTGGCGGGCCATTCCGGCCGGCACCTGTTGTACTGCGACTGGGTGAAACGGGACAGCCTGCTGGTGACCCGGCGGGAATTCGAAGAAGATCTCGCCCTGAATTACCGGGCCATGGCGCGGCATGGCATAGCCGCCCCGCATTATTTTCTGCCGCCGTATGAATGGTACAACGATTCCATCGTAAAATGGACCGCCGCCCTGGGGCTGCAGCTGGTGAATTTCAGCCCCGGCACCCGGAGCACGGCTGATTATACCTACCCCGAAATGGGGAAAAGTTACCGGGGCAGCGACAGTATCATGAAATCCGTCACAGACTTTGAAAACCAGCGCCCTGCGGGGTTAAACGGCTTTATGCTGCTGGTACATATAGGCACGGACCCGAGAAGAATAGATAAATTTTATTTACAATTGGAGAAATTGATACGATATTTGCAGGGTAAACAATATGAATTGGTTACAGTACCCCGGTTGTTGTCCCTTCATCTGTGATTTTATGCAGGCAGCAATGGCAATAACCTAACAAATAGTTCCCTACTCCTGTTACATAATGATGAATTATTAAGGTTTAATCAAAAATTTGGGAGTCATGAAATTCGACAAGATCAAGAATAAAGGACAGGCGCGATTGTTTGAGAGCCGTTATCTGGAAATGCTGACCAAAACCCATCCCCTTGTAATCTGGGGTATGTATCTCCCCATCATCGGGTATATGCTGTATTACAGCAATGCCACCCTCGGTTACAGCGTCGGGAAAATTACGCTGGTTTTCCTGGGTGCCATTTTCTTCTGGTCATTTTTTGAGTATGTGATGCACCGTTTCCTGTTCCACCTGGTAACGGAAAATAAACGGCTGACGCGGTTCGTGTACGTGCTGCACGGCAATCACCACGAATATCCCCGCGACCGGCAGCGGCTCTTCATGCCGCCTGTGCCCAGCCTCATCATTTCATCCATCATATTCGCGGTGATGTACCTCGTTATGGGCGGGCTCACGTTTATGTTCTGGCCGGGGTTCATCCTGGGTTACCTCATTTACGGCAGCATGCATTACGCCATCCACGCCTGGAACCCGCCGTTCAAATTCATGAAGCCGGTATGGCGCAACCACCACCTGCACCATTATAAAGACGATGAGAAGGGCTTCGGCGTAAGCTCCTCGTTCTGGGACCGGGTGTTCGGCACCTTCTTCGACCTGGATAAGGAAAAAGAAGACAAAACGAAAGTAAAAGAACTGATGTTCGATAAATAAAAAAGAGGGTGTTGCGAAACACCCTCTTTTTTTATGCCGTTCTGGTTCATTCACGTTACCGTGCCGGAGACATTCAGCCTGCTCACCATTTCTCCTCATCGTCCGGGAGGTTTTCCGGTGGCTGTTTATATTTCTCGCGGCTTTTGATTTTTTCGGTCTGCCGGCTGATGATCAGCCGGGCGATGGATATAAAAACATCCGGGTAGTTTTGCGCGGCAAGAATCTCTTTCACTTTCCGTTCCGATACATCCACCTGGTACAGCAGCAGCACGAACTGCTGAAAGTCCCGCTCCACCAGTATCTCCAGTTTCTCCGCCAGTATCTTTTCAAGGTCGGCCATGCTCACGGCGGCGGGTACACGGATGCCGGCGTTTTCCTGCAGCCAGGCCCCGGTTTGCTGTAGATAACGGTCTTCCATTATTTCACCTGCTTGATCTTGTAAGAAGCGTTGGTTACGATCTTTACCGGCACTTTCAGGTCTTTTTTCAGTTGCTTTTTGCGGTTGGCGAGGTAAATATATTCCCCTTTCATTTCTGTGTTCTGTACACAAATGCTGGGCATGCCGCTTTCGCGGTTGATCAGGTAGTTGGTGGTTTGGGTGCCTTCTATGGCGGCGGTGGCCTGGATGCCTTCTTCCACGGTGAAGGTTTCCACCTTGTCTGTTTTGATATTGCCCTGGCCGTCGATCTTGGCGGTCTGGCTGTCCCAGTGCTTCAGGTTCCAGTAGAGGTCTATCCTGCCTTTCAGACCGGTGCGCAGTGGCACGCTTTCTTCCCACTGGGTGCCGTTTTTGATGCCGTGAACGGGATATACCACCAGGAGCTGTTCCAGCCAGGAGCGGAAAGCGTCGGTGCCGAACTGGTCTTTCAGCAGCTTTTTATAAGCCGCCTGTTCGTCCGATTTCAGGCTGGAAAAGGCTGCGGAGGCTTTATCCATCAGCGCGTCGAGGCCGGTAACGTTCTTGATCATGCCGGTGGACTGTATCTCCACGGTAAAAGGCTGGTCCAGTATCAGCTTCAGGGCGCCCTGGAGGGGCTCCTGGGCGTTGGCCACTTTCGCATCCACGAAAATGTTCTGGTTTTTGGCGTTGAAGTTGAATTTGATGTCTGAATAGGCCCAGTGCAGCACAAAAGAGCCGGCGCCGGTTTCGGCCACCTTCACATTCATTTTGGTGTTGTAGTCGCGGGTGGTGCGCTGGATCACATCATTTACCGTAATATAGGTTTCGCTGCGGCTCTGTTGTTGCAACTCAAACGCATCACCGGTTTTAAACTTGTAATTCAGCTCCACATAATCCTGCGCGGAGAGCGATAAAACGTAGCAGCACATGGCCAGCAGTACGGTAAGTTTCTTCATTATCCTGATAAATTGATCTACACATATTTTTCAATCACCCCCAATCCGAACAACGCAAAATCGTATTTCACGGGATCTTCAGGGTCCAGCTCGCGGAGCCTGTCTGTCAGCTCCACGGCGGTTTTCCAGCTGGCGTCTGCTTTTTCGATCAGGCCCAGCCTGGCGGCCACCCTGCTCACATGCACATCCATCGGGCATATCAGCTGGGCGGGCGAAATGTACTCCCATAATCCAAAATCCACGCCATTTTCGTCTTTCCGCACCATCCAGCGCAGATACATATTGAGCCGCTTGCAGGCGGAGTTGCGCGCCGGCGTGGAAATGTGTTTAGTGGTGCGCTCCGGGTGCTCCATCGCAAAAAACATATGCCGGAAGCCGATGAGCGCCTTTTCCACGTTAGCGTCTGCGGGTGTGATGTGCCCGCTGAATGCAAACTGCAGCGACGTCAGGTTCTGGTAATAGTGCTGCAGGAACTCCACGAAATACAACAGGTCCAGGCCGCTGAAGGTCCTGTGCTTGAAGCCCATCAGCCGCATACGGTCCCTGGGCTGGTGATGCCGGATAAAATCATACGGCGAGTCGTCAAAGAGCTCCATCAGCTCCGTACACTTGTTGATAATAGTGGTACGGTTGCCCCAGGCCAGTATGGCGGCAAAAAAGCCGGCGATCTCAATGTCCTGCAGCTGGCGGTAGCGGTGCGGGATGCAGATGGGATCCCCTTCTACAAACGCCGGCTGATTGTAATAAGCTGCCTTGGCATCTAAATATTCTCTCAGTTGTTGGGACTTCATGGCTTCTTCGGTATATGGAAACCTCCCGGTACTTCCGGGAGGCGTAGGTGTATGCGTTAAAAGTAAGTAGTTTATGCCAACTTTAAAAATCCCTGTTTATCAACCAATTGCCTCTTTCAGGTCGTTGATCAGATCTTCGGCGTCTTCGATGCCGACGCTGAGGCGTATCAGCGAATCCACCAGCCCGTTTTTCATCCGTTCCTCGCGGGGGATGGAAGCATGGGTCATGCTGGCCGGATGGCCGATCAGCGATTCCACACCGCCCAGCGATTCGGCCAGGGAAAAGAGTTTGGTGCCGCTCAGCACTTTCAGCGCGGCATCCATGCTATCGTCTTTGAGGGTGAAAGAAATCATCCCCCCGAAGCCGCGCATCTGTTTTTTAGCCACGGCATGGTTGGGATGGTCTTCGAAACCGCACCAGAAAACCTTCCCCACTTTCGGGTGCTGCCGCAGGAAATGGGCCACCGCTTCGCCGTTTTCGCAGTGCCGCTGCATGCGCACATGGAGGGTTTTTAGGCCCCGGAGCACCAGGAAGCAGTCCTGAGGGCCCGGCACCGCCCCGCAGCTGTTCTGTATAAAGGCGAGCTGCTGCGCCAGCGCATCGTTTTTCACGATCACCGCGCCATGCACCACGTCGCTGTGGCCGCCGAGGTATTTGGTGGCGGAATGCACCACGATATCGGCTCCCAGGTCGAGCGGGTTCTGCAGGTAGGGGGAAGCGAACGTATTATCCACCGCCAGCAGGATGTTCCGCTCCCGGGCCACGGCAGCACAGGCGGCGATATCGATGATGTTCAGCAGGGGATTGGTGGGCGTTTCCACCCATATCATTTTCGTACGGTCATTTACGTGCCGGCGCAGGTTATTGGCGTCCTGGAGATCGGCGAAATGGAATTTGATGCCGTAGCGGGCAAATACTTTGGTAAAAATGCGGTAAGTGCCGCCGTAAAGGTCGCTGGAGGCGATCACTTCGTCGCCCGGCTCCAGAAGCTTGATGACGGCGTCGGTCGCAGCGAGGCCGCTGCCGAAGCAAATACCATGTGTGCCGTTCTCGATGGCAGCCAGCGCGTTCTGCAGGGCGTCGCGCGTGGGGTTCTGCGTACGGGCGTATTCGTAGCCCTTATGGTCGCCCGGCGCTTTCTGCACGTAGGTGGACGTCTGGAAGATGGGTGTCATAATCGCCCCTGTTGAAGGGTCCGGTTCCACGCCGGCATGTATCAGTTTGGTGCCTAACTTCATGGTTTGCTATATTTTATGGGAATACCAAAGGTACGGAATTTGAATCTTGGGCCAGAGGGGCCTGCTTTTACGCCCGTATGCCATAACGGGATAACACATACGTAGTAGTACGCATCGCCCGCAGACCAAATACTACGGGCCTTTGCGGGGAATTTGATAACGTAAAATTATCACACCTTCCATATCCGCTCACTTACGAGGAAATTTGATGCGTTCACCAGAAACGGGTTTTCCCGTAACGGTTGTTGGCTTAATTTTACCGTAGGTTTTTCATAGGATATGGTTAAAATTTCTGAAGGCGGTATTCTTACCGCCTTTTTTCATGCACATTATCATACATTATTATAAAACAAAAAGGCAGCGGGTACCCGCTGCCTTTTTATGTTGCTGATAACAAGTGGGTTATTTCTTTTTCTTGCCGGTGTTGGCGGTTGCCGGGGTTTCAGCCCAGCGGATGGGCAGGCTTACCTGTGTTTTGTCCCAGCCCATCAGGAGGTTGGCGCCGTATCCCGCTTTTTCGAACACCATGCTGAACGCTTCCAGTTCTTCGTCCGAGGGAGTCACCGGCACGTCTGTACGCAGCAGATCGAGGGCCTGGTCGTATTTGTAAGATCCCCAGATGTCGGTTTGTTTATTGAGGATGACGGTCCATTTTGTTTCGTTGGGAATGGCATAGAGGGTATACCTTCCTTTGGGTACCAGCTTGCCCCCGATGGTCACCGGCCGGAAAAACTC